>CAZIGH010000001.1:0-225685 GCA_964538625.1 uncultured Verrucomicrobiaceae bacterium
GTGGGTTGAGGCCTGCGTAAGCTCTAGCCTGACGGATTCATGAAACGCTACTGCGCCTTGCTGCAAGCCCGCATTCGCGGCGTTGGGCTTGTTTTGAAAGGCATCGAGCATTCACCCATGCACTCAGCCTTTCAAAACTGCGCCCGCCTTGCCACTGCGGGCTTTCACTGCGTCTCGCTACGACTTTCATGAATCAGTCAGGCTAGTCGCCACAAGTATTTCCACGTTATCGGAAGCGGGAACGCAGGAATTCTGTGTTTTTTCTTGGTGGAATACGGAAATTTTGGTAAGCGAACCACATGAGATCAAGCATCGCTCTCCCTTCGTTGTGCCTCGTAGGTCTGTTTTCGTGTTCAGCAGTGGGTCAGATTCCCGAACTTCTTGGCGATGAAGGTGCGCTCATTTACTCGCTCAAAAAAGCGGCTGGCCTAGTGTCTGATGATGAACCTTTGCCCCTGAAGAAGTCTCAGGACCGTGCTCCCGCAGCGGTGGTCTCTCCTTCCCAGCAAGCAGTCTCCCAGATCGAGCGCACCAAGCGCCAACCCCGGGAAACAGGACTCCCCAACATCTGGCACTTTGAAGACTATGGCCTCCTTTTGAACCCAATGACTGAAGAACAGGCGAGGGAGCGTGTACGCATCTTGCCGACTCCGTGGTCAAACCTCGAATACCAACTCGCCGTCGAGGGCGAGTGGAAAACGCTCGAGAACTATCTGGGGAACAAAAAGCAGGAGACCCGTAGGCGAAAGCTGTCTGAGTTGGCGAGTGCGGCTGTGCTTGGAAACATAGAGGTCAACGACTACGTGGACTTGAAGGAGGGGGACAATCTCTTTTTTCTGCGGGTGCGTCGTGACTTTCAGTTCTACAACGAAGATGTGGAGGGCGTCACTTTCAACTGGGAGCGGGACTACGAATCGGCGAGCGATGACTTCTGGGAGTTTCACGGTGCCGTGATGTTGGATGCTTACTTGGATCCTCTTTATCGCTTCAATCTTTCCAACTTGGTGACCCGCCGGAACGAGCAAGGCCACAAAGTCGAAGCGCCACCTTCCAGGGGCTTCCTTCGCTTCGGGGCAGAGTGGGACAGGTCGGCCAACGGCTCCGGGGATGATGAAGATGTTCGCAAGTACTACGCGCTCTACACCTTCTGGACACACCGGCTGCTAGCTCCTATACGCTCTGACAATCCTCAAGTTCTTCAAATCGGCGCGTTGTATGAGGATGATGCGTTGGCAGATCTGCAAAACCTAAAGTTCGTCTTCAACTGGGAACCTCGTTTACAACTCGTGAATGGATTCTCCGACTCGGGACTAGGGCAGTTCTTCGCGCTCGGTCGGAGAATGTATTTCGCCGATGGAAACCCACTATCCATCCTGAACATGGATGATGTGGGGCCCCTTTCAGCGGAAGGTACTGAGTTCATCAAGTTCGTGCAATCGCGAGGAAAGGAAGGGAAGCTCACGCAGGCCGGACTCGAAGAGGTGCGGAACGCACTCACCGCTCAACGTCAGGGAGACAACGACTACTTCTTCATTCGTCCCAAAGCCGGTCTGGAACAAATCCTGGAGCAGAGCGGTTTGGTCGATGGCGTGCTTGCCGAGGAAAATCTGACGTTTGCAGTGCGATTGAAAACGGGCTTCACCATGTTCAATGAGTTGGCCACCATCTCTTACAACCTCGTTGGTCAGGGTTCGATCCAGGACTATGACGGCCTCGCGGTCATGCACGAGCTGCGGCTAGACGTGAAGTTCTTCCCGAGAATGGCGGGAGACGATAGACCGGGCGAGTTCCGCCCCTTTGCCAAAGGCTATCTGGCCTACCAGAATGGAGAAGAAGCACCCTCTTTCCGGAAGGTGGACCGCATCGCTGCTGGCCTGTCTTTCCAGTTTTGAGAGTACGATCGGACACGGAAAAGTGCGTTCCGCAGGTGGCGCTCAGTGTAAGATCGGCGCGTAGAGACTGTAGTATTGAAACCCCCTTTTATGAAAACCGCCCCCAACGCATTGTTGTTGGTTTTGCTATCGCTTGTCGCTCCCGCCACGCGCTCGAGCGCGAGCCTGATGTTCAATCGCGACATTCGGCCACTCTTGGCAGAGAACTGCTTTCACTGCCATGGGCCAGATCCCGGCACCCGCAAGGCGGGGTTGCGCCTCGATACGGAAGCCGGATTCTTCAGCGCCAAAGACGGGGAAAAGCCCACGGTCATCAAGGGTAAGCCAATGGAGAGCGAGCTCTATTTGCGCCTGATTACCGATGATGAAGACGAACTTATGCCGCCCAAGGAGTCTCACAAGACCCTGAAGCCGGAGCAGATCGCGATGGTGAAATCTTGGATAGAGCAGGGTGCACCGTGGCAGCCGCATTGGTCCCTTATGCCGCCGGTGAGGCCCGAGGTTCCCGTGACCGAGGACAAAAGCTGGGCAAAAAATGCCATCGACCACTTCGTGAAGCGGGAGCTTGAGAAACTCGGACTCCAGCCCGCTCCACAGGCGGAGGCCAGGGCGCTCATCCGCCGCGTGGCATTGGACATCACAGGTCTCCCTCCCACTGCTGAGCTGCTCCAGCGCTACTCCGGCAGCCTCACGGACCAGACCTACTCCAGCCTCATTGACGAGTTGCTCAAATCCCCCGCATACGGAGAGCACCGCGCCCGCTACTGGCTGGATGCAGCCCGCTACGGTGACACCCACGGGCTGCACTTCGACAAGCCACGTGAGATGTGGCCCTACCGAGACTGGGTCGTTCAGGCATTCAACAAGAACATGCCGTTTGATCAGTTCACCATCGAACAAATTGCAGGTGACCTGCTGCCGAACCCAACGACGGAGCAGCTCGTGGCCACCGGCTTTCAGCGTTGTAACATCACCACGAATGAAGGCGGCACCATCGACGAGGAGAATCTGGCCAACTATGCAGCGGATCGCGTGCAGACGCTTGGCTGGGTTTACATGGGGCTCACCACCAACTGTGCCCAGTGCCACGACCACAAGTTTGACCCCATCACAGCGCGAGACTACTACTCCCTGGCCGCATTCTTCCGCAATACCACGCAAAAGCCAAAGGATGGCAACGTGAAGGACGGGCTTGGCCCCATTCTTGTTCTCCCGGTGGAAAAGGACCTCCCGCGCTGGAAAGCTCTCCCGTCCCAGATCGCAGCCGCCTCGGAGAAGATGGAGAAGAACAGAAAAGCCGCCCGCCCGGAGTTTGACCAGTGGCTCGCCTCTGCCAAACCGGCAGACCTGGACAAGGACGTGCCCACCAGTGGAATCCTGGCGCATCTCCCGCTCAATGAAGGTGTGGGCAGTGAGGTCACCGGCACTTGTGGAGCCACAAAGACCTTTCGTGCTCTGGGAGAAGTCTCCTGGAAACCAGATGGCAAGATAGGTCCTGCACCAGTCATGAAAGCCAACGGCACCTTCGAGCTTGGAGAGGTGGGCAGCTTCGAGAAGGATCAGCCCTTCAGCTACGGTGCCTGGGTGCGAACTGCGAAGGTGGGCATGTCTGGCGGCATCATCGCTCGCATGGACGAGAAGGGCGGCTACCGCGGCTGGGACCTCTGGCAGAATGACAGGAACTACTCCGTCCACATCATCAGCAAGTGGCCGGATGACGCCATCAAGGTCACCACCCAGAAGCCCTCCGTGCGGCCCGGCGTCTGGCAGCATGTCTTCATGACCTATGACGGAAGCGGCAAGGCTGCTGGCGTGAAAATTTACATCGACGGAGTGGACACACCCGTGAAAGCGGAGGTCAACTCCCTGAGGGGCAGCATCAAGACCGCCACACCCACACGCGTGGGCCAGCGCAGTCATGTGCAGGTCTTCCATGAAGGCAGCGTGCAGGACGTCCGCATCTACGACCGCCGTCTGGCACCCGCAGAAGTGCAGACCATAGCTAAAGTGGGGCCACTACGTGAAATGCTCGCCTCCAGCAAGCGGGGACCCAAGCAAGTGGACGCATTGTTTGAGCACTTCCTCGTCACACGGCATGAAGGTTATCAATCCGCTAGCACCGAGAACGCGAAGCTCGAGGCTGAGTTGAACGCCATCAAGGCCCGCAGTCCCATCACCCACATCCAGGAAGAAAAAATGGACTCGCAGCCCATGGCGCACGTCCTCATGAGAGGAGCGTACGACAAGCCCGGCGAGCAGGTGGAGGCAGCCGTGCCGGTGGCACTCGGGCGCCTTCCCGAAGGCGCACCCAAGAACCGTCTTGGACTTGCCAAGTGGCTCGTCAGCCCAGAGAACACCCTCACGGCCCGTGTCACGGTAAACCGGATGTGGCAGGAACTGTTTGGCAGCGGCCTAGTCAAAACGAGCGAAGACTTTGGCATCATGGGAACGCCGCCCACCCATCCCGAACTCCTCGACTGGCTGGCCGTAGAGTTCCGGGAAACAGGCTGGGACGTAAAACGCCTCTACAAACTCATGCTCATGTCCGCCACCTACCGGCAGGCCGCCGTGATCACACCCGAAAAGCTCGAAAAAGATCGTGACAACGCCTTCTTCTCCCGCGGCCCGCGCTTCCGCATGGATGCTGAGATGATACGCGACTACGCCCTCGCCGCCAGCGGCACCCTGTCTCCGCGCATGGGCGGCCCCGGCACCATGCCCTATCAGCCAGAAAACGTTTGGGAAGTCGTCGGCATGGGCACCGAAAAATACGTTCAGGACAAAGGAGAAAACCTCTACCGGCGCACGATTTACAACTTCTGGAAGCGAATGGCCCCACCCGCCAGCATGGACATCTTCAACGCTCCCAGCAGAGAAGAGAGCTGCGTGCGCCGTGACCGCACCAACACGCCACTTCAGGCCCTCGTCACCATGAACGATCCGCAGTTCATCGAAGCCGCCCGCAACTTGGCCCAGCGCACTCTGCACTCCATACCGGGCAATGACGTCAACAGGCTCCAGTTCATCTCTGAACGCCTTCTCAGCCGCTCGCTGACTGAAAAGGAACTGTCCGTCATCACGGCCAGCCTTTCGGACCTGCGCACTCACTACGCAGCCAGCCAGGCGGATGCAGAAGCCCTGCTCACCATTGGTGAATCCCAAGCGGACGAAAAGCTGCCGAAGCCAGAGTTCGCCGCTTGGACCATGGTTTGCAACCAGCTCATGAACCTGGACGAAGTCTTGAACAAGTAACCCCAACACGTCATGTCCCTCCTCAACGACTTCAACACCTTCGAGACTCGGCGGCGCTTCTTTGCGCGTGGCAAGAACGCACTTGGTTATGCGGCGCTTTCCTCTCTGCTGGGGGAAGCCATGAGCGGCACTGCTTTTGGCTCATCCGGTAGCGTCAGGCCCCACTTCGCTCCCAAGGCCAAGCGTGTCATCTACCTCCACATGGTCGGTGGCCCCTCGCAGATGGACCTCTTCGATTACAAGCCAGAGATGCTAAACTGGTACGACAAAGACCTGCCGGAGAGCATTCGCAATGGCCAGCGTCTCACCACCATGACCAGCGGGCAAGCCCGCTTCCCCATAGCGCCATCCAAGTTCAACTTTGCCCGGCGCGGGCAGTGCGGCATGTGGATGAACGCAGACCTCCTTCCACACCTGGCCAAAAATGCGGATGACATCTGCTGGATGCGCTCCCTGCACACGGAAGCCATCAACCACGAACCCGCCATCTGCGCCATGCAGACCGGCAATCAGATTGGCGGCAGACCCTGCCTCGGCTCATGGGCCTCTTACGGCCTTGGCTCCATGAACTCAAACCTCCCCACCTTTGTGGTCCTCATTGCCACGCCGACCAATCGTGAGCAGGAACAGGCCATCTCCTCTCGACTTTGGAGCAGCGGCTACCTGCCCGGCGAACATGCAGGCGTCAGCTTCCGCAGCAAAGGAGACCCCATCCTCTTCATCAACAATCCCCCCGGAGTGCCTGACAGCGTTCGCAAACGCACCATCGAGGGCATCAGCGCGCTGAACCAGATCAACTATGAGCAAGTAGGAGATCCAGAAACCCACACCCGCATCCAGCAGTATGAGATGGCCTTCCGCATGCAGGCCAGCGTGCCCGAACTCACAGACCTCAGCAGTGAGCCAGAGCACATCTTCAAACTCTATGGAGACGAGGCGAAAAAACCCGGCACCTTCGCCAACAGCGTTCTCATGGCCCGTCGCATGGCCGAGCGCGGCGTACGATTCACCCAGATCTATCTCAACAACTGGGACCACCACAGCAATGTCGCCGGCCGCATGCCCAGCCAGTGCAAGGACATCGACCAGCCTTGTCACGCCCTCATTGAGGATCTCAAGCAGCGCGGCATGTTCGAGGACACCCTCATCATCTGGGGCGGCGAGTTCGGCCGCACCATCTACAGCCAGGGCGGCCTGAGCAAAGAAAACTACGGGCGTGACCACCATCCTCGGTGCTTCACCATGTGGATGGCAGGTGGCGGAGCCAAGGGCGGCACCATCTACGGCGAGACAGATGACTTCAGCTACAACATCGTCAAAGACCCGCTCCACATCAGCGACTTCCACGCCACCATCCTTCACCTCTTGGGTTACGACCACAACCGCTTCACTTACAAGTTCCAGGGCCTCGACCAAAAGCTCACCGGCGTGGAGCACCGGAAAGTGATCAAGGAGTTGATTGCCTGAGTGTGAGGTAGGGGTCAGCTCACCTCGATCACCGCTTTAACCACTGCCGAATTGGGACTTGTCCACTCCTGCATCGCGTCCGGCACATCGTCCATCGCTGCACGATGAGTGGTCCACTCTGCCGTGCGCAGGCGGCCGTGTGTCATGAGGTCGAGGATAAACGTGAAGTCGGCGGGCAGGGAGTTGCGTGAGGCCAGCAGCGTGAGTTCGCGGCGATGCAGCAGGGGATCATCAAGAACGACGGGTTCCTTGGTGATGCCGACATACACCACACGCCCGGTGAACCTCGCGAAATGAAACGCCCTGCTCATCGAGGACGGGTTGCCCGTGGCGTCAAAGACGACCTGAGCGGCCAACTCTGGTGGCGCATCATCCAGCAGGCTGGCTTCGGGATACAGACGCTTCACAAACTCACGCCGCGTGGTGCCCGGTTCATACACACTGACACGGGCACCAGAGAGTAGAGCAAACTCCAGCACCGTCATGCCGATGGGACCCGCACCGAGGATAAGCACGTCTTCGCCATATTTTAATCCAGCTCGATTCACCGCATGGCAACCGATGCCGAGCATCTCCACCAGTGCGAGCTGTTCAAACGAGAGCTCATTGCCCACATGCAGCTTCGCGGCAGGAAGGGTGATCTCTTCGCAAAGTCCGCCGTCACAATGCACACCGAGAACGCGCAGTGACTCGCAGCAGTTGGTTTTGCCCTGTGCGCAGGCATGGCAGTGACCACAGTTCAGATACGGCTCCACCGCGCAGTGATCACCGGGCTTCACATGAGTCACTCCAGCCCCGACCTCCAGCACCTCCACCCCGAGTTCATGACCGAGGATACGCGGGTAGTCGATGAACGGCATCTTCCCGAGATACCCCGCCACATCCGTGCCACACACACCCATGACATGCACTTTCACAAGCGCCTCACCGGGACCCGGAGGTAGTGCCTCAGGAATCGACACCGCCTTGAGCTGATGAGGTGCAGTGAGCTGGATGGCTTTCATGAATGTGTTCTTTTACCATTCACTGGCCCTGACTCCCACTCCCTTTTTTTCAAACAACAGGTGCCTGCGCCTATAGTTCTCAATCACGTCCGTCATCAAACTCACGCCACCTCCTCATCCATAGTGCGCGATCAGGTGACAACCGGACTTCCAGGCTAAAGGATGTGACTCGTAGCGGAACTCCCACCATAGAAGAGTCTGGCCAACTCCATCAGGGCAATGAGCAAATCGTCAGTCTCACCTTCAACGCGCCCTCTTGCAGTAGCAAGCGGCGGAGACTTTTGTGAGGCAAACAGGCGGAGGCTAGATTCAACTTCTGATGTCGTCCGTGCACCAGAAGTAAACTCCCCAACATAAACATCTCCCGGCTCGGCTCCGAGTGCACGAGCTTCCTCTTCGGTGGCCACGTAGCCGTCACCGTCTGCGATGGAGACACTGATCTTGTCGTGTCGAAGGTATTCTGGCAGGTAATACTTCGATGCCGACCGGATCACCTTCATTTTGGGGTAGTGCGGATCAAAAGGAAGCGGCTTGCGCAATGAGACATTGAGTCGCTTTGATGCGCACCATGCATCCCAGCTGACACCACACGAAGAAATCAGCACTGGCACCACGCGCACCGCTTTGAACCCCGGATACTCCAGGGTGAGTTGATTGGTGTCATGAAATTTTGCTCGATACTGTTCTGCGGTGTGTGCGAGATTTTCAATCACGTCACGAGGAATCTTCGCTTCAGCCTTCCAGCACTTGCACTGCACCACTTGCACCTGACTGCCGTTGTAGCAGACCAGATCCCGCCCGCGATCCGCCACTCCCTTCGTGATTCCGTGATACACGACGCGCCAGCCTGCACTCTCATAGCGGTAGCCCACATAGCGCTCGTATCGCCTGCCGATCTCGACTTCCGCTGACGGCTGCTCACTCATGGTTGTCCGGCTCTACTTCACCAGTGCCCTGCGCAGCACTTCTTTCACGAAGTCCGGGATTGCCATACCTGCCTGTGCAGCATCTGCTTTCAGCCTCTCATACTGCGCGGCTTCATCTCCCTGCCATAGCAGGTCCACGCGACGGAGCTGCTTCATCGCCACGTGAGTGTGGCTCTCAGGATAGGCCCAGTAGCAGCTCAAGCACACCTCCCGGTCCTTCTGGGTGAGCCAGTTCTCACAGTGCTCGCAGGACCAGCTCTTTGCTCGATTGGCAGAGCCGCAGAGCAGCATGAACTCATCCGGCGACATGCTGTCCGACTCGCCAGCCACCTCGAAGGGCACACGGTGGTCTATTTGCAGCGCAGCCTCCGGCATCTCCTCAAGGTAGATGAAGCAGCGGCAGCCATACTTGCTGATGAGTGCGTCTTTGAACTGCTTGGACAAGTTCGAGCGACCATCGAAGCGGCGCACCTTGATGCTCCTCGGGTCACCAAACCGATACGCCGCGATCTTCCTCCCGTCTGTGCCGACCACGGTGACGCGCTCAATGGGAATGCCGTGCTCCTTCACGTCCCGTGCGGCACGCGGCGGGTGATTGTAGCCGTAAAGGTTTTTGAGTTCCTCCGTGGTGATCTGGCCGTGCTTCAAGATGTGGGTGATGACGGTCTTCGGACGTTTGGCCGTCACCGACTGGCACAATTCCAGAAACTCCTTCGGGCATTCCTTCTTCGGCATGAGAGTCCGTTAGAAAAGCTCGGCTTGCACGGCGGTCCGACGGGTGATGAGCCGCGACGGCAGCGGTCCTGCCATCTCGGCTAGAGCGGGCGAAAGATACAACGACTCCACGGTATGCTCCTCACGTCCCAGCAGGGTCGCCTGGGAGGAGCGTCCTGCCTCGAGTTCAATGTGGATCAAGCCCAGGTAATCTGGGAGCGGCTCACCGTATGCCTTGTCTCCCGTGCGCCCATCGTAACTGATGGCGTAGCGCAGACCACGAGAGTTCAACCCGTCGAGTGCGGTCACAAAGTCATCAAATGAAAGCCCGGCCAAGTAGCGCGAGTCTCTGTCTCCAGATGTGCCCTGATAGGGTGGGTCCATGTAGATCACGTCCTCTATCTCCACTGCGGCCAGCACATCGCGGAAGTCATGTGAAGTGACTACCGTCTTGCCCCGCAGCAGCATGGATACACCCATGATGTTCTGCCGCATCGTTTCCGGGCGCGTTCCGAGGCGGCGCTTGTCCGGGCTTTGGTTGAACATTCCCTCGCTGTTGTAGCGCACGGCCCCCTTGATGCACCGGGCCAGAAGATACAGAAAGAGCCGAGGGTCTTGGGTGCGGTTGAACTTCTCCCTGACCGTGTAGAAGTGTTCCAGCGCATCTTCCGCATCGCCCTTCCAGAGGTCCGCATACGCATCCGCCAGTTCCTCCGGGCGATTGATCATGAGGTTCAGCAGATCCGCCAGCGGCTTGTTCAAGTCATTGATCCAGAACCGCTCCGCCCGCATGTGTGCAGCGCAGGCCAGTGTCATGGCCGCAGAACCGGTGAACGGGTCAACCACGCGTCGCATCTTCGCCGGCAGGAACTTCAGGATCAGCGGAGCCAGCGCCCGCTTGCTGCCCTGATACTGGAATGCTTGAGGAACGATCATGCGCAGAGTATTCAGCCAAATGGGGATTTCGGAAGACAATTCTCTCGGGTCTAGCAAGTGGTCCGGATGGACGTTCAGAACCGAACATCGAACACCCAATATCGAAGGGCATAAGGGTGGGCTGAGGAAAGTGCGAGTGGGTCATGGGAGGCGTTTGTCTTTTTCAAACGCATCCCAAACGGCTTTGAGTTCCCGCCAAAAGGTGTGCCATGGGCTCTCTTTGGTTTGAGCCAGGCGCTCTTCGGTCATGCGGAAGGGGAAGCTGTGCACGGGGACTTCGGGTTGTCCGGCGGTGAGGGCGGCATCGACTAAGAGGTAGATCTCTTCGATGACGGGATCGGTCATGGCGAAGCAGCCGAGCGAGACATTGCTGCCGTGGATCATGATGAGGCTGCCGGTGCGTCCGAGTGCGCGGTCATGGGCGTTCGGGTAGCCTATGTTCATGGCCAGATGATACTTGCTGCCGGGGTGCATGAGCTTGCGCGTGATGCCGTAGCGGCCCTCGGGGGCTTGCAGGTCTCCCTCCTTTTGCTTGGGGCCGAGCGTGCCGGACCATCGTGCAATGGCATAGGTTTTGAAGCGTTGAAAGGGTTTGTCGGCGGCGGGTTGCAGCCATAGCTCCATTTCACTGCTCTCTTTGATGACGCGGATGAGGACGGGATTTCCCAGCTTCAAACCGGCGGCGCTGAGTTCCTGCTTGAGCGTGGGTTCACGGCGGAGCTTCACGTCGGCCACGCGTTGCTCCGGGGTGAGCTGGGTCCAGTCGGCGCTCATGGCGGTGAGAGTGAAAAAGAGAAGACTGACGATCCAGCGGAGCATGGCCTACTCCCTTAGCACGAAGCCGCTGACGCAACCCATGTTCGCCTGCGTGGCGGTGGCGGCAAAGTCGGCCAGATAACCGCGCCGATGCTGATGCTCCCTTGCTCCGCTGAGGCGGCGGTCGAGATTCGCGTGAACGTGGATGGTGCCTTGAAGCAGGTCGAACTCAATTTCATCCCCGTCCTGGACTGCGGCGATGGGGCCGCCTACGATGGCTTCGGGCGCACAATGAACTCCAATGCTGCCATGCGAGACGCCGGAGACGCGCGTGTCACTGATGAGCGCCACCTTGCCATCCAGCTCGGGCACGGCGAGTGCGGCGCTGGCTACGAGCACCTCTGGCATACCACTCGCCACTGGACCGAGATAGCGAAGGATGACGACGTGCCCAGCTTGGATGCGTCCTTCTGCTGCGGCGTCCACGACGGCTTTGGCCTCGTCGAAACAGATGGCTGTGCCTTTGAAGTGCGGTGGCTGGGTGTTGCAGACTTTGAAGACAATGCCGTCCGGCGCGAGATTGCCGAAGCAGACCTGCATGTCGGCGTAGTCTTTGAACGGTTGGCCCAGCGGCGCGATGAGGTCCTGATCCGCCGGAACATCTGGAGCGGAAGCGAGGTTTTCTCCCAGTGTCTTCCCAGTGACGGTCATGGCCGAGCCATCGAGCAGACCGGCCTTGAGCAGATGTTTCAGCAACATGGTGGTGCCGCCGAGGCGATGCAGGTCCACCATGGTGCCTTTGCCGCGGGGAGAGAAGTTGGCATAAACCGGGGTCTTGCGGCAGATGGCCTGGATGTCTTTCAAGGTGAAGTCCACGCCTGCTTCCTGGGCTACGGCGAGGATGTGCAGTACGCCGTTGGTGCTGCCGCCTGCGGCGGCGATGGCGGTCATGGCGTTGGTGAATGCAGTCTTGGTCAGGATGTCACGCGGGCGAATGTTTTTCTCTAGCAGGTTGCGCATGGCTTGGCCCACGCGGCGGCATTCCGTGCGCTTGTCCTTGTCGATGGCCGGGATGCTGGAGCTGTCTGGCAGCATGAGGCCCATGGCTTCGCTGGCGATTCCCCAGGTGTTGAAAGAGGCTGCGATGCCGCAGCCGCCAGCGCCGGGACAAGCGTTGCGGATGATCTCCTCCGATTCCTCGCTGGTCATGGTGCCCATTCGGACCTGAGCCTGGGAATCGTAGGCGTCCAAAATCGTTACGGGTTTGCCTTTGTGACAGCCAGGCATGATGCTGCCGCCGCTGACGATGAGTCCGGGTAGATTCGTTCTCGCAAGCGCCATGGCAAAGCCGGGACCATTCTTGTCGCAATGGTGTAGGCCTATCATGCCATCGTAGCAGTGGGAGGTGCAGACCATTTCTGCGCCGTTGGCGATGATGTTTCGCGAGACGAGGGAGGCGTTTCCACCTTCGTGCCCCTGAGTGATGTTGTCGCTCACACCGGTCACGCCAAAGGGGAAACCGATGAGCCCTGCGTCCTTGCAGCCGGCCTGGATTTCTTTCGCAAGCTCATGCGCGTGGACATTGCACACATTGCCATCCAGCAGGGGCGTGCCGATGCCTATTTGCGCCTTGTCGAAGTCTTCCGGCTTGAAGCCGAGGCCCCAGAAGAAGGCGTTCACACCGCGTTGCCAGCCCTTGGTGAGTTGAGAGGAGTTCCAGTTGAGTGAGTTGCTCATGATCAATGATGACAGCCGCAGCCAGAACCACAGCCTTGGTTGGATTCGTCTGCTTCTGCGGCGTCGTGGGCGTAGTGTTCTTTCGGTGCCCAATGGTTGATGCCGTCTCTTAAGCGAGCGAACAGGTGCCAGATACCGCAGTAGAGGTCGCCCGGACCGAACTCATCCTGCGCGATGCGGATGATGGTGCCATCTGAGTTGCGATGGAAGGTGGAGACACCTGGACTTGGCCGGCCGTCCGTTTCAAAGCCCATGTCTTTCGTGAAGGTAGTGCCATACCCGGAGGCGACGGCGAATAACCAGCCTCGTTCATTGGCGAAGCTCTCCGCCTCTTCTGCTGGGTCGGCGGAAACCAGCAGCAGCGCCGCACGATCATGCACGTGGCTTTCGATTCCGTTGAACCCATCTGCCCAGAGCGTGCAGAAGGTGCAGCTGCGGCCCATGTTGTGAATCACGATCAAGTCATCCCGCCCCTGAAAAAACTCGCTAAGTTTCACGGGGCCGTCTGTGGTCATCAGTTCGTAGTCCGCCACCACTACCGGCGGGAGGCTCTTCTGAAGCTCTGCCAAGCGCATGGCATCAGCGTTGATGCGATTGCGCAATGTGTGGATTTCGTTTTGAATGTCTGTGGTCATGTTTTGAGTTTCCGAACACGAACGGACACCAATAGGCCCCCATTAAAGATCGGATCAGTTTATTCGTGTCTATTCGTTTTCCTTCGTGGTTAAAAAATCTGAACGCACTCAATGCGTGATGTTGCAGCCCGGGGCGACTTCCTGGAAGAAGTCTTTGCCTTTATCATCAACGAGGATGAATGCGGGGAAATCCTGTACCTCGATCTTCCAGATGGCTTCCATGCCAAGCTCTGGATACTCGACGACTTCCACTTTCTTGATGTTCTCTTTTGCGAGAATCGCAGCCGGGCCACCGATGCTGCCGAGGTAGAAGCCGCCATGCTTTTTGCAAGCGTCGGTCACCTGCTGGCCCCGGTTTCCTTTGGCTATCATGACGAGGCTACCGCCGTGCCGCTGAAAGAGGTCCACATAGCTGTCCATGCGTCCGGCGGTGGTTGGGCCAAAGGAACCGCTGGGCATGCCGGCCGGCGTCTTGGCCGGGCCAGCGTAATAGACTGGGTGCGCTTTGAAGTAGTCTGGCAGGTCACCGGTTTGTTCCAGCCGTTCGCGCAGTTTGGCATGAGCGATGTCGCGCGCGACGATGATGGGACCGCTGAGCAGAAGGCGCGTGGTGACGGGATACTTGCTCAACTCCGCTCGGATGTCCGCCATGGGTCGGTTGAGATCGATGCGCACGGCGCTGGTGTCTTCGCGATGTCGCAATGCCTCGGGGATGTATTGCAGCGGGTTGGTCTCGAGTTTCTCGATGAAGACGCCTTCGCGGGTGATTTTTCCTTTTGCCTGACGGTCGGCGGAGCAGGACACGCCTATGCCTATGGGCAGGCTGGCACCATGCCGTGGCAGGCGCACCACGCGCACATCGAGCGCAAAGTATTTGCCGCCAAACTGGGCACCGATGCCGCAGTTGCGTGCGGCTTCGAGCATTTGTGACTCAAGCTCCAGGTCTCGGAAGGCGCGGCCGTGTTCGTTGCCGCTGGTGGGCAGGCCGTCGAGGTATTTGGTGGAGGCCATCTTGACCACCTTCATGGTGTGTTCAGCGGACATGCCGCCTACGACGAAGGTGAGGTGGTATGGAGGGCAAGCTGCGGTGCCCAGAGTCATCATTTTTTTGGTCAGGAAGTCCACGAGCGACTTTGGATTGAGCACGGCGCGGGTCTCCTGGTAGAGGAAGGATTTATTGGCTGAGCCGCCGCCTTTAGCGATGAAGAGGAACTTGTAGGCGTCTCCGTCCACGGCGGCGAGATCAAGCTGCGCGGGGAGATTGGTCCCGGTGTTTTTTTCAGTGAACATGTCCAGCGCTGCGTTTTGGGAGTAGCGCAGGTTGTTGTCCTGGTAGGCTTCATACACGCCTTTGGACAGAGCTTCTTCATCGCCACCGCCAGTCCAGACCTGCTGGCCCTTTTTGCCCATGATGATGGCGGTGCCGGTGTCCTGGCAGAAGGGGAGCAGGCCAGCTGAGGAGACATCCGCATTCTTGAGCATGGTCAGCGCTACCATGCGGTCGTTCTCGCTTGCCTCTGGGTCATCAAGGATGGCGGCGACCTGCTTCAGGTGCTTCGGACGGAGGAAGAAGTTGATGTCATGGAAGGCTTGGCTGGCCAACAGGGTGAGTGCCTCTGGCTTGACCAGGAGCATATCCCGCCCTTCGAATGACTGAACGCTGACATGCTCCTTGGTTAGCAGACGATATTCCGTTTCATCTGCTGCGAGTTCGAAAAGTTCCTGGTAGTGAAAGGGTCGGCTGGCCATGGCGGTTGAGGGGGTACCATTCAACAACCCGCGTTGTTTGCCAATCACCAACTTGACGCGGTGCGCAGTCAGCGCTGGGTTTCTTGACAATGTCCGTGGCTCAAGCCCTCTCGTACCTTTCTGTGGTGCTCCATTTGGTGGCCTTTGCGGCGGTGGGCTGGCTTTGGATACGGCAGATCCAGGTGATGGGGCCGCTGCACGGGCTGCTAGGGCTGGCCACGTGTTTTCTCTATCCATTTGTATGGGGCTGCGTGAAGGCAAAGGAGCAGAACCTCACCGGTACTGTGCAAGTGGCGGCCATTACGAGTCTGGCAGGATTCTTTTGCGCCTTGCCCGGGCTTTTCGAGCGTCTTCCGGAGATGATCGCCCTCACTCAACGGCTGATGGGTTTGCCTGTGCCCTAGCCTGACGGATTCATGAAACGCTACTGCGACTCGCTGCAGGCCCGCACTAGCGGCGTCGGGCTTGTTTTGAAAGGCATCGAGCACTCAGCCTTTCAAGACTGCGCTAGCCTTGCCACTGCGGGCTTTCACTGCGTCTCGCTACGACTTTGATGAATAAGGCAGGCTAGGCTGCACTGGCCTGTTTCGCCCGGCACTCGTCGCAGATGTCATCTCCAGAGGCGGTGACGCGGAAGCCGAGCTGTGGGTGGGTGAGATCCGTCTTGCCGCAACTGATGCAGGTGTGCATGGCATCCCCCTCAGGAGCTTTGGCGGCTTCAAAACGGCTGCGGCGTTCAGACACTTTGGCCTTGTTCCGCAGATCCCGGATGTAGCCTGGCGCGAAGACGATGAAGAAGTTCAACAACCCGAAGATGATGGGAATGCGGGCTGAGGGGTTGCCCACGAAGTGAAATGCGGCTACGGCGGCGGAGATCCATGCTACCCACTTCATCTTCAGCGAGACGATGAAGTAGAGGAGGATTTCGTAGTCTGGGTAGTAAAAGGCGAATGCGAAAAGCACGCTCATCCATAAAAGCCAGCCGTGATCTGGCATGGGCCCTACGAACCCGCCTATGGCACCGAAGAACATGCCGGCTAGCAGGTAGAGATTGACACGAAATGCGCCCCAGGCCTGTTCTAGCCCGTCGCTTAGAAGCCACAGAAACATGACACCAAAAAGCAGCCAAACAATGCTCAGGCTCCCGGGCAGCAGGGCGTAACTGAAGAGCCGCCACACCTCGCCGGCCATGATGGCCTGCCGGTCAAACACCAAGAGGTCGGCGAACCCGGGAGAAGAATAGATCAAAAACCAGTTCAGCAACTGAAACAGCGCGATGAAGCGGATGACGTTCGGTATGGCCAAGTGGCCAAATCTGGCTTCGAGCGAGTTGATCCAGTTCATCGGTTGCAGTGTGGCAAGGAACGTCTGTGACCCGTGCATCGGGCACAACCGTTTCTTATTTCCACCATTCGAGCAAGGCCATGAAGCCTGCGGTGAGCACCACGTTGGCCAGGGCAATCTCGAACATGTAAAGCCAGCCGAGCTTCATAAGCTGGTCATAACGGAAACGAGGCAGCGACCAGCGGATGACGATGAAGAACAGAATGAAGGCGATCACCTTGGCGAAGAACGTGCCGATGTGCAATAGCCCCACCCAGAGCGGCGTGTCACCGGGCTTGAAGTCCAGTCCGAGCAGAGGCGCAAACGGAATGCTCCAGCCGCCGAGGAACAGCGTGACTGCCAGGCCTGAGCCGATGATCATAGCGGCATATTCGCCCAGGAAGAAGAGCGCGAACTTCATGGAGGAATACTCCGTGTGATAGCCGGCGACGAGTTCCGTCTCACACTCTGGCAAGTCAAATGGGAGTCGGTTTGTCTCCGCGAACATGGCCACTGTGAAGATGAGGAACGAGATGACCATCGGTATCCACAAAACCCAACGCTCCGCAGAGAGACCGTTCCCCCACAGAGGCAGCAGGAGCCAGCCGTTTTGATCCTGATACTCTGCCATACGGCCCAGGTTCAATTCTCCGAAAACCATGAGCACCGGAATGATGGAGAGTCCCAGCGAGAGTTCGTAGCTGATCATCTGGGAAGAGCTGCGCACTCCGCCGAGGAATGGGTACTTGGAGTTCGAGGACCAGCCGGCGAGCACGATGCCGTACACGCCTAGCGAGGCGATGGCGAACGTGTAGAGTGGCCCTACATTGAGGTCTGCGATGACTGCCTGCACCGGCTCACGAAGTCCGAGGAAGCCCAGGTCCAGCTCACTGCCGAAAGGAAGCACGGCGCAGGTCAGCAGAGCGGGCACCAGGGTCAGGGCCGGCGCTATCCAGTAATAGAACTTGTTCACGTGCGCCGGGGTGAAATCCTCTTTGAGGAGGAACTTGATGCCGTCCGCCATGGGTTGGAGCAGCCCCCCCATGCCGAAGATGTGCCAGTCCTTCTTCGCGCCAAACAGGGTAGCGGGTATGCCGACACGGTTCGGTCCCACGCGGTCCTGAATGATGGCACTGAGGCGGCGCTCGGCCACCACGGAGTAGGCCACCATGGGGAGGATCACCATAAAGGTGAAGAGAATGATTTTCGCCAGCGAACTGACTAGAAAGGTAAGGTCGATGTCCATGAGACGAGACGCACCCGGACGGGGCTGCCGCAGTATCGGAACGGGCGGCGCAGCGGCAACCGCTTTTGTGAAATTTTTCACAAAGTCCGGACTCCTGTGGCTGCCGCTGGGGATAGCCCTTCGTTTTCCTGTCAGCTCCGGGGGACGTTAAAGAGTCTTGAACAAGGTCCCGGACTTGCTTTGATGCCACCCAGTCCCCCTGCTTTTCCCACACAGAATGTCCCACGATCTCATAGTCATCGGAGCCGGTCCTGCCGGATATGTCGCCGCCATCAAAGCTGCCCAGCTCGGGCAAAAAGTCGCCGTGGTGGACAAGGAGCGCGGCGGCGGCACCTGCAACAACTGGGGCTGCATTCCCACCAAGGCGCTGCTCCACGACGCTGAACTCTACCATTCCATCCAGCACACGGCCAAGAACTCTGGTATCACGGTGGAAGGCCTGAGCTTTGACTGGGAGAAGATCATCAAGCGCTCCCGCACCGTCTCCGAGAAGGGATCTGCGGGAGTCGCCTTTCTTTTCAAGAAGAACAAGATTGATGATATCCGCGGTACGGCACGCATCGACAAACCCGGTGTCGTCACGGTCACGGATGCCGAAGGCAAGGAAACGGAGTATCCCGCAAAGAAGATCCTCGTGGCCACCGGTGTCGTCAGCCGTCCCTTCCCCGACTTCCCCTTCAATGGCAAGACCGTGCTTAGCAGCAAGGACGCCGTGGTCCTGCCCAAGCACCCGAAGAGCGCCATCGTCATCGGCGCTGGGGCCATCGGTGTGGAGTTTGCCACCGTGTGGAATGACTTCGGGTCCAAGGTCACCATCGTCGAGATGATGCCCAACATTCTCCCCGTCGAGGACACCGACGTTTCCGTGCAGATCGAGAAGTCCCTCACCAAGCAGGGCATCACCTGCCTGCCCGGCCATAAGACCGTCAAAACCGAGGACACCGGCAGCGGCGTCAGGATCACCGTGGCCAACGACAAGGGCGAGGAAAAAGTCCTCGAGGCCGAGGTCTGCCTCATCGCCATCGGCGTCGTGCCCCTTCTGCCTGGTGGCGCACTCAAGTTCGAACTCACTGACCGCGGCTACATCAAAACCAACGACCGCTACGAGACCAGCGTGCCCGGCATCTACGCCGCAGGCGACATCATCGGCCCGCCCTGGCTTGCCCACGTCGCCAGCTACGAGGCGCTGCAAGCCGTAGAGGGCATGTTCACTAAACACCAGCCCAAGAAGGTCACCATCTTCCCCGGCTGTACTTATTGCCATCCGCAGGTGGCCAGCATTGGCCTCACCGAACGCGCCGCCAAGGAGAAGGGTCTCAAATACAAAGTCGGCAAGTTTCCCTACGCCGCCAGCGGCAAGGCCCGCGCCATCGGCGAGAGCGATGGCTTTGTGAAGCTCATCATCGGCGAGAAACACGGCGAAATCCTCGGTGCCCACTTGATCGGCAAGGACGCCACGGAACTCCTCGCCGAACTCAGCCTCGGCATCACGCTGGAGACCACCATCGAAGAAATCGAGTCCACTATCCACGCCCACCCGACGCTGAGCGAGATGGTCAAGGAAGCCGCTGAGGTCGCAGCGGGGCATGCGATTCATGTGTGAGGCAAGTTGCCATGACCTCCACCGCTCTCGCCGCAAGGTGAGGGCGGTTTCTTTTTAGCCACGAATGGACACCAATCGACACGAATCAATGGGACTCGCATCGTCGGCCCCTTCGTGATTCATCATGCCGCATTTTCGATGAGCAGTGACCTGCGTAAAGAACTTCTGCACTTCAAGGACTTCGGAACCACCACGCAGTGCGGCGAACTTGCTCTTGGCACCGCCATGGTGCCTACCTATTTGAACGAGTTCTGGACCGCTCAGCAACGTGCCGCCGTCAGCCTGCATGAAGTGCCGTACCGCGCCTGCTTCAAGCCGCAGCTCCCGCGCTTCTTCGTCGAGCGATTAACCAGGAAAGGTGATCTCGTGTATGATCCCTTCATGGGCCGGGGCACCACCTTGCTGGAAGCCGCCCTGCTGGGACGCCGCGTCGCCGGTTGTGACGTGAATCCCCTCTCCGCCTGTCTCGTCGGCCCGCGTCTGAAACCTCCCACGCTCGACGCCGTGAAGCAGCGGCTCGGTGAGATCGACTTCACCGCTCACTACGAGCCCAGCGACGACCTCCTCGTCTTCTACCACCCCGATACACTCCGCCGAATCTGCTCGCTACGAGCCTACCTGATCGAGCGTGAATCCGCAGGCAAGCTTGATGGCGTCGATGCGTGGATTCGCATGGTGGCCCTCACCCGTCTCACTGGACACTCCGCCGGTTACTTCTCCGTCTATACCCTGCCGCCCAACCAAGCTACCTATCCAGAAGCTCAGCGGAAGATCAACGCCAAGCGCAACCAGCAGCCCGAGCCGCGTGATGTCGCTGCCATCATTCTGAAAAAATCCAAGAGCTTGCTCGGAGAAGTCACCGCCAGCCATCGACAGGCGCTCTCTTCCGCAGATCCGCTTCTCTTGACAGGTCCCTGCCACCAGACGCCTCAACTCAAAGACAACAGCGTCTCCCTCGTCGTCACCTCCCCGCCGTTCCTGGATGTCGTTCAATACTCCATGGATAACTGGCTGCGCTGCTGGTTCATCGGCGTGGATGCGAAGAGCGTGCCCATCACCATGCTGAAGAAGGTCAGCGACTGGCAAGCAGCGATGACCGCCGTCTTCAAAGAACTCCACCGGGTGCTTGTCCCCGGAGGTCACATCGCCTTTGAAGTCGGAGAAGTGAACGCGGGCAAAGTGAAGCTGGAAGAAGCCGCCCTGCCCTGCGGACTGGAGGCCGGCCTCCAGCCAGAACTCATCCTCATCAATGCCCAGGAGTTTACGAAAACCGCCAACTGCTGGGGCGTTGACAACAACAGCAAGGGCACCAACACGAACCGTATCTTGCTCTTCCGCAAGGAGGAGTGACACCACTTCACCGAGCGAGAATGCTTGAGCAGAGCGCGGAACTGCGGCTATGCTCCCACTCATGAACTCACGCCTCATCTTTGCAGGACTGATCGTCGCGCTTGCCTCGTGCCACAGCATCGACGAATCCGAAACCGCGCCTGCTGGTCGCGATGTACTACCGAGGAGTGAGGTCAAGCTGGCGCTCCGCTCGCCCGACTTCGTTCGGCACGTGAGACCCATTCTCGAGGCGAAATGCGTAGCCTGTCACACCCGTGCCGCGCAACCTGGAGTGATGAGCCTTGGCTCGCGAGAGGAAGCCTTGAAGTCAGGTACACTGGGAAGGCTCATCATTCCCGGAAGCCCGGAGACAAGCCCCTTCTTCACCCGCCTGGACGCCGCCCATGCCGGACTGTCCGCCATGCCTGCGGTGGGTGAGCGCCTTTCGAAGAATGAAGTGCGGATTCTCACTCAATGGGTCAAGACCGGTGCAGCCTGGCCAGCGGGTGCGGTGGGCCGGCTGTCGCAGCATTGACGAGCCGGGTGCCCTGCAAGTAGTTTTGCCCTGCAAGGTGCGGGCGAGGGGCACCGTAGTTGGATCATGGACAATGGTCTGAAGCCAGCATCTCCTCTCACCCGCCGTGCTATGCTTGAGCGCACGGCGTTGGGTTTTGGCCATGTGGCGCTGGCTTCCATGCTCTCCTCTGAGGCTGCGGGTGCCGTCAACCCACTGAAGGCGAAACAGCCGCACTTTCCGGCGCGTGCAAAGCGGGTGGTCTTCCTTTTCATGAAAGGCGGCCCCAGCCATGTGGACACGTTTGATCCCAAGCCCCTGCTCACGCGTGACCATGGGAAGGCCTTTCCGGGGCAGGAACCGCGGATCAAGTTCGCCCAGACAGGAAAGCTCTTGAAGTCGCCCTGGAGCTTCAAGCAGTATGGGCAGTCAGGACTTCCAGTGAGCGAACTCTTCCCGAATGTGGCGCAGTGCGTGGATGAGCTTTGCATCCTGCGCTCGCTGCACGGCAGTAACCCTGCCCACGGCGGTGCCCTGCTGAAGCTCCACACAGGTTCCGACACCTTTGTGCGGCCCAGCATGGGCTCATGGATCACCTACGGACTGGGCACGGAGAACGATAACCTGCCGGCCTTCATCACCATCTGCCCCACGCTGGCACATGGTGGAGTGAACAACTGGGGTGCCGCGTTCCTCCCCGCGTGGACGCAGGGGACGCCCATCGGGAACGCATCAGTGTCTTCCGACAAGGCGCTTGTCCGCCACATCCGCAACGACCGCATTCCCCCCTCTCTTCAAAAAGCGCAGCTGGCCCTGCTGGGACAGGTCAACCAAGAGCACTTGGCTCAGACCGGCGCTCACGCGGCGCTTGAGGGGCGCATCGCATCCTTTGAGCTGGCGTTTCGCATGCAGTCCACCATGCCTGAGGCGCAGGACATCGGCTCTGAGACAGAGGCCACGCGCAAGCTCTACGGCATCGACAACCCCATTACCGCCAACTTCGGAAGGCAATGCCTCATGGCGCGTCGATTCCTGGAGCGCGGAGTCCGCTTTGTGCAGGTGACCCACTCAGACTCCGAAGTGCAGTGGGACCAGCACGGCAGCCTTTACAAGGGACACTCGAAAAACGCGGCGGAAGTGGACAAGCCAATCGCCGGGTTCCTCAAAGATCTCAAGTCACGCGGACTGCTGGACGACACGCTTGTCATCTGGGGAGGAGAGTTTGGCCGCACACCCACGGCGCAGGGCACGGACGGGCGGGACCACAACCCCCATGGCTTCACCCTGTGGCTGGCGGGCGGCGGGGTGAAGAAGGGCTTCGCCTACGGTGCCACGGACGACTACGGCTACTACGCGCTGGAGAACAAAATGCACATTCACGACTTCCATGCCACCTTGCTGCACCTTCTGGGGCTGGATCATGAAAGGCTCACCTACCGCTATGGGGGGCGGGACTTCCGGCTCACCGACGTGCACGGCCATGTGGCGAAAGAGATTCTCGCCTGAGTTTCCATACAAAAACCGCTGGCATTCGGCCACAGTTGAGTATGCTGCCCTCCCGCCAAACGGCGGACACCGATCGCGCGGTTAGCTCAGCGGTAGAGCACTGCCTTCACACGGCAGGGGTCGCAGGTTCGAACCCTGCACCGCGCACCATTTAGGATGCGGTGCAAAAGTCGATACGATCCACTACGTTGGTGGCCGCTTGTACGAGAGGTAGGTTTTCAGAGCTTCAGGGATCGGATTGATCCCGGCGGCATCGCTGCTTCTTTTGCGGTCAGATTTCCCAATGAGTTCCGCCACCGACCCTGCACCCACCACCGCTCAGAAGGAGGCGCGCGGCACGGCCCGCGCGCTGGGCTTGGTATCGATAGCCATCCTCTGCTCCCGCGTGCTAGGGCTGGTGCGGGAGGTGCTGCTGTCCATGCTCTTCGCCGGGAAGGAAAATCTCAGGTGGCTGGACTGCTTCAACATGGCCTTCAAGGCGCCGAACATGCTGCGTGATCTCTTCGCTGAGGGGGCGCTAAGCACGGCATTCATCACGGTCTTTTCCAAAAAAATGCAGAATGAGGGCGAGCCGGCGGCGTGGAGCCTGGCGCGGAAAATGGTCACGCTTGCGACCGTATTCATGACGCTTGTGTCCATCCTGGGCGTGGTGCTGGCACCGTGGATCATCTGGGTGCTGGCATCTGGCTGGAGGCACCCGGCGAACCCGGACCATGCACTGCCGCCGGAGGCGCTGGCCGAGAAGATGGAGTTCACCATCCTGCTGGCGCAGATCATGTATCCCTTCATCCTGCTGGTGTCTCTTGCGGCGCTGGTCATGGGCATGCTCAATGCGCGGAAGGTTTTCTTCATGCCCGCCATGAGCTCCACTTTTTTCAATGTGGCCAGCATGGTGGTGGGCGGCGCGGTGGGTTGGTGGCTTGATCCCGGCTTTGGTAAGACGGCGGTCATCGGCTTTGCCATCGGCACGCTGGTGGGTGGGCTGGTGCAGCTCGCAGTGCAACTGCCCTCACTCAAAAAAGTCGGCTTTGTCTTTGGGCTGGATTTTAACTGGAAAGACAGCGGTGTCCGGCAGACGCTGCAACTCATGTGGCCGGCTATCATCAGCGGCAGCGTGGTGCAGGTAAGCGTCATGCTGAATGCCATGTTCGCTTCCTACGTGGATGGGGACGGGCCGGTGACCTGGCTCTACAGCGCGTTCCGTCTCATGCAGCTGCCGCTGGGCCTCTTCGGGGTAGGGTTGGCCACCGTGTCGCTGCCGAGTCTGGCACGGATGGCCGCGAATGGCATCAGTGATGACTTCCGCCAGACGCTGTCCAAAGCCATCCGCATGGGTGCCCTGCTGAGCGTGCCGAGCGCGGTGGGACTGGGCATGCTGGCATGGCCCATCATGTCACTGGTGTATGGGAACGGAGCCGCAGCCACCAACCCCGCGCATGTGGCCGGGTGCGCTGTGGCCTTGCAGACCTATGCCCTGGGGTTGGCGTTTTACAGTGGACTCAAGGTGCTGCAGCCCGCGTTTTATGCCATCGAGAAGCGCTTCGTGCCGCTCATCGTGAGCATCATCTGTGTGGCCCTCACCGTGGTGCTGAACTGGCTCTTCGTCATCCAGTGGCGCCTGGACCACCGTTACCTGGCGCTCTCCACGAGCATCAGTGCCGCGCTGAACTTCACGCTGCTCTTCCTCGCCATGCGAAAGTATGCCGGGCGGCTGGATACGAGGAAGCTCATCGCATCTCTGAGCCGGGTGGCGCTTGCCTCTCTGGCCATGGCTGGAGTTTGCTGGGTGGGCCAGAACACGCTGCTCACCGGGTGGGCTGAGTATTCGGTGCCACTGAGGGCAGTGTCGCTTGGGACGGTCATGGCGGTTGCAGGTGCGGTTTACTTCGGCGCGTGCTCGCTGCTGAAGAACGAGGAGGTGGGCGATTTCACCAGCGCCTTGAGGCGTAAACTGGACCGGGGCAGGTGAGCGTAGCAGGGGAGAAGCAGGGCCGTTTAAGCCATAGCCGCTACCTTTCGGCCGGTCCTCTCTGCTTTCGGCAGTCCGTCTTTTCTTGACCCTTGGGACGCTCCTGCTCATCGTGAGAGCACCATGTCCAACCGACGTTCCGCCGCCGAAGCGCACGAAAAAGTTCCCACCATCGTCTATCCCACCTCAGCCGCAGCCGCCGCAGCGCTGGCTGCTGAAGTCAGAGAGCTGATCGAAAGCAAAAACAAAGCGGGACAGCACACGGTGCTGGGCTTAGCCACAGGGTCCACTCCCGTGCCATTTTACCGGGAGCTGATCCGGCTGCACAAGGAGGAGGGCCTCTCGTTTGCCAATGTCTTCACGTTCAATCTGGACGAATACTACGGCCTTGGTCCGGACCACCCGGAGAGCTACGCGCGCTTCATGTCGGACCAGCTTTTCGACCACATCGACATTCCCAAAAAGCACGTCCACATCCCCAAAGGCACCATACCTGGGGATCAGGTGTTCGCCCATTGTCGGGAGTATGAAGAGGCCATCGACAAACTGGGTGGCATCGACCTCCAGATACTCGGTATCGGGCGGACGGGGCACATTGGGTTCAACGAGCCTGGTTCCTCCAGAGACTCGCTGACACGACGCATCACGCTGGATCGCATCACACGGCAAGATGCAGCTGCGGACTTTCGCGGAGAGCAAAACGTGCCGCACTTTGCCATCACCATGGGGGTGGGGACCATTCTGCGGGCCAAGAAGCTCGTGCTCATGGCCTGGGGAGAAAACAAGGCTGCCATCACGGCCAGAGCCATCGAGGGTCCAGTGACGGATGCCGTCTCCGCCTCCTTCCTCCAAGAGCATCCGGACGCCCGGTTCCTCATCGACCAAGGAGCGGCCAGTGAGCTAACCCGCTTCAAGCTGCCGTGGCTGGTGGGTCCGGTCTCCTGGACACCCCGTGAAACCCAGCGCGCCGTGTGCTGGCAGTCCTCGCGCCTTCAGCGTCCGGTGCTGAAACTTATCGACGAAGACTACAACGAGAACGGCCTCTCTGACCTGCTCTCCGAGCAAGGCCCAGCGTACCAGCTCAACATCCGCATCTTCAACCGCTTGCAGCACACCATTACCGGCTGGCCCGGTGGTAAACCTGACGCGGATGACACTTACCGTCCGGAGCGCGCCCAGCCCTTTCCCAAGCGGGTGCTCATTTTTTCCCCTGAACCGCAGGACGCCATCATCGCCATCGGGGGAACCATTGATCGTCTGCGTGAGCAGGGGCACCACGTACGCATCGTAGCCCTCACCTCAGGTTCACTTAGGGTACCGGATGGAGCGGCGGACAACTTCGCCTCCACGCTGCTGGAACTCGGCAGCACGGCATCTGAGGGAGAAGACTGGAGCACGCAGACGGCATACGCTCAGCAGGTGCTGGACATTCTCGCTGAGAAGGGCGAGTTCGGGGAAGATCCCCCCATGCTGCGTCGTCTCAAGGCGCTCATCCTCCGCGGGGAGCTTCGAGATGCGGCGGCGGCGCTGAGCCTAGGGCAAGATCAAATTACTTTCCTCGATCTCCCATTCTACGAACAGGGACGCTACCGGCGGTTCCGCGCCACAGACGCGGATGCAGCTCAGGTGGCGGCACTCATCCGTGAGTTCAAGCCCCATCAAATCTACGTGAGCGGAGATGCTGCGGACCCCTCCTCCGTGCCGGCCATCACCTACAAGCTCGTGCGTCAGGCCATGGTCGAATGTGGCGGGGAGGACTGGATAGGCACCTG
Source organism: uncultured Verrucomicrobiaceae bacterium (assembly GCA_964538625.1). Taxonomy (GTDB): domain Bacteria; phylum Verrucomicrobiota; class Verrucomicrobiia; order Verrucomicrobiales; family Verrucomicrobiaceae; genus JAEUHM01. Next base: position 26,331 of record CAZIGH010000001.1, read on the forward strand.
CTCACAATGGCTCTACCGCAGCAAGGAGAAGCAGCTTGAACCTCATGAGATCGACATGGCCGTGCCCCTGTCTCCCGCACAGATGGAGAGAAAGGAACGCGCGCTGAGCCGGTTCCAGAGCCTGTCCACACTTGAGGTCCAGACACCAGAGCTCAACCGCATGACCGCTCGCCAGTACGACGGCTTGGGACTCGCAGAGTATGAGGCCATCGAATCTTTCCAGCGTGCACAGCAGCAGCCTTCCTGAATCCGAAATCCTCCAAACACCTCTGCCATGACCCACCGCCGCCACTTTCTCACCCAGGCTGGAGCCGCACTTGGAGCGGCCGCATTTGCCAGTGCACGCGACTGGACCGGATTGAACCCCGTTCGGTATCCCGACGCGGACATCCTCGTTCTCCAAGACGCATTCAAAAAATACAAGCTCGGCAACACCGCCATCCAGCGCGTGCACACCGGCTGCCTCTGGGCGGAGGGCACGGCCTGGAACGCCGTGGGCAAATACCTCATGTGGAGCGATATCCCGAACGACATCCAGCTCCGCCGCCTGGAGGAGAACGGGGCGGTATCCATCTTCCGCCACCCTGCCGGCAACAGCAACGGCAACACCTTCGACTGGCAAGGGCGTCAGATCTCCTGTGAGCATGGCAACCGGCGCGTGGTGCGCTACGAGCACGACGGCAGGATGACCGTCATCGCAGACAAGTATGAAGGGAAACCCTTCAATGCACCGAACGACGTCGTGGTGCACCCCAACGGCAGCATCTGGTTCACCGATCCCGGTTATGGCAGCATGATGAACTACGAGGGCAACAAGGGTCCGCTGGAAATCAAAGAGGCTGTTTACCGCATTGATCCCGGCGATGGGAAAATCACCAAAGTGACCGATGTGCTGGCCAAACCCAATGGGCTCTGCTTCTCACCAGACTACAAGACGCTCTACGTCGCCGACACTGGGGCACCGAAGCAAATCCTCGCCTTCAGTGTGGACGACGAGCGTTCGCTCTCAAAAGAGCGTGTGTTCGTGAGAATGAACGATGGCTGGAGTGTCAGCAATGGAACGGCAAGCCGTAGCGCCCCCCAGCAGAAAGGTAGCGAAACGGCGGGTGGCGCTGATGGCATTCGCTGCGATGTGGATGGAAACCTATGGGCGGCTGCCGGCTGGGTAGGGGACGGCTATGATGGCGTGCACTGTTTCAGCCCGGAAGGCCAGCTCATCGGACTCATCAAACTTCCCGAGATCGCCGGCAACTTGTGTTTTGGAGGAGCGAAGCGCAACCGGCTTTACATCGCCGCCAGCACCTCAGTGTATGCAGTGTATGTGGAAACTCAGGGTGCGCATTTTTGTTGAGTTAATCTGTGGCAGAAATTCTAATAAACCCAAGTAGCAAGTTTGTTACCGTGAAAATCAAACTTTCTACTTGCCAAGTCTTTACCTTTCACTAATCTTCGCCGCCTACTCTGCTAAACACACATGAAAACACTGAATACACTCCTCGCGTTTGCAGTGCTCGCCACGAGCGCTATTGCCGGTCCTTCCTACTCCGGAAAGAATCCCAAGGCTCCCAGCCTTCCTCCCCCTCCGCCCGCTGGTTGCAACGCCTTTGAACCCGGCGCTGCCGTTGACGTGTTCGGTGGCCTCATCATCCCTGATGGTGGCGATACCGAGGCCGGTGCAGGTGTTGGCTTCAACTACTTCTTCACCCGCAACTTTGGCATCGACGTGAACTACGGCCTGTATTTCACCGACAAGGAGCATCATCAGTTCGACGGCAACCTCGTCCTTCGCGCTCCGATCGACAGCCTTTGCATCGCTCCCTACATCCTCGGTGGCGCTGGCTACTTCACCAACAGCAGCGACAGCGTGACCTACCAGGTCGGTGCCGGTCTGGACATCCGTTTCCAGTCCGCCAACAACCTTGGCGTGTTCGCTGAAGGTCTCTACCACTTCGCTGATGACGAAGGCGTGGAAGACTTCACCACGGTTCGCCTTGGTCTTCGCATTCCGTTCTGATTCGGAGTTAGTATAGACCATTCAACACTTCCGAAGGGAGCGGTTCGCCGCTCCCTTCTTTTTTGTTCATCCGAGACCCTCCGGTCCCGCATCCTCACAGTGAGTCTCGTAGCCTGTTGATCTTCTGCTCGCATTTCGTCGCGGCTGCGACACAGTGCCCGCCCCAAAACGCATGTCCTCCAACGAAAGAAAGACCCTCGAAGAACGCGCCGCGATGACCGACATCGAGCGCCTGCGTCACTCCTGCGCCCATGTCATGGCCACTGCCATCCTCCGCATCTGGCCAGACGCACAGTTCGCCTACGGTCCTCCAGTGGAGAGCGGATTCTACTATGACTTCGACATGAAGCACCGGATCACCCCGGACGACTTCGAGAAGATCGAGGCCGAGATGAAGAAAATCAGCAAAGAGAACCAGAGGTTTGATCGCAAGGTTCTCTCCCGTGAGGAGGCCATCGCCATGGCGGAGAGCGGCCGCCTCGGCGGGTTGAGCGAACGGCCCGGGAATCCCAGCCGGTTCAAGCTCGACCTCATTGCCAAAATTCCGGAAGGTGAGGAAATCAGCGTGTATCAGAACGGCGAGTTCATCGACCTGTGTGCTGGTCCCCATGTCAACTACAGTGGCAAATGCAAGAACGTCAAACTCATGTCCATCGCGTCGGCGTACTACATGGGAGACGAAACAAAGCCACAACTTCAGCGCCTCTACGGCACAGCATTTGAGACACGCGAAGAGCTGGAGCAGCACATCGCCGCGCTCGAAGAAGCGAAGAAACGCGACCACCGAAAGCTAGGCCGGGAGCTGAATCTTTTCGCCATCGATGAGCAGGTAGGACAGGGCCTCATCCTGTGGATGCCCAAAGGCGCGATCGTCCGGCAGGAACTCCAAGACTTCATCGGGGAAGAGCTCCGCAAGCAAGGCTACTCTCAAGTATTCACCCCACACATCGGTAAGCTCGAGCTCTACAAGACCAGCGGACACTTCCCCTATTACAAGGAATCACAGTTCAGTCCCGTCATTGACAACGGGGACCTCGAGCGCTGTGCCGAGGCTGGTTGTTCCTGTGCGGAAGTGATGGCCCGGGTGGAAGCTGTGTCCAAAAAGCTTCGAGACCAGATCAATGAGCGGACCGGGGTGGAAAGTATCGGGGCAGACCGAGTCATGAAGGACGAGGACTTGCTCGACGGCTTTCTGCTCAAGCCCATGAACTGCCCTCACCACATCCGCATCTACGCACAGACGCCCAAGAGCTACCGGGATCTACCGGTGCGCCTGGCGGAGTTCGGCACCGTTTATCGCTGGGAGCAGACGGGCGAACTAGGCGGACTCACCCGCGTGAGAGGATTCACCCAGGATGACGCCCATCTTTTCTGCACTGAGGATCAAGTGGAGCAGGAGATCATGGGCTGCCTGAGCCTGGTGAAAATCGTGCTCACCACCCTGGGAATGAATGACTATCGAGTGCGGGTGGGGCTGCGGGATCCAGACAGCAACAAATACACTGGAAGCGCAGAGAGCTGGGACAAAGCGGAAAACGCCTGTCGCAAGGCAGCCAGCACTTTGGGAGTCGCGTTCACCGAAGAGCCAGGGGAAGCCGCCTTCTACGGACCTAAGATCGACTTCGTAGTGAAGGACGTCATTGGACGTGAGTGGCAGCTTGGCACCGTTCAGGTGGACTACAACAACCCCGTGCGCTTTGACCTCACCTACACCGGCGCAGATGGCCAGAAGCACCGTCCCGTTATGATTCACAGGGCGCCTTTCGGCAGCATGGAGAGATTCACAGGCGTGCTGATCGAGCACTTTGCCGGGGCATTCCCCACGTGGCTTTCGCCCGAGCAGGTCCGCGTCATGACCATCAGCGAAAAGGCCGATGAGTTTGCCCAGCAAGTCCATCAGACCCTGCTCAACAAGGGGCTGAGAGCTACGCTCGATACCAGTCCCGACAAGATCGGGGCCAAAATCCGAAGCGCTCAGTTGGAGAAAATCCCATACATGATCGTCGTGGGTCAGAAAGAAGCCGAAAGCGGAGTGGTCGCCGTGCGGCACCAGCGTCGCGGAGACCTCGGCGTCCAAGGCTTGGCAGAATTTGTCGAGTTGATCTCGGCAGAAGTGGCGGAGCGCCGCCTATAGCTTGGCAAAAGTAAGCTCGATGTAATCACAAAGTATTTTCATTGACCTTCCACCGTGAATTTGGTGAAATGAGGTCGAAATGAAAAGAAATCCCCAAAAATCAGGTGGAGCAGCCATTGGTGAGGCATGTCCGTGTAGTGGCATTGTAATCTCATTGACTCCGCTTCGGCTTTTTGGTGGAATCGGCTTTTAAGGCGGGAAAAATCAAACCTGAGAAAAATATGAAAAGAAAACTCTTCGGGCTCTTTCGCACGGACCGTCGTGGTCTGGCTCTGATCTCTGTGCTCGGTGTTGTCACGCTTGCGACGATACTCATCATGGCGTTGTTCTCAGTGAGTGATGCGGAATATCGCGCATCCAAGGTTTATGCAGAGGGCAACTCGGCCCGGCATCTCGCTGACAGTGCCATAGCCATCGTGCAGGCGCAAATCCAGACCGCCGCCACAGGTGGGTCAAGCGGGCAGAAGCCCACCATCTGGGCGACTCAACCTGGTGGCGTGCGCACCTACAACGCCTCTGGCCAGTTCATCGAGGGACGTACGCTGTTCTCCTCCTCCAACATGGTGACGACCGGCACCGGAAGCAATGCAGAGTCCCGTTTCACCTTTGGCTCGGCCAACTCGCCCCGCATTGATCCAACCTGGACGAGCAAGCCGGACCAGTGGGTGGACCTCAACCAGCCAGTGCTGCGGGCAATCGCCGGCGGTCCGGACGGAGGCAGTGTGGAGGTGACCTTCCCGGTGCTTGATCCCCGTGCCCGGCTGGAGAGTGCTACGGGTCAGCCGATCGAGGGTTTTGACTATGATGAAAGAGCGCCCGGAGCAGGGCAGGCGGTGCCCGGGGTAGTCAAGTCCGGACGCGACACGGAGCTTCGTTGCCCCATGCCAGTGGAGTGGCTCTATGTGTTGAAGGACGGTACTGTGGGCACAGTGAGCGTCGCCGGTGGTGGTGACAATGCCGTTGCAAGGTGGAGTTCCACCAGCGGGTCACTGCCATCCGAGGAGAACCCCATCGTAGGTAGGGTAGCCTTTTGGGCGGATGATGAGTCCACCAAGATCAACGTGAACGCCTCGGGCGAGCCCAGCCCTTGGCTTCCGCCCACGGTTTATCACAACCGTGACCTCTGCTACTCCAACTACCAACCCGTCGTGGCAGAGACCTATCGTTTTCCCGGTCATCCGCACACCATTTCCCTGAGCACGGTGCTCAGTCCCGGAACCAGGTGGGACACTTATTCCGGGTTCCCTGGCGCCACCAGTTACCCCCCGGAGTCGCAGTTCAAGGACAGACTGTATGAACTCCTTCCCCGCATTGAGCCGGGGGGTACTAGGGATGGCACCGTGCCGTTCAGCCCGGACGACTTCATGAAAAGCCAGGCTCAGGCGATCAACTGGAACCAGCTTCAGTCCGAGCGCCTCTACCTCTCAGTGGATGAGTTTTTGTTTTCGAACCGCTACCGGGACGGCATGCGCCAGCCCAACGAGTTGAACGGTCCGGCGAATCAAAAGCTGCTGAACGCCACGTTGCTTAATCGTACGAAGTTCTTCCTCACTGCCAACAGCAGCAGCCCAGAGACGAACATGTTCTCGTATCCTCGCGTGGCGATCTGGCCCATCCCTGACAAGTCCCTTGGAGCTGCTTTCCGTCAGGGCAACGACTGGGCCATGGAGGCCTCGGCCAAGCTCGGGGATTCATCAAACGCAAACAACGACAACGTGTATGCCTTCAGGCGTTACGATGCAGACAGTGCCTTGAGTGATGTGGGTGTGGACGCCCCTGGCACCGCAGACGTGATGCGGAACTCCACTCTGCTCAACTACCTAGATAAGCTCATGAACTCCGTCATGCCAGGCGGCTCCAGCTTTGCTACGAAGTACTCAGGAAATGGCGGACTTTCTGACCAGAAACAAATTCTCATTCAAATCTTTGATTACATTCGCTGCACCAACCTGTTCGACAACTATCTGAACGATCAGACTGACCGAGCCTTTGGTTTGGACTACCGTGACGGAGGTCGACTGGATCCGGCCACAATTTACCGCGAGACTCCCAAGTTCGGACGTTTCTTCACCTACACAGAGCCCCGTTTCCAAGTCACTCGTAGAGCAGGCAATGTTTACGGGTTACCGACGAATCGGCGGTCTGAGTTTGTAGATGAGAACGTAGTCACAGGTGCGTATCCAGGCCACGGACAAGTGCGCCCGATCGAATGGCGTCCGAAGGACTCTAGCGCGACGTACAAGGGCTTTGGGCGCTTCCCGACTATCTCGGAGGTGGCACTTCATTTCATCTGCACAGCCGACGGACTGAACACGGAGCATAGCTATACCATCCGCAACTCTCTTGGAGCCTCAATCAGAAGCGGTGGTTTGGTGGCACAGAAGATTGACCAAACCATCGCCAACGAGCGCTTCGCCGTTACCAAGAGGACTCCAAGGGGACTCACGTGGGATCGCTGGTACTCCAACTTGCCACCGTTCCCTGATACGGCGCAGTTCAGAACATGGGGATGTGATTTCCAGCAGCTTGATAGCGGGAGGGAAGCAGACCCTGCCCTGCACCCGGCATGGGATTCAGCAAACTGGAACTGCACCTTGGAGTTCAATCCAGACCTGGGCGGAATTCCCCTCCTTCCCAACGAGAAGCGCATACAGGTCGCCATCTTGCTAGAAACATTCATACCCGCCGCCGGCTGGACGAAGTATGTGCCAGACTGGTCCATCGTGCTGAAGGGTGAAGACGTCAACGGCATCACTGTCACTGACTCCAAAGGGCAGCAGCAGCCACTGTTCAGCACTACCTCAGATCAGGTCATCAAGTCCACCTTCGCCTACATCGGCGGGCAGGCCCATGGTATGAATGAAGGGGACAACGTTTACTCACTCGGCGGCGCTTACGGCACCGGAGCTATGCTGAACGGACGCCGCGTCAAGGGCATTGGCAACATGCCCAAGGACCCCAACTACTTCGATCAAAGCACGGACGATGTTCATGCGGACATGAACAACATGACACTCGTGAGCAACTTTGTCACCGTTCGGCGAGATCAAGACATCCAATTCAACGTCTCCAGGCCACTCAACATCGAGATCTACTCTTCTCACGACTGGCAGGGAACGAAAGACAAACGCGGTGCGGTGCCCGTGCAGTCCTTCCAGATTGAATTTCCGCAGGGCAAGCAGTCCGTTCCTACCCCTGATTTGGTGTTGTACTCAACGGAACTCATTGATACCATTGACGAAAATGGCAACCAGATCGTTCAGCCAGCAGTTCACGCAGTTCGTTGGTGGACATTCAACTATGGAGGAGCCGTCAATCGCTATGTAGGCAACGCGACCGAGAGCGGAAGCAGCATGGGCGGCGTGAAATGGACCGGTGTGCGTGAAAACATTGAAGGCAACGTCAACCAGCGGGGGACCATCGCGGGAGACAGGACTTGGGGGAGAATGCATGGGGAGCCGTACGCTGCTGTAGCGAGCGTGCAAGGCCGCTCGGGATCCGTTGCTGTTGGGGACAACCGAACCATTGTCCGGAATCGCCGCATCCCAACCTCCGGATTGATCTATGGATTCTCCAGTGCCTCGAACTTCGCAGGCGTGGGTTCCTGGGAGGGCAGCAGCACGGATAATCGCGATGCGTTGATCAATGGAAACGGTCTGCTTCAAGCCGCTTCCGGCAGCGCAGCCGGGGGACGCATCCCGATGGGTCAGCTTGCATGGTTCGGAACAGACAGTGTGCGTAGTATGATTCCGAGGAGTGGTGATTACCGGCTCATCGCTGCCCGGAAAGTCGTGCCCAAAGAAGCGTGGATCAGACACCCCGTCTGGCAGTCTAACCCTAGGGCCTTGTTTGCCCACAACATCACCAGCTTCAACTCCAACTCCCAGGCCGGTGCGGACTTCGGAGATCCTAGGGATCCTGCCATTCCTCTCGCCAAGAACCGTCTCGTTCCCAATACGTGGTATCATCAGAGTCAGATTCCCGACATTCCTCTGACCACCTACGCTTCCAACGCTGCATCCAAGTATGCAGACTGGGACAACGGCTCCGGTGTCTTGCGTGATGGGGCCTACATCAACAAACCAGACGATGGCAACCTCAGTGTGATGAAACTGTGGCACGGTGGAAGCCGGAACCAGGGCATTTATCTCATCAGAAATGCCTACTTCACCCAGTCTTGGCTGCAAGTTCCCTCGAGGGATGCCTTCTTCTCTCCAAACCGGCTTGCTACGTCGCCGGGCGTGTTTGGTTCTCTACCCACTGGCGTGTTTGGTTCCCTGCCTGACAGGCAGGAAGCCTCCGAGCGGCAGGCCGGTACTCCTTGGCGTACCCTCCTATTCCGTGCTGACATCGGCGAACGCAATCGTGATGGAGGCGCTACTGGTCTGGCACATCCGGGCGCATCCCACCTCCTTGGCGGTATCGCTCCGGCCGATCATTACATCATGGACCTGTTCTGGATGCCAGTCATTGACCCTCGCCCCATGAGCATGAACTTCGCCACAGAAGGCAAAATCAACATGAACTATCAGATTCTTCCCTTCCATCACATCAATCGGGCTACCGGATTGCACGCGGCCTTGAAGGGTGAGCTTATCGCCTCGTATTCACAGTTCGATACGGCCAACAATCGTACACCAACCAACCAGAATCCGGTGATTTACAAGCTAGCAAAGAGCACCGCAGTTTTCCCTCATCAGGGCTGGAGCGAAAGCAGTCCTGACAACAAAGTTTGGTATCGCCACGTCAACATTCCTGAAACGCTCAAGCAGTTTGAGGAACGCTTCAACTTCAATACCGACAATCCTGAGCTTGGAGGCTTGTTCCGTACTGCATCCCAAATCTGTGAACTGCACATGATACCGGCGGGTGAGCCCCGGAACGAGGAACCCAACCTCTCCAACATTCGTGGCGAAACTCAGCGGCGTAACTTGATGGGGCAGTTCTGGGCTTCGAACCGCCTCACCGGGGATAATACTCGCGAGCGGATTTACACGAACATCTACCAAAAGCTCACCACCAGGTCGAACACCTTCCGCGTTTACTTCAAGGCCCAGACGCTGACCAAGGCTCGTACGCTTGCTCCTGACGAAGTGGACACAACTCGGGACACCGTCACAGGCGAGTACCAAGGTTCCGCACTCATTCAGCGGTATTTGGACATGAGCAAGTTCAGTGACTACCCTGACTACGCCAAAGGTGCTGACAATCTCTTTAATCTCCGCTCGCTTGAGCACTTCTACCGCTACCGAGTGCTGGAAATGAAGCAGTTCGCTCCCTGATCGGCATTAGCCTCTGATTGAATTTGACCATGAAATCTCACCCTTCGCATCCTGGCTTCCTCTACCACCGCTCTCGCGGGTTTTCACTGGTGGAGACCGTGATCGCCCTTGGCATCATGGGGCTGGCTGTCACCGCCTTGCTTGGTCTCCTGCCACACGGTATGGAAATGTCAAAGAAGGCGGCGAACGCTGGCGCAGAGTCTCGTATTCTAGACACTCTCAGAAGCGAGTTGGGCAACTTTTCGTTCAGCGGACTGTCTTCTCTCAACCGCAAGCGCTTGGCTTTCGATGAGGAGGGAATGCTACTTCAGACTTCCGATAGCGCCGTCCGCATTTCTTATGTCGTAGAAGTCACCTCGGCGGCCTCCGGCGTGAAACCGGTGGCTCTCCCCGGTGCCTCATCTCCGGAGCCATTTCTCAGGAACTTCGTCGTCAAGATTGCGCCGTCTCCTAACAACGATTTCAACTTCGACACAGCCGCAGCCGGATCGTACCGAGTGCTGCCACTGCATTTTGGACCGACCGTTCCTTGATCGGCTGCCTGCAACCTCACTTTCTCCATGAAGCATTACTGCACCAATCCGCGCACCCAGAGGCGCTGGGCCTTCACCTTGATAGAAGTTCTCGTCTCCATGGTCATCCTGGCGATGATCCTCCTGGTCATCACTTCGGTCATCGGTCAGGCGCAGAGAACCTGGAAAGGTGCCACATCCCGGCTCAGCCAGTTCCGAGAAGCTCGGCAGGCCTTTGACGCTGTCTCGAGAAATCTCCGGCAGGCCACCATCAACTCTCACGGAGACTATCTTCCCCGTGCGACTCCTTTCAGTCCGCCTCCTCCGCCGGGTATCATCCGAAATGCGGAGCTCGGTATTCGGTTTGATCGTGCCACAGATATCGTCACAGGTGGGTCGGGTGCCGCCGAGTTGCCCGGTTCGGCCGTCATCTTCCAGGCACCCTTGGGGCTTACGGCCGTCTCCGAGTTCAGACCGCTGAAGAACTTGCTCTGCGTCAGAGGGTACTTTGTCAGGTTCGGCTCGGATGAGGATTTTATGCCAGTTGGACTGAAGTCTCGGCTCAAAGAACGTTTTCGATACCGGCTCATTGAATACGCCCCGCCAACGGAGACCAACCCGGTCTATGTGCCAGGGGCGAAGAAAGATGATTGGACCTTCATTTCGGAAACCAACGGAAGGAAGTACTTCCGCATCGTAGCGAACAATGTCCTTGCCCTTATCCTCGCGCCTACCTTCAATGACGGTGCTGCTGGCAATACCCCCAAAGATCTGGGCGACCCTGTGCAGGATCCCATTTACCGTTTCAGTTCTTATGAAGACGGGCAGTACAATCAGCGGAGTACTCTGCATCGACTGCCCGCTTCGACTCAGATCATCATGGTAGCCGTCGATGATGAATCAGCAGGCCGCATGATTACCGGCGAGACTTCTCCGGACATCCTTCAGCAGGCAGGGGCACCGTTTACCAATCCTCAAGCGCTTGAGCGGGATGTCGCTGCGCTCAGGGAATACATGAATGGCCAAAAGTACAACTTCAGAATCTTCAGTTCCAATGTGTTCCTTCTCGCCAATGACATCTAATCGACAACCTCTCGCGCGTCTCGCGGCCAAGCGCTCCTTGGAGGGTCGCTATAAGGCGGGTGCCTTTACCCTCATTGAAATGCTGGTGGTGGTGGCTATCATTGCGCTCATCGTCGCCGCCATGGCACCACTCGTGTTTGGTTCACTCGCCGCCAGTAAGCTTACGGCCGCAGGGGAGATCATGGCAGCTCAGATTTCCTTCGCCCGTCAGCGTGCGATTTCTGCCAATGAGGAGATTGAGGTAAGATTCTACTCCTACGACGACCCGGAAACCGCCGGGAACTTGGTCAACATCAATGCCATGGGTCTGTTCAAGACGACTCTTGAAGCGTCTGGCGGTATTGCCAATCCGGATCCGGTGCCCATAGCCGAGATCTACTATCTGCCGACGAGCGTGGTGGTTAGCAAATCTCCCGTGATGTCACGTCTTCTTGACCGGGCTAGGTCCGAGGTGGATTCCAAAAACCACATTCAGAAAGCCCAGGCCACCTATCAGGCATTCCGCTTTCTCCCAGATGGTTCGACCAACATCTTACAGATTCTGGGTGGTGACGAGGGCGAGGCTCAGTACTATGCTCAGAGCTACATCTCGCTTGTTGAAGAGCGGTTCGCAGACCTTCCTGAAATACCCAAGAACTTCTTCGCCATCCAGATCGACCCCAGCAACGGCAGAGTCTCTACTTATAGGCCATAGGGGCTCATTCACGTGAGGACATCTTGGGAACTGGGCAGGCACCCGCGAGCCCCGGCATGGCGGCGTCGGTTTTCGTGAACCGGCAGCGGGCAGTGTTCGCCTTGCACTTTGTCCGTAGGCTTGTGGCCCGTTACTCAACGATCGCGCTTTGCATCGCATGCCGAAGAAGAATTCGGGCTGCGTTTCAGTCCCGTACGATCATCTCGTCCAAGTTGAGAATGATGCGGGTGGTGGCTGTCCACGCTGCGATTTCAACGGGCAGGACCTTGCCGCCAGCTTGCGATCTAGCGAAGTGGATGGCCTGGTCCGGGTGATCCGCATACCATTTCCTGGCCTCAGTGAGCAGCTGATCGAGGCTTTGAACTTCAGCAGAATCGGGCTGCCTAGCTAAGCAGAGGCGGAAAGCCAAGATGATTCTTGCCTTGTCGTTGCCTCCGGCTGCAAGCACTCGAGCCGCCAGTGCGGCCGCCGCTTCGGAGAAGGCTTCTGCATTCAGCGTGGTGAGCGCTTGAAGGGGGGTGTTGCTGACGGTGCGCTTGACGTTGGTGATATTGGCATCCGGGCAGTCGAATGTCATGAGGTCAGGGTGAGGAGCCGTGCGCTTGAAGAAGGTGTACATGCCGCGGCGATAGCGGTCCTCGGCCGTGCTGGTCGTCCATTTAAAGTTGTTGGCATAGCTGAGGTCTGCCACGTCTGGAGGCATGGGGGGGAAGACACTGGGTCCACCGATCTTGGCGGAGAGCAATCCGCTTGCCGCGAGGTGGAGGTCACGTACGATCTCACCTTCTACACGCAGGCGGTTTTGCCGCCACAGCAGCGTGTTGAGTGGATCGTCAGACGCCTCTCGACTCCCGGGCCGTGAGTGACTGCTTTGTCGGTAGGTGCGGCTCATGAGAATGGTCTTGAGCAGCCTTTTGCGGCTCCAGTTCGAGTTCATGAACTGGACGGCGAGGAAGTCCAGCAGCTCCGGATGGGTGGGTTTTTCACCGCGGACGCCAAAGTCTGCTACCGTACGCACAAGACCCTCACCAAAGAGACGGCTCCAGACGTGATTGACGGTGACTCTCGGAGTTAGTGGGTTGTCCTTGCGCACTAGCCATCTAGCCAGGTCAAGCCGGGTGGCGTCTTTTTTACCAAGCGCAGGTAGCACTGCCGGGGTGGCGGGAGTGACGGGTTCAGCGGGCGAGAGGAAGTCTCCTCTCTCCAGGACGTGTGTGGAGCGTCTGTTCGCGGAACGTTCTGCAATGACGCGGACGTCGATGAGAGGCGGATCTGGGAGCCTGGCTTTGGCTTCTTGGAGAGCACGTGTGGCGGAGACGACGGAGGGGTCCACTTTTTCAAGCCATCTCCACAACGGCTGAATGAGCACGGGGTTTCTGCGTTTGGGTTCCTCGCTGAGGATGTTGGCCACCTCTTGAGGGAGAATGCTGGTCTGAGTGATTTCGGAGCTGGTAAGGAGTCGGAAACAACCGATGAGATGCTGTTTGTTCTTGTAGTGCTGGCGAAGCTTCAACTCCATGCTTGTGCCTGCCGGAACTGGCTCGGCGAGTTGGAAAGTGATGGAGTGGTCCTGGCCCACACCGCCGCCGATGGCCCAGCCGGTTTGATCGTTTCCATCGAGTGTGGCTTGAGCAGTAAACTTGGACTGAGTGAAGTCGGCGACGGGGCTGTGCAGCACCTGGGGGATGCCATCAACCAGCAACTCCACTTCACTGAGTACGAAGTTGCCGTTTTCGTTTCTTCCAGGGCCTTGTTTGGGAAGGCTTGCATGATGCAAGGTCTCGATGCGGATGGCTTGAACGAGTGCCGGTGTCCTAGTAGTGATGTGATAGACATCGGTGTCAGGTACGCTCCCCTCCGCCAGCCAGGAGCCGTCCGGAAGGTTCTTGAATGCGGTATTGGAAGCGGCGGTGATGGATGGGACTGGAAGCGCGGTGAACGTTTGTTTGTTTTTGCCGCTTGCTCCAGCTTCTGCCAGTCGCTGCTGAATCCGCTTTTCCCACTCGGGCAGCTTGGCAGGCAGAAGGGCCTTTGCTGCGTCTAGCTGCTTTTGCAGTTTTTCTATCTGTGCGGCTTCTTCTCCATTCGCCTTCAGGTAGGCTGCCCACTTTTCAGGTGACTCGGGAGCCTGACGGGTCACTTCATCCGCGTTGTTGAAGAAGCTGAAGAGTCGGTAGTAGTCCTGAATGGTGATCTGGTCATACTTGTGCGTGTGGCAACGGGCACAGCCCACGGTGAGTCCCAGCCAAACGGTGCCCAGTGTTTCGGTGCGGTCCATGCAGGCCTCAATGCGGAACTGCTCTTGGTCGGTGCCGCCTTCGGTATTGGTGAGAGTCTGGCGATGGAAGGCGGTGGCTACGACCTGTTCGGCGGTCGCCTCGGGAAGGAGGTCTCCGGCTATTTGTTCGATGGTGAATTGGTCGAACGGCATGTCTTCATTGATGGAGCGGATGACCCAGTCCCTGAAGCGCCACGCATCAGGTCGTGGGCGGTCCTTTTCATAGCCGTCGCTGTCTGCGTAACGTGCGGCATCCAGCCAGTGGCGCCCCCAGCGTTCTCCGTAGTGGGGCGAGGCTAGGGTGCGGTCGATGAGACGGGCGTAGGCTGCGTCAAACGCTTCGCTTGTCAGGGGTAGTCCCTGGGTTTCTTTGACGAAGGCATCCACCGTCTCCACGGCGGGCGGCAGGCCGAGGAGGTCGTAGTGCAGCCTTTTGACGAGTGTGATTGCGTCCGCGCTGGGAGAGCCGGTGAGGCCGCGTGCTTGGAGCTTGCTGGTTACAAACTGATCCACCTGCCGCCAGTCGGTGAAGGTGATGTTGGGTGGGAGCTGGACTGGTTTGTATGCCCAGTGGAGATCGTACGGCGCTCCCTGTGCGATCCAGGTGCGAAGGGTTTCGATCTCTTTCGGACTGAGGCCCTTTTTGTCCCGTGGTGGCATGCGCTCTTTGATGTCCGGAGTGGTGATGCGCTGGACGATTGCACTCTGATCCGGTGATGAGGGGATGATGCCGTGCGCACCGCTTTTGAGCGGCTTTAATGCGGCCTCCCGGGTGACCAAGCTGAGACCGCCCTTGGCAGAGTCCGGTCCGTGGCACTCCAGACAATGCTCGGCCAGGATAGGCTGCACGTCGGTGGAGTAGTCCACGGCGCTGGCGTGCATGGCGAGCGAAAGCGCTGCCAGCACTGGAAGGACTTTGAAATGGCCCGTCATCAGGGCATCTCAACGCTGCGAGGGATGCCAGTTTTTCGGTGCTACTCGAGCTTCTTGCCGTTGCCGAGGAGGTTGGAACCTATGAGGTTGTCCTCCGTGCCTTCGACCTTAAGTGAGGGCTGGCGGCTACGTTTGGTCTCTTCTCGGTCGTCGCGGATCAAGTTGTCCGAGACGATGGTTTGTCTGCACTTCTGCAAAAGCAATCCCACGCCATCGGAGTCCAGGATGCTGTTGCCGGTGATGGTGAGGCGGGTGCATTCCTCTAAGTGTACGGCGGCGGGGTGGCGCCAGACGCCTGTGATGATATTGCTGCCGAGGTTGCTGTCCTGACAGCGGACGAAGCGGATGCCGTTGCTCTCGGCGTTGTCGAAGCCGTTAACCAAGTAGCGTGGGTTGCGGTCGAAGTTGTTGTTACCCACGACGATGTGGCTGCTGTCTTCCACAAGCAGGTCGTGCTCAAAGCCTTCCCAGAAGGTGTTGCCAGTGATGGTGACGCCACGTGCGTTCTGGATGTGGATGTTGATCTGCACGTCACTGAATACGTTGCTGCCGATAGTGATGTTCCCCTCCCTTGTTGTGGCGCGCCCTTCCCGGCGCTCCAGTGAGCTGTCCGTGCCACCACCTTGGATGCGGATGTTGGCGCAGCCGGGGGCTTTACTGCTGTGCTGAATGGTGCAGCCGGTGATGGCTACCTCTCCGATGCTGCCCCCGGTGCTGTTCAGCCAGACATTGGCGGTGGGTGGATGATCTGGACCCATGTTGCTCTCGATGTCGCAGGTGCCGATGTGAAGGTTCCGCACGTCACCGCCATGAGAGACGATACCGCCTCCGCGGCAGTAGCTGATGTGGGAGCCGACGACGTTGCTCTGGTGAAGGTTCACGTTGTCGTAGAACACGCCGATGCCGCTGTTTTCGTAGATGTGGCAGTTCGAGATGGTGACGTTGCGGTTCCGTTTGAAGAGATGGATGCCGTGCCTGCACTTGCGGATGACGGTGCGGCTGATGGTGAGCTGCATGGTGCCGATGGCCTGGATGCCATCTGCCTCGGCGTGGGCACCGGTGATTTCAACACCATCTACCATGGGGGCACGCTGGTCCCAGGTATCAGGCTTGAAGCTGCCGGGATCTGCCGTGCCCTCGTGCCCGCCTATGAACTGTATGGCCGGTCCAGCTGCCTCCATGACCAGACGTGCGGTGCCCCCGCCTTCGATGGCTGTGAAGCCGACCTTCGCCAAGTCCACCACCAGTCCTGTGGATAAGCGGTAAGTTCCGCGCTGGAGCCGGATGGTGCCGGTGCCCTTGTCTATGAGAGCTTGGAGCACCGGGGCGGCGTCGGTCTTGCCATCGTTTGGAATGACTGCCAGTTCGGCATGACCACAAGGCGCAAGCGCGAGCGCGGCCACGGCGCAAAAAAGAGGGGTGGATCTCAATAGCATAAATGGGTGCGCTCAATACGCAGCGAGAACCGTCCTTCACTCCGGACAATCTGACGTATCAGCGAATTCGTGACCAGATGCCAAGTCGCTGTTCGCGTGCGGCACGGGCGAGTTTGCGCAGCTGGACGAGGTGCTCTTCCGTCGTGCGTTTCCCATCCGGAAGCGGTGTAACCTTGCCCTCTGGCTGGGCAAGTCCTTTGCCCACGAGCACCTCGTCCAGATAAGTCCAGCGACCTTTCTCCAGTTCGATGGCGATGATGGCGAAATAGCGGTCCGTGCCCTGCACTTTCTGCCAACGCGTCCAGACCTTCAAGGGTCTGCTGCCGAGAAGTTGTGCGGCTTCTTTGACAGCGTGCCTTCCACTCTCCACGATGGCCTCGTGAGTGGCTCCGGTGAAGAATGCAGCTTGTTGTTTGATTCTGGCTAAGTCATTGAATGTGTTCTCCAGTGCCTCGATGAAGTAGAGGCAGAAGACGTGCTCCTTTCCACCAACACGGAGACGGAAGGTGTCTGCCGAGACGACGGGGGCTTCTGAGAGGCTCACGCCGTCGAGCTCCTGAAACTCCTCGCTCTCTGCCTGGCCCGAGCTGGGAGCGGCGACAGGTAAAGCCAGGGGAACGTCTGTGTGGGCTTTGGTGCGTGGCACAGTGGCGGGCGGCTCTGGCTTGAAAAGCAGCGCACCCAGCGCGACGAGGAGCACCACACAAAGGGTGACGAGAAGGTTCGTGAGGCTCTGGCGTGCGATGGACATGTGTCCTTGTGCTGCCGCTGGCGTGTGGATCAAGCACTATTCCACCTGCGGTGCATTCATGCGGCGGCGGAGCCAGTCGGCAGCTTTGTTGTCAGCCACGGCTTTTTTGAGTTCTTCGAGCACAGGTGAGTTCACCTTGCTGTCTTTCTTTTTGAGCATGTCGTAAACGACTGTCATGAGCCTCGCGCCCTCAGCAAGTCGGGCATCGATACTTTCCTCCAGCAGGGTCTTTGCGCCGGCACCTATGAGGTAAGCACGGAGGACGTCCTGCTCCGAACCGGGTGCCACGGTGGCGAGCTGGTTGAGTGCGGGTGTGAGGGCTTCGCCCGGGAGGGTGATTTCGAGCACCGGGCTTTCTTGTGAAAATCGCCAAAGGGAGTCAGCACCGGCGCGAGATTCATCTGAGAGGGGGTCTTTGAGATATTTCTCGCAAATGGCGCCCAGTTCAGCAAACAGGGACGGCTCGCGAATGACTTGCACGAGTTTCATGAGAAAGTCTCCGCGGAGCTTTTCGCCTTCGGCCCCTTTGCTCACGGGCATGAGGATGCTGGTTTGAATCCAGCTATCCTGGTAGAGGGTGACGATGAGCCACTGGGAAAGCGGGGGATGGGACTCCGCTTTGGATGGGTCACTGGAGGTGAATTCCATCTTGGCCTGCGCGATGGGGATGATGCCGAGTTCCCAGAGATCGATTTGACCGCGTTCGATTTTGCCCCGGTTCTCCTCCACTTCCTTGTAGCCCTGGGTGGATGCGAGTTGACGGAGTTCGCGGGCCATCTGCCGCAGTTGCTCTTCCACGTGGGGCATGATGTCGGGTGAGATGGCTTTCTCTTTTGGGCAGGGTGTGAGCAGGAGGTCCGCTTTGATGTCGGACGGCTTGTGCACGTAGGTCAGGGCTATGCCGCCCTCCTTGTCCTTGGCCTTGAATCCTTGTGTGAGTTCGAACTCGCCCATTTTTTGTGGGAATCTCAGGTCTGTGTCTGGGTGCTTCCAGGGGCTGCCGTCGGTAGAGAACTTCAAGTACTCCCCAGGAGGAGGCTGCGGTGCGGTGGGCTGCTGAGCCTGACTGATGGAGGCCAGGGAGAGACACATGAGAGCAAGGTGAACTGCGTTTGGGCGCATAAATGGGGGAGTCGGCTAGTGGATGGCTTATTCCACCGTGGATGGTGGTGAAGCTGGGGAGTCTGGTTTTGGCGCTGGCGTGGAGTCTGGTAGGTTGAGAGGCGTGTCCGGAAGGCGGACAGCTTCCTGACGGGCCTGCTGAAGGACAGCTTCAGCCTCGGCTTGCTTGCGCATGTCGGTCTTCACGCTTTCTGGCACTGCGGTGTCATCCAGCGGGGGGAGAAGAGGATTTGGCCCGCCTCTCCAGGGGCCGGCTTCTGGCAGTTTGGGTGGTTTGGCGGGCGGTGAGCGCATGATTGCGAGCACTGCGGCTTCATCCGGTGCTGATGCTGGAGGGGTGAGACCACTCTTGATACGGTGCCTTCCTAGCGCGCGCACCTGGCTCCCAAAGATGTAGAATACGGTTTTGTCGGTAAGGCCTTCCAGCAAACCCGGGCCGCGCTGGAGAGCTGGCATGCCGCGCAGGATGACTTCGTTTTCGTTGATGTAGGCCTCCTGTGCTAGTGCCCGCGCGGGCTCTCCACCGCCATCCATTTCCACAAACACGTTGCCCCGTGCGCGGAGGCGTCGCATCTCTCCGTGTCTTCCGAACTTCAGGACTTCGATGCTGTCTGCGGCCACACGAGCGACGCCCGGCACTTCGCCCCGGCTAGTTGAGATGGCACCTGCTTCCTCAAATGACATGGAGAGCAGAAAGCTGACATCGACCTCACTTTTTTGGGGTTTTTCACCCGGTTGACTGGTGGTTGTCTTCTGGGTAGAGCACGCCCCGGTAAGCAACATCAACAACGTCGCAGCGGCGGCGCTGAGGGCTGGGGTTGGGATGGGTGACATGCTCTGCATGGACCGGATGCTAGCCGGCATCGTTCATTGCACCACGCAAAAAAAGGTTGCGCCCGGGCACCTTCTCTCGCAGAGTCCCCGTGCCCGCCGGTTTTCCGGTGGATACGCTGGTGCTCCAACAGGGGCGGTTCCGGCCATGATTTCCCACGCCGCTCGCTGAGGAGCTGGGTCCGTTGATTGGAGTCTGTCCGGTGCAAAAGGCGCGGTTCTTTTTTCCGCCACCTTCACGCGTGGTTGTTCCTTATTGACGTTCCTTCTCACTCATTTTCCCCAGCCGGCAGGCTCCGAACGCACCTCCGGTTTCCCCATATCCCATTCAATCGCTTTAGACATGGCAGGACATAACAAGTGGTCCAAGGTCAAGCACATCAAGGCCGTCGTCGATGCCAGACGAGGTAAAGTCTTCTCCAAGCTTGCCAAGGAAATCTCCGTGGCGGCGAAACATGGAGGTGGCAACCCTGATGCCAATGCACGGCTTCGTTCCGCCATACTGGCCGCCCGCGCCCAGAACGTGCCGAACGACAACATCGAGCGCGCCATCAAAAAAGGCACTGGTGAACTCGGCGGCAACGCCATCGAGGAGATCACGTATGAAGCATACGCACCCGGCGGAACGGCCATGATGATCGAGATCGTTACGGACAACCGGAATCGTGCTGCTGCGGATCTGAGGTCTTTGCTTTTCAAAAACAACGGCACCTTTGCAGATGCCGGCTCGGTGGCTTACATGTTTCAGCGCCGCGGTGAAATACGCCTTTCGAAAGAAGGTCTGAGCGAAGATGAGGTCACGGAGGCTGCGCTGGATGCCGGTGCTGAGGATGTGCAGGAGGATGGAGACGATTGGGTGCTCTACACTGCCACTGACCAACTCTTCGCCGTGGGCAGCCGGTTGAAAGAAAAGAACTTCGCTCCTGTCTCGCAAAAGCTCATCCAGCACCCCAGTAATCTCATCACCATCGAAGACCCGGAGATCGCTCGCCAAGTGGTGAAGCTTTATGACATCCTGGACGACTACGACGACACCCAAAATGTTTACGCCAACTTTGATCTGAGTGACGAGGCCGCAGCCGGTCTCGAGTAAGCGCCCACACCGAGCTCTCTCCCCAAACTACCCAGTCCCCACCTCATCATGTCCGAGGATACTCTTTTAGAAAACACCGAAAACGTGGCCGCCAAACCGGCCCGCAAAAAGGCGGCCAATGCTTCCACAAAGGAGAAAGTCGCAAAGAAAGCCGCTACGAAAAAGGCGGCTACCCCAAAACCAAAGGTGGCCAAAGTGAAGGTGCCGCAGGTGGAGACTCCCGCCGTGAAGCCTGAGCCTGTGGTGGAAGCCAGCCCGGTGCCGGAGCCGGCGACCAGACCGACTCCGAAGCCAGCCAAAAAAGCCGCAACGAAGAGGGCGAAAAAGACCAAAGTGCAGGATGGTGCAGAGTTGCCAGTGGCAGAAGCACCTTCGGGAGCAGTGGCGGAGACGGTGCCGGTGCCACCACCGCTGCCTGAGCCTCCACCCATTCCGGAAGTCCTGCCGGCAGTGGACGACAGCCCAGAGGCGGCAGAGGCCATCATTATGCAAGTCTTTCAGGGTACTGCTAGCCAGCCCCAGGCGGACCTTGACCCCCATGATCCGTCCCTGCGAACTGCCGTGGCAGAAGCCACGCCTGGCGCTGTGGATGCGAACGGCACCAAGCCGCGCCTTACCCGCCGCCAGCGCTGGCGTGAGAAGCTTCGGCAGAAGTATCTCAACCGCATGGCTGCTAAGGGCATAGCTGTGCCCGGAGCCGAGGGCGCTGCTGCCGAGGGTGAGGACGGAGCAAGGGCGGAGTCCGCGCCTGAGCCGCAGGGACCTGCTGAACCTGTGGAAGGACTCCTGGAGTTCACACCCAAAGGCTATGGATTCCTTCGGTTGCGGGAGAAAATGTACGCTGCGCTGAACTCAGACTGTTGGGTTTCAGGCGAGTTGATACGCAAACATGGACTGCGGGAAGGCATGGCCATCAAGGGCGAGCAGCGCATGGGTGGGCGTGGGCCTCAGCTCACCGAGATCACGGAGATCAACGGACGCAAACCGGAGGAACTCAAGGATCTCCCTCTCTTTGAGGAACTTAAGGCCACCAACCCGAACAAGCGCTACCAGCTTGAGACCAAACCAGACCGCATGACCACGCGAGTGATCGACATGATGACGCCCGTGGGACGTGGTCAGCGCGGCCTCATCGTGGCACCTCCGCGTGCTGGCAAGACCACGCTACTCCAGCACATTGCGGAGGCCATCACCGAAAACTATCCGCAGGTCCATCTCATGATCCTCCTCGTGGATGAGCGGCCTGAGGAAGTGACCGAGTTTCGCCGCGTGCTGCCGAATGCGGAAATCTTCGCCTCGAGCAACGACCAGGACAACAAGAGCCACACCCGTATCTCGCAGTTCGCCATTGAGCGTGCCAAGAGGCTCGTCGAGATGGGTGATCACGTTTTCATTCTCATGGACTCCATCACCCGGCTGGCCCGAGCCTTCAACAACGCTCAAAAGGGTGGTGCCACCATGTCAGGGGGCATGGGTGTGGGTGCCATGGAGATACCGCGTCGCCTCTTCGCCGCCGCGCGCAATACGAAGACCGCCGGCTCTCTCACCATACTCGCCACCGCACTCATTGAGACAGGTTCACGCATGGACGACCTCATCTTCCAGGAGTTCAAGGGCACTGGCAACATGGAGCTGGTTCTGGACCGCAAGATTGCCGAGCAGTTTATCTATCCTGCGGTGAACATCTTTAAGTCAGGCACCCGCCGGGAGGAACTTCTGCTGCAGAGCTTCCAGATCGAGAAAATCCACTTCCTGCGTCGTGGACTTGCGGGCCACAAGCCCATAGAGGCCATTCAACGCGTGCTCTCTCTGCTGGAAAAATACTCTACCAACTCCCAGATGCTGGTGGAACTGAGCATGAAGCAGCAATGAGCTTGCTGAGCGCTACGCGCGTCCCTCCGGAGTGTGTCACTTTGCGGATCGTTTGCGGCCAACTGCCTTGAACGATCCCGCACCTCCTCGGCTGGCTGATTCAAAAAACCCAAGCGACAAGCCTCACAGCGCCTCGGGCTTTTGAAGCAGCTGTGCCACTCTTGCAAGCAGTCTGCCTGCACCGCCACCGTCAAGGATGCGGTGGTCAAAGCTCAGAGTCAGCTCTGCCATGGTGACGGGGATAAACTGATTCACCTGCTCGCTCCACACGGGCTGCTTAGTGCCCGCGCCCAAGCCGAGCACGAGATTTTGTTCTGGAAGGGGAATGGGGGTGGCCCAGATGATGCCAAAGGTGCCGAAGTTTGTCACCGTGGCGATCCCGGGCTTCGTCTGGTCGGGCGGCAGTTTGCGATTGCGCGCCTTGTCCACGAGCGAGTTGTATTTATCCACCAGGCTGGCCAGTGGCACCTTGTCCACTCCACGAAGGTTCGGCACCAGTACGCCGTCCTCCACTTCGACCGCGAACCCTATGTCGATGGCGGTGGGATGCACGATGCGATTTCCCACCAGACGACCCGCGACTGCGGTGTTTTCTGCAAGAGCCAAGGCCAGAGCGCGGATGGCATAGAGAGCAGGTCCGGGTTTGCCGGGTGCTTTTTTGCGGTGAGCCAAGACGGCGTCCAACACGACGGAGGTACCCACCGTGGCCAAGGGACGAGTGCAGCTGCGCCGCATGGCGTCTGCCACGGCCATGCGCATGGGTGAGGCAGGTGTCATGCGGTGCTGCTCCAGGCCGCGCAGGAACCCTTCGAAGTCTTCTACCGTCACGCGACCGCCAGCGCCAGTGCCAGCCACGGCTGCCAGGTCTGCGGCATTCAGACCCAGTTCGGTCATTCGGGCGCGCATCCGAGGAGAAATGTAACTGGCTCCTGCTGCGCCGGCTGGCACAGGCAGTCCTCCCACCACCGGCTCTACCTTTGGCTGGCTGCGCTGATAGATGGTGTCCTCTGAGTTGATGGCGAAGTGCACCACGTCACCACTGGCTGCGTTGCCGGTTACCGAGTCCTCCGGCACGCACTCGGGTTCTGGCGATGGTGAGGTTTGTCCCAGGGCGATGGCATCCTCCTCCGAGATTTCCAAGTCAGCCAGGCGTGAGCCGACGGCATAACTGGTCCCCACTTCGGCACAGATGCCGACCACTTTGCCACGGACGGGAGCGATCACGGCCATGGTGGCCTTATTGGTTTCCACTTCAAAGAGCTCTTCGTCGGCGGCTACCAGGGCACCAGGCTGCACGAGGACCTTCACCACCGTGGCTTCGGCGATGGACTCACCCAACTGAGGCATTTGAATCGGGAAATGGGCCATGAGAGAGATTAGTAACGGAGCAGACGGCGCAGCGAGTCGGTGATGTTCGCCACCGTGGGGCGGTGCGCCTTCCAGAGATTGGTGTGGTAGGGAATGGGCGTGTCTTTGGAGTTCAAACGCATGGGCGGCGCATCCAGCAGGTGAAAGCCGTCCGCTACGACTCGGGAGACGACCTCGGCAGTGACACCTCCCCACGGAAAGGCTTCGCCTATGGCCAGCAGGCGACCAGTGCGTGCTACCGAGGCCAAAACGGTATCTGCGTCCATGGGCTTCACGGTGCGCAGGTCCACCACCTCCACCTGATAGCCGTCCTGTTGCAACTCTTCAGCGGAGCGAATGGCCTCATGCACCATCGCGGAATACGCTACCACGGTGGCATCTCGCCCAGGACGTGCGATGCGGGCGCGGCCTATGGGCAGATCCCTCTCGCCCAGAGAGTCGGCTTTGAGGTGGTAGTAGAGGAACTTGTGCTCGCAGAAAATCACCGGGTCATTCAGCTCCACGGAGTCCAGCAGCATCCAGTAGGCGTCCTCCACGGTGGCTGGCGTCATGATGACCAGCCCAGGGTAGTGCGCATAAATGGCCTCCATGGACTGGCTGTGGAAGGGGCCGCTGCCTGCCGTGCCACCTGATGGAAGACGGATGGTGATGGGGCAGGGGACATTGGTGCGCCAGTAGAGCGTGGCAGCCTGGTTCACGATCTGGTTGAACCCCACGGACGAGAAGTCCGCGAACTGCATTTCCACGATGGGCCGAGAGCCCTCGATGGCGGCACCAATGGCGAGCCCCACCATGGCGTCCTCGCTGATGGGCGCATCGATGACGCGACCGGGGAACTCATTCATGAGTCCCTTCGTGGCCTTGAATGCGCCACCGAAGGTGCCGATGTCTTGCCCGTAGATGAAGACATTCGGGTCGCGCTTCAACGCCTCGTATTGCGCCTCGCGGATGGCTTCCAGATAGGTCAGACTCATACAGTCCATTGTCCCTCGCAGAGGTGGTCTGTCGAGAGGGCACGCCAATTTTCTTTGAATGGGTCTGGGCCTGCGTCTTTCATGGCCAGGGCCACCGTTTTCTCCACCTCGTCACGGCACTCCTGCCGCCAAGTGGCCACCTCATTCGGTGTCACCCAGCCCCGCTCGAGCAACTGGGCCTCAGAGGTCTTCATGCAGTCTCGGCCTAGCGGACTGTTTTTGAGAGACTGCGGGATGTAGGATGCGTCATCGTGCTCACCGTGTCCGGTGAGGCGCAGTGTGTTGCCGATAATGAGCTGCGGTCCACCACCTTCCCGGGCTGCTTTCACCGCACGCTCCATGGTCTCTACGCAAGCCAGCAGATCGGTGCCGTCCACCACGTGACCTTGGATGCCGTAGCCTTTCGCTCTATCCACGAGCGACGCACAGGCAAACTGACGGTCGTTCTTCGTGCTGTAGGCGAACTGATTGTTCGTCACCGCCACGATGAGCGGCAGCTTTTCCACAGCGGCCAGATTCACCCCCTCATGGAAGGCACCGGTGGAGGTGCCACCCTCTCCCAGAGTCACTGCGCCCACGGCATCTCCCAACCTACCCTGAAGGCGCCGGGCGAAGAGCATGCCGCTCACCAGCGGCACCATGCTACCGATGTGGCTGATCATGGCCGGAAGCCCCTCCTTCGGGCGGCCGCGGTGCACATTTCCGTCACGGCCACGCATGGGCCCGCGCGCCGAGCCAAAGTAAGTCCTCATGGCGTCCAGAATGGGTTCTCCAAAGGCGATGCGCGCCGCCTGGTCACGGATGAAGGGACCCAGAATGTCTCGGTTCCACCTCAACTGCACACCCAGCGCGGCGGAGTAGGCCTCTTGCCCCTTGCCCAGATACACGCCACCGACAAGACGTCCGCCTGCTTTGTAAAGGCTGGCTAGCTTGTCCTCAAGCGTTCGCGCCAACAGCATGACCCTGAAGGCACGCACACACAACTGCTGCAACGAGACGGAAGAAGTCACGGCGGTAGGAGATGAGGTCGTTGATTCCACGGTTAGGACATCAAAAGTCTGTCACGGCTCCTGCGGGATGTCCACCGTAGAACGCGTTTTCCGAACGGGATGACCGCTGCGGGAGGGGTTGGGAATGACCGCTGCAACATCAAGGAGCTTGCGCAATAGGGGGCGTTCGAACCGACGGATTTTTCTCTTGCACTTGCGACACATTCTCATTAAAAAGGGGCGTCCTCCCAACCCGTCTTCACTTCATTCCATGACTCTTCGCATCTTCGCCGTAGCCCTTCTCGCTCTGGGCTTCTCTCTCGCCACCGGACACGCCCACGACCGCCGCCTCGTTTACAGCTATGAGACCAGCGGCATGCCCAAGGGGCTGTGGGAGTATGAGCAGTGGATGACCTGGAAAAACTACGGAAGTAAAGACCGCTTCGACTTTCGCCACGAGTTTGAGTATGGCATCACAGACGACCTCACGATTGACATTTACGTGGCCGATTGGCGCTATGAGAGCCACGAGGATGGCGGTGACGCGACAGACTACCGGCGCAGCGGAGTCGCACTCCGCCAGCAACTGACGAATCCCAACGAAGCCTTCCTCGGCACCGGCCTCTACGGAGAAGTGCTGGTGGGAGATGAAATGGTGGTCCTGGAGGGCAAGGTGCTGCTTCAGAAAAACTTCGGTCCCCTCATCGCCGTGTACAACGCGGTCATCGAGGCCGAGTGGGAGGGCAGCAGCCTGGGCAATCTGGATGAAAAGGTGGGCGTGTGGGAAAACATCTTTGGCCTCAGCTACCAGGTCACTCCCAGCTTCTTCGTCGGAATGGAGGGCCTTCATGAGGTGGAGTTTGCCGACTGGAGCGAGGCGGGAGACCACGTCTTCTCAGTCGGCCCCAACCTGTCTTTCCGCAAAGGTGACTT
The DNA here is from genome assembly GCA_964538625.1 of uncultured Verrucomicrobiaceae bacterium. Classification (GTDB taxonomy): domain Bacteria; phylum Verrucomicrobiota; class Verrucomicrobiia; order Verrucomicrobiales; family Verrucomicrobiaceae; genus JAEUHM01. The sequence continues at coordinate 52,630 of CAZIGH010000001.1, forward strand.
CTTCATTACCGCCGCCGCCCTGTTTCAGGTCACGGATGCAGAGGGCGAGCCAGACAGCCAGCTTCGCATGGTCGCCGGCTTCACTTTCTGAAACCCATTTCGATCGTCATGAAGCGCACCACCGCCCGCCGGGTCCGATATGGGTTGCTCGCTCTGGTCACTCTGCCGGGAGTGGCTTGTGTGTCCCTGGAGCAGTCCGTGCCGTTGCCGGAGACGCTACCAGCAGCCAAACATGCGGGCACACCCTCGCAGCTGGCTCAAGGGCGGCACATTTACATCACCAAATGCGCCGCCTGTCACAGTGTGGAACCGGTGAGGAAATACAGCCGCACAGAGTGGGAGCAGGATATCCTGCCTGAGATGGCTGAGGAGACCAATCTCACGCCTGCGGAGACGGCGGCAGTGCTGGCTTACATCCGCACGGTGCTCGCCTCCCCGGTGCCGGAAGCCTGACGCCTGGCGGAGAGCGTAGTGCGGACTCGTCACTGATGTTGGAGGTGGAAGTTGCGGAACGCAGGCGGTGTCTTATTCTGCGTGCGGTCTCTACCGTCCATTTGCATGATCCTCGCTGAAGCTGCCGCCGCTGTTGCCGCCGTCACCACCTCGCTGAATCCACTGGATTTCACTTGGTTCTCCAACCCCGAAGCCTGGGTGGCCCTGCTCACGCTTTGCGTGTTGGAGATCGTACTTGGCATCGACAACATTGTGTTCATCTCGATCTTGGTGGACAAGCTCCCAGCGGAGCAGCGCCCAAGAGCCAGGTTCTTCGGGCTTGCGCTGGCCATGGTGGCTCGCGTTACGCTGCTCTTTCTCATCGGCTGGGTCATGTCATTGACGAAGCCCCTCTTCGGTCTGATGGGGCACAACTTCAGTGGCAAAGACCTCATCCTCTTCATCGGTGGCCTCTTCCTCATTTACAAAGCCACCAAGGAGATCCACGAAAAGCTTGAGGGCGACCCGCACCACGTCATCAAAAAAGCCGGCAAGGCCACCATGGGTGCCGTCCTCGTCCAGATCGCCATCTTGGACATCGTGTTCTCGCTGGACTCCGTCATCACCGCCGTCGGCATGGTGAGCTACGTCAGTCTCATGATCATCGCCGTCATCGTAGCCGTGGCTTTCATGATGCTCTTCGCCGGTGCTGTGAGTGACTTCGTCAACACGCATCCCACCGTGAAGATGCTCGCCCTCAGCTTCCTGCTGCTCATTGGCACCGCACTCATCGGGGAGGCGCTGCACTTCCACATCCCCAAAGGCTATATCTACTTCGCCATGGGCTTCTCCGTCTTCGTGGAAATGCTCAACCTTCGAGCCACGGCGAAGAAAAAACGAGCCTCAGCAGCCGCGCACTGAAGTCTGCAGTGCCGGGAGGAGAGGGTCGCGCCTGAAGTCACGATGTGTTGCACTTCGAAAAGCGGAACCAGGCATTCTTCTCTCGGTGCGTGGTTGTCTTTGTTGAGCCGCCTGCCGAAAGTCATAGATGCGCAGCCAGAGGTGCCGCTCCCAGCAGGCCTCACCGATGCTCTTTTTTCGGGGAGTGCTGAATGTTGGACGCAGTGGCCGTGGTCCGCTTAAAAGCTCTCGCTTGGACCCGCGCTCACTTCTCGGAGAGCCACTGAAGGCACTCTTCTGGCGTCTGCATGAACAAGATCGCCTCGCCGAAGGACAGCAGCCGTTCTTCATTCATTTGCGTTAACAGCGGCACTACTTGGCTGGCTATGGTGGGGAACTTGCGTTCAACCAAGCGAGAGTAGGCAAGGACCGTTCCCTCCAAGCGACCTTCTTGGCGACCTTCTTGGCGAAGCTGTTGGGCAAGTGACATAGCGGCTGCTTTGGTTTGCGGATCCTTGATGGCTTGAACTTTACTTTTGAAGGCTTCCTTGTCAATGTCAGCGGCCAGGATGTAGCGCAACAGGCTCTGGAAAAGCTCAAGTGGCACTTGCTTGATCAGCGTCTCGTCCCAGATGCTGTCATTGAGCAACTGATGCAGACGCTCGGCCTTCATCACCCTGAGTATCAAGATGCCGGCTGGAGTGCCGGGCAATGTCTCAAAGCTGTGCTCTGCGAGCTGAAAGAGTTCAAAGCTGAAATCTGGGATGTAAGGCTCAACATGCAATCCGCTGCCCTCCGGAATGTCCACCAGGTTGGAGAAACGTGGTTCCGCTTTCCAGACCTTTGCATTCTGAGCGAGCACGACTGGGAGGATGACGGGAAGCGGTTGCCCCGGATGATCTCTATGGTGAGTCCACCAGATGTTGACCATGTAGCGGAGCAATCGCAGAGCCATGAGGGCGTCTTCCTGGACTTGATGCTCGAAGAGCACGTAGATCAGGCATCGCTTACCAGAGAAGGTGGCGGAGAATAGGAGGTCGGACTGGGTTTTGCGAAACTCCGGGTCCACGAAGCTCCCGCTTTCTGCCTTGAGCGAGTTCCAGTCGATGAGCGCTGAAAGGGCGTTGGGCAACTGGGCTTTGAGCAGTCCAGCGGCATTCGCCGGATCTCCAAAGCCCATGGCGAAGAGCTTGTCGTGAGGTTGGTGAATCTCGTCCTCAGGCATGACGTCAAATGCGCACGGGCGCGTGAAGCAACGGGGTGCCGCCGGGGTAGGGCACGTCTCCCCCAGGGCACTGGTGGGTTGAGTGGGCGCTATGTTTGGCGGAAGTGGCTGTGGCGGTGCGCTTGTCTGCGCTTTGCGTTCCGGAGGTTACTTCTTTTTCTCCTCGGCACCGCCGGCGTTGCCAAGGGCGGCGTCTTCGGGCGGGAGGAAGCCTTTGAAGCGGCCTTTGTCGATGGCTTTCATGTAAGCTTCGGTGGGGCTGACGAGGCCGTCGCGCAGCTTGCTCCAGATGGCGTCGTCCATGAACTGCATGCCTTCGGCTTTGCCGCCGACGATGACGTCGTAGAGCTTTTGGGTGGCACCTTCGCGGATGATGGAGGCGACGGCGGGGGTGGAGATCATGATTTCATTCACGGCGACGCGGCCGCGGCCATCAGCCTTTTTCATAAGGAGCTGGGCTACGACGCCTTTGAGCGAGGCGGCGAGCATGGTGCGCACTTGGCTCTGCTGGTCTGAGGGGAAGACGTCCACGATACGGTCCACGGTTTTGCGGGCGTTGTTGGTGTGCAGAGTGCCGAAGACGAGGAGGCCGGTCTCGGCGGCGGTGAGGGCGAGGGAAATGGTCTCAAGGTCGCGCATTTCTCCGACGAGCACGATGTCTGCATCTTCGCGGAGGGCGGCGCGGAGTCCATCGGCGAAGGAGGGTGTCTGGATAGGCACTTCGCGCTGGGTGATGATGGACTTTTTGTTGCGGTGGACGAACTCGATGGGTTCTTCGACGGTGATGATGTGACGGCGGAAGTTGACGTTGATGTAGTCAAGCAGGGCAGCGAGAGTGGTGGACTTGCCGGAACCGGTGGGTCCGGTGACGAGAACGAGTCCGGAGCGGAGGTGGCCGAACTCTTTGACTACGGGCGGGATGCCGAGCTGCTCGAGGGAGGCGATTTTTGTGGGGATGATACGGAAGACGGCTGCGTAGCCGTACTGCTGTTTGAGGTAGTTGCAGCGGAAGCGGTTGTTGGCGTCCATTTCGTAGGCGAAGTCGAGGTCGCCGTTTTTGATGTATTTTTCCCAGGCATGAGGCTCGCAGATTTCGCTCATGACGGTCTCCATGGCGGCGTGGTCGAGCACGTCTTCGGTGATGGGCTTGATGCTGCCGTGGACGCGGACTTTGGCGGGCTGTCCCTGGCTGAGGTGGAGGTCTGAGCCGCCGAGTTCGATGAGCTTCTGGAAGTAGGCGTCGATGATGGGCATGACTGAAAGGGGGATAAGGGGTGGAAGCTGGGGGGGGAGGATCAGGACTCGAAGAACTTTTTCATCATGGTTTTGTCTTCGGCTCGGGACTCGCACTCTTCTCGGGTGATGTAGCCTTGGGAGTAGAGGGAGCGGAGGGAGTCATCCATGATGATCATGCCGACGTTTTTGCCGGTCTGCATGACGCCGGGGAGCATGAAGGTTTTGCCATCGCGAATGTTGGCTGCGACGGCGGGTGTGTTGACGAGGACTTCGAGGGCCATTACGCGACCGTTGCCATCGGCACGGGGGACGAGCTGCTGGGAGATGATGCCGCGGAGGGACTCGGAGACCATGACGCGGATTTGCTCGCGCTGGTCGGATGGGAAGACGTCGAGCACGCGGTCCAAGGTGCGGGGGGCGTTGCCGGTGTGGAGGGTGCCTAGGACGAGGTGTCCGGTTTCTGCGGCGGTGATGGCGAGGGAGATGGTCTCGAGGTCGCGCATTTCTCCGACCATGATGACGTCTGGGTCTTCACGGAGGGCGCCGCGCAATGCGGTGGCGAAGGATTTGGTATGGGTATGAACTTCACGCTGATTGACGTGGCAGCCTTTTGGCTCAAAGACGTACTCGATGGGGTCTTCCAGGGTGATGATGTGGTCTTGCCGCTCTTCGTTGATGGCGTCGATGAGCGCGGCGAGGGTGGTGGACTTGCCGCAGCCGACGGGGCCGGTGACGAGGATGATGCCGTTGTGGTAACGGCAGAGGGTGCGCACGGTCTCAGGAAGGCCGAGTTCTTCAATGGTGCGGATGTGGGTGCTGATGATGCGGAAGGTGAGGTCGATGCCAAGGCGTTGCTTGACGACGGATGCGCGGAAGCGGCCAAAGCCGGGGGAGTAGGCGAAGTCCACGTCTCCGCGTACCTCGAGCTGCTTTTTCTGTTCGTCGTTGAGGAAGCCCATGCAGAGGCGCTCGGTGTCTTCTGCGGTGAGTGGGAGGGCGCGGTGGGTATCGCTATCCCAGATGGGCTGGAGGTTGCCATAGCGCCGCCACATGGGCGGTGATGCGGTGGCGAGGTGCAGGTCCGAGGCGTCGTACTGCATGCAGAACTTCAGGTAGTCGTCCACGGAGTCGAGCACTGGCACGATGTCAGGTTCATCTACGACTACAACGGCTTGAGCAATGGGTTCGGCTTCGGTTGACATGAGATTGATCTAGGGGCGTGGTCCGGGACGGTCGAAATAGGAGGAGAGGGTGTCTTTGAATCGGTCTTGGAGGTGGTCTCTGGCGTAGTTCAGCGCGGTTTGTCTGGCGAGTGTCCAGACGAGTCCGCCGAGCAGACCGGAGAAAGCGCGTTTTTTAGCGGTTTTGCCGGAAATGTCACTCCTATTCTTGCCCGGCAACAAAAGGCGGATGGCGAGGAGACCTGCTAGGGCTCCACCGATGATCCATGCGGTCTTGTGATTCTGAAAGCTGCGTGCGGCGATGGCGGAGGGGTGATACTGCTGCTGGGCGGACTTGGCCTCGCGGCTGAGCGCTTGCCTGGACTCTCGGAGTTGAGCGATGAGGCGCTGCTTTACTTCTGCTGTGGATTCGTGGCGAGCCATGCGCGATCTTCCCGGAGTTGATTGAGGCTTTCTTGAAAAGGGCGCAGCGACCTGCTGCGGATGCGCAAGGCTGCGAGAAAGAGAAGGCCGATGAGGGCGTGAACGCCTGCGGCGATGAGGGCGATGTATTCCCAGCGCATGGCGGCCTTCTCTGCGGCGAGTGCGATGCCAGCCGGGAGGGCGATGAGCCATGCTGTCGAGAGGAAGAAAGCGGCTATGCCTCCGGAGGCGGCGATGCGTCCAGCCTGAGCTGCGGCTTCTTTCGCCTCTACCTGGAGCAACTGACCGCGCGCCTCGATGTAGTTGAGGCCGGCGTGGAGCAGGTTCCTCGCTGAACCGTTAGCCCCGGATGGTTGCGGGGTCGGCGGCGGAGGGGGGGCGCTTTCGGACATGCGAAAGGTGGATGGTGAGCCGGGCGGGCTGCGGCCCGTGAGGTGTTGGGCCCAGGTTAGCGGCGGAGGATGAGGCCGACGAACAGGCCGACGCCAAAGGCAGTCAGCACGGCCTGCAGTGGCTTCTCACGTGTATAGCGCTCGGCCTCGGCGCGGAGGTCATCCACTTTGACGCGTGCGTCTGTCCACGCTTCGCCAGCGGCTTCGCGGAATTCTCCGGCGCGCTGTTCGGCAGTGTCGCGGACGTGGTCTGCCGCGTCTCTGAGCTGTTGGGCGCGGGCCTCTGCGGCTGCCTTCCACTCTTGCGCCTTTTGTGCGGTGGCCTGGCGAAGTTCCTCGGCTGCTTTCATGGCGCTGGCCTTTGCCGCCTGGAAGGGGTCCGTGGGGGTGGCCTCTCCGTAGGGAGTGTCAGATGAAGTGGTGTCGCTCATGGCTGTGAAAAGGTTTGAGTACGAGAGGCTGCGGTTTGTCCCCGGCAACCATGTGCTTGAATAAAGCCATGCGCCCGGTGTTAGCGAGGAAAAAGTGCCGGGTCTGACCTACTGACGGGACTGAGGTGCGAGTTTGGGGAGGGGGGTGCTTGTATTTCGTGCGCCTTGACAATCCCGTGGTTGACCCCGGGGGCTTCACGATCAAGGTGCGGGCTTTCCCCCATGTTTTGCCCGACCCCGACATTGATTGGATGATTGACAAGCCCGCGGTATTGATTCTGGGAGCGACGGGCCGTCTTGGTCGTGTGCTGGTGCGTCATTTTTCCGCAGCCGGGCTGGAGGTGAAGGCGCTGTGCCGAAGTGACTTAGATCTTGCGAGGCCGGATGTGATTGACGATGTGTTGGTGGGGCACCGGTTCGACTGGCTGGTCAACGCGGCGGGAACGACGGATGTGGACGACTGCGAGAGGCATCCGCGCCTAGCTCACGTGATTAACGCGGAGAGCACGCGGGAGATGGCGGTGCACTGTGCGAGACGCGGTGCGCGTTTCATCCAGATGAGCACGGATTATGTTTTTGGTGGGGAGGGGAACCGCGCTTTGAAGGAGACGGATGAGGCGGTGCCGCTGAATGAATATGGTGTGAGCAAGCTGGCTGGGGAGAAGGCGGTGCTCGCAGCGAGTGGGGACCATTTGGTAGCCCGGGTGTCTTGGCTTTTCGGGGGTGAGAAGGAGAGCTTCCCTGACCGGATCGTCGCGGCGGGCTTGGCTGGTGATGCGGTGCGGGCTGTGAGTGACAAGTGGGCCTGTCCTACGTACGCTGAGGATCTGGCCGACTGGCTGTTATTCCTGGTGCAGAAGGGCGCACACCGGGGGCTCATCCACTTGTGCAACGGGGGCGTGGCTTCCTGGCAGGAGTACGGGCAGGCGGCGCTGGACCTTGGGGTGGAGCTGGGGCTGCCGCTGCGTACGAGGCGGGTGGAGGGGCACAGCATGGTGGGCTTTGACCGTTTTCTAGCGAAACGACCGGCTTATACTCCGCTGGACACGAGCTTGTTCGCCTCAGTCTGCGGTAGCCCTCCGCGGCCTTGGCGTGAAGCGCTGAGGGAGTACTTGGTCGCGCGCTACTTGCGGTAGGGGTTCTCCACCACGGTGCCGCCGCCGCTGGGGGCACCGAGGCGTGTGGGCATGGTGAGATCTGGTAGCCGTTTCGCGTTTGCCCGCGCTGAGGCTTTGCGTATTTGATGCTGGACGGCGAGTTTGGTAAGCAGTGCTCCGAGGGTGAGCAGGGCGAGCAGGGCGGAGGCAAGCCAGAGGTCCTGAGGCTGAAAGAAGTCTTGGCTCTGGCGGCTGCGGGCCTCACCTACCCGCAAGTCTGCGAGCAGTGAGCGGAGGGTGGCGAGGAGTTTGTCCTCACGGGTGGTGGCGGCGGCGGCGGCGGTGGTGGCCCGTTGGAGGACGGCGTAGAGTTGCGGTTCTCCGTGCTTCTTCCAGAGGGGTGAGGTGGCATCCAGCAAAGGGGGGCCATCCGTGCGGCGTGTCATGAGGACGACGAGACCGGGTTTGTCCTCTAGCCAAGCGTCTCTGAGGGTGCGGATGCGCTGCTGGGGGCTGACGTCTGGGGGCAGAAAGGTCTCTGTGTTTACCATGACCCAGAGGCCGGCGGTGTCTCGAAGGCTGGCGATGGATTGTGAGATTTCTTCTAGAGCTGCGTCTGAGAGAAGTCTGGCATCATCCCGCACGCCGTCTGGGGGAGGCGGTGGTGCTGTGGCCTGCGCACTCCAGGCGAGCAGAAGCCAGGGAAGGAGGAAGCGGAACTGGTGGCAGGGATGGGGCACGGATGGAGGATGTTGCCGCGTCGCTCTTCCAAGTGCAATGCAAACGTGCCGACTGATTGGTTGTGACGGCGCGTTGTCCGCTTAGTCTGCGAGCTTCATGTGGAAACGTTTTTTTTCTCGCCCTATCGTTCTGGTCCGTGCCGTGCTCGGCTTGCTGGCGCTGGTGGAGGTGGTGATTTTGGTGAGCGGGCCTGATGCGGCGAGTGCCAGGGAGGCCGTGCAGACGGCGGTGGCTGCGGGCAAGCAACCGCCTTGGGAGTCTCTAGCGGATCTGGGCATTCACTTGGGGGCGTGGATCAACATGGTGCTTCTGGTGCTTCTGGCGCTGTTGGCACCGGTGTGGATGAGGCCTTTTGTAAGGCCGCTGGACGAGGAGGATGCACCGAAGGCACGGTCTTGGTGGAGCAGGTTATGGATTCCGGTCGTGGTTTTCTTGTTTGCGTTTTGGTATGGCAGCACGTCGTTTGCGAGCAAGAGCCTGTGGTGGGACGAGTTGTGGTCCATGAGGCAGGTGAGCCATGGCCAGTGGAAGGAGGCAAAGGAGAACGCGGATGAGCTGGTGTTTTCTGATCCTTCGTGGAAGCGTACATTTTTTTACTACGCCAAGCCGACGAATCATCCCACGATGTCTGTGGCGCAGCGTGTTTCACTGGATGTCTGGCGCTGGTGGGCGGGTGCTCCGGAGCATGAGTTCAGCGAGCTTGCGGCCCGTGCACCTTCTCTGCTGGCATCTGGGCTGGCAGTGGTGCTGCTGTTTCGGCTGATCGGGTTAGTCCGTGGGGTGGCGTGGCTTGCGGTGCTGCTGGCGCTGCATCCCTGGCATCTCCGGTATGGGGTGGAGGCGCGTGCTTACGCGTTCATCGTTCCGCTGTGTTTGAGCGCCATCCTTGCGTCTCGGCGGGTGGTGACCACGCGGGGGCGGAGCTGGGGGGCCTGGGGTTGGTTGGCCATCAATCAAGGTGTGTGGGTCTGGACGTTTATGCTCTCGGCCATCGATGTGGGGGTGCTTTTTCTGATTACTGGAGTGCTGCTGTGGAGGGGGGAGAAGCACTCTCGGGATCGCGTGACGGTGTTGATGCGCCATGTGGTGGCGCATGTGTTTGCCATGATGATCTGGATACAGGCTTTCATGCCGAACCTGGTGCAGGTGAGGTATTGGAACGAGCCGAATCATGTGCCGCAGCTTTTGGATGGGGGGCTGGCGCGGCAGACGCTTTCACAGATGTTCTTCGGCATGGAGTGGCAGCATGATCAGCTTGGGGCTGTGGAGTCAGAGGGGCTTACATCTCTGACAGAGCAGCTGGGGGACAGTGCGGCAGGCGGCTCGCTTGCCATTCTGCTGGCACTGGCGTTGGCGCTAGTGGGGCTGAGGACGGCGATTCAGCGGGCGCCGCGGACGGGCTGGCTGTTGCTGGCTCCGTTGTTGAGTGCCGTGGCATTCGTGGTGCTGGGGAAGGTGCTGCACCTGATGTTTTACCCGCGCTTTATCATTTCACTGCTGCCAACCATCATCGCTGGATGGGCCATGTTCCCACTGGCGGTGAGTGACTATGTGCAGAAGCAGCGGTGGGTGGCGGTTGTGTTTGCGGGGCTGTTCATCTGGCTCACGGCGCATCAGCGCCTTGTGTTGGCTCGGCTGCCTTATGCCCCGTTCCGCGATGTGGCGGCGTTTCTTGAGGAGAGAAGTGCCGCGTCGGAGCGTGAGCCGCTGGTGGTGTGCTTTGGCCTGGGACGTGAGGCGCTGCCTTTGTATTATCCGCACTCAAAGGGCACGGATGACTTGGGGGAGGTTCGGAAGTGGGTGGAGCAGGCGCGTGGCGAGAAACGGGAATGCTTGGTGGTGCTGGGCTATCCGTTCTTCCACGCGAGCAAACTGCCTGAGGCCACGGCTTGGCTGCGCAATGTGGAGCACTTTGAAGAACTGCGGGCGTGGCCTGCCATCGAGGCAGACTTTTATTTCCGGGTGCTGCGGGCGCTGTGAAGGACGCGGCAGCACCCCGGTGAGCAGGGGCTGCCGAGCGGTGGCTAGTGGAAGCTAGGCCAAGGTTTTGAACAGTCCCAGCCACGCGAGAACGGTGCCGAGAACCAAGGCCAGGATGACGAGGGCGGAATCGCTGAGGATGCGGCGCTTGGCCAGGATGGGGAAGGCACCCAGGGCGAGCCAGAGGGCGGTCTTGACCCAGGCCCACAGCGGGGTTCCCATTTTGGCGACGCCGAGGTAGCCGAAGCCTGCGAGGAGGAGAAGCAGGAGGCCGATGCCGTGCAACATGCCGAAGATTTTGCGCTTGCCTGCGTCTGCGGTGGAGGACATGGCTATCTGGCCACCGATGCCGATGAAGAGGGCCATGAGGCCGATGAGGTGGGCGAGTTTGAAGTAGAGGGGGTTCATAGGGTGTGTGTTCTTTTGAGTTAAATTTTGAGGGACCACTCCAGCAGGGACTGGGCGTCTCGCCAGACGCCATCTCGGGTGCCATTGAGGATGACGACGATGCGGCGGCGGCCATTTTTCTCACCGGTGGCTACGAGGCAGTAGCCGGCGGCATTGGTGTAGCCGGTTTTGAAGCCGTCGCAGAACTCATAGGTGCGAAGGACGCGGTTGGTGTTTTCGAGGGGGATTTTTTTGCCATCAGGTTTCTCAAACCAGCATGACTTGAGCTTTACCATCTCGCGGAGGTCTGGTTGCTTGTCTGCGGCGACGGTGATGAGTACGAGGTCGTGAGCGGTGGAGTAGGGTTCGGGCTGGCCATCGACAGGCGGTAGGCCGTTGGGGTTGATGAAGAGGGTGTCTTTGCAGCCGAGTTCTTTGGCTCGTTCGTTCATGCGGGTTACGAAGGCTTCGACGGAACCGGAATGATCTCTGGCCAGGGCCTGGGCGATGTCGTTGCTACTTTTCACCATGAGGGCGGTGAGCAGGTGACGGCGTGTGTATTGCTCGCCTTTTTTGATGCCCATGCGGACGGGGGCGCACTCGGTGTCACTTTGTTCGATGGTGATGACTTTGTCCAGATCTCCAGCCTCACAGAGCAGGAGGCCGGTCATGATTTTGGTGGTGGAGGCTATGGCTCCTCTTTTGTCACCGAGGCGTTCGAACAGGGGCACCTCCGGGGCTGCGGCATCCACTACGAGCACGCGACCTGCGGTGGTGGGCGGGGGTGGGCCACGGCGGGCTTTGGTCTCATACTCGACTTTGGCGCGCTGGGCTTCGGCGCGGAGTTGCTCTACTTCTTTCTCCCGCAGGGCAAGGCGCGACTCGATCTGACGGAGTTCCATCCGGGCGGCTTCGACTTCTCGCAGTTGATTGGCGATTTCCTGCTCGCGCCGGGCTACGTCGGCGACCTTTGCGCCTACTTCTTCTTCTCGCCAACGGAGTTCTGCTTCGCGTTTGGGATCATCGCAGCCAGCCACGACGAAGCAACCAGCCAGCAGCATGAGCGCGCGGAAAGAAGCGGTTCGGGAAGGGATCATGTGAGGCTTAAAGTTCTGCCAGGAGTTCTTTCAGCCGGGGTGCGGGCCACTGACCGGGTGCGTTGGACTCTCCGAGGTATCCGTAGTTGAGCAGGGAGCCGAGTTTTGCAAGCGCAAGACGAGAAAGTCTTCCGAGTGGTCCCATGCCCATGGCTGAGAGCGGGAGACGACGTTTGTCGATGCACTGGTGGATGAGGCGCTGAAGGTCACCGGGTCCATTGAGGTAGGTGGCGAGCTTGACGGCATCCAGTCCTAGGGTTTGGGCAAAGTCTCGCGCTCCGGTCAGTGTGTCATCTGGTGGGGTGGCCTGGAAGTCATGGAATGAGCCGATGATGCCTACACCCTGGGCGCGTGCGCGCTGGATGAGGTGGCTCATGTGGGGAGCACTCTGAAGCTCGATGTCGATCAATGCGGCGATGTCGAGCATGTCTGCAAGTAGGGCGGCGCGGGCGTGGTGATCCTCTGGCCCTTTGCCGCCTTCTGCGGGATGACGGGCGGTGAAAAGCAGGGGCAGTTCGAGTGAGCCAGCGAGGGTTCGTGTTTCCGACAAGTCACACTCTAGGAGGTCGAGCCTGATCTCCACCAAGTCGCAGGAGGACTGGCGCTGGGATAGGGGTTCGGAGGCGAAGGAGTGGAGGATTTTGGCGTCACTGATGACGCCGACGGTGAGGGGCCGGCTGGAAAGAAGGAGGTTCTTTGATGAAAGAAGTTGCGGCATTTAGTATAATTGTGATAATGTTAACACACGTTAAGTAAATTTTGCGATACTATGCTGGGACGCAGGCAGGAAATCAATTTGCAGCTCACGGAACTCATCGACAGCGGCATCATCGCCGCGTCTTTCTGGGTGGCTTACGTTTTGCGTGCTTATGTGTTGCAGCATTACTTTCCTGAGTTGGAGGTCATTCCGCCGTTTGGTGAATTTTTGTGGGTGCTGGCGCTGGTGGTGCCGTTTACTCCCATGGTGCTGGAGGGGCGGGGTTTCTACTCGAATTTGCTGAACAAGTCGTTCACGCAATCGCTGCGGCAGCTGGCTTCTTCTTTGCTGTTCATGGCGACGATCGTGGGAGCGTTTGTGGTGTTTTTGCGGTGGGAGGTGCCGAGCCGCTCGGTGACGCTGATTGGCGTGCCCATTTGCGGTTTGCTGCTTCTTCTGCGTGAGGCTTATCAGAAGGATCTGCTGCGCCGGAGCCTCATCACGGGCAGCGGGAGAGAGCCTGTGCTTTTGGCGGGCTTGCCTGAGGATGTGGAGCGCTTGCTGAAGGTGATGGAGCCGGAGCAGCGGGCGGAGATTGACGTAAAGGGGGTGATTGACCTGACGACTCAGCCTGTGCCGGAGCTGGTGAGCGCGATGCGCAGCCATGCGGTATCGAGGGTTATTTTCGCGGCGCAGCACATTCATTTTGGGCGCATTGAGGAGGCGGTGCAGGCCTGCGAGACGGAGGGGGTGGAGTCGTGGGTGTGTGCGGATTTTTTTCAGACGAGCATCGCGCGGCCTACGTTTGACGTGCTGGGCGGGCGGTTGATGCTGGTCTTTCACACGACGCCGCAGGTCTCTTGGGCGCTGTGGTGCAAGGAGGGACTGGACAGGCTGGCTGCGCTCTTGCTTTTGGCGCTTTCGCTTCCGTTCTGGGTGGTAGCCATGATTGGCATTCGTCTGAGTTCGCCGGGGCCGGTGTTTTTCCATCAGGAGCGTGCGGGCCGGTATGGGAAGCCGTTCCGGATGTGGAAGTTCCGGACGATGCACCAGAACGCGGAAGCGATGCGCCGGGAGCTGGAGCAGCGGAATGAGATGGATGGTCCGGTGTTTAAGATCACCAAGGATCCGCGGATTTTCGCGTTCGGATCGTGGTTGAGGAAGTTCAGCATCGATGAGTTGCCGCAACTCATCAATGTGCTGCGGGGTGAGATGAGCTTGGTGGGGCCGCGCCCGCTGCCGACGTATGAAATTGAGAAGATCGAGAAGGATGCGCAGCGTCGCAGGTTGAGTGTGAAGCCGGGACTGACGTGTCTGTGGCAGATCAGCGGTCGCAACCGCATCACCAGCTTTGATGAATGGGTGGCGCTTGACTTGAAGTATATCGACAACTGGTCTCTGTGGCTTGACTTGAAGATTCTGGCGCGGACGGTGCCTGCGGTGATGCGGGGCAGTGGGGCATCTTAAATGGGTGTGGACCAAGACGGCGGAATGAACCGGGGCGTTTCACGCTAGTGTGAAGCGCGGCGACGTTCCGTAAGTTGTCTCTGAACGGATGGAGGAGGGGGCTTAAGCCTCGGTGAGCTGGCTTTCCAGGTCGCGGATCTCGTTCTTGAGTCTGGCTGCGTCTTCGAACCGTTCTTCGGAAACGGCTTTCTGGAGCTGGTGGCGGAGGTGGGCCACGGTTTTGCGCAACTCGTCTGCCGTTTTGCGGGGTGGTACGGTATGGGAAGGGGCGGGAGGAGCCGGGGTGGTGCTACGCAAGGGGACGGCACTGAGGTGCTGAGGCACTTTGCCTACGTGGGTGGTGCCTTTGTGCATGGCGGAGAGTAGGCTGTCCAGCCCCTCACGGAAGGTGGTGTAGCACTCTGGACAACCCATGCGTCCAATTTTTTTGAGCTGTGACTGGGTGAAACCACAGGCGGGACAGGCGAGCTCTTTGGCCCGGGCAGTGGTAGGGCCTATGAAGGCTTCCGCCAGGCCGAAGCCTGTGGTGTCTGTGACGCCTTTCTCCTTCGAGCAGGCTTCGCACAGGTTCACGGTCGTCATCTGCCCGTTGATGATTTGGGTCAGAAAGACGCTCGCGTCCTTGTTGCACAGGTCACACTTCATGCTGTTGGATTACGTCACTGACGCTCAATCCGGCACGTGACTCAAGCGGAAAGGCGGCAGCGTTTTGAGATGGCTACCGCTCTGTGTTCACATGATGCGGATGGTGGCTTTTTTGCGGAGGCTTGCGAGCCACTCTTCCAGGGTTTTGCGGGAAGACTCTGCTTCGATGGCGCGCTCAATGTCTGGGCGGACTTTCTCCAGGGGGGTGACGACGCCGGGCTTTTTGGCTGCGAGGTAGATGATGATGTAGGCGGCGTCCATGGTGATGACTTCGCTGATGCCACCGTCCTTGAGCTTGAAGGCGGTGTCTGCGATGGTTTTGTCCATGAGCTTGCGCTCCATCCAGTCCCATTCACCGCCGGACTCGGCGCGGCTGTCCTGGGAGTAGGCCTTAGCGGTGGATGCAAAGTCTGCTCCTCCGAGGAGTTTGGAGCGGATTTCCTCGGCGAGCTTTTTCTGTGACTCGGGGGTGCTGCCGGGTTCTCCAGTGAACTTGGGAATGGTGATGGTGCTGATTTTCAGCATGTCCTTGTCCCGGAACTTGTCGATGTTCTTGCGATAGAACTCCTCCACTTCTTTGGGCGTTGCGGGCAGGCGGCGCGCGGCCTTTTGGCTGCGCATGACTTGCACGATGATCATTTTTTTCCGCAGCTCGCGGAACTTTTTCATGGTCATGCCGCTTTTGGCCAGCTCGGTGACGAACTGGTTGCGGTCGCCATTGAACTTCTCGCGGATGAGGGTGTTGATGTCATCGTCCACATACTGTTCTTTGATGGTGCCACCCATTTTTTCGAACTCGGCGAGGATGAGTTCACGGTCGATGAGGTTCTCGAGAGCGGTGTCTTGGAGTTTTTTCAACTCGGCCTGAAGCTGGGCGGGGTTGTTCCCGAGCTGCATGATGAGCATTTGGCGCTGGGCGGTGAGGGCATCCTCCACCTCAGACTTGGTGATGGGCTTGCCATTGACTACGGCGGCTATGCCATTGCTGCGCGTGTTGGAGTAGCCGGAGCTGGTGAGGGCCAGGACGGTCAACAGGGACAGGATGCAGGTGAGGGAAGAGGCGGGCATGGCGGCGAGGGATGCGGGACGGATCTTGAATCCGCATAGTGGCAGCGGGACAGTGGGTGTCAAACATGGAAACGGTGGGGCGACATCCATGGGTCGCGGCACGAGTCTTCAGTGGATGTGGATGATTACATTCTTGGGAATGAGGGAAAGCAGTTCCAGAAGGTGACTCTTTGAGAGCGCCACACAGCCCGCTGTGCCCTGGTAGTCTGCGGTGGCGACGTGGAGAAAGATGGCGCTGCCGCGGCTGGGCGCGGGGGGGCTGTCGTTGTAACCGATGACTGCTACGAGGTCGTAGAGGTCGTCCTCCCGCCAGAGCCGCTCGTGACTGGCGGGGAAGGGGAGTGTGACTCTGGTGTTGTAGGCGGGGTGGGCCGGGTCATCACACCAGCCGTCGTTCGTATGGATAGGGGAGAGGGGAAGAGCGGTGGACGGGGGGCTGAGTTTGTCCGCGCGATAGTAGAGCGTTCGCAGTGGGTAGCGGCCAGTGGGGGTGCAGCCGTCTCCTTCTCGCTTCATCGTAGCGGGGGTGGTGCCGTTTCTGCCGATGGCGCAGGGCCAAGAGCGGCCGGCGAAGTGAACTCTGCCGTGGCGCACTTCGATCTCGGAGACGAGGGTGGTGCTGGCGCTGTACTGACATGAGGTGAGAGCCAGAAGCATGAATGCGGCAGTGGGCAGGTTCATGATGGACAGACTACACGGGGGCTGTGAGGCGGGTCAAATGCGGCGCTTGCCGGAGTGGGGTTTCTTGTCCATTCTCCAGCGTCCTGTATCCATGAACGCCTCCGGTTTTGCCGTTACTGCCATCATCGCCTTTGCTCTGGCGATGTGGGCGTTTTTCGTGGCACGTGATCCGAAGAGCTGGCGGCTGTGGTGGATGGACCTGTTTGGGATCCTGGATGTGGACACGGTCCGGGAGGTGCGGCATACCCAGGAGAATCAGCTACGCTTTATGTCGCTGGTGCTTTCTTTGTTGCTGCTGCTGGCCTGCCTGAGCTGCGCGTTCTGGACTTTCGACGCGCTGAGGGAGCAGTTCCGTGAGAAGTCACCGTTCGAGCGTGACCAGGCGTTCTTGCGTCGGCACATTGATAACAAGAGCCGACGTTAGTGCTACGTGGCTGCGCGGGTTACAAGTTCAGGTCTGTCACGGCACCGTGGCTGGCATCACTGGTGAGCTTGGCATACTTTGCCAGGACACCACGTGTGTAGCGCGGTTTTGGCTGTTTCCACTTGGCGAGGCGTTCTTTGAGTTCTTTGGCAGGGATGTCGAGGGTGATCTCTCGCTTTTCGGCGTCGATGGTGATGGGGTCACCGTTTTTGATGACTGCGATGGGGCCGCCGACGAAGGCTTCTGGGGTGACGTGGCCGACGACGAAGCCGTGGCTGCCGCCGCTGAAACGACCGTCTGTGATGAAGGCTACGTCTTTGCCCAGGCCTTTGCCCATGATGGCGCTGGTGGGGCTGAGCATTTCCCTCATGCCGGGGCCGCCTTTGGGGCCCTCTCTGCGGACGACGACGACGTGGCCCTTTTTGACTTTGTCGTTGAGGATGGCTTGCAGTGCGGTCTCCTCGGACTCGAACACGATGGCCTTGCCCTCGAACTTGAGACCTTCCTTGCCGGTGATTTTGCCCACGGCGCCGCCCGGGCATAGGTTGCCTTTGAAGATGACGAGGTGGCTGTCTTTTTTGATCGGGTTGCTGAGCGGACGGACGATGGTCTGATTCTTCGGCCAAACGATTTTGGAGTTCTTCATGTTCTCCTTCATGGTCTTGCCGGTGACGGTGAGGCAGTCTCCGTGCATGAGACCTTCGTTCACGAGGAGCCGGATGAGAGGCACGGTGCCGCCGATTTTCACGAGGTCGTTCATGAAGTATTTTCCGCTGGGGCGGAGGTCGGCGAGGACGGGGGTCTTTTTGCCGATGCGGACGAAGTCTTCGATGCCGAGTTTGACCCCGGTGCTGTGTGCTGCGGCGATGAGATGCAGCACGGCGTTGGTGGAACCGCCGAGGGTGATGATGAGGGTGATGGCGTTCTCAAATGCCTCTTTGGTCATGATGTCGCGCGGGGTGATGCCTCGCTTGATGAGGTTAACCACGGCGGCACCGGCGTCGAAGCAGTCCATCATCTTCTCGCTTGAGACGGCGGATTGAGCGCCTGAGTTGGGGAGGGACATGCCGAGTGCCTCGATGGCGCTGGCCATGGTGTTGGCAGTGTACATGCCGCCGCAGGAGCCTTCTCCGGGGATGGCATGTTCTTCGATTTCGACCAGATCCTTGTCGGAGATCTGGCAGTTGGCGTGTTTGCCTACGGCCTCGAAGACGGTGACGATATCTGCTTCTTTGTTCTCAGGGCCCACGCAACCGGGCAGGATGGTGCCGCCATAGACGAAGACGCTGGGTCGGTTCATGCGGCCCATGGCCATGATGCAGCCGGGCATGTTCTTGTCGCAGCCGCCTATGGCTACGTAGCCGTCCATGCCTTCGCAGCCGACTACGGTTTCGATGCTGTCTGCAATGACTTCTCTGGAGACGAGGGAGTACTTCATGCCCTCGGTGCCCATGCTGATGCCGTCTGAGATGGTGATGGTGTTGAAGATGACGCTTTTGCCACCTGCGGCGTCCACGCCCTTGGCTGCTTCTTTGGCAAGGCGATCGATGTGCATGTTGCAGGGCGTGACCATGCTCCAGGTGGAGGCGATGCCGATCTTGTTCTTTTTGAAGTCTTCTCGCTTGAAGCCGACTGCGTGCAGCATGGCCCGTGAGGCTGCCCTTTCCACTCCGTCCACGACGACGGCGCTGTGTTTCCGGTGGAGGGGTGACTGTGCGGCGGGGGCTTTCTTGGGCATGGAAAGGGTTGGTGGATTGGGAAGTGTGCAGAATGGGCTAGCCAAAGGCCTGTCGCAAGGCCGGACTTCATTAGGGAGCGTCGCCAAATTGCAGGTTTCGGTCATCCTGCCCGCTTGAAGGTGCGAGAAAGTGAACTATGGACTGGGGTTAAAGCTACTCCATGAAATCTCGTCTTCTCACGGCCTCTCTCGTGTTTGCCTTCAGTGCCAGTCTGTTTGCGCAGAACGCGAAACCCAAAGCTCAACAGGCAAAGAAGGTCTTTGAGGCTGGGAAGCCGGCCTTCAGCCCGAGCACGGACAAGCCGGCCTTTGACCCTTCGGCGATGAAGGAGGACCATCTGGAGGTGTCGTCATTTCACGTGCCGGAAGGTCTGGAGGTTACGGTGTGGGCTGCTTCGCCGCAGTTGTTTAATCCGACGAACATGGACATCGACCAGGCGGGCCGCATCTGGGTGAACGAGGGTGTGAACTACCGCCGGAATGCGGGCTGGAACAGAGGTGGAGACCGTATCATGGTGCTGCAGGACACGGATGGTGATGGCAGGGCTGACAAGTCTCATGTATTCGTGCAGGAGCCGGAGTTGGGAGCGCCTATGGGCATCGCCGTTTTCGACAATGTGATCGTGGTCAGCAACACGCCGGACATGATCGTTTATACGGATGTGAACCGGGATCTGAAGTTTGATCCTGCCGTGGACAAGCGGGAGGTGCTGCTGACGGGCTTCGAGCAGCCCCAGCATGACCACTCCCTGCACGCGGTGATGGGTGGACCTGACGGGCGCTGGTATTATTCCAATGGCAACTGCGGCGCGCAGTTCACGGACCGCTCTGGGCGCACTTTCAGCATCGGCGGTGCTTATTTGAATAACACTTACACGGGAGAGAAGAGTTATGATGGCCGCGTCTATGTGGGCGGTTTTACGGCGAGCATGGATCCGGATGGGAAGAACACTCGCATCTTGGGCCATGGTTACCGCAACAGCTACGAGCAGGTCATGACCTCGTTCGGCGATATGTTCCAGAATGACAATGACGACCCGCCTGCCTGCCGAGTGAGTCACGTGATCGAAGGTGGATTCTTTGGTTTCTTCAGCCCGGATGGCAAGCGCAGTTGGCAGGCGGACCGGCGGCCCGGTCAGTCCACGGCTCGTGCCGAATGGAGACAGGACGATCCAAGCACCATTCCCGCCGGCGATGTTTATGGTGGCGGTGCGCCAACAGGGATCACTTACGTGGAGAACTCTGCGTTGGGTGAAAAGTGGAACGGGCTGCTGTTGAGCTGCGAGACAGGGCGGAACGTGGTGTTTGGCTACTTGCCGAAGCGCCGAGGTGCTGGGTTTACGCTGGAGCGTTTTGACTTTATGACCACCAACAAGACCGGGCAGTTCGCTGGTTCGGACTTTGTGGGAGGAAGCAACAACCTTAGCGACGAGCGCCACATCCTCTTCCGTCCCAGTGATGTCTGCGTGGGGCCGGATGGTGCGATTTATGTGAGCGACTGGTTTGACAAGCGCACGGGTGGGCACCAGACGCTGGACGAGACTGCTTCTGGCGCGATCTACCGCATTGCTCCCAAAGGATTCAAACCCGTGGTTCCCGCCATTGACCTGAGCACCACGGAGGGCCAGGTAGCCGCGCTGAAGTCTCCCGCCATCAACGTGCGTCACTCTGGCTTTACTAAACTGAAAGCGCAGGGAGAAAAGGTGCTCGCAGCGGTGGAGGCGGTGACCCGGGACGCTGATCCATACGTGGCTGCTCGCGCCGTCTGGCTGATGGCGCAGCTGGGTGAAGCGGGTGTGGTCAAGGTGCGTGAGAAGCTGAAGTCAACGGATGGAGCGCAGCGACTGCTGGCGTTGCGTGCTTTGCGCGCTGCTGGCATCAGCGCCTTTGAAATCGCTGAGAATGAGACGGAGCCGGCAGTGCTTGGCGAACTCTGTGTGGCTCTTCGTGATGCGGGTGCGGATGACCCCACAGTGGTCAAGACGCTGGCCTCGATAGCGAAGAAGTTTGACGGTCAGGACCTCAGTCTGCTTGGAGCTTGGGGCATTGGCTGCCAGGGGCGTGAAGAGGCGGTGTTTGAGGCGCTAGGGCTGGGTGCTGCTGCGGGGTGGACGGATGCACAGGCGCTCCTCGTGTGGAAGCTTCATCCACGCGCTGCCGTGCCTGCGCTGGCTGAGCGTGCTCTGGATGCCAGCCTCAGCGCCACTAGGCGCAAGCTCGCTGTGGACACGCTGGCCTTCATCAGCGACGCGTCTGCTGCGAAGGCGCTTATCACGGTGGCTAAAGATAAGGCGGCTCCCATCGCTGGAGATGTCATCTGGTGGCTTATCAATCGCAGCACCAATGACTGGGCGGGTTTCGGCGTTACGGAGGCGCTGAAGGAAGAGGGTATCCTGGATGCGTCGAAGATCCAGCTCACCGCAGTGGTCACTCCCCCTGCGCCGCCGGCGGATCAGGGGCCGCAACTGGCGGAAGTGATGAAACTGGAGGGTGATGCGAAGCGAGGTGCCGTGGCGGTGCAGCGCTGCTACATGTGCCACAGTATCAACGGCCAAGGGGTGGACTTTGGTCCCGGACTCACGGGGTGGGGAGCCACACAACCGAAGGATGTCATCGCGGAAGCACTGCTCAACCCATCCAAAGACATCGCTCACGGCTTTGAAGGTCACAGCATCAAGACGAAGGATGACATTCAAATTGATGGTCTGTTGCTCACGGATGGGGATTTTCTCATGGTGAAGTCTCTCGGTGGCCAGACGCAGCTCGTGCCGCGGGAAAAAGTGCGGTCCAAGGGGAAGATGCAACAGTCCATGATGCTGAGTGCCGCCCAGCTGGGCATGACTGCCCAGGATGTGGCTGACGTGATCGCCTACCTCAAGCAGCCGTAGGATCGTATTGTCCAGGCGAAGCAGGCTGCGGCCCGCCAAAGTGGCAGCAGGCTGCCGCAGTCCATGACAGCGTTGGTGAGTCCGGTGAGAAGCGCTTGCGTTACACGGTGCCTCCCAGCGCGGCCTCGGCTTTGGCCTTGGCAGCTTCCGCTTTTCTCATGATCTCGTCCGGGGAGGGGAGGGAGGCGAGCACTTCTGCGGGGATGAAACCGTCTGTCACCATTTTGGTGAGACACTTCTTCCGTTCATCCAGTGCCTTGTCCGGGCTGCGCTCCTTGGAGAAGCGGGACTTGGCGGCTTCGCTGCGGTTTTTGAGGGCGGCGTAGATGTCACCGCCGAGGAGGGAGGAGATATCCACTTTCATTTTTTCGCGGCCCACGTCGGCCTCATTGACCACGTCGCCGTTGATGGGTCCCTGCTGATATTTTGGGAACATGATGGCGACCTCTGGGCACACCCGCGAGCAGGCCGGGCAGTTTGTCTTGCAGTTGTCGTTGTTCTGCACCTGGATTTTACCATCTTTGCTGACGCCATACACGTCAAAGAGGCAGAAGCTGAGGCACTGCATGCAGTTGGTGCAGCGGGAGTAGTCAATGACCGGGAACCACGGTTTCCAGGTGCCGGGCTGATTCATGGGCGTTTCTCCGCGCTGCTGTTCCACTAGCGTTAGTACGCTGGGGGCGTCGAGGCCGGTGATGTCACGCGTGGCGATACGGACGGTGCCAGTTATATCCTCAAGCTCTGGTGCCTCGCTGTTGGCGAACTGTCCCAGGATGAGCAGGCTGCGGTCATCGTGGGGAAAGCTGCCTGCGCCTTGCGCGGTGGCTCGGGTGACGGCGTAGCCTTTGTCCAACAGCGCTGCCATGACCTGCATGCGCGCGGCAGGGGACAGGGGTATGGCACCAGTGCCTTCGTAGAGCACGACTCTGAGCGGACGGTGGGTGTGAGTGATCATGACGTTTGGCGAACGAGATGTGGGGGATGGCTGGATGCGGTTGTCTTGGTATAGAATCCTTGACCTCGGACCTCTTGGTGTGTGGGCCTCTGACCTATTCCCCAACGAGCTTTGCTACGATTTCTTCCGCCTTCTCGGACCGCATGTTGAGGATTTCTACTCCTTCTTTCGGCAGCGGACAGGAGGCTTGGTTGAACAGGCCGTTTACGACGCGGGGGAAGCAGGCTGCGATGCGGAGCGGCCCACTTTGTGAGAGCGCTTGAAGTCTGGGATCCCGATGAGCGGCCATCTCGCAGAGGTCCGCCACGGATTCGAATGCGATTCCTGAATCACACAGGCCAGCGAGCACGGCGTCCTTGACGCCTTGCGGTACGACCTGTGCGTAGGCGCAACGGCAGTAGAGAATCTTGGCAGGTTCACTCATCGGATTTCTTGAAGCGATGGGTGCGGTGCTGGAGGGATGCAACCAGAATCAATGGCCGCGCTCGGTGCCGGGCTCAACGACTACCGGCACAGCCGCCTGAAGGGGAAGCACTTCTTCATCTGCCGACAGCTCCACATGGGCGGATGTCCCGGCGGCCTCTGCATAGACATGGGCCGGGACTTTGCGCAGGTCCCACACGAGGCCGAGCCAGGAGAAGACTTTCAGGATGTAGTAGGAGATGTCGATCTCCCACCAGTAAAATCCCTGCCGTGCGGAGTGCGCATAGCGGTGGTGGTTATTGTGCCAGCCTTCACCGAGGGTGATGAGTGCCAAGAGAAGGCTGTTGCGTGAATCATCCGAGGTGTCAAAACGGCGCCGTCCAAACACGTGGGCCAGGGAGTTGATGAATAACGTCCCGTGCATGAGAAACACGGTGCTCACGAAGAAGCCCCAGATGAAGAGTTGCGCGCCGTTGGTGCCCAGGCCCGGGGCATAAGCCTCCAACAGAGCGCCGGTGCCCCAGAGTGCGGCGCCGTAGAGCACGGGAATCACAAAGTCATGGCGATTCAGAGCCACCAGCTCTGGGCACTTGGCTAAGTCAGGGATGCGAGAGTAGTCGGTGGGAAAGTTGGAGGAACTGGTGAGCCAGCCCAGGTGCGCCCAGGCGAAGCCATGCTGCCGGGGTGAGTGCTTGTCGTGCTCCTCGTCAGAGTGCTGATGGTGGTGGCGGTGGGTGGCAGCCCACCACAGTGCCCCACGCTGGCAGGCGGTGTTTCCCCAAACAGCAAAGATGAACTGCATGAAGCGGGAGGTGCGGAAGGCTTTGTGCGAGAAGTAGCGATGGTAGAATGCGGTGATGGCAAACATGCGCAGCAGATACAGCGCGATGGCGGCACCGACGGCGAACCAGCTCCAGCCCACCCAGAAAAGCGCTAGGCAGCCAGCGTGGATGAAGATGTAAGGAGCGAGACGGTGCGGCTCGAACTTGGGCTCTGTCGGGTGGACGTAACCAGCGGGTACGTAATCCGAGTCCCAGATCTGGCGGAGAGTGATGGCCGCGCCCTTCATGAAGCGGCTCAGCAGCGAGGGACGCCTGGCGGTCCCGGAATGAAATTCTGTCATCGAACGGTTGGTGGTGAAAAATGGGAGCGGGCGGGTTTTCGCACATATCTCGTTGATAAGCAAACTTTACGTAACGACCTGCTGAGGTAGGGGAATGGTATGTCTCCTCGCCTCCTCCTCCTTGCCCCGCTGCCTGATTTTCTGTTGGGACCGCTTCGTGCACAGTATGAATGTTCGAGCGGCTGGACGGCGGAGCTGCTTGAGGGTGCATTGAAGGAGCACGGTAAAAGCTTTAGAGGGCTGGTCATGACGGGGGGGACCGTGGTTCAACCGGAACTCCTGGACCGACTCCCAGCGCTGGAAATCATCGCTATCAACGGTGTGGGCTATGATGGGGTGCCTTTGCCACTCTGCCGGGAGCGTGGGGTGAAAGTGACGAATACTCCCGATGTGCTGACGGAAGACGTGGCGGACATAGCGCTTGCTCTGGTGCTGATGACCTTTCGCGGTTTGGTGAATGCGAACCGCGCTCTCCACGTTGACCGCTGGGCGGAGGGTTCCAATACCCTCACGCGTGCCGTGGGCGGGAAGCGGGCCGGCATCGTGGGTCTGGGGCGCATTGGGAAGGCGGTCGCCCGCCGATTGCAGGCTTGCGGCATGGAGGTGGCATATCACGGAAGGACGCGGCAGGAGGTGGACTTGAGTTGGTTTGAGTCGTTGTCCTCACTGGCAGCGTGGTCGGACGCATTGATGATTTGCTGCCCCGGAGGTGCGGATACTCGGCATCTTGTGGGAGCTGATGTCTTGTCTGCCCTGGGAGAGAAGGGGATTCTGGTGAATGTCGCACGTGGCAGTGTGGTGGATGAGCAGGCCCTGATTCTCGCGCTTGAGCGGGGCATCATAGCTGGTGCGGGGCTGGATGTTTTTGAGAATGAACCCCATGTTCCAGATGCTTTGAAGCTCATGTCGAACGTGGTGCTACTGCCCCACGTGGGCTCGGCCACGCGTGAGACGCGTGGTGCTATGGCGCAGCTGGTGCTGGACAATCTGGCGGCTCACTTCTCTGGGCGTCCGCTGCTTACCGAAGTTAATGCTGGCTGAGGCCAGAACTGTGCGGTGTGCTGCCAGGTGTCCCAGCCAGACTTGCGCGGGAGCAAAAGGCGTCCCATGCTGCGGCCATGTCACGAAACCCACGCAAGCCCACTGCGGTGATGAAGCTGCGACACGCGCTGATCTCTCAGTGGCGTGGTGTGGATGCGGGGCCGGTGCTGGATCTGCCGGCCAAGTCACTGGCCCAGGTGCTGGGTAAGGTGGTGAAAGATCTCGGCCTCACCGAGAGAATGCAGCTTGAGGAAGTACTGGCCGCGTGGCGGAGCGCCGCAGGCGATTTTATCTCCAGGAACGCGAGACCGGAGTCCGTCTCCAAAGGTGTGCTCACCGTGCGTGTTTTACAGTCTTCCGTGCATCATGCGCTGAGCATGGAAAAGTCTCGGCTGATCGGCAAGCTGAACGAAAGCTTAGGGCGCGCGGTGATAAGGGATATTCGCTTCCGGCATGGGTGACATTGGTGTTCAGTAGTCCCGGAAGGGGCCGCGTGGAGCGCTGGCATCCATCTCACTTCTCCATTTCATCCAGGCATTTTTCAGTTCCGCCAGTTTCTCCGGCCTAGCGGTGCTGAGGTCACGGGCTTCAGCGATGTCTTTCGACAGATCAAAGAGTCCGCCACCCTTTTCAGACTCCACCCACTTCCAGCTCCCCACTCGTGCGGCCTTGTCATTGCGGCGCTGCCAGAACATGGCCTTCCTCGGTGACTCGGCTTCGCCGCGCAGTACTGGCAGCATGTCAAAGCCGTCTCTGGAGTCAGCATTCGGCGGGCTTGCGCCCGTGGCGGCGGCGATGGTGGGCCAGAACTCCAGGCTGGTGAGAAAGGCATCCGTAGTCCTGCCTGCCGGCACTTTGGCGGGCCACCGCACGATGAGGGGCACACGCAGGCCACCCTCCCACATGGTTCCCTTGGCTCCCCTCAAGGGGCTGTTGCCGCCGTTGCCGCTGCCGCCGTTGTCGGAAAGAAAGAGAACCAGCGTGTCCTGGGTCTGGCCTTTTGCTTCGATGGCCGCCAGCACGCGTCCTATCGCCTCGTCCATTCGCGTGACAGAGCCGAAGTAGCGTCGTAGTCTCTCCTCCTTGACGTCATTCTGGTAGAGATTGGCGTATTCATCTGGGCACTGTACGCCGGGGCGGCTCTTTTTTTCCGCCGGATTGGGGCCGAACGAGGAGGCTGAGTGCGGCGCATTGAAGCAGAGATAAAGAAACCATGGCTGCTCTTTTGTGGAGGCGAGAAACTTCAGCGCCTCACGCTCGAACAGGTCGGTGGCATAAGTGCCTTTGTCCTGCTGGGTGCGCTCATTGCCGGAAAACATCGACGCCACGCCATAACGCTCGTGGGTGTAGTAGTCGATGCCATTGTTCCCATGTCCGTAAAAGAAGTGGAACCCGCGTTGCAAGGGCAGGTAGCGGCGCGCCTGCCCCATGTCCCACTTGCCCACGACTCCACAGAGGTAGCCGACTCCGGACAGCAGGTCACCAAGGGTCTTCTCACGCTCGTCCAGCCCGATCGTCATCTCTGGGGAGACGGCATACTCTTCGAGAGAAAAGAGGTGCCCGTAGTCCGTGACGTCATTACGAATCATGTCATACAGACCATTGCGCTGCGGGTAGCGCCCCGTGAGTATGCTGCCTCGGGAGGGGGTGCACGCCGGCCAGGTGACGTAGAAGTTTGTGGCACGCACGCCTTCGGCGCAGAGCTTGTCAAGAACCGGCGTCTTGATGGGCTTGATGCCCATGCTGCCGATGTCATTCCACCCTTGGTCATCACTGACGATGAGCAGGATGTTCGTCTTCGCCGCAGCGAAGAGCGGACACAGCAGGAGCAAGACGAGCCAAGTTTTCATTTGGCCGTGGGAACGCTCCGGGCACTCGGCATCCTTCAACTGAACCACGGTTTCGATCCGCAGCGAGTATGTCGCCTTTTGGGGGCGCTCACGCTCGCGAATGTGCTGGAAGGATGGCAGATGCGGTCCACGTTTAGACGCATGCGGAGTGCGTTTACGTGCACCTGCTGGCGGGAGACCCATACGCAAGCCACCTCATGGAAAAGATCGCTACGCTTCTGCTGCTGACTGCTTCCCTTGCAGGGGCGGAAGATTACGCGTTCTTTGAATCCAAGATCCGCCCGGTGCTGGTGAAGCATTGCTACGAGTGTCACTCCACGGACTCGGGCAAAGCCAAGGGCGGGCTGCTTCTCGACACGAAGACAGCCATCCGTAGCGGTGGAGATTCGGGTCCAGCGGTGGTGCCCGGTTCACCGAGGAAAAGTCTGCTCCTCTCGGCCATGAGTCACGCGGACTCAGACCTGGAGATGCCGCCGAACCAGCCAAAGCTGGCAGGTGCGGTCATCGCGGACTTCGAGCGCTGGATACAGGCAGGGGCACCAGATCCGCGTGACGGCAATGAGATTGACGCTGATCGACCGCCTGTGGACATAGCTGGCGGCAGGCAGTTCTGGAGCTATCAACCCTTGGCTAAAAGCCCACTCGCCTCAGGTGGCATCGACGCCTTCATTCGCGAGAAGCTGAAACATCACCACCTGGAGCCCGCTCCTGAAGCCGAGCCATTGGTGTTGCTTCGGAGGCTGCACTTTGACCTGACGGGCCTGCCGCCGACACCCGAAGAAGCAGCGGCTTTCAAGCCCGAACGCCTGGAGCAAAAGGTGGACGAACTGCTGGCCAGCCCGCGCTTCGCCGAGCGCTGGGCCAGGCATTGGCTGGATGTAGTACGTTACGCCGAATCAAACGGACGGGAGTCCAATCTGACTTTTCCACACGCTTGGCGTTACCGAGATTACGTCATTGATGCCTTCCATGAGGACATCCCGTTTGATCGCTTTCTCATGGAGCAGCTTGCCGGTGATCTCTTGGATGCAGAGACGGATGAAGAACGTGCAAGGCTGCTCATCGCTACGGGTTTCCTCGCCATGGGTCCCAAGGGGCTCAATGAGCAAAACAAGGCGCAGTTCGCTGCAGATGTGGCAGATGAACAGTTGGATACCGTCACCCGCGCTTTCATGGCCAGTTCGGTGGCATGTGCACGCTGTCATGATCACAAGACGGAGCCCTTCAGCATGGAAGATTACTACGGGCTGGTGGGCATCTTTAAGAGCACGCAGACGTTTTACGGAAACTGGATCGATTCCGAGAACAACAACCATGGTCACCTGATCCGACTACCGGAGCTAAAGAATCAGACCATCGTAGGCAAGTCGATTCCGAAAACCCGCGTGGAACAGCTCAAGGCCGATCTGGCCAAACTCAACGCGGAGGAGAGAGCGATGAATGATTACATCGCCAAAGCCCGTGCGAATGGCCGTGACATTAGCGGTGAGTTCAACAAGCTCCTCGGCGATGCGCTGCGCATCCTCTGGACGCGCGGCGGAGTGGAAGGCGCGCTGGAAGCGGTGGATGACGAGGGGCGTGCGCTGCCCCTGTGCATGGGGGTCAAGGATGCACCGCAGATGGTGGACTCTCCGCTCTACCAGCGCGGCGAGCTGTCTCATCCTGGTATGGTGGTGGCACGTGCCTTTCCGAAGGTGTTCGAGATTCAAGCGGAGCTGCCGAAGGATCAAAGTGGCAGACTTCAGCTCGCTCAATGGCTCACTCACCCGGATCACCCACTGACCGCGCGTGTCATGGCCAACCGCATCTGGAAGCATCTCCTGGGCAGCGGGATTGTGCGTACGGTGGACAATTTTGGCTACAGTGGGGAGCGTCCGAGTCATCCTGAGCTGCTTGATTATCTTGCCCAGCGTTTCATCGAGAATGGCTGGTCGGTGAAGAAGCTCATCCGCGAAATCGTGCTCAGTCAAACTTACCGCCAGCAGTCCAGTGTCGCCAATGCCCAGGCAGCCGATTTGGACCCCGACAACCGTCTGCTCTGGCGTGCGAACAAGCGCCGCCTGGATGCAGAAGTGATTCGCGACTCCATGCTTTCCGTTGCTGGCACGTTGAATACCTCACGCAGGGCGGGCTCGTTGGTGGCTGAGCTGGAGGGGCAGTCCGTCTCTCTTATCGGCTTCAACAGCAAACTGCCGACGGATCTCGACGGGTCAAATCACCGGTCAGTTTACCTGCCCGTGTTGCGCGATCACTTGCCAGATATTCTCGAACAGTTTGATGTAGCCAACCCCAATCTGGTCACCGGCAACCGTGAGGTGACTAATGTCCCCTTGCAGGCGCTTTATCTGTTGAACGGACCGTTTGTGCAGTCGCAGTCAAGGGCACTCGCCGAGCGCGTCGCTAGCATGGCTACCACTCTGGATGAGAGAGTCCAACGTGCCTTCCTGTTTTGTTTTGGCCGCTACCCTGACGCAGAGGAACAAAGGCTCATCTCCCACTTCTTCAGCAAGACCGCAAACGATCAAGACGAACTCGCCGCCTTCTGCCAGGCCCTGCTCGCCAGCGCAGAGTTCCGGCTTGCTGACTGATATTTTGGATGATCGAGCACAGGTCCAGACTTACACTTGCTCCAAGATCGGTTTCTACCCCATCCATGTCAAAAAAAGCTTCAGCACGCCGCAACTCTGCTAGCCGTTCGTCCGTCCGTCAGTCTCGTGGCCGGACACGCGACGAGGCCCTATTCACTGCTGCAGCACCACTTTCTGACATTCCATCCGGCTACGGTAGTTTGCTGATCGAAGTCAAAGAGCGCCCTACGCAGGCGAGGCTCCGCACCGTTCTCGCTGCGAATGCTTCAATGGTGCTCGCCTATTGGGAAATCGGACGTGTGATTTTGGCCAGACAGCAGTCCGAAGGCTGGGGCGCAAAAGTCATTGATCGTTTATCCGAAGACCTCCGCAAGGCGTTCCCGGAAATGAAAGGTCTCTCGCCCCGGAACCTGAAATACATGCGCACCTTTGCCGCCGCATGGCCCGAGGAGGCAATTGTGCAAGGGCCACTTGCACAAATAGGGTGGTACCAAAATATCGCCCTGCTCGATAAGCTGGCAGACCACTCCGAGCGCCTGTGGTATGCACGCCGTGCTGCCGAGGAAGGATGGTCGCATACCATACTTTGTTTGCAGATTGAGAACCGTCTTCAGCAACGCGAGGGAAAAGCGCAAAACAACTTCTCTTTAACCATGCCTCCCGCAGAGTCGGATCTGGCTGCGCAAATCTTCAAAGATCCCTATCTCTTCGACTTTCTCGGCACTGGTGATCCCCGCCGCGAGCGTGAAGTCGAGCAGGCCTTGGTGGATCACCTCCAGAAGTTCCTTCTCGAACTAGGAGCAGGCTTTGCATTCGTCGGCAGACAAGTTCACCTCGAGATCGGAACTTCTGATTTCTACATCGACCTGCTGTTCTACCACCTACGCCTTCGCCGCTACATCGTGATCGAGTTGAAGAATCGAGAGTTTGAACCTGGCGATGCAGGACAGATGAATCTGTATCTTTCTGCGGTGGATGACTTGCTGAAGCACCAACAGGATCAGCCTTCGATCGGTCTGCTTTTGTGCAAGGCGCGAAACAACGTCATCGCGGAATATGCCATGCGCGGGATGAGCAAACCCATCGGTGTGGCCGAGTGGGAGACCGAGCTGGTCCACAAGCTACCTCGCGATCTCCAGAGCAGTCTTCCCACAGTGGCACAGATCGAAGCTGAACTCTCCCGATCTAACCCATGAACGCCATGCACCACTCACGCCGTCACCTGCTCACCACCATGTCCTCAGGCATTGGCTGGCTGGCCTTCTCTGCACTGGCACAGGCACGCAGCGGTCTCTCGTCGAAGACGCCACATCTGCCCGCGCGGGCAAAGCGGGTCATCTTCCTCACGATGCGCGGTGGTCCATCTCATGTGGACCTCTTTGATCACAAACCGGAGCTCAAAAAACGTGACGGACAGTCTGCCTCGCTCGGTCGCGACTCCTCAGGTGCAAAACTTTTCGGCGAAGTGCATCCTATGCAGCAGTTCGGCAAGTCTGGCCAGTGGATGACCACCCTGATGCCAAAGCTCGCACAGCACGCAGATGACCTGTGCATCGTCAACTCCATGCACACCGACCTGCCAAATCATGCGCAGGCCTTCGTGCAGATGCACACCGGCAGTTTCCAGTTTGTGCGTCCCTCACTCGGTGCCTGGACGCTCTATGGTCTCGGCACGGAAAACGACAACCTTCCCGGCTTCATCACGCTCAATCCTCCTGCTGACAATGGCGGCGCGCAGAACTACGGCAGCGCCTTCCTGCCAGCCATTTGTCAAGGCACGAAGATCGGTGGCTCGCAGCTCCCTGACCTGTATGCCGCGTTACTCAACAAGGATGTCGCACCGGGTCCACCGATGATGAACATCGAAAACAAAGCCGTTACACGCGAGCTTCAGCGTTCACAGATTGATCTCATTCGCGGACTCAACGAGCGCAAGATGGCCCGCGATGGCTTTCATCCCGAGATTGAGGGCATGATCGAGTCGTTTGAACTCGCATTCCGGATGCAAACCGAAGTGCCAGACGTGCTCGACCTTCGTGGTGAACCTGAACACATCATGAAGCTCTACGGCATCGGCCAGGGGAAGGACCAGTTCGCCCGCCAGTGTTTGCTCGCCCGACGCCTGGCTGAGGCAGGGGTGCGTTTTATTGAAATCGCCTCACCCGCGCACTGGGATCATCACAATCGTCTGCGCGAACAACTCGCCACCAACTGCGCACAGATCGACACACCCATCGCCGCGCTGCTCACCGACCTGAAGGCACGCGGCATGTTGAAGGACACGCTCGTCGTCTGGGCCGGAGAGTTCGGCCGCACGCCGTATGCACAGGCCGGAGACGGCAGAGATCACAATCACAAAGGCTACTCCATCTGGATGGCCGGCGGCGGAGTGAAGGGCGGCCTCACGTACGGAGCCACGGACGACATCGGTTACAGAGCCGTGCTGGACCCCATGCACATCCACGACTGGCACGCCACCATCCTGCATCTGCTAGGACTCGACCACACCCGCCTCACCTACAACTACGGCGGTCGGGACTTCCGCCTGACGAACGTCGGTGGCAACGTAGCACATGGTGTGCTGGGATAGGTTCCGCTACTCTCTCAACTTCGTCGCGATTTCACGGACGAGTCCGTAACCGTCACGCGTAGCACGTTCGAGGGCCGCCTTCACCTGAGGGCTATCCTTCTGCAAGCCACCCCTGATCATGCCGTAGTAGAATGTGTTGTCCGGATGGTCGCCTGGCTCAGTCTTTCGCACTCGCTCATTCTGAATGAAGTGACTCACCGCTTCATCACGCCCTCCTCCGATGACCAGCGCAGTGGCACCTTGCAGGCTGAGCACACGATAGCCTCTCTCCTCACGCACCAGCACCGGCCCGCGGAAGGAGAGGTTCTTCGCGGATGGTGTTTTGCGGCTCGTTTCGAGTTGTTCTAAGCAATGCTCACAGAGCTTCCTCTGCCTCACCGGATCACGTCCAGTCAGAAGTCTGAGCACATGAATCTGAAGGTTGGCATTCATGAGGCAG
This sequence comes from uncultured Verrucomicrobiaceae bacterium, assembly GCA_964538625.1. Taxonomy (GTDB): domain Bacteria; phylum Verrucomicrobiota; class Verrucomicrobiia; order Verrucomicrobiales; family Verrucomicrobiaceae; genus JAEUHM01. The sequence continues at coordinate 84,769 of CAZIGH010000001.1, forward strand.
TTCTTCTCGGTGCAGTGCCCGCTTTTGGCGTGCTCGTTTCGCAGCGCCAGACCGAGAATGTGACCGGTCTCATGTTGAATCATTGCCTCCTTGATCCAGCGCCCCCAAAACGGGCGATAGCCACGATTGATAAAAATCGCTGCTGGATAGGGCAGCCACTCTGCGTGTGGATTTGCCTTGGCGGACTTCTTGTCGCCGCTCAACCGACCATCGTAGTACAGGATGTAGAAATAGGCGACTGATCGTTTATCCGCAGGCGGACCATTCATCCAGCCGCGAGCCAGCTCCCGCCGCGAAAGTCCCTTTGCCTTTTTTTCTGGAATCACACTGCTGAAACGGATTTCGACTCCACGCGGTTTGTCGCAGTGTTCTGCGAGAAACGCACCCAGTTCCTCCAGTTCCTTCTTCGACGGCTCGCAACCCTCAACCGCATCCACCTCGACATACAACCGGTCATGTGGTGTAGGTTTGAGAAAGAGAAGATTCGGCTTCCAGAAGTCTGTCATCTTCTCCTTGGGTTCTTTGATCGGACTTTTGGGGGAAGCACAACTCGCGATGAAAAGAGCGAGCATGAAGCAGTGGAGGAGACGAGTAGTCATGGGAGCAAAATCTGGCTCTTTCGATGCTAACGGACTGCCTTGACATCAGCGACCCCGAAAGTGGGCAGACCATCATTTGTTTGTACGTTTCTACCAGTTCTACCAATGCGAGCGCACAGCTCACCTACAACTATGGCGGCCGTGACTTCCGCCTCACTAATGTTGGTGGCAACGTGGCGTATGGGGTGCTGGCTTGAGCGCCCGAGCCAGAGGAGCGAGTTCATCAGTTGTTGAAATTACCATAATTTCGACGACTCTTGGCGCTCCCCTCATGTCGTCCATTTTCACCCTCCCACACTGGCTCGAAGAGGCCGCTCTTCGCTGGCCGGAGAAGTGCTGGCTCACGGCAGATGGCCGAGGCATCAACTTCTCTGAGGGATGGCATCAGGTGCAGCGATGTGCGGGCGGATTGCAGCAGCGCGGTGTGGCGGTGGGCGATCGCGTCCTTATTCTGGCGCAGAATCGGGTGGAGGTGGTCTTGACGTTTTTTGCTACCATGCTGGCGGGCGGCACTGCCGTGGTGTTGCATCCGCAGACTAGAGCGGAAGGCCTACGGCGGATCGTGGAGCAAACGGAGCCAAAGTCGGTACTTCTGGACCATTCGACAGCGAGTTTGTCCACGGAGCTTGGGCAGGTGCTGGTGTTTATGGCCGAAGATCCACTCCCGGAGGGTTCTTTGCGGTCAGTCGATGTGGATCCCGAGACGCCAGCCTTTCTCGTCTTTACCTCTGGCTCCACTGGCACGCCGCGTGGAGTGATGCTGATGCACGAAGGCGTAAGGTTCGTCTCGCAGGCCATTCAGTCGCGGCTCGACTACCAGGTGGAGGATCGTGTGGGCGTGTTCCTACCGCTTTCTTTCGACGTGGGGCTGTATCAACTTTTCTTCAGTTTGATGCGTGGTTGCACTTTGTATCTCGGCAAGCCCGAGATGGCGGGGCCGGAGCTTGGGCGCATTCTCGCGGCGGAGCAGATCACGGTGCTCCCGGCTGTCCCCACCCTGCTGGCAGGATTTGTCAAAATGCAGCGCTTCCGTCCGACAGAGCTTCCTGCACTTCGAGCCATCACCAGCACTGGCGACCACCTAGCGCAAAGCCACATCAGTAGCTTGAGGGAACTTTTCCCGCAGACATCTGTTTTTCCGATGTATGGTCTTACGGAGTGCAAGCGTGTCTCCATCCTGCTTCCGGAAGAACTGGACCGCAAACCCGGCTCCGTTGGCCGCGCCCTCGATGGCACGGAAGTCTTCGCCATGGACTCCTCTGGTAGCCGTCTGCCAGCGGGGGAGAAGGGTGAACTAGGCATCACCGGCCCACATCTCGCAGCTGGATACTGGCGCGCGCCAGACGAGACGGCAAGACGCTATCAACTGGTGAACGGTCAGCGCGTGCTTTTTTCTGGCGACTTCGGCCATGTGGATGAAGAAGGCTACATTTACCTCAGCGGCAGGGCAGATTTTGTCATCAAGCACCGTGGATTCCGCATGAGTCCGGCGGAGATCGAGGAGGCAGCATGCACGCTGCCTGATGTCATTGACGCTGGCTGTATCAAGGACGAGGAGCGCGATCAGCTCTGTTTGTTCATCGGCAGCACGGCGGACCTTGAGCCACAGATGGTGCGCAAGCAACTCAGCTTCATCCTAGAGCCAGCCAAGGTTCCGGATGTGGTCCGTGTGCTGCCCTGCCTTCCACACACGGCAAACCAAAAGGTGGATCGAAAAGCACTCCGCTCCCTTCTCGCATGAACGCCTCGCTCGCCCATGACCTGATCGCGCAGCATGGTTCGCCGCTTTATGCGTACGATCTCGCTGAGGTCTCCTCGCGGGCGGTCGAGCTGCTCGATAGTCTTCCGCAGGGTTCAAGTGTGTACTACTCTTTCAAGGCCAATCCCCTGCCCGCCATCGCTGAGAAGTTGCGCGAGCATGGTGTGCTGGCGGAGATTACCTCCACGGGCGAACTGGATGCCGCGCTTGCGGCAGGTCACAGCGAGGGCATGGTGGGAGGTGGTCCGGGCAAGACGGAACGCACGCTGAATGCGATGCTTCAGCACGGCGTGCGCAAGTTTTCCTGCGAGTCGTTTCAGGATGCACAGCGTATCTCGAAGGTGGCGCAGGAAGCTGGAGTCGAAGTCTCTGCACTCATCCGCGTGAACCCTTCCCAAGCACCGGACGCACGCATGGCCATGAGCGGAGTGGAGAGTCAGTTTGGCTTTGATGAAGCTCTTCTCACCCCTGAAGCAAAAACAAAGCTCCGTCTGCCTGCCATTCGCTGGACTGGCGTGCATGTCTATTTCGGCACACAGGTAGCTTCCGTCGAAGCATTGCGCCGCAACACCGAGTGCGCGCTTTTCACGGCTGTAAGGGTGGCTGACACTCTCGGCTTTGAAGTTGAGACGGTGAATGTCGGTGGTGGTTTTCCCTGGCCCTATGCTCATGACGCTCCTGCTCCCAATCTCGATGGCTTGCGGCAGGCACTGACGGAGGTATGGCAACAGTCGCCATTGAGTTCGTCTGCAAAACTGGCATTCGAGTCTGGCCGTTATCTCAGCGCCAGTTCAGGAACACTGCTCACCACGGTGCTTGATGTGAAGCAGGCCGGGCAGAAGACTTTCGTAGTGCTGGACACTGGCATCCATCATCTCGGGGGAATGTCAGGACTGGGACGCATTCCGCGCACAGCCCTGACGTTTCGGAATCTCACCGCACAGCGCCCGGGGGAAATGGTGGTGGACATGGCAGGCCCGCTTTGCAGCCCGTTGGATTGCCTGGCGCGCGGGATCAAACTGCCTCCAATGGAGCCTGGAGACGTGCTTGCCATACCGAATGTCGGAGCGTATGGCCTCACCGCCAGTCTTACCCGCTTCCTCAGCCACGAACTCCCCGCCGAGATTCCTTATTCCTCCGCCAGCTACGCATGATCACAGACCTCACCGCCAGTCTCCAGGACATCCTGCGCCCGAAGCTCAGATTCCTGGGGCCAAACGAACCAGTGCCCATGGAGCGGAATCTCGGGGAGCTGGGCCTGGACTCCATGGCCACCATTGATCTGCTCCTGGACATTGAGGCGCAGCTTGGAGTCAGCATCCCGGATGAGATGATCACCGTGGAGACCTTCGCCACAGGGAATGACCTGCTTGCGGCGGTGCAGAAAGCAGCCTCATAGCCCCCAGTCACCCTCCGCCATTACGGTTCGCTGGGGCAGGCGTTCCATCTCGGCCGGCATGAGATAGTGGTGGCAGACCTGGATGACGCGCCGGTGCAGCACCCTTATGCCCTGCCACGAGTCATCACCCGGAAATGCGTGGAGCTTGATCCAAAGTCGAGTCCGCAGGGAGGCCACCAGGGCCAATAGCTCATCCTTCCCTTCTGAAGTGAAGTGGTCCACCTCCATCCAACTGCCAAACCGGGATCGTGTGAGGAACACGTAGCTGCTCAGGCAGCCCTGGGCATCCACCACACCGCCAAAAACATGCTGCCGCGTGTTAGAACGTGCATACCAACGGAGGTAGTCGAGTGTGATCCAGCGTTCCACGCCGATAGCCGATGAAAAGGGTTGAGCCACGTTCCGCACCTCATCCAGGTTTTCAGTGACACGTCTGCCCGCCGCCATCTGCGGACTCGAAAGAAGACACGGCACTACGATGGACTGCTCCACCTCCCTACTGGCTTTCCAGCCCGTTTTTTGCAGCAGCACCTGCACATCCGCCGTGGGAGTCGAATCCACCAGCAGCCTACTCAATCCCAACCTTTTGAGCTGCATCAGCATGGCTACACTTTGATTACGGAACTCGTTGTCCACTCGCCAAGTAGATGAAATGCACGCTGCCCGACACTCACCGTTCACTGCGTAGGCGGCTGGAATCAAACCCTGAAATCCCACGATGCCGCCCTCCGAGTGCAAAAGCCACCCGCGCTCCTGAACCAAAGTGCGCCATGGGTTTTCGTCCCACCAGTGCCGCAATCTCGCCGCCCACCCAGCTTCTGAAGCCTGAGCACCCTCCGACTTGGCCAGCCAGCTCACCAGCTCCGCCCTGGTGCTGGGCGAGTCGAGGAAAGGGATGAGCTGGACGGATGCGCTAGCTGCCATGGAAGGATCAGGCACCGACTTTCGCCGCCCGACCGGGAAATGCCAGAGAGAAAGACGGTGACAGGGTGCCCCAGGCCCAACCTTTCATCAATCCGCATTTCGCCTTGACGCGCCCTTGCCTGTCCGGCAGTAATGGAGGTCTGCCGTCCACCGGCATGCCCAAATCTCTCCCGTCCCTCAAGTCCGCACTGTCCATATGCTTTCGTTGAAACCGTTCCGCCTTCTCGGCTTAGGCCTGTCCATGGTATTCGTCTCACCCGGAAGCCCCGCCCAGGAGGCTGGTGCTCCGGTCAATGCGCCTGCCGCAGGGCGCACCGTGAAGTCCCTCCGCATTCAGTTCAAGGGACCCGCCTCCATGAGTGAAGCCCGCGTCCGCGCCCAGATGTCCACTCGTGAGGGAGAGGCCTTCTCGGATGAGAACGTGGAGCAAGACATTCGCAATCTCTACGCCACCGGAGCCGTGGACAACGTGGACATCACCTCCTCCGAAGTGCCGGGCGGGGTAGCCGTTACCGTGGTCGTCACCGGTCGTGGTGCGCTCGGTGAGATTCGTTTCGTCGGTAACACCGCCTATCCCGAATCTCGTCTCCTGAAGGAAACTGAGCTCCGCGTGGGAGAGCCCGTGGACGAGGCCAAGCTCGCAGCCGGCCAGGGGAAAATCCGCGAGCTTTATGAGAAGAAAGGATTCGCCGGCATCGTCGTGAGCTACACCACGGAGCCGACCGGTGAAGGTTTCACCCGCGTGACCTACACCATCGGTGAAGGCGCCCGCGGCCTCGTGCGCAACATCAACTTTGAGGGCAATAGTGCCATCAAGTCCTCCACCCTCCGCTCCAAGTTGAAGCTCAAGGAGAAAGCCATCTACCGCGTCTGGCGCGGCAAGTCCAAGACCATCACGGATGACGTGCTGTTCGAGGATCGCAAAGCAGTGGAGTCTGCCTATCAGGACCAAGGCTACGTCTATGCTCAAGTGCTCGACATTCGCCGTGAGCAGGTAGATGACAAGTATGTGGATCTCACCTACGTCATCAGCGAGGGCGAGCGCTACGACGTCGCCGAAGTGGCGCTGGACGGCCTCACCATCTTCACACCTGCGGAACTTGCACCCGCTCTCCAGACCATCGCCGGGTTCCCCTACTCAGGGTCAGATGTGCGGGCAGATGAGAAAATGATTGGCAACTACTATGGCTCACGCGGATACGCTGACGCCCGTGTGGACACCAGCATAATCCCGGCTGGCCCCAACCTCGTTAAGATCGTGTATCGCGTCACGGAGGGAGAGAAGTCCTTCGTTCGCAAGGTCAACATCGCCGGCAACAGCACCACCCAGGACCGCGTCATCCGCCGCGAGCTTCCATTTACTCCAGGAGATGAAGTGGATACCGTGAAGATCGAGGCGGGCCGCAATCGCCTCCAGAACCTCGGTTACTTTAGCGCCGTGGACATTCGCACCAACGACACTGAGCAAGCCGGGTTCAAGGACGTGGACGTCACCGTCACCGAGCAGTCCACCGGCACCGTCAACTTTGGTGCGGGCTTCAGCTCCATCGACAGCCTTGTCGGTTTCTTGGATCTCACCCAGACAAACTTCAACATCGGAGGAAACGGATTCCGCGGTGCCGGCCAGCGCTTCCACCTTGGCCTCAAATACGGGACCAAGCGCCGAGACTTCCAGCTCTCGTTCACCGAGCCGTGGTTCCTGGGTCAGAAGCTCTCCTTCACCACCGAGCTTTTCTATCGTGATCTCTACTACCTGTCCGACGTGTATGACCAGAGCAACATGGGCGGATCGTTCAACTTCCGCAAACCTCTAGGTGAGCACTCCTATGCCGAGCTGACCTACACGCTGCAAAACATCGGAATCGACGTGGATGATGAAGCCAGCGAGATCATCAAGCTCGAGGATGGCGATTATCTCCAGAGCAAGATCGATCTCTCCTGGGTGCATGACACTCGTGACAGCGTCTTCATCACCCGGAAAGGACACAAGGTGGAAGTGGGCGCACTCATGTCTGGCAGCTTCCTTGGCGGTGATGCCGACGTCTGGGGCGTCAACCTTCAGGCGGCCCAGTATTTCAATCTTCCGTGGGACACCATTCTCAGCATTGAAGGTGCCTTCCGCACTGTCGATACATGGGGCAGTGCTGACCGCGTACCCATCTTCGAGCGTTTGTTCCTCGGTGGAGCCAACAACCTTCGCGGCTTTGACTATCGCGAAGTGGGTCCCAAGGACGAAACCGGCGAACCTGTCGGTGGACTCTCCTCGGCTTACGCTTCGGTGGAATACACCTTCCCCATCGTGGAGAAAGTCCGTGGTGCCGTGTTCTACGACATCGGTATGGTCAGCAATGATTCATTCGATTGGGGCGGCGACGTGAACTCTAACTTCGGCGTGGGCCTTCGCTTGTTCCTTCCTATCGGACCCATCCGCGTGGATTTTGGTATCCCAGTGCAGTCTGACGAGTTCAATGACTCCTCTGGGCAGTTCAACTTCAACGTGGGCTATAAGTTCTGACGCCCTGCCACATCACGCTTCTTCGACAAGTTACCCCCCCAATGAGATACCTTACCGCCCTCGCAATCGCCTCCCTCGCTGCCGGATCTGCCGGTGCCGCCGATCTCAAGTTCGGCATCGTGGACATGGGCCGCGCCTTCCAGGAGTTTTACAAGACTAAAGACGCCACTACCGTCATGAAGGGCAACCGCGACAAGGTGGCCCAGGATATGAACGAGCGCTACACAGCTTACAAGGCCAAGATGGCGGATGTTCAGAAGCTCCAGAAGGAAGCGAATGACCCCATTCTGACACAGGAAGGCCGCGCCAAGGCGAGTGTCAGCCTGCAAAACTTGGCCAAGGAAGTGCGGTCCATGGAGCAGGAAATCAATGACTTCCAGCAGCGCAGTGCCATGAAGCTGCGTCAGGAGGAAAATGATCTTCAGCGGGATCTGTATGCAGAGATCGCTGACGTAGTGAAGCGCAAGGCGGAAGCCGATGGCTATGACTTCGTTTTCGACCGCTCCGCGATGAGCATCACCAGCTCGCCGGTTCTGCTCTATAGCAAGGGCGCCACCGACTTTACGGACCAGATCATCGTAGAGCTGAACAAGAACGCCGGCAGCCCCGCGAAAGCAGATGGGGATGCCAAGCCCGCTGAAGGAAAGGGCACCGGCAAGAAGTGAGTTTTGCGCCGGAAGGGTTCCGAAAACACTGTAATCACTCCAACCGGTAGCGGCGGCTCCATGAAGCCGCCGTTTCCATTTTCAACCAGAGCCAACCACCTCGTGTCCAAAACCATCACCCTCCAAGCACTCGCAGACCTCGTGGGCGGTAAGATTGCCGCCGGAGATGCGGGCGCTACGTTCACTGGGCTCAACTCACTTTCGGAGGCTGCGGCGGGTGAAGTCAGCTTTCTGGGAAATCCCAGGTATGCTCCGCAGCTCGCTACTACCAAAGCTAGCGTGGTGCTGATTTCACCCGACCACTCAGAGCGACCGGAAGGCAAGTGCTACGTGGAAGTGGCCAACCCCACGCTGGCCTTCTCGGCCGTCATCGCCTGGTTCGGAGTGGAGAAAATCGAAACCAAACCCGGCATTCACCCTTCAGCGGTCGTCTCACCAACGGCAAAACTGAACCCCAGCACTGTTCATGTAGGGCCACTCGTCGTAGTGGAGGCCGGTGCGGTGGTGGGTGACGGCTGCGTGCTCCATGCCGGTGCCTATGTGGGACACGGCGCGAAGGTGGGAGCCAACTCCGTGCTTCACGCCCACGCCGTGCTCAAGGACCATTGCGTGCTCGGTCAGCGCGTCATTATCCATAGCGGAGCAGTCATCGGCAGTGACGGATTCGGCTACGAGTTTGTGCAAGGACGGCACTTGAAGATTGATCAGGTGGGCATCGTGGAAGTGGGAGATGATGTCGAGATCGGCTCCTGCACCTGCATCGATCGCGCTCGATTTGGCAAGACTCGAATCGGACGGGGTACCAAGATCGACAACCTGGTTCAGATAGCTCACAACGTGACGACGGGAGAGCACTGCATTCTCGTATCACAAGTGGGCATCTCGGGCAGCACCAAGCTAGGGAACTACGTCATCATGGGTGGGCAGTCCGGTGCGTCGGGTCATCTTGAAATCACGGACCAAGTGACCGTGCTTGGACGAGCAGGTGTCACGAAGGACATTCGAGAAAAGGGTCACTACACGGGATTTCCCGCCAGGCCGCTCATGGAGGGCCGCAAGCTCATGGCCTACCCCGGAAAAGTACCCGAACTCCAAAAGCGCATTCGGGAGCTCGAACGCAGGCTGGCGGAACTCGAGTCTCGGCTTTAGCATTGAGCGCATTCACATCACCCCAACTGCATTCTTATGATTCGGCTTCTCCTCGCCACCGTGCTCCTGGCTTCACTGACCGCCTGCTCCAGCACGGGTGGGACATCTCAGAGCGCCTCGCTTCAGATCGCCATGCGAGCGCAACAGATCGCAGCCGAGCCGCCGGGAGACTACTGGGTGGGACGCCGCTTTTACATAGAGCGCACTCATCTGTGGGGCTATGTGCGCCGCCCCGGTCAGAGCTGGGACAAGGCAAAGCTCGTCATTCTCTCCGAGCGCTACGGTAGGCAGCCGGACCGCTATCCCGAGAATGAAAACGCAGAGCTGCGTTATGGCTTCGACCACAACTATGAGTATCGGCTTTGGGGTGAGTTTTCGGGTCGGCGCATCTATGATCCAAACAGCAATTTGGTGCTGCCCGAGTTCAACATCCGGCGCTACCAGCTCATGAACACCTCTGCGGGCTGGCTCTTCAAGCCTGGCGAACGGTTCGCCGGCAATCAGCTACTGAGGATCGAAGAAGGGGCCAATCCGTAGGGAACAAGCTCCATGCCAAAGGATTGAGCGGGCCGCACGCGGACATCCTTCAATGAGATTTTTCCGGCAGAAGCGCGCCACGGTTCGTTGAATAGTTGATTCAGCCCGTTAGCGCAACCACACGCCGCCATGACTGCCCCAGCCAGGACGCAGGACTCTCCATCACTCATTAGGCGCAGTTTGAACCTGCTGGCTTGATCCAGTGATGGGGCCGCCTCAAAGTTTCGTTACTGCATCAATCCATCACTCATCTCGGCGGCGTTGTGTCACCCAAAGAGGTTCAAAGCTCAGCAGGTCGTGCTCCCACACCTACCACCCGCTACGACGCTGCAAATGCGCCAACAAACCACGAGCTCCTTTACCGGAAAAGGTTCGGCGCACGAACTCCGCCGGGTATGCCAAGATTGCGCCATTACATGCTAGAACTGCTTACCAAGTGGTACGGACTGTATTTCGACTTGAAATAACACGCCATTTTTCAGATCCTCTCAGCGTTGCGAAGAATAATATGAAGTTTCAATCAACACTGTTAGCCCTCGTCCTGGGTCTGTTGGCTCCTGTCGTCCTCCCCTACCCTGCGCAGGCTGCCATCGTGGCTGACCTGGATGGAGATGGGCTGACCAATGATGTCGATCCTGACATCGACAACGACGACATTCCCAATGGGTTGGATCGCAACGTGGACGGCGGCACAGCGAAGTCAGGTCCGAACGCAGGACGATATATTGGCGACCGGCTTGCCAACGACCATCCGGCGGAACTTGACATCGATGACGATGGTCTGCCAGATGACTCACTGGCAGAAATGGACATCGATGGCGATGGCTTCGCGGATGACAGTCCGATTGAAAGCGACATTGATGGTGATGGCAGGGCGGATGATGCCGCCGCAGAGAAGGACATCGATGGTGACGGTAAAGCGGACAACGCAGCACTGGAGACAGACATCGACGGCGACGGCAAAACAAATGATGACACGACCGAGGACGACATCGACGGTGATGGGCTGCCTGACGACCATCTTTCTGAGACGGACATCGACGGTGATGGCTTGAAGGATGATTCTCCTTATGAGAAGGATGTTGATGGTGATGGCAAGACGGATGATAGCCCCGCCGAGGAAGACATTGACGGTGACGGACTCAATGACGACCATCCCTCCGAGAGTGATATAGACGGTGACGGGCGCAACGATGATTCAGTGACAGAGAGTGATATTGATGGTGACGGCAGAGCGGACGATCATCCCTCCGAGAGCGACATCGACGGTGACGGACTCAATGACGATCATCCGTCGGAAAGTGACATTGACGGCGACGGCAAAGATGACAACTCGCTTGATGAAGACGATACCGACGGCGACGGCAGGACGGACGACCATCCCTCCGAGAGCGACATCGACGGCGACGGAAGGGGAGATGACGATACCTCCGAGCTTGACATAGACGGGGATGGCCTCGCAGATGACAGTTCCGCTGAAAGCGACATCGACGGCGACGGCCATGATGATAATAGTTTGGATGAAGCGGACATTGACGGCGACGGCAGACGAGATGATGCCATCACTGAGCTTGACATAGACGGGGACGGCCTCGCGGATGATCACCCCTCTGAGGGCGACATTGACGGTGATGGCCTGGACGACAATGACCCGGGTGAGGAGGACATCGATGGGGATGGTCGTCGCAACGGCGACGCCGATGAGGACGATGTGGATGGGGACGGACGGAAGCGTGGCCGCGACCGGGATGACGACGGCGACGGCGTAAGCAACGACGACGATGATGACGACGACCATGACGGCATCAATGACGATGATGACGACGACCAAGGCCCAGGTCTGCCTGCCGGGCCCGTGGGTGATGGGCAGGCACCCTCCAGTTTGGTGGGGCTGGCCTATCTTGTCAGCGAAAATGGAATTCAGTTGCCCGAGCGACTGACATTCAACACGGCGACAAATGGTGTGCAGACGGATCCTACCGACGTGGATCCTTTCACCTACGTTTACACGCCCAACGGCACGAACGCAACTCTCCGGCTGCAGTTCAAGGCCGACAAGTGGGATGACTACCAGTTGAACTTCGCCGCTGGGACGTTCACCCGTCAGGAAACCGACAAGAACAAGCTCAAGGACACCGACACGGGCACCTTTGCCCTGCCGGTCACACGGTAGAACGGGCCGGCACATCGAGTGCTCCGCTCGATGGGATGGGGTAGACTCCTGCCGTGCTGCACTGAGACGCGCATGAACAGCTTTACGGTCAATGTGGCGCTCGGCCTGCTTTTGGTGGTCTCCAACCTCGCTTGGTGGTGGACTAGAAATGGGGAACCTCAGCCTCCTCCCTTATTTCGCGGTGGGCGAACGACGCATCGCGACACGGCTCAAATCTCTTCGCCTACCGTGGCCATTGCGGACAGTGTCACCCTGGGCACGGTGCTGGAGGATTTGGATTCGGTACGGCGGAGGAAGCGCTTGCAAGAAACGGCCGTGACACTGCTGAACAAGGATCCCGCAGAGGCATGGAAGGCGCTGAACTCAATTCCCGGATTGGCCGACAAGCAAGCCTTCCTGAGTTCACTGCTCGCCGAGTGGAGCAACCGAGATCCCGCCGCTGCCGCGCAAGCCTGCAAGTCCCTGCCGCCTGGTGAACTTCGTGCCACCGCATGTGCTGCGGTGGGTGGGGCCTGGGCTGACACTGACCCCAATGAGGCCGCCAAGTGGGCCATTTTGGACCTGACAGGTACGGCGCGCACGACCGCCGTGGCTGCGGTGGCAAAAGCATGGGCCAAGGACGACCCCAGCGCTGCCGCACAATGGGCGCTCCAGCATGCAGGTGCTTCCTTTGGGGGCACGGCAATAGCCGCCGTTATGGAACACTGGGCCAACACCGCGCCGCAAGAAGGTGCAGCCTGGGCAGAGACGCTAGAAGATGGTGCCTTCCGTGACGCTGCACTGAACGCGGTCATGGCGGAGTGGGCGGACCAGTATCCTGCCGAGGCTGCCGCTTGGTTGGACCAGCATCCGCTCAGCCTCAGCACTGCCAGTATCGTAGCGAATGCCTGGGCAGAGTTTGACCCTGAGGCGGCGGCGGCCTGGGCTAGCAAGTTGGGAGATACGCGCCTGAGATTGGCATCTCTGAGCACCATCGTCGGAGCATGGGCCGGTGCGGCCCCGGAGCACGCATTAGGCTGGCTCGCCCGTGTCTCGGACGAAGAGCTGCGCTCCAGCATGACGGAACGAACACTTGCCACTTGGGCATCGGATGAACCTGAGACAGCCATGAGGTATGCCTCATCCATCGCGGACCCAAGTTTGCGCAGACTGGCGGAGGATTCCGTGTTCAGCACTTGGGCGAATGTGGCTCCAGACGGTCTGAGCAAATGGATCATCCAAAACACGAACCTTGTGTCTTCAGATAGGGCCAGAATGGAGCTTTCAGCCGTCCTCGCCGATTTGAGGCCAGAGCAGGCCCTTGCAGTGGCAAGTGCCATAAGGGACCCAGAGCAGAGGAACATGGCTCTGCAATCAGTGCTGGCGGATTGGGCGGAGAAGGCTCCCGCTGACGCCCAGAACTACCTTAAACGTCACCCCTCGCTCTCCTCGCTTCTGGAGCAGCCGTAAAGCGGGGCATCAGAGCGTTTCAGGGCAATAAAGCCGTGGGATCTCCTTTCCTCTGAAGATGGGAAGGGCTATCCGGCAGACAGGCTTCCAACTAGGATCTCGTAACACGCACCCGCATGAAGCGTCGGCTGCCTGGGGTGATGGGGATGTGGTCGCGGACGACGAGGAGGGTGGAAGTGTTGGTCTCCACCACGAGGCCGGCGCTTGTCCAGCTTTGCATGTCGCTGCATGCCTCGGCCGTGATCGTGACATCGGTTGCGGCAGGGTTTTTGGGCACGCTGATGCGGAGGAATGTATCACTGCCCACGACGGTTTGGGAGTAAGTGACTGGGGTTCCTGAGGCTAGGTTGGGCGCGGTGCCGAAGGCGTATTCTAAAAGGTTGACCTGTCCGTCATAGTCGGCGTCCCAATGTTCTCCAGCGGCTGGGTCTGTCAGAGCAGGGCTCCAGTTCTGCGCCTGCCACACCTGGAACGGATTCAGGTAGGCGTTGAACGCGATGTCTCGGAAGGTGGTGGCGCTGGTGTCATCTGCCTGGAGCCGTGCCACGTAGCTGCCACCTGCTGTGACAGTGGCAGTGGTATCCACCAGCCCGGGGTTGCCAAAAATGAGAGTGCCTGGACCGCTCCGCTGGCTCCACTGAGTGGTGAGGCTGATGGGGGTGGGGAAGTTGTCATCGGTCACGGTGCCATCTAACATCACGGGAGAGAGGGGGTAAGTGGCGGTGTTGGCGATGTCGATGATGGGTGCTTTGTTCAGTGGCACGATGCTGAGATTGGTGAACGTGACGGTATTGAGGCCCACACCGGTGGAGTTGTTGACGCTGAAGCCGACGAGCACGGGCACGGGCATAATGACGGTCTGGGACTGACCAAGCTGCGCCCAGGTGCCTGGATTGCCTCCGGAGTCTGGCGCATGGAAAGCGGTGATGGTGTTGCCTTTGCGGACGAGCCGCACCCAGCGCGTAGTGCCGGTGAAGCTGGGCACGCCTCCGCTGGAACCCCCGGCGATACTGGTCCAGAAGTAGCCGTTGTAGGAACTGGTAGGAATGCGGCCCAGCTGCACGCGGGCACCCCCGTCGTTGGCCTCTCGGATGACGATGCCGCTGGTGGCGCTGCCTGCTCCGCTGGTGGCGCTGGCATGTCTGGCCGTGACCATGAGGTCGCCGTAGAACTGCCAGCCGTAGAAGACACCGGTGGGACTGCCTGCGATGGTGTAGGTGCCCGCGCTTTCGCTAAAGGTGCCTGGTAGATTCGGTGCTGTGCTGCTCTCTTCTGCAATCAGCGCCGGCCCATTGGCTGCCGGGGTGAGCGTGACGTTGTCAAAGACGCCCGTGGCAGTGGCGGCGGTGTTGTTACTAGTGGTGGTGAGACCCAATGCCGCCCGTGATGTGGTATAGAGCGCACTGGCGGTACCGACGGCGATCCAGGTGCCGGGCGCGCCGCTGACGTCCGGCGCGTAGCTGCCTGTGATGTCTCCGCTTGGGAGGGTGCGCTCCAGCTTGATCCAGACGGGTGGAACGATGCCGGCCACTGTGGCGGTGACGGTATCGGTGGCACCGGCGCTGCTGCGAGTGCGCATTTGCAGGCCGGTGCCGGTGAGGCAGCCGAGCACGACACGCTTGGAACCACGCTGCAGGGTTTCCCGCATGGTGACTCCGGCGAAGGGTGTGGTGGCTCCGCTCAGGGAAGTGACGCGGGCGATAATGCTGCTTGTGCCTTCTGCTTGGCGCAGGGCGACGTGGGCAGTGTCGGTGGCGGCTGCGTATCCTCCGCCAGTTCCTAGCAGAGTAAAGCTGCCGTCCTTGATGAAGGTCTGGCCCCGGCGGGCGGTGGTGGGTCCGAGGTCGTGGATCACCCACTCGGCTCCCGCGATGGAAGAACCAACGACCACCGTGGTTTGGTCACTGACGGTGAACTGGGTATCGGTGACGGTGCAGCGCACGACGTAGGTGCCGGGTGCGCTGAAGCTGATGGGTGTGCTGGCTGCGGTGGGTGTCTCGATGGTGGCGGTGCCGGGACCGTTCACGCAACTCCAGAGGTAGGTGATGGGAGCCGGCGCACCGTCGTCCTGGGCGGTTGCGGTGAGGATGATGCCGTTTCCGCTGGCGATGAGTGGTCCCTGTGCGGTGGGCCCGGAGATGAAGATGGTGGGCGGGCTGTCGTTGTCTTCGATGGTGACGTCTGCGTATCCCGTGCCGCCGATGATGTAGCTGCCCGAGGTGATCTGAACGGTGGCGACTTCTGGCCCCTCGGTCAGCGTGTCGTCCACGGGGAGGACGTTGATGGTTTTGCTCACTTCGTTGGCGGCGAAGGAGATGGTGGCGGCGATGGTAGCGTAGTCGGTGCCATTGGTGGCTGTGCCGGTGCGGTTGAGGTTCACGGTCAAGGTGCCCGTGGTGGGTGCGGTGCGGTGGATGGTGAACTGGCCTGGATTTCCTGGGGTCTCGGTGGACCAAGCGTCGTTGGCTACGATGGTGACGGTGCTGCGGTCGTCATCGGCTATGGTGACCGTGGCGGCGCTTGGGGTGCCAATGTTATAGGCGCTGTTCGTTGCCAGGGTGACGATGACGGTTTCTGGGCCTTCGTTGGCGGTGTCCTGGATGGGGGACACGGTAAGGACGGCGGAGGCGCTGCCAGCTGGAATGATGACGCTGGTGCCCAGACTGGCGTAGTCTGAGGTGGAGGTGGCAGTGCCTGAGACAGTGAAGCTGACGGTGAGCGCTGCGGTGGTGGGACCGGTGCGAGTGACGGTAAATGCGCCAGGGTCACCACTTTCAGCAGCATCCGGATCGGTGGCCAAGATGGTAACCACCGGTTTGTCATCATCTTGAATAGTGAAGGTGTGGACGTTGATGCTGCCGAGCTGACAGTTGACGGGATTGGTCAGGGTGACGGTGAAGGTTTCTGAGGGTTCGATGGCGGTGTCATCGTGAATCACCAGAGGGATGGCTTTGATAGTCTCTCCCGGAGCAAAGGTGACGGTGCCGTTGGCCAGGGTGTAGTCTGCTCCGGCGGTAGCAGTGACATCTGCCACGGTGTAGCTTAGGGAGGTGCTTGTGGTGGCGGGGAGACTAAGACTGACCAGGATGCTGGCGGTGCCGGCGGCTTCAGGCGCCGTACTGGTGGCACTGCCGAAACCGGCGAAGGGTAGGGCGGGGGCGGAGTCGTCATCTTCGATGGTGTAAGTGAAGGTGGTGATGCTGCCGAGCTGGGCGGCGTAGGGGTTGCGCAGGACGATGTTGAGCATTTCTGCTTCTTCGTTGATGGAGTCATTGATGACATCAAAGGTGATGTTCTTGGTCTGCTCGTTGATGCCAAAGCTGAGTTGGCCGTTGACGAGGTTGTGATCCAGGCCCACGCCGGCGGCATGAGTCAGGGGACGCAGTCGGTAAATGAACTCCGTCGAGTTGTTGGCGGTGGTGCCACAGTAGAGCATACGACCGTTGAGGTGTTGGCTCTCACGGACCATGACACCGGCCTGTGCGTTGAGTGCGGAGGTGGTCTGGCTGGTGACGCGGGCTACGAGGGTGAAGTTTCCAGTGACTGGCATGGCGGCGAAGTCACACTCATCCGAGCTGCTTCCTATGGCTGCGCCGCTGCCACTGAGGCTGTGAACGCCTGCGCTGGGGGCGTAAGTGCCGCTGGCATTGACGAAGCCGATGGAGCGCTTTTGGAAAGCAATGCCTCCGGGTGGAGCTGGCGTGAGGCTGACGTTGTCAAAGGTGGCGGCGCTGAGGTTTCCATCCGAGCGGGAGGAAACAGCCAGACCCACGAGGGTCTCTGCGGGTAGGGCCAGGGTTTGCGGTGTCCCAAGGGTGGTCCAGGTGCTGCCGTCCGGTGAGGTGGCGGCGGTGAAGAGGTCTCCGGTGCGTTGCAGGCGCACCCAGTGTGGCTTGGCGATCTGGGTGGTAGCGGTGGCGGTAGAACTGCCGCCGGTGGTGGTGCGTGTACCCAGGTAATGGCGTTTGTCCACGCTCATGAGGGAGGCGTAATAGCGGGCGTTTGCAGCAGTGCTTTCACGAATGACCACACCAGCGCGTGAAGTAGTGCCACCTCCACTGAGGCCGCTGATGCGGGCGGTGACCATGCAGCTGGTGCCAGCGCCGGTGAGGGTGTAGTAGGCCATGCGGACGTTGTCTGAGGTCTGGCTGGCTTGGAGACCGGGAGAGCCGGCGGAGAAGGTGAAGACACCGCCAGACAGACTACTGGTGGAGGTGGGGTTGGTGGTGCCCAGGGTGACGTGGGTGGGTGTGGCGGAGAGGGTGCAGCCCGGTGAGAGATCCGTAATGGTGACGTTGTCAAAGGTGGCGCTGACACTTTGCCCGCTGGTGGTGGCTCCTGCTACGAGGCCAATGATCCACCCAGTGTTGTTCATGGTTACCGTGGAGGCGTTGCCGATCTGATTGAAGGTGACCCCGTCATAGGAGACGAAACTGGCAAAGGTGTTCCCGCTTCGCACGGCACGCACCCAGAAGGGCGGTGAGGCGGTGCTGGTACTGCCTGTGGAGGAGGTGGTGCCTGCGGTGCCACCCTCTACTTCGTAGTCCACGGTGACGGGTGTGGTGGCTGGTGAGCTGAGGCTGACGGGTATGGTGACGGTGCCTACGCTCTCAGGACCCGCAGCCCCTCTGCTGTCAAAGGCTACGGTGCGGGTGCTGGTCTCGTTGTCGTTGATGTACATCGTAGCGCTGCCGATGCCGGTGGCGTAGCTGCCGCCGGGGGTGACGTTGAGGATGATGGTCTCTGTGCCTTCGAAGGTGGTGTCGTCCAGGATGGTGACGGGAATGTCCACGCCTTGGGTGCCGCTAGGTATGGTGACGCTGCCGCTAAGGGCTTGGTAGTCCGCGCCGCTGGTGGCGGTGCCGCTCATGGTGTAGTTCACTGTTACGGCGACGTTCTGCGGTCCGTCCCGGCTGATCCAGAACTTGGTGGGATTACTGGTGGTGCCTTCAGTAACGGTGTGAGCATTGCCGCTGGTGCCAACCTGAGTCTCAACGAACACAGTGGGCTGTTCGTCATCAAGCAAGCGCATGGTAGCGGAACTGGTGGGCCCGAAGCTCTGGTAGTTGGCACTGGGGGTGATGGTGAGCGTGATGGTCTCCCACTCCTCCGGTGTGGTGTCATTGATGGGAACGACGCTGATGTTGCTGACTACAGGCAGACCGTTGTTCAGGGTGAGGGTTGTAGTGCCGGAGAGTGCGGTGAAGTCCGTTCCGCTGGTGGCCGTGCCGCTGATGGTGTAGTTGACCACGAGGCTGCCGGTGCCTGCGCCGCGGGCGGTGATCCGGAAGTTGCCATTGGTGGAGGGCTCGGCGGGGTTGGCGGTCTGTACCACGTCCACCTGAGGTTTGTCTCCAGGGTTGTCGAGGATGTTGACCACTGCGCTGGATGCTGCACCTACTTGATAGAGAGTGGAGCCTGATCCAAGGCGGAGGACGACGTGCTCGGTGCCTTCTCCAAAGTTGTCAAAGCGTGGCAGTATGGTGACGCTGGCTTGGGTCTGGCCTGCGGGGATGGTGAGTGTGCCTGGGAGTGCGTCGTAGTCCACGCCGTGGGTGGCGGCCACGCCGGCGTTGTAGGTGCCTGCCAGGGCATAGTAAACGGTGAGAGGTGCGCTGGCGTCTCCTGTGCGGGTGATGACGAAGGTGCCAGTGTCTGCCTGTGCGCCGGGGAGTGTGAGGTCCACTTCAGTGGCAGTGGCATCGCTCGCTTCCACGGTGACGGTCTGCACGTCATCGTCCACGATGCTGATGGTTGCGGTGAGAAGCAGGGGATCGACGAGATAATCAGAACCATTGCTGAGGCGCATGGTGACGGTCTCAAGGTCTTCTGCGGTGTTGTCGTTGAGGCTGGTTACGTTGACTTCCGTAGAAGCTGCGCCCGCTGGAATGAGGATGGTGCCTGACAGTGTGACGTAGTCTGCGCCATTCTCCGCAGTGCCGCTGAGAGAGTAGGAAACGCTGAGTGCTGTGTCAGTGGCTCCGCTGCGGGTGAAGAGAAACCTGGCTGGGGAGGGGCTTCCTTCCACGGTGCTGCCGACGGTGGAGGTGAGGCTGACTTTCGGGAACGTGGTGTCATCGTCGTTGATGACGATGGTGGCAGAGGTGCTGGAGCCGGGCATGTAGGCGGTGCTCTGCCCGAGTTCGAGAGTGATGGTCTCTGGACCTTCCGCGAAGTTGTCGTTGACGGGGGTGACGTTGATGGTGAGCGAAGCGCTGTTTGCCGGTATGGTGAAGGTGCTGAAGCCCTGGCTGCCAGCCGCGTAGTCGGGTGAGAAGGTGTAGTCCGTGCCTTTGGTGGCGGAGCCGATTGCGGTGTTGACGTTGACGGTGAGGGCGGAACTGAGATCTCCGGTTCGGGTGAGGGTGAACTGGCCCGGAGTGCCTGAGGCGTTTTCTGCTACGGTTTGCACGGTGGCAGTGAGGCTGACGGTGCCTGCGGCTGTGGCTTCGAAGTCCGCGCCTGAGAAGTTGGGTCCCACGCTGACCGAGTTGTTGAACAGCTCGCCGAAGGTGTAGCCGTAAAGCAGCGGTGTCATGGTGTAGGTGGTAGCGGTGAGATTGGGGATGATGTAATAGCCGTCGCTGTCTGTGATGACGCCGTTGGCTCCGTTTGCGGTGATGACGACATCCGGCAGGCCTTGACCGCCGAGGGTGACCCGACCTGCGATGGTGAAGCGGCTATTGCCGTTACCCACGGTGATGAGCTTGCTGCGGGTGGTGGTGCCGCCCTTCATGTCACTGACGGTGCAGACGATGACGTAGGTGCCGTTGGTGGGGAAGGTGCGGGTGATGACGGGAGCGTTCGGCTCTACTACTTTGTATGTGGTATCGCCAAAGTGCTGCCAGGAATAAGCCAAATCGTCGTTGTCTGGGTCAGATGCGGTGGCAGTGAAGGTGACTGTGGCACCGGCGGGAACGACTTCTGAGGAGGCAGCCAGGGTAAGCGTGGGACGCTGGTTGGTGGGGAACTTGCCCAGGTGAACCTGCACGTCCACGCTCTTCGGGCTGGTGTTGTTGTTGACTGCGACGGTGGTGATGTGGATGCCGCTGTCTGTATCACTGAAGGTGCGACCCAGGGAGATGGCGGCATCATCTTTGGCAAAGGGTGAGCCGGGGGTGGTGTCGATGCGCTGGAGGTTGCCGCCGCCACCATTCGGGTAGCGCCAGCCGAGGAGGAGGCCTTTGTCTGCCCATGGCCGTGAGGTGCTGCCGGTATAGACTTGACGGAGCTCACCCCAATACACGCGCTGTGCGTCCTTGGTGATGTTCAGGGCATAGCGTTTCGTCGGTTCCAGGGTAGGCTGGTCAAAAGCAAAGATGCGATACAATCCGCTTTGCGTGATGTCCTGGATGTAGTCCCGTGGCAGCCAGCGGATCTGGCTTTTGGCCTGTGAGTTGTAGTGTTCGTTTGGTACGCCGCCACCGCCCATGACGTCATAGCTATCGCCATACTCTTGGTTTGTGCCCGCGCCGATGGCGCTTGTGCCAGCTGTGTCCCAGAAGTTTGAATGACCAAGCGCAAACGCATGACCTACCTCGTGCGCGGTGAGGGCGGCACCGTCACCGCGAATCCAAACTGTGCTGCCGCCTCCGAGTCCGCCGTAGCTGCCGGGGCCGCCGTTGTGGCGCATTACGGTGCAGTCGAAGTTGGTGAAATCGAAGCCCAGCTTCTTTGCCTCCTCACGTGCGTGTGCCATGCTCAGACCTTCGCCGTCAATGTCGCCCCCATTGGACGTATCCCGCTGGATGTACCAGTTCTCGGTGTGAGGCAGCTTTACAGGAGGGGTGACGGTGGTGAGCAGGGTGAGGCGGCCGTAGGAGTTGGTGGCATAGTAGTCGCTGACGTCGCGCATCATTTGCAATGCGGTGGCTTCGGTAGCGGGAACGGCGTTTTGGTCTGCGTAGGTGGTGGGTATGTAGAGGACTCGCACCACACCCATGGAAGGAGTGGGAGCAGATGGCAAGATGCCGGTGAAACCTGTGGGCCCGCCGGTGCTGCCCTCGGCCATGATGAGTTGCTCTCGGTAAACGACGACGTGGGTGCCGTTGCAGAGATAGACGGTTTCGGTTGCGGTCTCGACTGCGGGGGTGAGTTCTTCAACTGGCTCGGCGGTCTGATCTGGACCCAGGGAGGTTTTTCCAGAGACGGGGCAGACGGCTACCACGGGTTTGTCCGGGTTGGGCAGCTCGCCTACTTCCATGACGCGGAGCGGATCTTCGTTCACTGCAAAGTCGGAATCCATGGCGACGCCGTTGAGGGAAGCTCCGGGCGTCCAGCTCCAGGTCTCGGCGCGGCGGCCATAGACGTGGGCCTGATAGGTGCGGCCTTCTTTCAGCTCTGCCACACGTTTGACGATGGGTTGGCCTTCGGCGGTGCGGCCTCGGTAGGCACGCAGGACGCCGGTTTTGTTTACCCGTTCTTCCAGCTCGCCTAAAATCTCCGCTGGCAGCTTCTGTCGCACCACCATCGGCACCGCCTTGGCGAGCGCCTCGCGGGGATCGTCCCGGATAAGCTGCTTGAAGATGGGCCGACGGGCCTTGGCGAGGCGAATGCCTTCATCTATCAAGAGTTGCTTGTCTGCGGGTTCGGCGAGCTCGTAGCGGGCGATCCATTGGGAAAAGGCAGTGATGGGGTCCTCAAGAGGCTGGGGATCGGGCAGGGTGGGGGTCTCAGCTGATGCCGCGACCGATGCGGCTGGAGATGCAGTGGGGGGCTTGGAAGCTGGAGCCGCGAACGTGCCTGATGGATTCTCCCCGCACATGTGGCAGTCCGCCTGTTGGATCGTGTGATCACCACCCTGTGGCATCGCGTGGTAAAGCAAGCCAAGCCCAAGGAAAAAGAGACTCAGTGAAGTGAAAATGAAAGATTTGCGCATGAACAACGGGTGGAGGATACCAGAAAGACGTGTAGGGTGGGAATCTGTTAGTTGCCGGGCGGTATCTTTTTGCTCTGGCCATGGTCTCAGTCCGCATTGCCATGAGTGTGGGTTTCTGGCATAAGTGGCGGAGTCATGCGTTTTCTCTATCAGCTGCTGCTGGGGCAGGTTTGCCATTTTGCCAGGTATTCGGACGGCCCTTCCTTTGGGCAGCCGTCCATGCGTTCACGCGGCTCGGGAGCTGGGTGTGCCTCGGGGTGTTTGAGCAATCCGAGGGTACTCATCGCGCTGCTCATGATGGGCGGGGCGCTGGTGTCGTATTACCTGGGCACGACGGAGTATGATAATCCCATCACTGGCAGGAAGCAGCGGCTAGCGATCGCGACGGCGGCGGAGGAGGTGGCGATGGGGCTTCAGTCAGCGCCGAAGCTGATCCAGGAGTTCGGAGGTCAAGTGCGTGATCCGCGAGCGCAGGCTCTGGTAGATGAGGTGGGTATGAAGCTGGTGAATGCCAGTGCGGCACGGGATACAGAGTACAAGTTCGACTTCCATCTGCTGGCGGACAATCAGACGGTGAATGCGTTTGCGCTTCCGGGCGGACAAATTTTCATCACGGCAAAACTTTACTCGCTGCTGGAGAATGAAGACCAACTGGCAGGTGTGCTCGGCCATGAGATAGGCCATGTGGTAGGACGGCATTCAAACCAGCAGATGGCGAAGTCAGGGCTGATAGGTGGTCTAGCCAATGCGGCGGGGATGCTGCTGGGTGACGGTGGTACCGGGGGAATGCATGCGGCTCAGATGGTGGCCAATGTGGTGAACATGAAGTATGGCCGGGAGGACGAGCTGGAGTCTGATGCGCTGGGGGTACGCTTTATGATCGATGCGGGTTACGATCCGGAGGCTTTGATAGGAGTGATGCGCATCTTGAAGGAGGCATCAGGCGGGGGAGGTCAGCCGGAGATCCTGAGCACGCATCCGGATCCGGGCAATCGCGCGGAGAGGATCAAGGAGGAGATAGCGAAACACCGCCGCGCAGGACGGCAGGCGGGGAACTGAGGTCAGTCGGCGGGCTGGAGGTCGCTGATGAGCTGCATGACGTCGTCAGCGATTTTTTGGTAAGCCAGTTTGTTGTCGGCGGGATAGTGGCTGAGGTCGCAGGTCCAGGGCTTGCCGAAGACGACTCGTATGGTGGCGGGTTGCGGCAGCGTTTTGTCTCGTGGCAGGGCTTCGTGCGCTCCAAAGATGCGCACTGGGACGACGGGTACGTTGGCTTTGGCAATGAGCAGGCCGACTCCTGGTTCTCCGGGCTGTAGGTTTCCATCCGGCGAGCGTGTGCCCTCTGGGAAGATTAAGACCTTTTTGCCCTCCTTGAGTTTTCTGAAAACTGCCTTCATGCTGCCGGGGTCTGGGCGGTCGCGATCCACCGGGATGCTCTGCCAGCGGGTGAGGAGCCAGTTGGAGAAGGTGAAGCGGAAGAGTGATTTGCGGGCGAAGAAGATGATGTCTTCATCTAACGCGGCGCCGATGAAGGGGGGGTCAAGATAGCTGACGTGGTTGGACGCGATGAGGGCCGGCCCTTTGAAAGAGATGTTTTCAAGGCCGTGGGCCTGCAGGCCAAAGAAGCCTCGCGACAGCTCGCGGAAGAATCTGTGACCCAACCAGTAAACCGCATTCATGACCTGGATAAGGCTATGCTGTGTGTGGTGATGAGATGCCCGCTGTGGTGAGTTTTGCGAGGACTGCGGATACGACCTCGTCCAGCGTCATGTCCGAACTGTCGATGTAGCAGGCTCCTTCTGAGACAACCAGCGGTGCGGTGGTGCGGGTGCTGTCGATTTGGTCTCGCAGTCTGACGGTGTCGGAGTGCCCCTGGACTTGGCGTCTCTTCGCACGCACTTCCTCGCTGGCGTCGATGTAAAACTTGTGCGGCGTGTGGGGGAAAACGACGGAGCCGATGTCTCGCCCTTCCATGACGAGGGGACCGAGGTCGTTGAGTGAGCGCTGCTCCCGGACAAGTCTCTCCCTGACGGCGGGGACGCGGGCGATGAAGGAAACTGCGGCGTTCACGGCTTCGCTGTTGAGTTCGGCATTGGTGAGTTCCCGACCTTCGAACTTGGTGATGACGTGCAGTACGGGGGTATCCGAGAACTCGATGCGCAGGGCCTCTGCGAGTGCACCCACCTGAGTCTGGTCATGCGGGTCGAGGCCCTTTTCCACCGCGATGGCGGTGACGGCGCGATACATGTTGCCGGTGTTGACGTAGCGCCAGCCGAGACGCTCGGCGAGCAACCGGGCCACGCTGCTCTTTCCGGATGCGGCGGGGCCGTCGATGGCGATGACGGGGTGCTTGAGGCTCATGTGGTTTGAGGATCAGTCCCGGGTATCTTCTTCTGTGAGGGTGTCCAAGCCGAGTTTCTTTGGGATGCGGGCGATGACGTTGATCGGCGGTGTGCTGGCTCCACCTCCAAGGAAGAGTTCCAGGTCTCGCTCGAATCCGGGGTAGGAGGTGGCGATGCACTCGGTGCCTTCGATGGTGGTAGTGCCTTCCGCGTGGAGTCCGGCGATGGCGAAGGCCATGGCGATGCGGTGGTCATGGAAGGTCTCGATGGTAGCACCCTGAAGCTTGGTTCCGCCGTGGATTTCCATGCCGTCCTCGAACTCCTCTACCTGCACTCCCATGCGGCGGAGGTTCTCAGCCACTGCGGCGATGCGGTCTGTCTCCTTCACGCGGAGCTCGGCGGCGTCGCAAATGCGAGTGGTTCCATGCGCCAGCGCTGCGGCGACGGCCAGGATGGGGAGTTCGTCGATGACGTTGGGGATGATGCTGCCGCCGATGACGGTGCAGTTGAGTTCACCGCCTTTGACCACGATGTTGCCGCGTGGTTCACCCCGCTCGTCCGTCTCGGAGCTGGAGATGGTGGCTCCCATGCGAAGGAGGACGTCGATGATGCCGGTGCGGGTGGGGTTGAGACCGACGTTCTTTAGGGTGATTTGAGCTCCCGGCACGGCTGCGACGGCCACCATCCAGAATGCGGCGCTGGAGATGTCACCGGGGACGGTGATGTCCACGGGCTCCGGCGTTTGTCCACCATAGACGCTGACGGTGTCGCCATCCCGCAGCCACTTGATGCCGAAGTGGCTCATGAGGCGTTCGGTGTGGTTTCTGGTGGGCACGGGTTCCACGACGCTTGTCTTGCCTGGGGCAAACATGCCTGCCAGGAGCACGGCGCTCTTCACCTGGGCGCTAGCCATGGGCAGGCGGTAAGTGATGGGCTGGAGCTGACCGCCTGTGATGGTGAGCGGGGCGCAAATCTTTTCCCCCTGGCCCTCCACCTTTGCGCCCATGAGTGAGAGGGGGTCGGCCACGCGTTTCATGGGGCGCTTGGAAAGGGATGCGTCTCCAAATAGCGTGGTAGTGAAGGGTTGGCCTGCGAGTATGCCGGCGAGCAGGCGGGTGGTGGTGCCGGAGTTTCCGCAATCAATTGGCTGGCTGGGGGCCTTGAGCTTCATCCCGTGGCCTGTGATGGCAAGGGTGACCGGGCCTATGCCCTCGATCTCCTCCAGCCACTCCACTTCCGCGCCCAGCGCCTCCATGGCGTGCACCGTGCAGAGGCAGTCTTCACTGGGGAGGAAGCCCTTTATGACGGTGCGGCCTTTCGCCAAGCCCGCGAACATGGCGGAGCGATGACTGATGCTTTTGTCACCCGGCACGGAGATTTCGGCGGGTATGTGGCGGAGTTTACGAACTTTGATTTGAGCCATAGGGTGGGGGGGAAGCGGGGGGAACCTGCATGCGCAGGCTCCGGGCTTCTGCGAGGAAATGGGTGAGTGCTCCTTCGTCCATGCGCTCCAGGATTTCAACCAGCAGCGCCATTTCTCTGCGGGCATCTTCGAGAGCGGAGAGGACCTCGGTGCGGTTCTCCAGAAGAATGCCAGTCCAGAGGGCGGGATCGCCAGCCGCGACGCGAGTGGAGTCGCGAAAGCCATTGCCCGTGCACAGGGCTGCATCTGGCTCATGTGAGAGGGCTGCGCGAACGACGGCGGCTGCGACGGCGTGCGGCAGGTGGCTGATGCGAGCCACTTTTCGATCGTGCTCGCCGGGGGACATGATGAGCGTGCGACAGCCGAGCGCGGACCACCAGGCGTGAAGGCGCCGTACGTGCTCGCTGTGGGCATTCGCCGTGGGGGTCAGGATGCAGGTGGCCCGCTCAAAGAGATCGCTGCGGGCTGCCTCGAAGCCCGCTTTTTCGGAGCCAGCCATAGGGTGGCTCCCGATAAAGGTGGCCGCGCCTGAGAGGGCTTTTGTGACGCCGGCCACTACGGGCTGCTTGACGCTGCCGACGTCTGTGACCAGGGCCTGGGGGGACAAATGCGGTGCGATACGGGCAGCCAAGTCAGGCATGGTTTCCACTGGGGTGGCCAGGACCACGAGGTTAGCGCCCGCTACCACCTCCCCCAGGTCGGTCGATGCGAGGTGGGCGGCGTTTGCCTGTTGAATGGCTTCTAGGGCGGACCCCCGGCGGGCCCAGAGATGAACTCGCGTACTAGTCTGTCGCTCCCGCAGGGCGAGTGCTATGGAACCGCCGAGAAGGCCGGGACCAAGGATGGCTACGATGGGTTCTGGAGCGAGGTCTGACACGGGAAAAAAAGCGGGCGCGCAGGGGTGGCCGCGCGCCCGCCGAAGGACTGTGGGGACTGGAACAGGCTTACGGGACGCGGAAGATCTTGCCAGTGTAAGGGCACTTTACTTTCTTGCCCGGTGCGATGCCTTGTACGTCCACGATGCCTGCGGTCTTGTCATAGGGGCTCAACACCATGCCAGGCTTGTCTGGAACTTTGATTCCGAAGGGCAACTGGTCCGCTCCGCTGGTGGGCGGCGTTGCCGGTGGGGGTGAGCTGGACTGACTTGGCGCGGACGGCGGCGTGCTGGGCGCAGGTGATTCTGCTGGCGGCGTGGATGGAGGTGGCAGGTCGGTGGTCGCAGGGGGCTGTACGGCCGCAGGGTCGCCACTGGGTGGCGGAGGCGGCGTGTAGGGTGCGTTGGGATCCACTGGTGGTGGGGAACCCCCGGCTGGCGGCAGATTTTCTGCGCCTTGGAGGTAACGATTTCCTGCGCCGACAGGTGGCTGGTCTAGGGAACGCGCGCCGGGCGGTGGCGGCGGAGGCTGTACGGCAGCACAAGCGCCCAGGAGGAGCATGGCTCCCGTGGCTGCCAGCACGTGGGTGAGGGCTTGGGTCTTCATGATGGAGGGAAGTTTTATGGAGTGACCCGCATCGGCATGAGCACGTATAGGAAGGTGCTTCCGACTCGGATCACGCCTGGGCTAATTTCATCGATCAGGTTGAGAGTGATCTCATCCGCACTCAGGTTCCTGAGCGGAGCCATGAGGAACTCTGGATTGAAGGCGATGGTCATGGTGGGTCCCTTGTAAGGAATGGCCATGCTCTCGCGGGCTTCACCGATGTCCTGCGAGGCGGCTACGATTTCGACATTTCCCGGCGCAAACTGGAGCTTCACGGAGTTCGATTTCTCTGAGGCGAGCAATGAGACGCGAGAGACGGAACGCAGGAAGGACTCGCGCTCGATCTGGATGCGTTCCTTGGGTTCTCCTGGGATGACTTGGCGGTAATTGGGATAGTTGCCCTCGATGAGCTTGGTTACGAGCAGGCTGCGCCCCATGTCGAAGCCTGCTTGGCTGCCGGTCACTTTGATGGTCACTTCTCCCTCGTCTCCGAGGAGGCGGGAGAGTTCGTTCACGGCTTTGGTGGGCACGATGAACTCGATCTCATGGCTCTGGGGGAACTCCAGCTCCTGCTCTACCATGGCGAGGCGACGCCCATCCGTGGCTACCATGGTGAGGAGGTTGTCCTTGAAGGAGAAAAGGATGCCGTTGAGCACGTAGCGCGTCTCATCCGTGGAAATGGCGTAAGAGGTGCGGCGGAGACAGTCGCGAAGCTGGGACTGTTCCATTTTGAACTCGGAGCCGCCGTCAAATCTGGCCAGCGGCGGGAACTCTTCGCTGGTGAGTCCCAGGAGCTTGAAGGTGGACGGGCCGCTGCGGATGGAAGCGACGTTCTTCTCATCTACGTTGACCTCGACCTCGTCTGCCGGCAGTTCACGAATGATGGTGGCTAGGCGTCTGGCGGGTAGTGTGGTGGCACCGGCTTCCTCTACGTCCGCCGCTACGGTGCCGCTCACGCCTACGTCCAGGTCCGTGGTGGTGAGTTCCAGCATCCCAGCGCGGGCCTTCAGCAGCACGTTGGATAAGATGGCGAGCGTGGTGCGCGCACTGACGACGTGCTGTACTTGTTGGATGGCATCCAGGAAGGCCTGCTTGGAGATGGTGAACTTCATAAGGTCTTATCGACCCGTTTTCTTAGCGGGTTGGGGAGAAACGGCAAGAATATTGACAAAAAAAGGCGGGCCGGGGCGCAGGACGCCGCCCTCGACCTGTTCTCGTCTTTCCCCTGTGCCACGCGAGCTTACCGGCACGTTACGGTGCCGGTGAAGCCAGTCGGGCTTTGAGTTCGGCGATCATGGCGCGGAAGTCCTCACTCTGCTCCATGCGGGCTTGCACCACCTTGATGGCATGGATGACTGTGCCGTGGTCCCTGCCGCCAAAGGCGCGTCCCACTTCCACGAGCGAGATCTTGGTCATCTCCCGGGTGAGATACATGGCCACCTGACGTCCTTCAGCGATCATTTTTGGCCGCCCGCGCCCAAGTAGCTCGGACATCCGAATGTCATACCGCTCTGCTACGATGCGCTGGATGCGGTCGATGTTCACCGTGCGGCCTGGCTCTTGGTCGCAGACGTCCCGCAGCATGCCTTCGAGCAGCTCCTCGCTCAACGGCGGTCCGTGGCTGTCATTGATGGAAATGTAGGCGGCGACGCGCATGAGCGCGCCTTCTAGCTTCCGCATGTCAGTCCTGACTCGCTGTGCGATGAACTCCAGAATCCACGGCTCTACCTGTGTGCCGGCCTCAGCGACTTTCCAGCGGAGAATGGCCACGCGGGTTTCGTAGTCTGGTGTTTGCACCTCTGCGGTGAGTCCCCAGCCGAAACGGGAAACGAGCCTCTCTTCCAGCCCCTTGATCTCGGTGGGAGGGCGGTCACTGGCCAGGACGATCTGCCGGGTGTTGTTGAACAGGTCGTTGAAGGTGTGGAAGAACTCCTCCTGGGTGCTGTCCTTGCCGGCGAAGAAGTGGACGTCGTCTATGAGTAATACATCCACCTTCCGGTAGCGCTGGCGGAACTGGGACAGAGTCTGGCGGCGGATGGCCTCCACAAACTCGTTGGTGAACATTTCTGAGGTGACGTAACGAACTACGGCGCGCTTTTTGCGAAACATGACCTCCCGACCGATAGCCTGAAGGAGATGCGTCTTGCCCAGACCGGGACCGCCGTGGAAGAACAGGGGGTTGTAAACGCGTCCAGGTTTTTCCGCTACGGCACGCGCCACGGCGGCGGAGTAGGAGTTGCTGGGGCCGGTGATGTAGTTGTCAAAGTTGAACTTGGGGTTGATGCCTGCTTCTGCGAGGCTTGCAGGTGCACGCACTGGCTCGGCGATGCCTCGGGCACCGCTGTCCTGCGTGGGTGTGGCTGTGCCCGCACGCCGGTACGCTAGCGCCATTTCTCGCTCGCTCTCGTTGCCAGACTTCTCGTCTGCCACGGAGACCTGCACGTTGCGCACGCCGCCGATGACGTCCTTCACTGCGTCAGCCAGGGCGGCACCATAGTTCTTCTCAATCCAGAGCTGGTGGATAGGGTTTGGCACGGTGAGGATCACGTTGCCACGCGTATCCACGTCGGCGACCATACTCCCAAACCAACGGTCATACTCTCGGCCCACACGGGCACGGAGACTGGTGGCGAGTTGGGTTTGGAAGTCGTCTGGCCGGGGGAGGGAATGAAGGCTGCTGGTTTGGTTTTCAGAGGATTCGTCAGGTGTATCAAGTGGGTCTGTGGGAGTCTCCATTGGAGTATGGCGGAGGTCGCCGGAGGTAAGGTTCGAGAGTGAAAGGGGGGATGGGATGGGATGAAACGAGTGAGAAAATAGAGTGCAGTTCAGTGCATCAGGCGGAGATGCTTTTTCAAAAAAATGTGAGTGATGTGTATGACAACTTCGACACTATCGACAAGCGATTCTTGAATGTTTTTGAAAAAGTTTTGCTCGTGAAATTGTCTTTCAAAAACTCTTTGCTTTGGAGCATTTTTGAAGAGGCGAATCATGTTCCTCGCATAACAACTCACGCTAGCCATTGTGAATGAATGAATACCCGCTCAATCATGGATGACGACCAGCTTCGTACATTGCGCAACCTGCTTGCGAAAAGACTCTCTGTGATCGCGGATCACGCCTTTCGGGATCGTGATCCTGCTGCTCACTTGCGGGAGTTAAAGACGGTGTCGGAAGCCATTGATGCTTTCCGCGAGGAGCACCAGACGGCGCTTGATCCGCGGCTGCGCCACTATCTTACCAACGCCAGCTATCAAAAGGCGCTGGCGTGGCTTGAGGAGGGGTGAGCGTGCTTAGTCCCTGCTGCTTGCGGGCTTGCTGCACATGAGTGCGGGCAGGTCGATGAGGAGGTTGCCGCTGCGCATGAGAGTCTCTCCTACCAGAATGGCATCTGCCCCGCAGTCTGCGACGCGCTGAGCATCCTCTACGGATTTGATGCCGCTCTCACTGACGAGGATGACGTCCTCCGGCACTTCCTCCGCCAGGTCTTCGGTGGTGGCGAGATCGACGGTGAAGGCTTTGAGGTTGCGGTTGTTCACGCCGATGATGGATGCCCCGGTTTCCAGTGCGCGGTCTAGCTCCTTGAGGTCGTGTACTTCCATGAGGACTTCAAGCTGGAAGGCGTGCGCTGTCTCCAGGAGGTGTACGAGGTCTGTGTCATTCAATGCGGCGACGATGAGGAGGATGGCATCCGCACCGGCGACGACGGCCTCAAATATCTGCGCTTCATGAATGATAAAGTCTTTCCGCAGTACGGGTATGCCTACCTCGCTGCGGATGTTGGTCATGTAGTCGAGCCTGCCCTGAAAGTACTTTTCATCGGTGAGCACGCTGATGGCGCTGGCCCCGGCCTTGTCATAGGTGCGGCCTATGGTGAGGTAGTCGAACTCCTGGTTGATGACGCCTGCAGAGGGGGAGGCCTTCTTGACTTCGGCGATGAGGCCAAGGCGGGTGGGATCAGCCATCAGGTGCGCGCTCATGGAGCGGAAGTCATTCCTAGTGGTCGCAGCGGCGCGGAGCTTCTCCGCACGGGGGAGGAGGCGCTGAAGTTCTTGGTGCTTGTGGGCGATGATCTCGTCCAGTTTATTCATGGGGTGCGCAAGATGCGGACCTTGTGCCATGTTGCAAGCCTCATGACCAACTGGGAAGAACACTATCAAACGGGACAGATTTTTTGGAATCGCGGCGCACCCTCACCACCGCTCGTGGAGTGGGTGGTGGCGAATGGGCTGCATGGCCGTGTCTTGGTGCCGGGCTGCGGGCTTGGGCACGAAGTAGCGTGGTTGCGTGCCCAGGGGATCGATGCCACCGGCCTGGACATCGCACCCACGGCGCTGCGGATGGCGGCCAAGGAGCATCCGGAAGTACCTGCTGAGCACTGGATTTGTGCTGACTTGTTTTCGCTGCCCGAGGAGTTGGTGGGGGCGTTCGATGTCGTGGTGGAGCACACCTGTCTGAGCGGTCTGCCGCCGGAGTTGCGCGGCGATTATGTGCGCGGCGTGCTCTCCGCCTTGAAGCCGGGAGGTCTCATCGTGGGAGTCTGGTTCATCAATCCTGCGCGTGATCCCGGCGACGAAGGGCCGCCTTTTACTCTGCCTGTGGAAGTGCTGGATGAGATGTTTGCTGGCAAGGCGGACGTCTTGGAGGATTACGTGCCGGAGGTGGCCTTTCCGGGGCGCGAGGGGCGGGAGCGTTTGAGGGTGCTCAGAAAGGTGTGACCCACTGTCCTAGGAACATCCACTCCTGCACTGGCCAAGGTGCTTGTTCTTCGCTCTGGCCTGTGGTTCAATGAGAGCCTCACTTCTTCGGCCACTCCTTCATGCCGTTGCCCGCCATGCCCAGCTCACCGCACTCGCACCCCTTGTTCAAAGGGCAGGTGCTGGTATCGGCCCGTGAGTGGAATCCAGATGCTGTGGCGGCGCTGGATTGGTACCGCTTGGCGGAGTTGCTGCGAGCCATCGCGGTGAATGCGGGCTGCCAGCTTGGCCCCTCGCGTGTGAATCCGGATGGCTCGGTACAGTTTGCCATGCTGGGCGCACCTGGAGCGGAGGATCCACAGCGCTCGCTGGTAAAGCTTTCCGCCTGGAATCAATGGGGTGCCACGCCCGAGAGTGTGAGCCAGTTTGGCTGGGAGGTCAGGCGCATCCGTGAGCGCACGCACGGCATTCTGGTAGCACCGGGTGGAGCTACTCCTGCGGCGCTGACCAGGGCGAGCGAGCTGGGCCTGGAGATCGTGGACGTGGCCAAGCTCTGCCGTACTCTGCACTCCCTGCACCCAGAACAGGCGAACTTTTTCCACGAGCTGACCCTGAGTGGGGACTCGACTACGCCCACCTGCCCGGTGTGCCTGGGCAAGTTGACACGGGTGCAGCAAACGGCCTCCAGCGGCGTGCTGCGCCGGCCGTCTGAACTGGTCTATCAGGTTTCCACAGTGGTGCCTGATCCGGTGGACTGCGACAGGCTGGAGGTGATGGAGGGCTGTGAAGTCACCTTTCTTCAGGAGGTGAGAGCCAGAGCTGCGGTGGTGATTTACGGTCATGTGTCAGGTGACTTCATTTGCATGGGGACCTTCACCCTCATGCCCGGAGCATCCCTTACCGGCACTGTGGCGGCAAAAGGATTCGACGTGCGTGATGGAGCCTCGTTTCACGGCCAGTCCCGCATCCTTGATACGATTCGCGACCCCATCCCCCCCATGCAACCCTCCTGGTTCTGGCGCTGTCAGAATCCCGCAGGCACTTCGGAGTGCCGCAGCGTGGTGTTTGAACCTCACTGACCTTGGGCTCGTTTTTCGTGCGAGGCATGCGCAATCATCTTTGGCTCGCTGCCGCACTGGTCTTGCTGGGGCTCACATGGTGGCTTGAGACGTCCAGGCCCTTCGAGAACGGGAGAGCTCCTTCGTCGAAAAAGAGCGCTGTGCGCGCTTATGAAGTCCTGGATTCTGCGTCGCTCGTCGATCACAGGGACAATGACGGTGACAGCTTCCTGGTCCAACACCAGGGCGGCACACACATCTTCCGCCTGCACTTTGTGGATGCGCCGGAGAAGCGGCTGCACCAGTTCAACGCAGACAGACTCCAGCAGCAGGCGCGCTACTTTGGCGAGCTGACTCAGGAGCAAGTGCTTGCGATGGGGCAGCGGGCCAGGGATTACACACTTGCCGCTCTCGCTCAGCGCCGGTTTACGGTGCACACACGGTGGCGTGAGGTTTATGATTCCGGGCGCTTCTATGCTTTTGTGCTCTTCGAGGACGGCGGTGACTTGATGGAGGAGTTGGTGGCGCAGGGACTGGTGCGCATTTACACGGAAGGCGCACAGCACCCGGATGGTAGAAGTGAAAGTGAATATCGAAAGCGGCTGCAAGCTCTCGAGGCCGATGCCAAGCGAGCACGCCGCGGAGCATGGGGACTGCGCTGAACCAAGCGTGGCCTGCATCCGTTGCTTGCCCCGGAAGCTAAGCGCGGCTTCTTTACCGCATCGTGATCTCCTCCCTTTATGGTCTGTCCTTTGAGGCCCTCACCTCCGTGCTGACGGAGGCGGGTCTGGCACCGATTCATGCCCGGAGCCTGTGGCGGGCGCTGCATCGGGAGGCAGAGGTGCACCTGCTGGATCGCGGAGACCTGTCCCCGCCTTTGAAGCGCTGGGTCGCTGAAAACGTAGGCAACACCTGGAGTGCGGACCTGCCGGTGGTGGTGAGAGAGGTTTACAGCTCCGATGGCGAGACGCGGAAGCTGCTTGTGGGCCTTCAGGACGGGGCGCAGGTGGAAACCGTCGTGATGGGGTATCCAGGACGAGTCACCGCCTGCATCAGCACGCAAGCCGGTTGCGCCATGGGCTGTGTTTTCTGTGCCACGGGGCAGGGTGGGTTCATTCGCCATCTCACACCGGGAGAGATCGTGGCCCAAGTGGTTCTGGCAAGGCTTACACTCAAACGCCTTGGCCTCTCCGGTCTGCGCAACCTCGTTCTCATGGGCATGGGTGAGCCCCTGCACAATTACGACGCGGTGATGAGTGCGCTCGGCATCATCAGTGACACGCGCGGAGTCAATATAGGCCCGTCCAAGATCTCCATCAGCACGGTGGGCGTCATCCCCGGCATACTGCGGATGGCCGCTGAAGATAGCCCCTACCGGCTGGCCCTCAGCCTCCACGCCGCCAATGATGCGCGTCGCAGCGCTCTCATCCCGGTGAACAAGCGCTGGCCTCTGGCCGAACTGATGGACGCCTGTCGCACCTATTCTGCGGCCACCGGAAAGCGCATCTTCATTGAGTGGACATTGATCGCCGGGCAAAACGATTCTCCAGCAGACGCGGACGAACTTCTGGCATTGATCGCGGGTCTGGACGCCCATGTGAACCTGATCCCACTCAATCCCACCTCCGGCTTCACAGGCAGTGCCACGATGGACCCCGCCGTCCATGCCTTTCAGGCGAGAATCCGTGCAGCGGGATTTCCCGCCACAGTGAGGCAACGACGCGGAATCGATGTGGCGGCGGGTTGTGGTCAGCTCGCAGGCAGTCGGAGCACAGAGCACGCCGCCTCATGAGATACGCACTGCTCAGCACCCTGCTTCTTCTACTCGCAGCCTGCGACGGGCAGACACAGCGCGCGGATCTGGTTTTCCTTCAGAGTGCGGAGCCGGAGTCCATCGACCCAGCGCTCATCTCTGACCAAGTATCCATGCGTATCTCCAGCGCACTTTTTGAGGGACTGTGCCGAACGAATGAGGACGGTCGGGCCGAACCTGGGATGGCGGAGCGGTGGGAGGTGACGTCTGATGGACTCAGCTACACTTTTCATCTCCGCAGGAACGTGCGCTGGAGCCATGGTGCCCCGGTTACCTCACAGGACTTTTTGGACTCCTGGAAGCGTGCCCTCACTCCCTCCACTGCGGCGGACTACGCCAGCCAGCTTTATGTCATCCGCAACGCTCGTGCCTTCAACGAGGGCAGCCTGACGGATTTTAGCCAAGTCGGTGTGCGTGCAGTAGATGCTCGCACCCTCACT
The DNA here is from genome assembly GCA_964538625.1 of uncultured Verrucomicrobiaceae bacterium. GTDB lineage: Bacteria > Verrucomicrobiota > Verrucomicrobiia > Verrucomicrobiales > Verrucomicrobiaceae > JAEUHM01. Next base: position 120,067 of record CAZIGH010000001.1, read on the forward strand.
GTGGAGCTGGAGAACCCCACGCCCTACTTCATCGACCTCTGTGCCTTTATCACGCTGGCACCGGTTCACCTCCCCACCGTGGAGCGTCACGGCAGCGCCTGGTTCAAGCCAGATCGAATCGTTACCAACGGCCCCTACCGGTTGCGTGAGTGGAAGATAGATGACCGCATCCTCCTAGAAGCGAATCCCGACTACTGGGACGCAGCGAACGTGCGCATGAAAACCGTGGAAGTGCGTCCGTCCTCAGACCCCAACACCGCACTCAACTACTTCCACACCGGCCTTTGTGACCTGCTCATGGACAAAGGCATGGTGCCACCCACGCTCACACAAAAGCTCAAGACGCAACCCTACTTCCACACCGGCCCATTTCTCGGCACCTGGTTCATCCGGCTGAATGTGACCAAGCCTCCCTTCAACGACGTTCGCGTTCGTCGTGCCTTTGGCTTGGCCATCGACAAACGCCGCATTACCGAAAAGATCACGAACCTCGGAGAACCCGTAGCCCATGGCTTGGTGCCAGCAGGTGCGGGGCAGAACTATCCCGGACTCGACGCACAGGCTCAGAATATTGAGGAAGCAAGACGCCTGCTCGCCGAGGCCGGGTACCCGGGTGGCAAAGGCTTTCCCACGGTTGATTACCTCCACATTCCTCTCGCAGTGGAGCGCAACATCGCCGTGGAACTCCAGGCCATGTGGCAGGATGCCTTGGGGGTAAACATCAGTCTCTCCAAGCAGGAGCAGAAAACCTGGCTCGCATCCATGCGCGAACTCACCTACCAGATGACGCGCTCCTCGTGGGTGGGAGACTACAACGACCCCAATACCTTCCTTGAAATGTTCCTCACGGGCAGTGGCAACAACCGCACGGGATGGACCAGCCCTGCTTACGATGAACTCATCCGCAAAGCCGCAGCTGAACCAGATCCGTCCCGGCGCAACGACATCCTCATGAAGGCGGAGCGTCTGCTCATCCTCGAGCAAGCGCCCATACTGCCGGTCTATCACTACGTGGGCGTGCAGTTCTATCATGCAGACCGACTGGGCGGCGTGAAAGCCAACTTGATCGACGACCATCCCTTCCGCTGCATGTACTGGAAGTGAGCCGTCCTGGGTGCTGCCCATCATAGAGACAAAGTACGTGCGCGGCCCACCGTCTCCCCGGGATCAAAAGAAGGCGAGACGCTTCTGCGAACCGGACGCACCTCACCTGCGGCCACCCCTTTGAGCCACTGGCAGACATGGCGCACGTGGCTCGCCAGTGGCCAGCGGAAGTGCGCGATTTTCCGGCAGTAAAAGGACTGCATGGGATCCGGCAGCAGGTTGATCAGGGAGATGTCCCGCGGCACTTGCAGACCTCTCTCTGCCAGAAAGACCAGCACCGGGCCGATCCACTCCGGCTCCATGACCAGCAGAGCGGTGGGAGGAGTCGCCTTGAAGAGAGCCTGCATCAGCCCCTGCAAGCCCTCCGGCGTGTGTCGCCACTCGGGCACATTGTAACCCATGTCCCCTTGGATGTGGCGTTGCTTGAGGGCATCCAGAAAGGCGCACACAGAAGCGTTCGGAACCGGCTTGCGCCACCTGGGTGGGCTGATGAGAACCATCCTGCGATGACCCTTGTCCGCCAGCAGCGTCACGGCCTCTCGAATGGGAGCAGACAGATCCGCCAATGATCCTGCCAATGGCAACCCCTCTGAGGTGCCGCCAAGGGCAAAGACCGGCTTACTCAAATCCGCCGCCATCTCCAGCTGCCGACGGTGCATGGAGTAAAAGATCCAGGCATCGGCTTCACAGTCCTGGAGAAAGGTCTTCGCCCGCACTGGACTCTGCTGAAGGGAAGCGCATGTCCTGGGCGCGATGAAGCAGCCATGCCCCATGGCCTCAATGGCTTGTCGAATGTTGTAAATGAGTTGGAAAGTCAGAGCATTTTCACTCTCTAGCGGACCGGGCAGAAAGATGCCGACCCGCAGCCGGCGTTGGGCAAGCGCTTTACAGCCCTGGACTACAGCCCGGCTCCGCCCAGCGCCATGGTGAGCCAGCACTCCAGCTGCCTCAAGGTGACGGAGTGCATCACGAACCACATCCCGTGAAATGCCGAGTTCCTCAGCCAGCTTGCGCACGCCAGGCAGGCGGCCCGGCCACCGCCCGCCCAAGATGCCCTCCCGCAAATGCAATGCGGCGTGCTCACTAAGTTGAGGGCGGGTAAGCGGAAGAGCGGCGGACATGGTGATCACTGGCCGGAACTCTCGGCCAGTTGTTTTGCGGAATCAACTCGGCACAGATGTCAGGACACGTCAGACTGAAATCATGTCAGCCCCGTTCCAATCTATCCCTTCCCGAGTGATTCCGGCCATGCTGTTGACGTGCGTTTTGCTGGCCCTTTGCAGTGGCCGAAGTGAAGCCCAGATGCCTCCTGCCGCCTCATCCAAACGCGCCATCGCCCTGCACCCGGAGTTGGGGAAGGAAGGCAGCCCGTTCAATGTGGAGTTCAAGCGCCGCTGGAGAATCCGCCAGGCGGAGAACCCTGCATTTGTGAAAGACCAGGATTGGCCCCTCAAGCTCGCTGAGGAAGTGGCTTCGGTGATCCACGAGTACGCCCCGGAGCCTGAGATCGAGTTCAAGGTGCTACTCATCATCAAGCAGTTCAGCGACACCTGGCACCCACTCTTCCTACCCGTTCGAGCCGAGATGACAGAGCGTGACATCGCTGCGGCGCGGCACTGTTTTGAGATCCAGACACCCGACATGGTGCATGAGGCCACCAAGGGCCGAGTCCGCTTTGCGCCCACCGTACACATTTCGTCCAAGCCTCTGCGTATTTTCCAATCCGGACGGCTGGACAGCGCGGAGGTGGACCACAAGGAGCTGATCGCCGAGCTGGCTGAGCTGGCGAAGCCTGGCGACTATGACAGCGCTGGCTGCTACTTTTTGCATTATGACACCACTTCCGGCTATCGCACCCCAAGAGCCGGCTATGGAATGGGCGGCTACTATGCCGGAGTGGGCATAGGCGCCTTTGCCATCAGCAGCGCCGGTCACATGAATCCGCGAGATGAAATCTTCGTGCACGAGTGGATGCACGGGCTGGATGGCTTCTACGAGAAGAAGGAAGGCGTGCGCTTGCCGAATGGAATGCTGCATGGTGCCGGCAACTATGATGCTCGTTACAGCGAGGCCCGCGCTTGGCGACCCAATGACACATTCCAGGGCTACATGGAGTGGTATGCGGACATTCTCAATGGCAGAGTGCCCGAGCCGGGCGGAGGTTTCTCCGGACTGAGTTCCGTTGCATGGAAGCATGGCCCCATGCGGGACTCTGCCAGGAAGTCCGGGGCGCGTTTTGAGAAGCATGATGGACCACAGGGCAACTACCCGGAGTGGGTGCATGAGCTTATGAGAGGGGACCTGACCCGGGCCGAGTTGTCAGCATGGGAGCTGCCCTTGCCATCCCAGAAAATCTCCATCGAACAGGGCTCCAGTCCCTGGCGCCTGGAAAGTTTCCGCAAAACCGCCAGCACACGTGCTGGTTTCTCGCCTCAAAAGGAAGCGGACGTGATGACTCTCGAGTGTGAAGAGGGAGACAAGGCGGCTATTGTCTGCGATGCAGAAGTAGCTCCCAGTGCCAACTACCTCTTCAGTGTAGAAGTCAGGGCAACCCAACTGGAGATCGTACAGCAGGGAGGAGTGCAGGCGATTGTTATTGGCGCAGCAGAATCAAGCCTCTCTCGGGAAGTCGTCGAAAAGAGGGATTGGACGGTGATGCGTGTGCCCTTCACTGCCAAGCCTGGCACGACCACCGCCAGGCTCAGACTGCAAATGGGCGGTGATGGCAGCCTCACACGCGGCAGTGTGCAGTTCCGCCATATCAAGCTCGAACGGATAGGCTATCCCGCAACGAGGCTCATTCGCTCTGCCGTGCGGTGACAGGAGGACACTTCCGGTTTGCGCATCTCGCCACCAGCTTCCACCTTGGCATACCATGCAGCGCCGCCATTTCCTTCAGACCGGTATCACGTGCAGCTTAGGCCTTGTTCTTCATCAGGGGCTGGCAGCCACTCAAGCGGAGCTACAACGACGACGGCGCAGGTTGTTTGATGAGATCCTGTTTGACAATACGGCCTCTGGCAGTCGGCTCAGTGAAGTGCTGCGGCTAAAGGAGGGCAGCTACCTCGCCATCTCCCGTCCGGAGGTAAGACCCATCAATCCCAGCCCTTGGTATGCCTTCGCCATTGAGTCGAAACATCCATGCATGATAGAACTCACCATCCGAGTGGATGCCAGTCAGGACGGTCGCCCGCTCAAAGCATCTCGCCCCTGGCTAAGCCATGATGGTGTGAACTACATCCAGCTGGAGGAAGAGAACTGGAACCGCGAAGGAACGGACTGCGTGGCCACTCTGCAGCTTCCTGCGGGCAGACTCCACCTCGCCGCTTGGAAGCCGAAGACGCTTGAGGCCATCAATGCGTGGACGGACCGCATCGCCGCGCTTTCGTTTGTCAGTCACGAATCCATAGGGCTCTCCTATGAAGGCCGTCCCATTCGTCAGCTAGCGTTTGGAGCAGGTGCAGAGCCTCGTTGGATCTTCGTTCTCGGTGGGCAGCATCCGCCGGAAATCACCGGCAACATCGGACTGGAGGCCTTTGTGGAAGCTCTTTGTGCCTCAGATGAACTTGCTGGGGAGTTTCGCAGACACTTCCGTACCGTCGTCATACCCATGATCAACCCCGATGGCAAACACCACGGACACTGGCGCACCACCCTAGGTGGAGTGGATCCGAACCGAGACTGGTTTGACCAGTCCCAACCCGAAGTTCAGGCCGTGGTTGGTCACCTGAGCGGCCTGGCCAAGTCTGGCACTGTGTGCTACGGCACTGACTTCCATTCGACAAACCGCGACTTCGTTTATGTCGAATCCAGAGCTGCGGCACCGGGAGTGAGTGAGTTCACGCGTGCTTGGCTGGAAAAAGCCGAAGCTCTTATGGATGCCGAAAAGGTGGTTACGGTTCCTGGGCGCAGCATGAATCCCTGCTCCCGTGAGTGGTTGGCCCAGCGTTTCGATTGCCCTGCCTACACAAGGGAGTTCCGCTACGATCAAGCCGAAGAAGAAGTGCGACGCAAGGCTGGTGCCGAGGCCCGTGCGATGATGGAGTTGTTGATCGAGCAGCACGCTTGAAGCCAGACCATGATGCAGCCTATTTCCGTTCTTCATCTCTACACCATCGGCATCGGCCCCAGCAGCTCGCACACCGTTGGGCCCATGCGTGCTGGGCACAGCTTCATCACCACACTGGCGGCCGCCGGTTTGCTCGGCAGCGTGCATGAGGTACAGGTCCACCTTTACGGATCGCTGGCTCTCACTGGGAAAGGACACGGCACAGATAAAGCCGTCCTCCTGGGGCTGGAGGGTGAGCTGCCGGAAGTGGTGGACGTGGATCGCGTGAGCGAACGCGTGGAACGGATCCGCTCCTCCCGAAGCTTGAACTTGGCAGGCATCCGGATGATTCCGTTTGATGAAGCGACCGGCCTTCAGTTTCACAGGCTCGAAACGCTGCCACTTCACTCGAATGGCATGCGGTTCGTCGCGTTGGACTCAGGGGGGCGCGAACTGCTCGCCCGCACGTGCTACTCGGTTGGCGGTGGCTTTGTAGTCAATGATCCACTCGATGCAACGGCGGAGGGTGCGACCACCTCCCCTGCCCAGCCTTATCCACTGATTTCTGGCGAGAGTATGCTGCGACACGCGGCGGCGACCGGCCTCAGCGTCAGTGAGCTTACCCTCAGGAATGAAAACGCGTGGCGTCCGGAGCATGAGACACGCGCTGCCCTGCTGAAGGTATGGTCTGCCATGCAGAGCTGTGTCAGGCGTGGCTGTGAGACCGAGGGTATCTTACCCGGTGGACTGCAAGTGCAGCGCCGTGCCCCGGGGATCTATCGGAAACTCGTCAGGGTTCAAGACGCCACCAATCACGATCCCCTTCACATGATGGACTGGGTCAGCCTGTGGGCTATGGCCGTGAATGAGGAGAATGCGGCGGGAGGTCGCGTGGTCACCGCGCCCACCAACGGTGCCGCCGGTATCCTGCCCTCGGTACTGCACTACTACGTGCGCACCAGTCGGAAAGCGGATGACGAAAGCGTCGTGCGCTTCCTCCTCACTGCGGGGGCCATCGGCATCCTTTACAAGCTCAATGCCTCCATCTCCGGAGCTGAAGTGGGCTGCCAGGGAGAAGTGGGCGTTGCCTGCTCCATGGCTGCGGGAGCGCTGTGTGAAGCGCTGGGCGGCAGTGTGGCACAGGTGGAGAATGCGGCGGAGATCGGCATGGAGCACAACCTGGGCCTCACCTGCGACCCTATTGGCGGCCTGGTGCAAGTGCCCTGCATCGAGCGTAACGCCATGGGTGCGGTGAAAGCCATCAGCGCCGCACGACTCGCCCTGCGTGGTGACGGCACGCACCGCGTTTCACTGGACAAAGTCATCGCCACCATGCGGAGTACAGGAGCGGACATGAGTGCGAAATACAAAGAGACCTCCCGCGGAGGTCTCGCCGTAAATCTCATCGAGTGCTGAGTCCCTCATCAGGAGCGCCCCTTATCCGCAGCTAAGGTCTGCGCGGATACGATTCGCGGGATCAAGCCAACTGGCTGCTTCAATCCTATTCTGAGAGGCGTCAAAGATGAACCGGTGCGCAGAATGACATTCTCGTGTTTCTTGTTGCCGGCCTCTGTGCCAGTCATGGGTCATGGCATCCATGTTCGTGTGATGCGCTTGTCAGAGTCCCCCACCATCTGTTTGCGCTCCCAGTCTAGGTTTAGCTCCATCTTCGACGTTCAAAATCACCCTTTTCCAATCTTCCCCCAACAACCATGCTCCTTCGCCATTCTTTGACAGCCCTTTGGTTCTCATTGTGTCCCCTCGGCGCGCTTCTTGCGCAAGTACCGGCCAACGATGACTTCGCCAGTGCCACGGTTCTGACCGGGACCAGCTTTGAGATCACTGTGGACAACACGTTCGGCACTCGACAGGCAGGTGAGCCAGACCACTCGGGGTATGGAGGCAGTGCCTACAAGTCGGCGTGGTTTCGCTTCACCCCTTCGGCTACGGGATACTACGAAGTGGATGTGACCGCCAGCACCGCTCCTGGACCCAAGGCAGCCGTTTACCTGGGCTCCAAGCTTTCGAGTCTTTTGACGGTGAAGCGCACCACCTCTATGATGCAGGTAGAGCTGACCAAAGGGAAGGCTTACATGATCGCGGTGGACTCTTCCAACGTGGGTGATCTTACCATCCGCTGTGCGAACTCCATGGTGGTGAACACGGCTGCCACCTTTGAGGCCCCCCTTCCTCTTCTCTCTGCTGACGAGGGGTGGGAAGCGTCAGAGTATGGCAAAATCACTCTCACCTTGTCAGTGGGTGGTGCATTTACCGGTGCCGTGGAGCTTGGACAGGGCGTGCATCGATTCACGGGACGCATTCAACCGGGCGGCACCTTGGTCGAGATCAGGCGTGCCAATCTGCCCGCAGTCCGCCTGAACATCCAGGCAAAGACCCAACTTGGTATGGTGACTGGCTTTGACATCGATTTCCAACCGGACACAACTGAGGCGCGCTCGAAGCTAGTCTCACTGCGCCGCCGCGAGCCAACGCCGATAGCCGGTTTTGTGGGTAGCTACACTTTTGCGGATGGAGAGCGCCTGAACAATGCTCGCCCCATGTGGCTGGGCCACGGATTGGCGATTGGCAGCGTGAAGGTCAGTGCCAAAGGCGGCGTCAGTGGCACCGTGATCTTGCCAGACGGGGTGGCAACCACCTTCTCGGGATACACGCTTGTGAACGCTTCGGGATTGATGGAACTGGGAGAGGGCACGCTGACCACTTGCTTTCACCGCAAACTTTATGCTGGAGGGGGCCAGGTGACAGGTGAATTGACGCTCAACCGGAGGGATGTCAATGCACCCATTTATTCAGGAAACCTTCATTGGGTGAGGCAGAAGGCAGATGAACGGCGGAAGCTCCATCACCGTGGCACTGCGGTGGACAATCTCCTCCTGACCATTCACCGCTACGTACCACCCGCAGCGGGTGCTCGCATCTGGACAAGCCAAGTGCCAGCGCCCGGTGATGCAGATGCCACCTTTGTTTACACCTCGCTGGATCATGGCACTAGCTGGTTCCTGCCGCTCTTGGTTTCTGCTGGGCATACGGTAACGCAGACTCCCGTCCAGGCCGGCATCACGGGCTTTTCATGCAAGCTGGTGCCCTCGACAGGTTTTGCCTCTGGTGGTTTGGTTGAGGGTGGTGAAAGGATTACTTTCAGAGCCTTCTATCTGTTTGCTTTCGCCAAGATGGTCGGTGTCCAATCTCAAGCCGATGGAACGACTTACATGTCGATCGTACCTTAGGTCCCGTCTGCGTCAGCGGGTACTATTTGCATCTCGATTCAGCGGACAGCCATTTCCTGGATCTAAGCTCTTGAGGATGATTGAAAAGAGGGAAGCGTCACGGCCTGAGCCTCAGGCTGCTGCTTGACTTGGGGTAGTGGAGCGGGGGAACGGGTGGTTGGGCGGGGGGCTCTCCGCCCAGGCTTCGGGGGACTTCTTCAATCTGGCTGGTGGTCATCGTGGCTAGCTGGGTGAGCACTTTGTGCAGATACTCCTGGGGGTAAATGCTGCGTCTGTGGCAGGCTTCGATGATCGTGAAGAAGATGGCGCTTTGCCTCAGCCACCGCCTCACGGTGGCTTCGCTTCCCGGGGAAGTCTCACGACTTCCTCTACAGCCGCACCGTAGAAGCAAACGTGTCGATGAAGAAAGTTCCTCAGTAAATCAGATACTTGCTTAAATGAAACAATGTGGAGAACTGATGAGCGAGCAGCGCTTCTGACCCCCCTCTCTGCCGGAACCTCACGCCAGCAGGTGGCGACATGGAGTTTGGGATGACGGGGCGACTGGGGCCCTTGGGTGTTTCGGCTGGTGGGAGGGGATGAAGAGCTACCCGGAACCGCAGTTCAGCGATGACAAATCATGCGTGGTGTATCTTGACTCCTCCGCTCATGCATCTTGCAGGTGCGGGGCAAGCTTACGTCTGCTGCGGGGGGCGCTGAATCGTTGAGGCTCTTATGCGGGTGGTAAGGGAGGCGAACGGGCGGGGCCTCGGGCAGCATCAATGGGTCAAACCAGGCCTGTCATGGTGCCGGTGCTGGTAGCGAATTTTTCTTCTTCGAGGCCGAGTTGTTGCAGGGTGCTGAGGTAGAGGTTTGGGAGGGGGTAGTTGTCCTTTTGGTCAAAGGCGAGGTGTTGGCCGTGCTTGAACCCGCCACCGGCAAAGAGGACGGGCATGTTTTTGTTGTCGTGGCTGCTGGCGTTTCCGAGGTTGGAGGTCATGAGCACCATGGTTTCATCCAGAAGGTGATCTGCCTTTAGCTTGCGGAGGAAGGCTGCCCATTCGTTGATCATGCCCTGCTCTACGATGGCAAGCTGGGTTAGCTTGTCTTCGTCCATGCCGTGGTGGCTGAGGCTGTGGTAGTTCTCGTCCACGCCTTCGATGCCCTGGACGCTGTTGCCTGTGACGTGGAGTGTGACGAAGCGAGTGCTGTCGGTGGCGAGTGCCATGTGGATGATGTCAAGGAAGATGCGCTCCACGGCGACTTCATTGTTTTTTGGCACTTCACCGGGCGGGGGCAGGGTCACCTTTGGCTTGGGTTTGTGGGTCCAGGCTTCGTTGGCTGCAAGTCGTTGCTCGAGTTCGCGCACGCTGGTGAACCAGGCGTCGAGCTTGTCGCGGTCTCCAGAGCCGAGTTCTCGTTGCAGTGCCTTTGCTTCGGTGCCTACGAGATCCATGACGCTGCGGCCTTGGCGGATGAGGTCTGCCTGGCGCTCCTGCTCGGAGGGAGTGTCATCGACGAAGAGCCGGGTGAAGAGCTTCATGGCGCTGTTCTCGGCGGGGATCATGGAGCCGTTTTCGGTGTAACTGGGGCTGGACTGGGAGTTGGTGTTCAGGACGAGAGAGGGGAAGCGTGTCTCGTGTCCGAGGTGCTTTGCCATGAGCTGGTCCAGTGAGATGGTATTGCGTGAGGTGGCACCGCGAGCGTTTGGGCAAGCGGAGAAGATGCTGCCTTCTGCGGTGTGGCCGCCGGTGACTCCGGGGTGGGAGGAGCCGGAGACGATGGTGAAGTCATTCCGCAGGTCCTGAATGCTGGAGAGGTAGCGGGAGGGTTTGTAGTCGCGGCCTGTTCCTTCGGGTACGAGGTTGGGGTTGTGCAATCCGAGTGCGAGACTGACGCCGACGAAGCGTTTGGCACGTCCAGTTTCTCCGGTGCTTGCGAAGGCTGGGGTCATGGCCTCCAGAAACGGTAAGCTCAAGGTGACGCCGGCTCCGCGAAGGAGTGTGCGCCGGGAGAGCTTCTTTTGGAAGGTGAATGTGCTCATGGTGGAGGGGTAGGGATGGGTGTTTGGCGGCGTTGTTTTCAGGTTACTTGACGTTGAAGACGTCGCTGAGGATGACTTCTCGGATGAGGGAGCGGATGCCGTGGGTGTTGGCGGAGATGCGTTCTAGGGTGTCGCCGTCGTGCAGGCGGGGTGCGGCACCGGTGGCGTAGGTGAGGAAGTGACCAGCGAATCCTCTGGCGAGCTGCTGTTGGCGACTGCTGTAAATTTTTTGCCACTCGTGGAGTCCGCTGAAGGCTTGGCCATCTGGAGTGGTGCCTGAGGGGTTGACTCTGGCAGCATCATCGCCCCTACCGTAAGCTGTTCGCCAGACGCCTACGGGATCAAAGTTTTCGAGGGCGAACCCTGGTGGGTCGATGGTCTGGTGACAGCCGGCGCAGGTGTCGCTGGCTCGGTGTTTTTCCAGTTGGTCACGGATGCTGGTGGCGCCGCGGATGTCTGGCTCGATGGCTGGGATGCCTGGCGGTGGTGGGTTGAGATGGGTGCCGAGGATGCGTTCGTTGATGAATACGCCTCTGACGACTGGCGAGGTGGTGGTGCCATCTGCGGTGACTTTGAGGATGGCGCCTTGGGTGACGAGTCCGCCGCGGTGGGATTCTGCGGGGAGCTGGATTTTTTGCAGTCCGGCTCCGGGTTTGAGAGAGGGGGGCAGTGGGGCCTTGGGTGCTGGCTTGGGTGCGTCTTTTTTTGTTTCTTTGTTTTTTTCCTTTTTGGGTGAGGTGGGGATGCCGATGTAGTGGCGTGCGAGCCTGCCGTTGAGGAACATGAAGTCTGAGTCCACGAGGTGGGTCACACTGAGGTCTTCACGCAGCATTTCCGTGAAGTAGGTCCTTGTTTCCTGGAGCATGGACTCCTGAACGACGGTGTCGAACTCTTTGTAGAGTCTGGTGTCGGGGGTGGTGAAGTCGATCTGCTTGAGTTTGAGCCATTGGTCGGTGAAGCTGTGGATGAAGCGTTTGGACTTGGGGTGGGAGAGGAGGCGTTCGATTTGCGCGGTGAGCACTTCGGGTTGTCGCAGGGAGCCGTCGGCAGCGTGCTGAAGGAGTTCGCTGTCTGGCATGGAGCACCAGAGTGCGTAGCTGAGTCGGCTGGCGAGGGCGTAAGCGTCCAGCTTGCCGGGGCGCTCGATGAAGGTGAGGAAGCGTGGCGAGCAGAGGATGGCGCGATAGGCGGAGCGCAGGGCTTGCAGTGGGGGATCGCCTTGGGTGAGGGCGTGGGCTGCGAGTTGCTGGTAGGGGGCGGTTTGCTCTTCGGTGACGGGTCTGCGGAAGGCGCGCTGGGCGAAGCGTGCGACGAGGGTGGGGAGGTGCTGGGCGGTGATGGTGTGTGGCTGCATGTCGTCGAACAGCATCCGGCGCACGTCATCCTGAGTTCCTCCGGGGTGGATGCGCTCCATCCGGATGCCTTGGTGGGCGATGCCGGAGTAGCCTTGTTTGGCGAGGTCTCGCCCTTTGAAGGAGACATTTCCGCCGTTGGCACCGGTGGGGGGGCGTTTGAGTGTGGCGTCGTTGGGCCGGAGTTCGAGGCGGTGGCCTTTTTCGATCCAGGCCTGGAAGGTGAGATCACGAGGACTGGGGGTGGCTTCTACGAGTCCGATCATGTAGAGCATGGGTGCATTGGACTCACAGTGTCCTGAGCGTAGGGTGCCCCATACGGCGCCATCTGAGGAGGGATTGATGGCCTGGACTTGTTTGAGCGTGATGCGGTACCAGCCGCTCTCGGGTGCGTAAGTGGGCATTCTTCCAAAGAACTGGAGTGCGATGGGCCAGGAGATGCTGCGTCCGTTGCGCAGGTCTGGGCCTCGATAGTTGCCGCGCCCGGAGCGGGCCAGCATCTCGGGGGAGTAGTGCATGGTCCAGGGTTCATCGCCTTGTTGTGCGCGGGAAAAAGCTTCGCTTAGTGCCTGGTCGGCAGCGTCCAGGTATCGGGCGAGCTGGTGGTGGGAGAGTTGCTGTCCGTCGGCTACGGTTTCGAATCCATGAGACTCGGTGTCCTCGGGGAGCAGTAGTTTGAGTGGGATGTCAATGGCGAGCAGATCATGCAAGGTGTGTTCATACTCGGTGCGGGTGAGCCTGCGGCTGCGGACGCGCCCGTTCTTTGCGATGTCCGCTGCGTCTGCGGCTGTGAGGGGTTTTTTGAGTTCTGCGAGGAAGGCGCTTCGGGCATCTGCCGGCGGCTGCTCGTGTTTTCGCGGGGGCATTTCGCCATTCTTCACGCGGTGGAAGACTTTCTCCCATGCAATGCGGCTGGTGGGGGCTGCGGGGTCGAACTTGAGGGAGGTGAGGTCAAGCCCAGCTTTTTTGACGTCGGCGTCATGACAGTCGGCGCAGTGCTGATGAAGAAAAGCTGCCTGGTGAGCAGGCAGTCCGTCGTAGGCCGCCAGACAGGAGCCTGCGAAGCATGAAAGGACGAGTGCGATGAGGGGGCGGCGCATCGTTTTTTTTGGGGGGGGCTTCGGTGAAACGCGCAGGTGTGCGCTTTCTTTCTGATGGGGGGGCGACGGGCTTGGGAGTTCTGCCTTAAACGAAAAAAGCCACAGCGCTGGGGGCGCTGCGGCTTTCGGAAAAGGGTGAGTGGAGTGGGGGATTACTCTGCGTTCTCCTCGACGTAGCGAACGACGTCTCCCACGGACTGGAGCTTCTCGGCCTCCTCGTCGGGTACGTCGATGCCGAACTCTTCTTCAAAAGCCATGACCAACTCGACGGTATCGAGCGAGTCCGCGCCGAGGTCTTCGATGAACTTGGCTTCGGGGGTGACCTGTTCAGGATTGACTCCGAGCTGTTCGACGATGATGTCCCGGACTTTGTCTGCGATGTTGTCTGCCATAGAATTTGAGCTGGTGGTTTGCGGCGGGAGTGTTAGCGGCTCGTTCCTCAATGGCAAGGGGAAATCCGTGGTTTTTTGGGTCTGAAAATGCCGTTGCCGGTCTGGGAGCGTTTGGGTGGGTTGTACGGCGTGCGACGTGCTGGGGCGACTTGCAGAGGTGAAGAGGAAGCGGTGCCGATAATCTGTGCTGGGGGCTGCACTCGGTGCTTTTGCATTTGGCAGAAGCCGTTACAGTGCGCGCGCATGAAAAACCCGCGCCTTCTTTTCCGCGCTGTGTGCGCCGCGCCTTTCCTCGCCATGGGCGTCACTGGCTGCCAGCACCCGCACCAGCAGCACGGTGAGCTGCCCCAGGACTCGCAGGGCAGGTCGGAGATCCGGCGTGCTTTGTCTTCCGAGGAGGGGGTAACGCTTTTTGAGCCATCGGCGGAGTTCAATGTGCCTGTGGGGAATGTTTCGTTGAATGATACGGCGCGGCTGTTTGCGGGGCTGCCGCCGGTGGGCAGTGATGTCTTCGGCAGCTTGCGCGGCAGTGCGACGTGGGCGCAACACCAGCAGAAGATGGACGGGCTGTGGTCCACGTTTGAGGCGCGTCATGCGGGTCCGGTGCGGGCGTGGGCTCAGGCGGAGATACCGGACCTTCAGCGGGCGAACGGTTTGTTCTACCCTTTCAGCGGACCGGACTTCGTCTTTGCTCACACGTTTTTTCCGCGGGCGGACATGATGATTCTCTGTGGGCTGGAGCCGTGTGAGCCGCTTCCTCCTCTGAACCAGTTGACGCCGGAGGAACTGGCGAACGGGCTAGATGGCCTCATCACTTCCGTCAGCTCGGTGATGCAGTTCAGCTTCTTTATTACCAAGGACATGCGGCGCGACTTGGTGAGCACCCGATTCCGAGGGGTGATCCCTCTCATCCTTTGCTTCATGGCGCGGACGGGGCACCAGATTGAGTCGATCGACCTTGTGCAGCTGGATGCGGCGGGGAATCCCATCCTGGTGCAGGGAGCGCAGTCGCCGGGTGTGATGATCCGTGCGTATGGCCCAGATGGGTCCATGCGCCGGGTGTTCTACTTTCGGCAGGATCTTGCAGACCAGAGTCTGAAACCGGGCGGCTCCTTTCTTCAGTTTGTCTCGTCGATGGGGAATCCGCCGGCGTTGGTGAAGAGTGCCTCTTACCTGATGCATGAGAGTTACTTTTCCACGATTCGGAACTACCTGACGACGCAGTGCCGAGGCATCGTGCAGGACCCTTCTGGCGTGCCCTACGCGGACCTTCTCTCTGCCGGGCTGGACATTCGGCTTTACGGCAGCTACTCAGGCACGCTGGACATTTTCAGCAACCGTCACCAGCCGGACCTCATTCAGGCCTATCGCGAAGGGCGGCATAATGCACAGCCGATTCCGTTTGGCATTGGTTACATGTATTCTCCGGAGCGCACTTCACTCATGGTGGCGCGGCGCACTCGGTGAGGTGCCAGGTCTTTGGACTCATCGACCAGCGTCATGGATCCTCTCACTCACACCGCATTTGGCGCTGTTTGCGCGCTCGCCGTTTCTGGCAAGCGGGCGCGTTTCTCGCATGCAGCGCTAGCTGGAGTGGCGGGTGGCTTGCTGCCGGATGCGGACATTTTTCTCACGTCGTCCACGGACCCGCTGTTTAACATTGAGTTTCACCGCCACTTTTCTCACAGTCTCTTGTTGGCTCCCTTGGTTGGGGCACTGGCGGCAGGCATCGCATGGGTGCTGTTGGTGTCTTTCCGCAGCCGGCCTTCTTTTGCCGCTCTGCTGCTGCCCACCACGGTGGCGGTGACGGGGCATATTTTTTGTGATTTATGGACCAGCTACGGCACGCGCGTGGGCTGGCCGTTCTCGGATGCACGTGCAGCTTTGCACTGGATTTCCGTGGTGGACCCTGTCTTTAGCCTGCCGCTGCTGGCGCTGGCCATCACAGCGCTGGTGAAGCGCTCACGGCGCGTGGTGATGCTGAGCCTGCTGTGGGTGACGCTTTACCTGTCACTGTGCATTCTGCAAAAGAGGCGTGCCGAAGGGGTGATGGAAGACTGGCTTGCGCGGCAGGGCGGTGCCAGGGACGAGTGGCGCACGGTGGTGAAGCCTTCGTTTGCCAACATCGTGGTCTGGCGGGCGCTGGCGGCGCGAAATGGTGTGCTGCATGTCTATGCCATCCGCTGCGGAGCGGGTGAGCCTCTCATCCTGCCAGGGCGTACCACAGCCATGTTTCACGACGCGGAAGAGGCTTCCAAGTATTTTCGGCTTCCGGCAGACAGTGGGCAGGCACGTGACATCCTACGATTTTACCACTTCTCGGATGGCTGGGTGGGGGTGCATCCTGGGGATCCGATGCTGCTGGCGGACCTTCGCTACGCCGCACTGCCGAACGAAGTGGCACCCATGTGGGGCATCCGTCTCAAGCCAGACACTCCGGCCGCTACCATCGACTGGGTGAGCCGCGCCAGCCTTGAGAACCGGCCCTGGCATGAACTGTGGCAGATGATCGCAGGTGAGGATTTGGACACGCCAGCGCGATGAAGAAGATTTTCGTCCTGAGCTGCATCGTTTTCTCCCTGCTTTTGGGTGTTTACTGGCTCACGGGTTCTTTTGAATACGAGGTGCCAAGCGTGTCTGCCGAAGTTTCATCTGGGGCGTCAAATGAGGTTTCCAGGGAAGTGCCACTGACGCGGACGTTGGCGGGCGAAGGTACGCCTCTGGCTGCGGAGCTTCATCGTCCTGAGCGGAGCGTGCAGGAGGATGTGGATACGCTTCGGCAGATCGTCGCTCAGTACTTCGAGGCTCTGCAACGAAGGACTGGACCGCCGATTGGCAATGACACGGACTTGGCGCGGGTCTTGCAGGGAAGGAATCCGTTGCGACTCGTCGTTGTGCCAGCGTCTCACCCTATGTTTGCGGCGGACGGGAGGATGATCGACCGCTTCGGCACGCCCTACCACATCCACGCGCGGAGCAGCACCGCTATCGACATCCGCTCCGCCGGACCAGACAGGAAGCTTTTCACTGCGGATGATGCCGTTTCACGGGGTTGGCTGGGGCCGCCGTGAGTCGAGGGATCAGGGTTTTCTGCGGCTCAAGGCTGCTCCGTTTCCCCAAGCCAGGGAAATGCGGTCAAGCCGTCTGGAGAGGCGTGTTTCGGTGGGCCCTTTCTGTTCAGGAATCTCGAAGACGAGATCACCTTTTGGCGTGACGCTCCAAGTCCAGCCGCCCCACCCGGGAACGTTTCCGGGGCGAGTCAGCACCACCGTGCCTCCGGCCTTCAACTCCACGGTCCAGCGGTCAAGCAGGCCGGCTGTGCCATCCCAGATGGTATCCACCAGCGCCGCTTTGACTTGGTCTGCGGTGAAGGTCTGTTCTGGATCCATGGCCAGTTCTTCTTTCACACGCTCCTGCTCTTCGGCGATGCGCGTTGCGGCGGCAAGATTGCCTTTCTTAGTCTCTGCCTGTTTGAGAGCTTCGAGTTGCTTGAGGTAAGTCTCATCGACGGGCTTGAGCACACGCTGTCTAGCTGCGAGCCACTTGGATTTCAGGTCGTCCAGCGGATCTGTTTTGGACTGGCCCAGAGTCAGCGGGGCCACGGCAACACATGCGAACACCAACAGGCAAAGCTCCGGCTTCATGGGCGGAGAGTAGTCCCAACGCCCGTGTGTGGCAAGAGTTCAGCTTCAGAATTAACAGAGAATCTTAGTCGTCACCTTTGCATTCGCCTCACTTCGATGGTCGAAGATCGGGAGTCTCGCACTGGGACTTGAGCTTCTGCAACGCTTCATCCACCCGCTCTACCGTAGCATCCTTGGCAGCCAGCGCCTCACCGAAGCGCACGACCACCGGGTAGCGGAGCTTTTTGGGCCATTTTTTGAACACGGTGCCGCCTTCATAGGAGAAGATACTGCCCCAAAGGCCATCCAGGTAAACGGGCACTGCCGGGCAGCCGGACTGGCGAAGCATCAGCTCGAAGCCCTTTTGCAGCGGGTTCATGACACCGGTGCGGGTGATCTCTCCCTCGGGGAAAAGGCAAACGACTTCGCCGGACTTGAGGGCTTCTGAAACGGTGCGGATAGCATCCTTGGCCCGTGTAGGTGAGATGGGGACGGTGCCGAAGAGTCTGAGGAATCCGTTCATCCACCACACGCGGTACAAGACATCCCACATAACGAACCGCACGGGTCTCTCACAGGCAGCGGCGACCACTAGAGCATCGACGTAGCTTACGTGATTTGGCAGCAGAAGTACGCCGCCCTCTGCTGGCACGTTCAGAGGCTGGACGGAACGGATGCGGTAGATGGCCCGCACGATGGCTAGGCAGATGAAACGAACCATGTCCTTGGGCACGATGCGGGAGATGTAAACCGCTGCGCCAAGGGAGATGAAGCCGATGATGCCCAGCTGCGCACTGGAGGAGATGCCGAGTTTAAGCATGATCCAGACGAGCACATTGCCCCCCACGCCGCCGATGAGGCAGTCCAGCAAGTTCCCGGCGGAGAGGATGCGGGCGCGTTCATCGGGAGGTGCGCGATCCTGCACAAACGCGGACAATGGCACCAGAAAAATGCCACCGCTCACTCCCACCACTGCGAGCGCTGCATAGAGGCCACTGCTTCCCAGCGGGAGCAGCCAGCCGGCGAGCAGGCCCGCCGCAATGCCCAGGCCGGCCCAGGGCACGACGCCGAGCTCGATTTTTCGGCGACAGACCAGTCCGCCGATGGCGCCCCCGAGCATGACGCCCACGCCCACGATGGCAGACATGAAGGAGACCTCGAAGGTGGCCTTTCCATCGTCACCGGGGTATAGCTCCTTACCGAGGCCCACCATGATGGTCCCTACCGAGTAGCTCATAAACCAGAAGAACACCATCCCGCTTACTGCCAGGCCTACGGAGCGGATGCGGAAGGCGGCCCCGAGCTGCGTCAGATGCGCATACCAGAGGGAGTGTGAGTAGCTCACCTGGGGCTGGTTCGGCGTTCGGCGGACGGTCAGGGAGAGCGCCACCTGCATCAGCGAAAGCAGAGCGCAACCATATACCGGGTAAAGGGCCGCATCCCACGCATCAAATCCGCGATCACGCAGATGCTTGTAAATCCAGCCCCCGGTGGCGATTCCGGCTAGAATGCCGAACATCATCGTCATTTGCAGCAAGCCGTTCACCCGTCCCAGGCGTTGGGGACCTACCAGTTCCTTGATGATGCCGGTTCGGGCTGGACTGAAGATGGCAGACTGCACTGCCACGCAGCAAAACAAAGCCAGGCACCACCATAGGCTGGCTTCGCCCAGACGGCTGCGAAGGGCGAAAATGAACCCGGCGAAACACAGAAGCTGCACCACCTGCATGGTGATGATGACTCGGTTCTTGGAGAAGCGGTCAGACAGATAACCTGCTACCGGAGCCAGCAGGATGTACGGCGCTGAAAACACAATGGCCAGATAGACCTGCATCTCCCTGCCTATGGCACTCTCCGCCGCCACGCCGAGTGCAAGACCGATGATGAGAAGTTTGATCAAGTTATCGCCGAACGCATTGAGCGTCTGCACCAGCAGCACAGCCGCCACCGACCATTGGGAGGGTCTCTGCCCGTTTACTGTTCCGTCCGTCATTGCAGAAGGCTATACGCCTGCTGCCAGACATCCAGCACCTTTGCCAGAAAGCGCTGAAAAGCTACCGTGACGGGCCTGTCTTTTGGGTCTGGTGATCCGCGCCGCTCTCCTCTACATTCCCGCGCATGGAGATGCCTAGGGCAAGACCCGTCTTGATAAAAGCAAAACAAAGCGCGCTGAGCTTTGGGCTGCTGTGCCTCGCAGCATCACTGCTGGCCCCACCTCCTGCACAGGCAAATGAGAGCAATGAGACACTTCGGCAGTGTTCCGACATTCGGCGCCTTCAGCCTGTCGAGGCAGACCAAAGCCGCCCGGTCCTCCTCAACGGAGTGGTAACCATGGTCCCACGTGCGCCCTACACGGGGATCGTCATCCAGGATGCCACTGCAGGCATGTGGGTGGATGTGGAGAAGGCTCGCCAGAAGGGCCTCTGGTCCGAAGACTGCGAGAAAGTAATGAGGAACCTGAAGGTAGGCGATGAGCTGCTAGTGGAAGGGGTGACTGAACGCGGTGGCTTTGCCCCGGTCGTGCTGCCATCCAAACTATCCGTTCAGTCTTCCTCAGTCCCGCTTCCCGAGGCCATCAGTGTCACCGTCCCGGATGTGCTCACCGGCAGGCACGACGTGCGTCGAGTGCGGCTCGAAGGAGTGGTCCAGGAGACGGGTGCAGCCGGTCATGAATCTGGCGATACACTTACGCTCAAGCTGGTGAACACCGGTGGAGCGCTCCTCGTGCGGGCACCCAAGGCCGCACTCCCTGCCGAAAGTGAACTCCTTGATGCCAAACTGTCCGTCACGGGAACGATCATCTCCCAGCACAACAGCCGTGCAGAAATCGACGGTGCTGTTCTCGTCACCGCATTGAAAACGGACATTGTCATCTTGGCTAGGGCCAAACCGCCGGATCAAGCCCCGCTGCTCAAGCTTGCCTCATTGCGCCCTTATGAGTTTGAGGGTTCCACACCTTCACGCCGCAGAATCATCGGCACGGCCACCCTTTGGCAACCGGGACGCAGACTCATGCTTCAGGAGGGAGAAGCGGCTGTGGAAGTGACTACCTCGGACACAAGGTATATCCCTCTGGGCAGTTTAGTGGAGGCATCAGGCTTCGTCAGTCCACCCCGTCCTATTTGCCGTCTGGAAAACGCAGTCATCCGCGTGCTGGGAGAGAGCGTCCCTCCCCAGCCCGCCGAAATCACCCCCTCCGAGCTGCTGGATGCAAGCCAGCGGAAACACACGAACAACTGGCAGCGAAGCGTGTTTGACTTTCACTTCCGCCTGGTGCGCGTCACCGGCACACTTGTCGAGACCTACGGCGACGCTTTCCAATCATCGAGGAACCTTCTCCTTCGATCCGAAGGTCTCTTGATACCTGTCCGTTGGGAAAACGCTCCTTCAGACTTTGGTGAAGCATGGCGGCCTGGAAGTGCCTTGGCCGTCACCGGAGTGGTCTGTATCGAACCCCGAGGGCACAGTCTCGTCACTTATGAGCCAGTGGGCAATGGTGACGTATCACTTCTCCTTCGAGGTGCCACAGATGTGGAGCTGCTGGCCGCTGCCTCATGGTGGACGCGCAGCCGACTCATGAATGCCGTCTGGTCCGTACTGGCTCTGGCGGCGCTCATTTTCTTTGTGGCAGTGAGCTTGGCCCGCCGCGTTCGCAAGCAGGCACAGGAGATCGCTCTCCGGATCGCGGGACAAAAGGAGGCCCAGATCCGGTTTGACGCCACCCTGGCAGAACGCAACCGCCTAGGGGCTGATATGCACGACGGACTTCAGCAGTTCCTGGCCGGCATATCGATGCAAATGGAGACGGCACAGGGCATGATGGAGCAGGGGAGAGATGCTGCACCCGCGCTTCAGAACGCGAAAAAGCTGTTACTTAAACTGCGCGAAGAGTTTCGGGACTGTCTGAACGCCCTGCGGGGCACCAGTGCCGAGATGGCCATGCCAGAAGTTCTCAAGCGTACGGCGGAGATCATTCGCTCCTGCTATGACCTCAACGTCCGTGTGACAGTGGAGGGTACACCCGTGAAACTTCCGGGCAACCACGCCTCCAACTTGATGCTCGTCATTCAAGAAGCTGCCAACAACGCTGTGCGCCACGGCAAAGCTGCGAACATCCAGCTTGGCTGCCGGTTTACGGATGGGTGCGTCACCCTCCGTGTCACAGATGACGGCGTGGGTTTTGATGCCTCCAGCTCTGAAGCGGACACTCAACACTACGGGCTTGCCAATATGCGGGACCGCATCGAGCGCCTGGGCGGTAGTTTCCTCGTGGAGAGTTCCCCAGGGCAAGGCACCTGCATCCAGCTACGATTGCCCTTGCGCTGAAGAGCTGCTGCACCTCATACTCCGCAGGGCTCCTCATGAGGTGCCGTTTCCCGTTCTCCCATGCCCTCCAGCATCCGCATCCTCCTTGTTGATGACCACCCTGCCGTGAGAGCAGGGGTGGCCTCCATGCTTGGCATTTATCCAGAGTTCAACATCGTCGGCCAAGCCTCCAACGGGGCAGAAGCTCTCAATCTGCACAACCAGTTGCTTCCTGATCTCACTCTCATGGATGTGCGTCTGCCGGGCATGGATGGCATCGAGGCACTGACAGCCATCCGGGCAGCCAGTCCAGCGGCTCGTGTCGTCATGCTCAGCTCGGAGGATTACGAGTCACAAGTCTTTCGAGCCATGGTGGCCGGAGCCTCTGGCTATCTGCTCAAGACCGCGTCCCATGCCCACTTCGCAAAGGAACTGAAGCACGCACATCAGCATGGCTGGTGCCAGCCCTACACCCCGGAGTATCGCCATGCTCATAAGCATGATCCCGCACGCCTCACCAGCAGGGAGATCGAGGTACTCTCCTGCCTCAAACGCGGGCTGTCCAACGCCGACATCGCCCTAGCGCTGGACATCAGCGTGGAGACTGCCATCACGCACGTGAAGTCGCTGCTCGTGAAAATGGGCGCAGCCAATCGAACGGAAGCTGTATCACGCGGATACGAAACAGGCATTCTCCGAACCGGAGACGACTCCTGAGATACCGCTGCGTGTTCTTGGGCCGCCATCCCCAGCCCTGGGGATAGCGGCACTCGGCGATTTGGCGCAAAACTGACCACGTTATCAACGCCACCCCTCGCCAACCATGAAAACGCAACTCCTCACCTCCCTCCTGGCATTTGGGCTGGCAGCCGTCTCGGCCGCCTACCCCATCCACCTCAACCAATACGCTCAAGGATACAAAACCGAGAGCCACCCCAATGATGATACGAACATCAAAAATGAAGGGGCCAACCTTGGCTTTATCAAGAACGGCACCTGGGTTCACTACGAGAACTTTGATTTCTTCGATGGCGTGAACCGCTTCTATGTGGAGGCAGGTGCGCCTGCCACTGGAGGAGGTACCATTGAGCTCAGGGTTGATGACGTCAATACGGGGCCCGTCATCGGCACCGTCAACATCACCAGTACCGGAGCCTACGGTAACTACCAGCCCTTCCACTGCCCCATCAACCTTGCTGGATTTGGAAAAAAGCAGCTCTTCCTCAAGTTCTCCGGTACTGGAACGGGCAATCTGTTCAACCTCCGCAACTTTCGTTTCGATGCCTTAGAGAGCGGAGCGACTGGAGAGTTTGACCTTGAGGTAGCCCCCACAAACCAGAACATCATCCGCAAGGTCAACAGCGAGGTTCATTTCATCACGAACAACTCGTGGGTGGCCTTTACGGACTACGTCTTCCCGCAGGGGGCGAACCAGTTTGAGATCGAGGCCGCTTCCTTTACGCCTGGGGGTACCATCCAAGTGCGAACGGGATCGGCTACGGGGCCCATTCTTGGCAGCGTGGCCGTACCGAACACCGGTTCGTGGTCGGCTTATCAGACCTTCACCTTCGGCTTGAGTTCAGTACCGGTCGGCCCGGTCAATCTTTACCTGACCTTCATCCGCACCTCAGGCACACACAACACGCTGATGAACACCAGACGCTTCAGGGCGGTCAATACCGCAGACACCGCGCCAAACCTGCGCACCGTCTCGCGCGTCATCACCGCCTCTTCCTTCAACGAAGAATCCCACCCAGGTGACAACTCCAAAATCGCTACCAGTGGCTTCCGCATAGGAAGCATCTCAGACGGCACATGGGTGAAGTACACCAACGTGGACTTCGGTACCGGCTGCAACTCCTTCCAGGTGGAGGCCGCCAGCGCGACCAAGGGGGGCAAAGTGGAGCTGTGGCTGGGATCACCCAATGGCACCCCGCTTGGGCATATCGACGTCACACACACGGGGAGCTGGACTTTCTACCGCCCTTTCAATTCAGCGGGCCTCACTTCCACGGTGAGCGGCGTTCAGACGCTCTGCCTCAAGTTCGTCAACACCAATGGGCAATCCAACAGCATGATGGACATCCGCAGCATCTCCTTCTGGAACACCCCGGTTACCCAACCACCGCCGTCCAACGGAACGCTTAACGTCTATCCGCCCGTGCCTGGACTGGCTCCATCACCCTACTACCGCATCTACGTGCAGAAAAAGAGCCTGCTAAACAATGCTGACGCCGCGCTCGCCACCAACTGGCTGGAGGTCTTTCCCTGGTTCACCCAGTGCGTGGACTATCCCGGCACCCCGGCGCTTCACGACGCGAGCAACTATTCAGCCTACTACTCACGATACATTGGCGGCTGGTCCCACACTTATTGCAACTTCGAGATGGACCCGGACACCCCCATTATCATCAAAATCGTCAGGCGCTCTGACATCACCGACGGTGCACCTTCTGGTCCTATAAACGATGTCGCTGTCCGGCCCGTTAGCAGCCGGACTTCATTTCTCTGCTCAGGCGGCGCGGTTTACATCGAAATGAACCGCCCTGCAAACCTCGCCGTGGACATCGACAAACGGCTTGATAACCGCAATACCCCACGACAGATCCCCGCTGGCTGGGGTGACGCCGCCGACCCCGCTACGCTCAGTCCCGCACAGCTGGCCAGCCATCCGTTTCCACACCGCTTCAAGGCTCAGGGCGCTCACTCCGTCTCCATCTTTGCCAACCCCGTCATTCCCGACAAGCCGCCTGCCTCAGGAGGAGCCGACGTGTATTACGTAGAGCCAGGCACCCTGCCGCCAGCCACCGGCACGTTCAAGACCCTCTACTTCAAGCCCGGCATCCACAAGTTCTCCGTCACCGCCAGCGGTGCCGAACGCCCGTGGGAGCTCACAGACATCTACAAGCCGCAGGATGACAAGAGCTATTACATTCCCGGTGACGCCATCGTTTACGGCAACTTCAATGACGGGGACGACGGCGTGGTCAGCAAAAACATCCGCATCTTCGGTCACGGAACCATTTCCGGTGCCAAGATACCTCATGCGTTTGACTTCACTTCATCCAATCCCGCGCTCCTCCAGATGAACCCGAGCAAGGGCAAGAACATGCTGCATCCTGACTATCACAAGCAGCTACGGATGCTGCTGCTCACCCACGCCCAAGGCTGCACCTTTGAAGGTGTGACCGTGGCCGACCCCGCCCACCACGGCATCTACATGAACGGCTCCACTCAAGTCTCGGAACCCAATATGATCAAATGGGTCAAAAACATCAGCTGGCGTACCAACAACGACAGCGTCAGTGCCACGGAGAACAGTTTCATCGAGGACTGCTTCTTCAGGCACCAAGACGACGGCGTCTATGTCAACACCATGGCCATCCGGCGTTGTGTCTTCTGGTCAGACGTCAACGGCATGCCCCTGCGCTGCAGCTTTATCCACAACAACCGCGGTGCCTCGTTCCCCACCATCTACAACCAAGACATCGTCGTCGAAGACTGTGAAGTGGTTTATTGCCGCGGTGTCTTCGCAGACTCAGATTCCACCGCCCACTGCATCATCGGCACGCCGGGTGTCTTTGGAAGTACCAAGTACTACGGCGATGGCACCCCAAACATGGGTCAGCACATCTGGATCAGGAACCTCACCATCTCGGATCCCAAGCCCGTGCGTTACCTGCTCGGCTTCCACGCAGATGCCCCCAGCGACCCGACCCACGTGACACCCTGGGCAGGACTTCGCCTCCAGAACATCGACTACCAGAATCCGCAGGTCTGGGGCTGGAAAAACCGGCTCAAGGGTACCACCTCCGCCACCATCAAGTTCTGGATGCTGGATAATGTGCAGGTGCGCTTCGAAGGCACTAAAACAAAGCTGACGGCGGCGGATCTTACCAACCCAGACCGCTTTGAGACCAGCAACGTCTCCAACATGATCTTCAAGTAGTCGGCAATCATCTCCGTACAACCATCGTCCGGGCCTGTGGCGGCACTATGCCCTGCGGGTTCGGACGAACTTCTTCTGGGTAAGCCACACACACTCACTTCTCATGTCAAAGTCTCTTCTTCTCATCTCGCTGCTTGCGGCCTCCGCATGGCCTTCTCATCTCATCGGACAAGGCCAACCACCTGCTGCTACAGACCTCCTGGATCCCGACCTCTCCCAGTGGGAAGTCTTCATGGGTGTGCCCCATGCCAGCGTGACCGGGCTGCCACCCGGCACCTTCCAGGCTGAAAACGTTCACGACGGTGTCCCACTGGGGCTCAACAACGACCCCAAGCAAGTCTTCAGCACGACGCTGGAAGAGGGCGTCACCGTGCTACGCATCAGCGGTGAGATCTATGGCTGCGTCACTACCAAGGACGAGTTCTCCGATTACCACTTCCGGACGGAGTTCAAATGGGGTGAACGGAAATGGGCCCCTAGACTCACGGCGAAACGGGACAGCGGTATCCTGTACCACTGTCACGGCGATCACGGTGCATTTTGGAAGGTCTGGAAGAGCAGCCTGGAGTTCCAGGTGCAGGAAACGGACCTCGGAGACTTCTACCAGCTTGCCGGAACCGGTTGTTATACCCGCTTCCGGATGGAGGGTGATCTCCGCCTTTTTGACCCATCCATGCCGTGGATGCGTGCGGACAAACATGTCCACGCCGTGCTCGAACCTGACAAGCCTCACGGCGAGTGGAATGTGCTGGAAGTCTATGCCCTCGGTGACGCCGCCATTCATGTGGTCAATGGCATGGTCGTCTTTGCTCTCAAGAACGCCACGGGCAAAGACAAAAAATCACTGCGCTCAGGGCAGATTCAAATCCAGTCGGAAGGTGCCGAATGCTACTACCGGAACATGCGCCTCAGCCCCCTTTCCTCGTTCCCCGAGTCCTTGGCCAAACAGGTGGGCTTGGGCACGAGCGCTGGATAGCGCACAGCAACGGTGCAGCTTCACCCTCACACGCCAAAGACCCAGCGCACCAGCGTGAGTCCCAGGATCGTAATCATGAAAACGAAGAGCAGGTTCAGCCAGATTCCCGCCTTCACCATCTCTGACATGCGCACGTAACCAGTGCCAAACACGATGGCATTCGGCGGCGTGCCCACCGGCATCATGAACGCCGCGCTGGAGGCAAGCGCCACTGGCACCGTCAGCAGCAGCGGGTGTACTCCAAGCGCACCTGTGGCGAGCGCCGCCGCCACCGGCAGGAACGCGGTGCAGGTGGCCACGTTGCTCGCCAGTTCCGAGAGCATGAGAATGCCCAGCACAATGATGCCCATCAGTGCCCATAAAGGCAGCCCGCTCAGCGCCCCGGCCTGCGCCCCGAGCCACTCGGCGAACTTGGTGCTCTCGAAGGCGGCCGCCAAGCTCAGTCCGCCACCGAACAGCAGCAGCACATCCCAGGGCAGCTTGCTTGCCTGCTTCCACTCCAACACGAACACTCCCTTCTTCAAATCCACAGGAACAAGGAACAGCACCAATGCAGCGCTAACCGCCACCACGGTGTCTGCAGAAGCGGACAGCAGCCAAGGCGGTGGAGCGCTCATGGCATCCACCACGAACTGCCTGCTCACCCAGCACAGAGCCGCCATGCAGAACACAATAGCGGTCACCACTTCCCCGCGCGACATACGGCCCAGTGCGGCAAGCTCGTCACGAATCAACTCACGAGCACCTGGCACTTCCTCGTTTCTCACCGCGAAACAAAAGCGGGTCAGCAGCGCGTGGGTTACCGGCAGAGCCACCACCACGAGAGGAACGGCGGCCATCATCCACTTCGTAAAGCTCACCGAGGATCCGGTCTTCTCCATGTAGCCCATGAAGACCGCGTTGGTAGGCGTACCGATGGGCGTACCCATGCCGCCGATGGTGGCTGCATACGCAATGCCAAGCATAAGAGCGAGCGGAAAGACATGACTTTCCTCGTTGCGCTGCCTTGCCAGCAACTGGGCCACACTCAGAGCTATGGGTAGCATCATCATCACCGTGGCCGTATTGCTCACCCACATGCTCAGAAACGCCGTGGCCAAGATAAAACCCCAAACGATGCTCCGCTCCTTGGTGCCAGTGAAGCAGATGATGCCCAGCGCGATGCGCCGGTGAAGCCCCCACCTCTGCATGGCCAGGGACAGCATGAAGCCGCCCATGTAAAGAAAGATCACTTGGTCAGAAAAGGGCGCCGCCGCCTCCTTGACCGAACCAATGCCTAGGATGGGAAAGAGCACCAGGGGTAGCAGAGCCGTCACAGGGACCGGCAACGCCTCCGACATCCACAGCACCCCCATCATGAGACCCACCCCCGCTGCGCGGAACCCTGCTTGGGTGAGACCCTCCGGTGCCTCGCCAAACGTAACCCAGATGAGGATCAAGACGGACGCGAGCCAGCCGAAGTAGCATCGTAGGCCGGGCTTGATCGTTAGTCCTTCTCCGGCCGCTTCGCTCATCGTGACCTCCTTCCTGGGGTTCAGGCTGCTTTCTTCTCAGCTGGTTTGGAAGGCGCAGGTTTGCGCTCGGGTTTGGGGTCCTGGTTTGCATTCAGTTCCTCCTCCGTCAGTGTGGTCTCGACTCCGTTTGCAGGCACCTCCGCCTTGGCCGTCCAAAGGATGGCATTGAGCACGAGCTTCCGTTGGTCCCCATTTGCCCATCCGCGATGAAAGTGACCACCGGTGAAGCCGAAGCCACGTCCGCCGTCCTCACGCTCCACAGCCCAGGCCACGTGCTGGGGTGCCCCTGCCTTCACAGCCTCACGGACCACTGGGTTTCCACTGTGCGGCCCATCTTTGCGGGTCATCGTCTCAGCCGGGGGCACGGCGCTCAGAATGGGAGTGACGCCCATCATGTTCCTTCGGAACCGCATGTGAAAATACCATTCGTCGTTGGTGGAAAATGGATTCACCCCATTGCTGATGGGATGATCTGGCAGCTTCCTGAAGTCCGCCACCCAGTGTGGGTTCACGCTCCAGTTGATTTCGAAGCAGCCGCCCAACCAATCGATAAACTCGTTGCCGCCCTTCTCGATTGTGGGTTCCACGGCATAGTGAATGCACACAAATCCACAGCCGCGCTTCATTTCCCTGTCCAGTGTCTGAAGCCTGCCATCCTGCAGCGCCGGATGCCCAGCGCCGCCGTCTGAATAGATAAGGATGGTATCGGCTTTCGCCATCGTCTCGGCAGTAGGCCATTCGCCATTGAGATGCGTGATGACCTCCACTCTATCCGCAGCTGCTTGTTCGAGGCACTTCTTGAAGAGCAACACCCCGGCGTTGTGCTCGTGCTGGCCCGGACCATGACTGGGCTTGCCCGCTATCATCACCACCACCTGCTTTTCCGCAAAAGCGGACGCTGTGAGCAGCGCCATCGACATCAAACTGAAGATTGTTTTTTTCATGCTGGATTTTGTCAAGCCAACTACAAACCCGAGTCAGACTCAAGGCTTATCCCTTCCCCATGATTGACAAAACGTGAAAATGCGGATCAAGTCTAGGTGACTTTGAAGACTGCCCTCCAGCGCTGCCTTCTCCTACTCGCCGCGGCGTACATCGCCGGCGGTCACTGGGGCATGTTGCAAGTGGTGGCATGGAGCCAGATGTTGGCCCAGTATTCCGCTGAGAAGGGCCTGGCCAAAGGCATTGAGGACACTTTCGACGGTGAGCATGGCTGCCCCATGTGTCGTCTCATCGAGGAAGGTCAGGACAAAGAGCGGCGCGAAGGCCCCGCATTGCCCGCCCGGACCGAGTTGACCCTCAAGCTTTTTCCTGCTGCCGGACAGCCTCTCATACCCGGCAACACCGAAACCATTCGAGAACGCTCCGCCTGCGCCTTTGCAGCACCGCCACAGCTCAGCGCGCAGTGGTCCGTGTCTCCTCCCTCCCCCCCACCTCGGGCGGACGCCGTTTGACAATCTGATCGCATCCATGCCCGGCAGCGCTTGCTGCCCGTGGCCTCGGGGACGTGTAAGCGGCACTCGGCAAAGTATCCCACGCCCAGGCCGGTCCCCTTTGGCGAGAAGGTTGTCCACATAGAGCTTGCACCCGGCTTGGTGTTTCATGACGCCATGCCCGGACGTGGTCCCGCAGACCGGCCGTTCTCCGGCTCGTGATCCGTGCAGGTGTCCGCCCGGTGTTCCGGTCAGTTCGCCGGGCGGGCATTCCAAGTTCGCGCCCATCTTACTTCTTTGCTTCCATGTCAGACACTACCGTCGTTTCCTCCAGCCCTCCGATCCGCGTCATTGTGGGGTGGACGGCATTTCTTCTTTCAATAGTGGCAGCCGGCTGGGCGGGAAACCGCCTACTCGGTGGCCTTTTCGACAGCACGCTAAAGCGTGGCCGACCTCCTGTATTGAACACCGTACAGAGTGATCTCCGCATCATCGAGCGGGACGGGCGTTCAGTCAGCTTTTCTGATCTCCGCGGAAAGGTTTCCGTGGTGGGCTACCTTTACACCATCTGCCCCCACGGATGTGCCACTGTCATCAGCGAGATGAAGAAGCTGCTGGAGGAACATGGCTCCCGCTCTGACTTTCAACTCGTGTCCGTCACTGTGGTGCCTGAACGTGACACCCCTGAGATGCTCAAAGGGTTTGCGCAGGCCTTGGGCGTTAAGCCCACGGACCCCTGGTGGTTTCTCAGTGGAGACCACGATGCGGTGGATGCCTTTATGAGCCGAGAACTCAGGCTCGACTCCTCGAAGCCCATTCCTGAAGAAGAGCGTCTGAATCCGCTGGATATCTATAGCCACGATCTGCGTCTCACCCTGCTCGATCGCCAGGGTCGTGTGCGCGGTCACTACCACGTCGTGCACCCGCAGGAGGAGATAGCCCAGATGTCTCGGGTCAAGCTCCGCCACGACGTCACCAATCTCCTCAACGACCCCAAACTCTGAACCCCAAAACTCAACAACCCATGAAACACATCATCACCGTCATCATCTGCGTTCTTACTGCCAGCCTGCTTCATGCTGCGGACCCTGTCTTCTCCTATGAAGGCGAAGTCTCCGGCGTCGTCTGCCAAGTCTGCTCGGGCAAGGTCAAACACTCACTGGAGCAGCTGCCAGGCGTCAAGTCCGTCAAGCTGACTCCCGGTAAATCCCCGGGCACTGCGAAGATCCGTCTGGACTCGACCAGCAAAGAACTCAACCTGGATGCCGCCGTAAAGGCCCTCGGGAAAGACGCCAGCTCCTACACCATCACCCGCTTTGCCCTGCTCAAACCATGAGATTGTTGGTGCTAGCGCATTTCACACTTCTCACAACGACGGTGCTCTCCCAAGTGCCGTACCAGCACTTTGAGGCCAGGCATGTGCATCCTGTCGCACTCACGCCAGACGGTAACAAACTCCTGGCCGTGAACTCGCCTGCTGCGAGGCTCTCCGTCTTCGATGCCACAACCATGAGCCTAGTGGCAGAGATCCCGGTGGGGTTGGAACCCGTGACCGTACGGGCGCGGACCAACGACGAAGCATGGGTGGTCAATGAAGTGTCAGACACCGTCACCGTGATCTCTCTCACCAGTCACTCGGTCATCGCCACACTCCGCGTGGGAGATGAGCCGGGAGATGTGGTCTTCACGAGTGGCAAGGCATTCGTCTCCTGTTCACGGGCGGGAACCATCCGGGTCTTTGATGCGGCTACCCGTGCGGACCTTGGGACCATCACTCTCACCGGTGACTATCCGCGAGCGCTCTGTGTGAGCCATGACGGCAGCAAGGTTTACGCCGCCTTTCTCTTCTCTGGGAACAACACCACCATCCTTCCGCGTACCCAGGCACCTCCGCAACCTCCGCCATCCAACCCCTCGCTGCCACCTCCTCCCCAGACCGCACTCATTGTCCCATCCCAGGATTCACGCATCACCTACGATGTGCTGGACCATGACGTGGCAGAGATTGACGTAGCCTCGCAAACGGTGACTCATTACCATTCCGATCTCGGCACGCACCTTTTTGCCCTCGCCATGCGGCCCGGTACTCCCGAGCTGTGGGTGACCAACACCGAGTCGCACAACCTCATCGCTACCGAACCTGCCCTCAATGGTGTCTTTGCTACCAATCGGCTCAGCCGCCTTACTCTCGGTTCCGGCATTGACACCTTCGACCTCAGCGCACACGCCCAACCTTCAGGCATTGTTTTCGAGGCTGCCGGTGGTTCCGCTTGGATCTGCGCATTCGGATCGGACCGTATCGCAAGGGTTAACACAAGCACCGGTGCGGTGGAGACCAGTGTGGACATCCGCACGGGTGATCCAGATTCCAAGTTCATGCGCGGTCCACGTGGACTAGCGCTGAACGAAGCGGATGGGAAACTCTTCGTGCTCAACAAGCTCGCCAACACCATTTCCGTGATCGACACTGCCACGGCGTCGGTGATGGCAGAAGTGGAGACAGGCACCCACGACCCGATGCCGCTGGAGGTGAAACAAGGCCGCGGTTATCTCTTTGACGCCCGACTCAGCGGGAACGGCACCGTCTCCTGCGCCACCTGCCATTTGGACGCAGATCGGGACGGCCTGGCATGGGATCTTGGCAACCCCGCTGGAAGCATGGTCACCACCATGGGGGCGAACGAAGTCATCCATGATTCTCGGCCACGTTCACGTCACTCGCATCCCATGAAAGGTCCCATGGTGACGCAAACTCTCAGAGACATTGGAGATGGAGCGCCCTTTCATTGGAGGGGAGACAAACCCACCATCCAAAGTTTCAACAGCACCTTTGAGAACCTCATGGGTGGAGAGCTTCAGACAGCCGAGGACATGGATTTGTTGGCGGCCTACATCAAGTCCCTGACCAATCATCCCAACCCCAATCGCAATCTTGACCGTACCCTTCCATCCACATTCGGCGGTGGTAACCCGATTCGTGGACGTGATCTCTTCAACCAGCACGTCAACCACTGCTCCCTCTGCCACACCTTGCCGCGCGGTAGCAACAACGTGCTCGACCTGCCACATGAAGCTGGTCGTAACCAGCCGATCAAAAACCCTTCATTGCGACACGTCTATCAGAAGCAGCTATTCAATCCCACGCCAGGCGGCACCAGTGTCTCCGGCTTCGGCATGTTGATGGATGGCACGGGTTTCCAGATGCCCACAGTGCATCCCTACGTGCTGGATGATCTGACCACCACAGCCGACTTCGCGGACATGAAGGCCTTCATGCTTTGCTTCGATACCGGGGTAGGAAAGGCTGTGGGCCACAGTGTCACCGTTGACAGCTCCAACCGAACACAAGCTGCCGTGCTCGCAGACATAGCCCTCCTTGAAGCGCGAGACGTGGCCGGTGACTGTGATCTCATCGTCAGAGGAAAGCTGGCTGGAGTGGAGCGGGATCTGTTGTTTGCCTCCTCCGCCTACAAGCTGGACAAGGCGGCAGATGGCACTCTCAATCGCACGGCATTGCTCAATGCCCTGTCCGCCGGCGACAGCCTGACCTTCCTGGGTGTGCTGCCCGGACTGGGCGGAATCTTATCCATAGATCAAGACGGAGACGGTGCGCTGGACGGAGATGAAGTGAGCGGATCTCCCGTCATTCTTCAACATCCCAAAGATGCCATCAGCACGCCCGGAGGAAGCGTCACGTTCAGCGTCATCGTGAAGGGAAGTGGATTGACTTACGCCTGGAGGCGCAACGGAAGCAGCTTCGGCGCGCCCAACGCTGCTAGCATCTCCGTCACAGCGTCTGCGAGCGGCAGTTATGACGTTACCGTCAGCAATGCGCAAGGCAGTGCCAACAGCCGCGTCGCCGCTCTTACCGTGCGCAGCGCTCCTGTCATCACCCAGCAGCCCACCTCCAAAGTGGTTACCCCGGGTACGGTGGGCACCATCGGTGTGACTGCGAGCGGCGCACCGCTCACCTACCAGTGGTATAAGAATGGTGAAGTTCTCATAGGAGCCACTGCGGCCACCCTGGTATTCAACAACGCCCAGAACGCAGACACAGGCACCTACACGGTCCGCATTTCCAATGGAGCGGGCAGCGTGATGAGCCTGCCCGCCACGCTTGATGTGCCTGTGCCGCCGGTCGTGCACCCTTTGAACTTGAATGATGCACGGGTGGGCGAGAACTATTCCAAACAAGTTACTGCATCCAACAATCCCACGCGCTTCAGCATCACTGGACTACCCCCTGGGCTTTCGGCCAGCACTGCGGGGCTGATTACCGGACGTCCGACCAAGTCCGGCCCAGCCACGGTGCGAGTCGTTGCCTCGAATGCCGCAGGAAATAGCCTGGCCGTGGAGGATGAGATGGAGGTCTTTGACCTCGCCGCAGGCACCGTTGGTTCTTACACCGGATGGATCGCACGTCACCAGGGCTTCAACGGTGGTCTGGGCGGAAGCATCAGCGTCAAAGTTCTCGCCAACGGCACTTTCACCGGTACGGTTCAACTCGGCACCACACGGCACCCCATCAGCGGGTCCCTTCAGCCATCTGGTATCACCGTGGATTCCACGGGTTCAGCCAGCATCACACGCCTTGGCCAGGGACTCACTGTTGGCTTCACGGTTCGACCGGCTAGCAAGTCGCTAGATGGCAGTGTCACCGACGGTTCGATACACGCGCACTTCAGCGCTCGACAGCCCGGAGTGTTTACGACTGGCCTTCACACCTTTGCCATGCTGGTCAAGCCAGCGCAACGCGGAGATGACAGCGTGCCCCAAGGGTATAGCATCGGCCGCTACACCGTCAGCAGCAAAGGCAGCGCCAGCGGAACCATCACACTGGCGGATGGCACCAAGTCCACGTTCAGCGGTCCGGTGGAGGAGGGGGGCCTCGTCAGTGTGTTCAAGTTGCTTTATGCAAACAGTGGCTCCGTACTCGGTTCACTTGGCATCTCACCAGGAATAAGCTGGTACAAAAAGCCGCAGTCATCCACGTCCAAGACAAAAAGCTACAAGGCAGGATTCCCCGTTCTGGATTTGGATGTGGTGTGTGCGCCATACAGCCCGCCCGTCGGCATCGTGATGGGGCTACAGCCCGGGCCTGGGAATGCCCGCATGAGCTTCTTCGGAGGGGGCGCACCCAGTCCTGCTACACGACTGGATCTGACTACGATAGAACTTGGCACGGGCAGCAAGGTCGTAGCTAAGATCATGGCTCCGAATCCTGGTGTGGTAAGCCTCACGGTGACGCCTCTTAACGGGGGATTTGACGGCAGCTTCCTGTTACTCGATGCGGACACCACCGTGGTGCCAAACAAACCCGTAACCCGCATCGGACGGTTCACGGGCGTCATCGTCGGAAACAAAGGTTACGCGTTCTACCAGCTTCCAGAACTCCCGCCCGGCATTCGCGTGCTTTCGGGCAGCGCCACTTTGGAGGGCAACTGATTTCTACCTCATTTTAACTGACCGAACAACGACCCACGCAAACACACACATGATAATGACACGATACAAACTCATGGCCTGCGCGCTTCTCCTTTGCAGAAGCGGACTGGCTTCAACCGTGACCCCCGGAGACCCGCAGGCAGGCGGCATTCACTATGCCTGGACCGTAGAAGTGACAGGCAATGACAACGCGACCCTCCAAGATGCCTGTGGCGGCTGGAGCTGGGAGGACCAGTCTCTCTTCAGTGCTGGAGAGACGCCCGTAGGCTGGACGCATACCTCCAAGTGGGTGGCGCTCACGGTTACGGAGAAAACCGTGCTCACCTTAAACTTGGCACCCGACGCCACAGTGCCAGATGGCCAAGGTGCATTCCACCCCAGTGAGCAAATGGCACCATCATTCACGCTTTGGCGGAACTGGGACAATGATGATGGAGACGAACACACCTACCCCAACCGGCAGAATGTCCCGTGGGCGGAGGATCTCGTCTATCTGGATCACCTGGCCAACAGCACCAATAGCCCCCAGAAGCGCTCCTGGGTGCTCGAGCCGGGTCAGTACACCCTCGTGCTCGGCAGTAACGCTGCTTCGCAGGATAGCCCCGCAGATCAGGGCTTCAGCGCTACCATCACCACTGCCAAAACCGCAGCGGTGGACGTGGGAGCTCCCGGTGGCGTCGGCTACTCCTACACCGTGGTGGCGGAGCCTGGCCAAACCGGCAATGCGAAGAACCACACCGGCGCATGGAGCTGGTCAGACACCAGCCCAGGTTTCAACCCCGATGGTTCGCAGGGCTGGACGCATACCTCCCGGTGGCTGGCGATGGATGTCACAGCGGATGCCTTTGTGACCATCACGATGGAGCGAGATGCCACAGTGCCATTTACCGGTATGGGCAACGTCGGAGGATTCGCTGCCGTGGACCAGATGTTCCCGTCCTTCACTCTGTATCGAGGCTGGGACAATGATGGGGGAGACAACCACACCTACAACAACCGTGGTCGCGTGCTGTGGGCAGAGGATCTCACTTACATGGACCACATCAACAACAGCAGCGAGACCACCATCTCACGGACTTGGTTCCTGCCAGCCGGAAAGTACACCGTGGCCATGGGGGGCAATGCCCCTTCTGAAACCGCTCCTCCGCGGCAGGGTTTCAAGTTCACCTGGGCTGCCGTGGCTGGTTCGATAGGCGTGGGAAATGCCGATCCCGCACCAGGCGGCATAGGCTACTCCCATACCATTGTGGCAGGAGCATCCGCCACTGGCTCCTTGAAGAACCACACGGGTGCATGGAGCTGGGAAGACCAGAACGTCGCACCCGCAGGTGGTGAGGGCTGGACGCACACCTCCCGCTGGGTGGCGCTTCAACTGACGGAGCCTGCCACCTTCACCATCACAATGGGAAGAGATGCCACGGTTCCATTCGCAGGAGCCGGAAATGTGGGTGGGTTCGCTGCGGTGGACCACATGTTCCCATCGCTCACTTTGTACAAAGGCTGGGACAATGATGGCACTGACTTCCACACCTACCCGAACCGCGCCAACGTCCCCTGGGCAGAAGACATCACCTACTTTGACCATATTGATAATGCCACGGCTGAAACCATCACTCGTTCATGGACCCTGCCTGCCGGGAACTACACCTTCGCACTGGGCAGCAACTCTCCCTCGGAGAGCAATCCTCCGCGCCAAGGCTTCAGCTTCAGCTACACCACCACTGCGCCACAGTATGCAGGCCCGGTGATCACCAAACAGCCCAAAAACCTCGCCGTTCTCGGTGGAGCAGATGTGAAGTTCAGCGTCAGCGCCACTGGGCCTGGGCTGGTGTATCAGTGGTATCACAACGGCGTAAAGCTCATCGACAAAGCCTCGCCTGTTCTTGGCATCGATGATGTCACGGGTGCCAATGCGGGCACCTACACCGTGGAAGTACGCAACGCAGCTGGTTGGCTCTTGAGTAGCCCTGTCACACTGGTGGTCACCGAGAAGCCTGTGATGAACATGGTGAACCTGCCAGACATCAACATCGGTCAATCCGTGAACGTGCAGGTCACCGCCACCAACAACCCAACCGGCTTTGTCATGACTGGCAGACTGCCAAAGGGTGTCAGCTTCAACAAGCGCACCGGTCTCATCTCTGGACGCGCGCTGCAGGCAGGGGACTTCAACGTCGCATTCAAAGCGTTTAACCAGGCGGGCCAAAGTGTCGCTGCAGCGTCTGACACTATGAGCGTGACGGGGCTTCAGCCCTTCCACACCGGTACGTTTACCGGGCTGCTAGGTCGTTCGCCATTTTCCAATGACAACTTGGGCGGTCATATCCGCATCACCGTCACGCCCGTGGGTGGATTTACCGGCACCCTGAAGCTGGGTACGCTTAGCTACCCGCTGAAGGGAGTCTTGGACACCACCACTGCCACGCTGGCTGGCGGTCAGACCATCGAGAGGCCGGGGCGGGCACCACTGACGCTCACCTTCACCATTCCTCCCACTCATCGCTTGGCCATTGGCCAAGTAGCTGACGCCGGCAGCGTGATGCACTTCGTGGCGCGGAACGCGGATGCGGATGCGGCCAGCTTCGCAGGGTATCACACACTTGCTTTGAAAGTCATCGAGCAGGACGCGCAAAACAGCGGAAACCCAAGCGGCCATGGCTATGGCACCTTCACCGTCTCGTCAGCGGGTATTGCGACCGGCTTCCTCATGCTTGCCGACGAAACCAAGGTTACCTTCTCCGCACCGGTGGAGACGAATGGCTCCTTGGGGCTTTATGCTCTGCTATACAGAAATGGAGGTTCCGTCCTCGCCCAGTTGTACATGGACAAAGGGGCGTCAAACAATCTGGCTGCCTCCTACATCGACTGGCTCAAGAAGCCCGAACCCGCTTCTTCAAGAAGCCTGATTTACAAAAATGGCTTCGGCCCTCTCAGCCTGGATGTAGTGGGACGCAAATACACCGCACCCTCAAGTGGCATTCCGTTGAATGCCACTGTCGGCTCGCAGAACGGCACCATCAAGGTGGACAGCACACCTACGCGCATCAGCACGAACTTCACGGTAAGCGGCGCAAGAGTCGTGACCTTCGAGCCACCGAACCCGAATGGGTTCTCCCTGTCCTTCACCATCGGTACCGGTCTGTTCAAGGGTGGCTTCACTGACGGAGGACGCAGCGTCAAGTTCAACGGCGTCATCGTGGACATGGGCACGGCGCAGCAGGCGTTTGGAACCTTCCTCATCCCGGAGAGCACGGCAGCTGGAGCGGCAAGGCACAGCCGGTCCGTGGAGATCGAAGCCCGGACACCGACTCCTTAACCGAAACCCCTTCCGCCGGGCGGCTCGCAGTGGGCTGCCCGGCATTGTATTCCTTCTATGAAACGAATCGTCGGCATCGTCTTCGCTCTCTTTACTTTCAGTCAGTCCCTCTACGCTCATCACGGACTGGACTACATGCTTTTGCAGGATGGTCGTGCGCCCGAGTGGCTCTCCTTCATGCCATTCACTGCCGCAGACTTTTCTCGGGGCCCTTATGGAGATGAGTTCAGTATCGAAAGCGGACTCCTGCTAGGTCTAGGACGTGACTTCGGTCTTGGCGTCAGCGCTGGGTGGTTAGATGAGGAAGGTGGTGACTGGCGCTACTCCGCCGTGACGCCGTATCTGAGCATTCCACTGTTCCGATCTGAATCCGTTCCGTGGCTGAAGGTCAGTTTGTTCGCTGGCTGGCAGTTCGCTGCAGATCCAGAGGAAGCCTACCGTGAAGTGATCGTCTATGAAACCAGCTCCACTTCAAGGTCTCGGCAAGTCTCAAGCACAGTCGCGCCCGGCACTCAGCCTGCGGCCAAGTCCCACAGTCATTCCTCCACAAAGCACAGTTCCCTATCGAAACACTCAGGCGGTGGCGGCGGCGGGGGGGGGCCAGATGCTCCCGGTGGCGGGGGTGGCGCACATGACCACCCTGTGGCCGCACCGGCTGTGCCTACCATCACCCGTCAGCCCACAAAGCCAAAAGCGGTCAAGCCTGTGCCTGTGGTGAAACGCATTCCGGTCGATCCCTACGCTGGAGCTACCGGCATCCATCGCCACGGAGAGGAAGGGTTCGTCGCCAGACTCATCACCACCGTCGATCTTGACGAATCCAATCAACTAGCGTTCAACCTCATCAACTTCACGCCGCGCAGCGGACGAACCGGTTGGGGTTACGCGGCTGCTTGGCGTCACACGTTTCACCATGATCTCGCCTTCAGCCTGGAAGCCACTGGTGATTTTGATTCTGTGGCATGGCATGAAGTCGTGGGCGCTGTCCACTGGTCCCCCTTGCACTGGATGGTGCTCAAACTGGGAGCGGGCACGGGACTGGGTGATGAATCTTCCGACTTTTCACTCCACACTGGCCTGGTATTGCGGTTTTGAGCGCGTGCCGACCAAGCGCGTTGCCGCCGAAGCCCTTGAAAAATGGCTAGCTGGGAGGCAGGGGGGATGGGGCCTGGCTTCGGGCACCAGCGTCTGGTCTTTCTCGGAGCCTTCGCGCAAAAAGGCCGTAACGCGGACTGAAGAAGTAAGCCAGGAAGAAAAGACCGCCCAGTACCACGATGATGGTGGAACTGATGTGCCAGCCCAGCGGATAGGACAGAAAGAACGCTGCCACGGAACCCAGAGCTCCGATAAGGCCACCACCCCAGAACAGCGCCCTTGCGTCATCCGTAAAGAGATAAACGGTGGCTGCGGGTGCCACCAGCAGTCCTACGCTCAGGATACAGCCCACTGCCTGTAGTGATGAAATGAGCACCAGGATGATGATGGTAAACGAAGCGTAGTTGAGCCACCTTACTGGCACACCGAGGCTGGCCGCGATGTTTTCCTCAAACAACCAAATCAGCATTGGGCGCTGCAAGGCGGTCAGCAGCACCACGGAGAGTACGCTCACTCCAAACGCCATCCACAGGTCCGCATCACTCATGCCTACGATGCTGCCGAAAAGCCACTCATCCAGCTTGGCCCGAAGACTCAGCTTGTTAAGAATCAGTAGCCCCACTGCGAATGCCGTGGTGTAGAGGATGCCCATAGCCGTGTCCTCCTTGATGCGGGAGGTGCGTGAGATCATGAGCGAGCCAAGACCTACCAAAATGGCCGCAAACACGGCTCCCCCCAGCGTACTCCAGTCCGTGAGTCCACCCGTAATGAGCACAGCCAGCGCGATGCCAGGCAGCAAGGAATGAGAGATGGTGCCGACCTTCAGAGCTGTGGAGCGCAGCACTACGAAACCGCTGGCGAACCCGTTTGTGAAACCAATCATCACGCACGCCAGCAGTGCTCGGCGAGCGATAGAGGATTCAAAAAAGTCGGCAAAGGTCATGAGTGGTCCAATCAACACCGCTGAAGCCGGGTTGCAACGCCGCCTTCACTGAGCTGCCAACGCATTCCAGCTTGCAACCTCCACGTCCATTCAGTCATCTTCTCAGCGCACCCATGACAGACCTCGCAAGCTCCGCACCGGACTTTCTTCAGCAGCTCTCCGCGCAGAAGCGTGTGCTGCTGCTTGGACGTGCGGCCACGGCGGCGCATGGGGGCGGCTTTGTTCCGAGAGATTATGAGGTGTGGCTTGAACCCATGAATGATGAAGCCACATGGGCTCACTTTCTGCACCACTTCGTACACGGTTTCCTCCACGTGCGGCTCTGTTCATCGGCGTGTGCAGAAGCCCTCACCGTGGAGGCCGTGACCGGTCTGGTGGCCGAGGGCAGGCCGGTCTGCGCGATGGGTTTTGACGTGCCCATTCTCCTGCATCGTCAGGCCAATGAGTTTCGCATAGACGAGTTCGACCGCGTTTGGGATGACGCCTCCCCCTATGCAGAGGGTCTGCGTCTGCCCTCGCTTATGGATACC
Organism: uncultured Verrucomicrobiaceae bacterium; assembly: GCA_964538625.1. Classification (GTDB taxonomy): domain Bacteria; phylum Verrucomicrobiota; class Verrucomicrobiia; order Verrucomicrobiales; family Verrucomicrobiaceae; genus JAEUHM01. The sequence goes on from CAZIGH010000001.1 coordinate 160,463, forward strand.
TTTCTCAACAAGATCAATACCCGACGCCACCAGGACTACGAGGAGATGGTATGGCTTGAAGGAAAGGTGCGGGAGCTCTTCGCTGAGAGGCTGCCGCATTGTGATGAAGGGGAAGCAAACCATCTCCTGGCCCGTTACATCGATCCCGAGTCTCTCCGTCACGCTTTGGAGAATCCGCATGCTGCCGTGCGCGAAATGGCCCTCACCCACCTCAAGCGCTTTGCGGACTCTGGCGATCCCTTCTCGGCGCAGATCCTGGAGGAGATGAGCCAGACTTAGCCTTCGGTGATGCCCAGTTTCAGCATGATCCAATGGACCACCCCTTCGCTGCCTTCCAGGCGAAGCTCCCTCACCTGGCTCAAGTCAAAACCTGCTGTCTCCAGTCTGGGGCCGAAACTGGCGGCTGCGTTCACAAAGTCCGCCTCTCTCAGTGGGAGGAAGTGCGTGTGAGTGCGTGGCGTGCCGGTGTTGAAACTCTCCGGCTTTAGCCTCCAGGACCGCCTCCTGCCTGCGTCATCCACCAGCGTGATCAGCACCGCCGCAGTATTCTCCTGCCCCACCTGCGCTTCCACCCGCCAGCGAGCGCCGACACGCTCCCCGAGGTTCAGCAGAGCGCCGTCGGCCCGCCGCAGCGTCAGCGCGCCTGCGCCATCCACTGGGCCGATTTCAAATCCCGACTCCCTTGGCTTCACGTGACCTTTCCACGGTTCGGTGCTGTCTGCATTCCAGCGCATGCCGAGCATCTCCAGCTCCTTGAGGTCAGTAGAAGCTGCGGATTTCATCACCGGCACCGGCGCAGGAGGTAAGACTGGTTCTGCTTTCGGCAGGGTCTGCGGCGGCATGGCGGGCGGCTTGGGAGCAGGAGCTTGGGTTAAAACGGGAGGTGCCGCTACTACCTCTGGGCCGGGTGCAGGGCTTGGTTTCGTTTCTATCTTCAGCTCCGCTTCTGCCTTTTGAGGTTCCGGAGCTGTCACCATGACTGCGCTGGTAGGGGGAGTTGGCTTTTGCATGATCCACAGGGTGGCGGTCAGAACCACAATCAGCACCACTGCCGCCACGCCCAGCCAGCTCCTGCGTATCGGCGGCACCTGCGGCCTGCCTTCCAGCACAGAGGTCACGTCTTTCTTCACCTCCACCACTTGTTGGTAACGGTCTTCCGGTTTCGGTTGCAGGGCGCGCTGCACTACCTCATCCAGCCGTGCGTCCATGGGTCTCACTCCGCTGGGCGGACACCATGCGCCACGTGGCACATCACCCGTGAGCAGCTCGTAAATTAGCACCCCAAGCGCATAAATGTCTGCCCGGTGATCTGCCGGTTTGCCCATCAGCTGCTCAGGAGCCATGTACTCCAGCGTGCCAAGTACGGAGCCGGACTGCGTCAGTGCACTGCTCTCCGCCTTGCGTTCCTCCAGAGGCCGCGCCAGGCCGAAGTCCGCGATCTTTACCCGGCCCTGCCTGTCGATGAGTACATTGGAGGGCTTGATGTCTCGGTGCACGATGCCCATGCTGTGAGCGTAGGAGAGTGCATCACAGATTTGCGTCACGATTTGCAGGGCCTGTGGCACGTCGATCTTTCCGTTATGAATCAGATGATGCAGGTCACACCCATCGATGAACTCCATGACGAAGTAAGGATGCCCGTCCCGTGTGCGGCCAAAGTCATGCACTCTTACAATGTGCGGATGGTCCATCCGAGCCATGGATCTGGCCTCTCGCTCGAACCGTTTTGCAAAGGATGCGTCTGCTGAGAGTTCTGCGGGCAGTACCTTGATGGCTACCTCCCGGTCTAGCGCCGTATGATGCGCCAGATACACCGCTCCCATGCCGCCGTGGCCCAGCAGCCGACGAACGGTATAGTCCTCCAGCAAGTCATCCAGCACATCGGCTGGGAGCGGCGGGGTGGGTGGACGGGTGGACATGATGACTCGGACGTGAAGACGACAGAAAAAGTTCACCTGGAAAAAAAGTTGTTCAACTCCCGTCACATCGGGCGACAGTTTTCGGAGATCATGGATGAACGGCCTGCATGGGCCTTAACCCAAGTCCAACATCAACACCACGCTCCAAATGAAAACGACCTCCGCGATCCCCGCCCTGCTTCTTGGCCTTCTGGTCAGCAGCGTCACCGCCCAGACCAACGATCCCGGTGACCCGCCAAACCTCAAGCGCTACGAAGGCTCCATCGTCATCCACCATTCTGACGAGAAATACACCCCCTACCGCATCCCGCTGAGCAAGTGGACGCCCACTCCTGGCGCCGAGCCGGAGGACTGCTACACGAAGAAGATGGATGTGGAAGGCTCTCTCAAGCGCCTCGTCTATCTCATCCCGGATGACAAGCGCACCGCCATCGAAGTGCAGCGCAACTACCTGGATGAACTGCCTCGCTCCGGCTGGGAGATCCTTTTTGAAGGCAAGGGCGAGCGCGGTCTGCACCCAAACTTTGGCTACAAGACACGTCTCCGCGAACCCGTGCCCAACTCCCAGCTTCTTGAATACCCGGACCGCGAGGAGACCGCTTTCGTGGCTGCACGCCGCACGGACTCCGATGGTGACACCTATGCCACCTTCATCATCACCCGCTACACCATGGGACTCAAAGGCCCGTTTGACGGCATGGTGAAGACCAATCACATCCTGGTGCGCGCAGACGTCATCAAGCCCCGTGCTCTTGAGCAGCGCATGGTGTTTGTCGATGCCAAGCAGATGCAGGGCGACATCGCCACCAAGGGCCGCATCGCCCTCTACGGCATCCTGTTTGATTTCAACAAAGCGGACATCAAGCCCGAATCCAAGCCCACGCTGGATGAGATAGCCAAACTGCTCAAAGACAACCCCGCGCTGAAACTCCTCGTCGTGGGACACACCGACAACGTGGGTACGCTTGAGTTCAACCGTGACCTCAGTGCCCGACGCGCCGCCTCCGTGGTAAAAGAACTCACTGGCACTTACGGCATCAGCAGCGGCCGCCTCCACGCAGAGGGTGTGGCCTTTCTCTGCCCGGTGGACCAGAACGACACTGACGAAGGCCGGGCGAAGAACCGCCGCGTCGAACTGGTGAAGTGGTAACGCACTCAAAGGAGCCTCAAACTCGCAGCCGCTGATTCGGAACCCGGGTCAGCGGCTTCCTCTTTTTCAGGTCGTTCAGGCTTGAGCGTCGTCTGCCTCCTCAAACCGCTTCCTCAGCACTTCCAGTCGCTCCTTGATCCGCGCCTCCAGGCCGTTCGTCGTGGGCTCGTAATACACCCGGCCTTCCGGCAGACAGCGCTGAGGCACGAAGCCGCCCTCATAGTCATGCGGATAGAGATAGCCCTCTCCATGGCCGAAGGTCTCCGCCCCCTTGTAATGTCCATCTCTCAGGTGCTTGGGTACGGGGAGGGTGCGACCACTTTTCACGTCTGCCAGTGCAGCGTCGATCGCTTTGTAAGCACGGTTACTCTTCGGTGCCGTGGCCACATACACTGCGGCGTGCGCCAGGGGAATGCGGGCCTCTGGCATGCCGATGAACTCCACTGCCTGCTGTGCCGCTACCGCTACCCGCAGTGCATTGCTGTCTGCCATGCCCACGTCCTCACTCGCCGCGATGACGATGCGCCGCGCGATGAAGCGGATGTCCTCTCCCGCGTAAAGCATCTTCGCCAGCCAGTAGAGCGCCGCGTCTGGATCGCTTGCCCTCATGCTTTTGATGAAGGCGCTGATGGTGTCGTAATGCGCATCTCCATCGCCATCATACACGATGACCTTCTGCTGCACGGACTCTTCGGCCACGGCGATGTCGATGACGATGCGGCCGTCAGCGTCTGCCTTTGAACTCAGTGCCGCAAGTTCCAGCGCGGTGAGGCACTTGCGAGCATCTCCATCACTCACCGTAGCCAGGTGGCGCTTCGCCTCGGGAGTGATGACCACATTCAGATGCCCCAGACCGCGTTCCGGCTCAGCCACCGCACGGTCAATCAGGTCTTCCAGGTCTTCCACGGTCAGTGGTTCCAGCGTGAAGACCTGTGAGCGGCTTACCAGCGGACTGTTGATGTAGAAAAAGGGATTGTGCGTCGTCGCCCCGATGAAACGCACTGTCCCGCGTTCGATGTGTGGCAGCAGCACGTCCTGTTGTGCTTTGTTGAAGCGGTGAATCTCATCGACAAAGAGAATCGTGGATTGCCCGTGCAGGCGCTGCAGCGCGGAAGCTGCCTCCGCTGCGGAGCGGATGTCTGCCACATTGCTTTCCACACCACTCAGCGTCACGAACCGCGACCTCGTCTCCCGGCTGATGATTTGCGCCAGCGTGGTCTTCCCCACGCCCGGCGGCCCGTAGAAGATGAGGGAGGAAAAGCGGTCCGCCTCGATGGCGCGGCGCAGGAGCTTGCCCTCGCCCAGGATATGCCGTTGCCCGCTGTACTCCACTAGCCGTCTGGGCCGCATCCGCGCAGCGAGCGGCATGGAGCCGGTCCACGTGGCTGGTGCGGTGGCGGGAGGTGGGAACAAGTCGTCTGACATCGGCAGAGAAGTTTGCGATTGTTTGCAGTGGTTGGCTAACGTTTACGGTGGGTGACAGACGTTTACAGGGTTTCCAACCATCGCAAACTACAGTAAACAACAGCAATCCATCGCAAACCTCTTCTACCCACCATGCAACCCTGGACTCCGCCTGACACTGTGAATCACGTCGATCTCAGCTTCATGGACGCGCGGTTCAAGCTCATTGAGATCGCGGCGTTCATGGATCGTGTGCAGCGCGCAGGGCAGACAGAGGACTACCGCTACCAACAGCTCCAGAGAGCCATCCAGTGCCTGCATCAAGACACACCTGACCGCGCGAAGCAGGTACTGCTCACCTTCAGTGACCCCACCACCGATCCCATTCCCAAGGCTCATACCCAGGGTGCTGCGGGTGCCTGGCACCCCTGATCCTTGTCATTTCAATCACGCCAGCGGATTGGGACAGAACTCCCGCCGGTCACACACGCGGCAGAGATTCCCGGCGTAGAACTCATCACAAAAGGCCATGAGCTTCTGCAGCAGCGCGGGGTCCTCGGTCAGCACGCCGGCCTCGAAGTTGCGCCGGTTTGCGCCTTTGGCACCTATGCCAGCACCCGTGAGATTGGCCGAACCAATGTAGGCGCGCACGCCGTCCACTAGGATCACCTTCATGTGCTGGCGGGGGCAGAGCAGCCTGTCGAAATTGTCACTGGTCAGGAACTCTGGGAACTTGTCGAACTCCTGCCTGAAGCGTGGCCCCGGTTCCTTGGCATGGATGATGCGCACTTCCACGCCCTCGCGCAGCTTTTCCGCCAGCACGCCCAGCACCGGAATGAAGCGTCCGCCTGGTCCCGCCATGAACGCGTCCTTGATGTCAGCCGTGAGCACCCACACGAAGCGCCTCGCCGCAGGCAGCAGTCCCCGCAGCACGGCGTCGTAATGTTCTTCGTTCAGGATGAGGGTGGTCAAGGCTGAAGCATCTGGCAACAGGTCAAGAAGTCAACGCTGTCGAGGCCAGAGAGAGAATCGTCTCAGTCTTCCATGAGCCGCTCTACCAGTCCGCTGGTTTGGAGCTGACCAAAGTTTGGCATCCGCACGCCGAGGAGAGGATGGCGTTTCAGCGGTTTCGCCCCCCACAGCACTTCTTCCAGCTCAGCGCGGCTGAGCCTGCGGCCCACATCATCCAGGGTGGGGGGGAACTTGGCTTCATCACCGTGTCCAACAGCGGCGGCATCCAGGGGAAACCAAGCCGCCCGAGGATCTTCCGGTCCGCCCTTGTGCTCGCGGTCGTGACAGGCATAGCAGTTCAGCCGGGACAGCGTCCAGTCGATTTGCTGCGCTCTCGTGAGTGGAGGTGGGCTGGCCATTTGGACCTGCTGGAGAGCCAGAGCGAGCGCGCGAAGCTGAAGCGGATTGAACCCAAAGCGGGGCGCACCCGGTGACGGAGACTCAGCCACGCAGTTGGTGGCCGTGGTGAGCTGGAGCTTGCTCATGGGCAGTGCCATCCTCACTGCATCCTGGTTGTCTAGGCTATGACAGGCGTTGCAACGCTGCGCTCGGAAGACTTCCCTGCCCAGTTCCGCACTCTGCGGTGGCACTTGAAGCAGGGCACGCTGAGGAGCAGTCTCCACCGTGCGCCCCAAGTGCAGGTAAGCGGCTACATCGGCGGCCTCCTGCTCGGTGAGCTTGGAGGAAGGCATTCTGCCAGCGGGGCGCATTTGGAGGGGATCAAGAAGGAACCGTCCCAGGCTGTGCAGGTCGTAGGCGTCTGCCAGGGCGATGGGGCTGGAGGCGTTCCCCGGACGTTCCACTTCCACGTCCTCAGGCCAGCCGGGCGGGCGAGCGTCGGCAGCGGGTTCATGGCAGGCTACGCAGCCCACGCTGTGGTAGAGTTGCTTGCCGCGCGCGGCATCGCCTTCTGGCATGGGTGCCACCGGCTGCTTGAGTGTCTCAAGATAGGCCACCAGGGCTTCGACCTTTTCGGCATCACCCTCCGCGTTGGAGAAGAGTGCGGGCATTTGGGTGCCACGCTTGCGCAGTTGCGGGCTGCGGATCATGAGCCAAAGCGTTTCGGCATCCAGTCTGCTACCCACGGCGCTCAAGTCTGGGCCTGGAGCAGGCTTGAGTCGTTCTTTCCAGGCAGCAGGGGCTTCGTGGCAGGATACGCAGCGCAGCTCTGCCATCAGCAGCAGCCCACCTTCTCGGAGGTGCTCCTCTGCATCGCTCTCCAAATGAAACTGATCAAATGTGAAGACATACGGATGGTTGACGGGCTCCGCCTGAAGCGGGTGTGCTTCGAGTGGCGAAGAAAGGCACGAGACCGCCACAACCATAGTGGAAAGGTAACCGGAGCGCGTGAGGAGGGTATGCACTAGGATGAAGTCGGCTCCGTAGATGCACTTGTCAAAGCACTTGCCCGCAGCGTCATCCGATGGCAGGGATTACGCGTCGGCTCACAAGTCGCAAAGCACCCGTAGTTAAATGGATATAACGGTGGTCTCCGAAGCCGCAGGTTCAGGTTCGATTCCTGACGGGTGCAGAAAGCCTGAAAGCCTTGTAAATCAAGGATTCAGGGCCAAAAACGAGTTAGGAAACTGAAGTGGCGAGTTGGTGCCGAAAAGCACGGAAATGCACCAAATACGGTCAAAAAACCATTACAAAACCGTTACAGCTTTAAGTGGTAATCTCGACCCGCAGACGAGCAAAGCAGTCTGGCCATGCTTGGCTATTGCACTTGCAGTTGGTGTTTCATCTTCACCCGAGTCCGCTGTGAAAGACATCCTCGATGCGCTAGACAAGGCTGGTGCCTTCAGTCCGTGAGGCATTGTTTCAATCGCGCCCGTATCTCACTTGCAGTATCGGGCAGGTGCTCGCTACGCGGTATCTTGCCGTTGATCTGGGCGTGATAGAAGGCACGGGCCGCTCTGATGTGAGGGCGACGCAAAAGGCGGCTGACGCTGGCGCTTGCTGCCCGCCTGTTCTTGGCATCTCTGTAGGTCTTCTGATAGGCATCGGTCATGCAGTCCAGTGAGATGATGCTATGACTCCCCCGGCGAACGGCAAGCATGGAGTGGATGGCAAAGAGGTAGTGACGAATGCTGATCGTTTTCTCGATCTGGCGTCGCCAAGGCGGGAGTTTCGCGGAGTGGGGTTTGCTAACTTCCCGGACAATACGGGAAGGACGGCCCGTTGTTGGTGTTTGGATTTCAATCATCAGCCATCCAAGCGCGACGGCCTCCTCAATCTCCCATGATTGCACCCCATACGAACGAGCAAAGGCACGAATGGACAAAGAGCCGGAGTGTCGAGCTAGAAGGCGCTGGATGCGCTGAAGTCGTTCACCGCAAAGCATAGGCGGCAACTGGGAAAATACGATGGTTGTTTATGGCATGGTTTCCCAGCAACGGAAGTTCTGCGGGACTTGGAAACCGGGTGGTTTCCATTTCGTTTCCAAGCGGTTTCCACTGGAGCCGTTGATTTTGCAGTGAAGTTTCCATACGGCTTCCGTCACGTTTCCATGAGGGTAGAAAGGTTTCCCGGTTTCCGTGCTGTGGGCGGAAACTTGGAAACCCGGTTCAATCATCGCCGGATTCATGATGGGGCTTCTTGGGCGCTTGGGGCGGAAGCAGCTTGTTTCCATCGCGACGGATGCGCCCGGATGCGGCGGCCTTCTTGGCCCACTTGGAAATCGTTCCCTTGGGTTTGGCCATTTGTTCGGCAATGTCTGCTTGAGTCTCTACGCCATCCAGAACGAGTTGAATGAATGCTTCATACTCGGATACTTCCGCGGTTTCACACTGAATGCTTACCACTCCATCCTTTGCCGTGGTGAAGTGCCAGAGTAAATCCGGCAGCGGTTCGCCAGTGTTTCGGCTGGGCTTGGCGAAGTGGGTTATAAACTTCGCTCCTGACTCTCCTTCCGTCTTAGCGTCTCGTAGCTGGATGATCCATGAACAGGCGTCTTCCCGTTTGGTATGGCCTCGCATCACGTCCGCGTTTCGCCCGGCGTGGTGAATCACGATGACGGTGATTTTTCGCCGGCGAAGTTCCAAAAGCCAGTTGGCTATCGGCTCGTAGGCGTCGCCTTTGTTTTTGTCGATGCCTGATGCCAGTGAACTGAGATTGTCGAGAATGATACAGCGGTAGCCGCCATCTACTAGCAGGCTGGTGATTCCCTGCCGGTGTTCTTCCTTACCGATGTTCAGACTTGTTCCGTATTCGTTGAACAACAACTCATGGTGCAGATAGGTCACGTCGCCTTTCTCCAGGCTCATGCCACGCGAACGGTAGCGGGTTAGTTCCAGCGGCATTTCACCATCAACGTAGAGCACTCGAACTTTGTCTTCTCCGGCATTCCACTTCCCCAAGTTCGCACATTGGGAAAGCGCCATTGGCAAGGCCATAGCGAGCCACGTCTTGCCGACACCACGGGGAGCAAAGACGAAACCCAAATCTGCTTCACATGGCCAGTTGGCGAGTAGTCGCTTTCTGGGGGGCAGTTCACGGGTAGCGAGTTCGCTTGCCGACATGAGGGCGTGCTTCAGGTCTATTCCGCGTTTACCCGCCTTGATGGCGCGGTTCAAACGGGACTGGAGCTGTCCCAGATAATCCATAAGGCTGGAAGGATCACGGGCACCGTCTGACACGGCATCAAGTGCCGCTTGAAGCGCTGTCCCCGCTTCTCTGCGCTCGTATGCGGTCTGCACTTGTTGAGCGTGCCAGATGGCCATTTCTGCGTTATTTAGCGCGTGAGTGGTAGCGAGTTCCAGCGCTACCTGTTTAGGATCATCGACAGTTTGTTGCCGTAGCAGTTCCTCCGTCACGGATTCAATCGCGACGGGTATTCTTTTCCTATGCAGTTGAAGAATGGCATTCCATGCAACCTTCCGTTCGGGTGTGCTGAAGGGTTCGCTGCTGGGAACGATGGCAAGGATGTCAGGCAGAAACTTGATGGCTGGGCCGCCTTCGATCATTGCGGCAATCAGTTGTCCCTCGGAATCATCTGCATGAAAAGCCGCGCCCGTATGGTCCTGAGGGGGCTTCATTGTGCTGCCCTCCTTTCGGCTTCGTCTGACACGGCAGGCACGCCAGCATACCGAGAGCGAAGCCTGGCAAGCCGTTGGTTCGCACGTTGAGCAAACTTCCGGCCTGCTTCCGTATTCTGTGAGAGCACAACGGCAAGGCGGTTCTCTACCAGCCCGAGACGCTGGACCGGCGTCAAGGAATGGGACTGGGTGCCGATGATTTCCATCGTCACGGGTTCACCAAAAGCCATCTCCAAAGCTTCACGGCGCTGATTTCCAATCTCATCCGCCATCGCAGCAGTCGTTCTGAATCCGCCAGCGATCATCTCGCCGCCGATTCGGTAAGTTACCGTGACTTCCCCAGCTTGGCGGTTGCGCGTTACATTGCCTAGAAGCTCGCCGATTTCGTCAGTCTCTGCGGCCTTGTGAATCGCGGCTCTTGCGTCTGTGCCGTAATGAGCCGGGTCTGAATCAATGATTGCCTGAACAGCCTTAGCATCCCATACCGCGACGTGTGCCCCCCAAGCCTCAACTTCCAGATGAGGAAAGGCCGCTTTGAAGCTTTCGACAAAAAGTGCCTGCTCCTCTTCTGTGAAGAGTCCAGACTCATGATATAATGGCTTTAGTCCAGAGGCGACAAGGGCCGCTTCTGCAACTGCGGAACGGTCGTAGGCCAAAAGCGCTTCGCGTTGCTCAGTCGGATAGCTTCCAGCTTGGCGAGAAAGTTCGATGGCACCTTTACCCGTGGCAATGTGGGCCTCGATGGTTTGCCGTTGTTCATGGGTTAAACTTCCGGCCATTTTGTCAGGCGTCAAGCTAAACGACCTCCCTGACATCCCCTCCGCCTCACTCTCCACCGCCCGCGCATACTTCGACTCGTTCAACCCAAGCATGTCATCAACAAATGTATCCCAGCCAGCCAAGTCTTTGCCGTCAGCCCTCGCTTTGTCCATCGCCCGGACGACCCCCACAACGCCACGAACCCACGTCTGGGCGGCTCGCATCTGCGCACGAACGTAGCGGAATGCACCCTTTGATTTCTTTACTGGGTCCATTGCGAGTATCAGGCAGATGGATCGCTTCTTTTGGAAGATTGCTTTCGGGCCTTTGCCCGAACGTGAAAGCGTTCACGCATTGCGGCTTCAACTTCGGTAAGTTCGTAGCGAATGGACTTGCCGATTTTGAAGAAAGGCAGGGTGCCTTTTCTCGTCAGCTCGTCGATGTATCGCAACGACAGTTTGAGATGTCCGGCGAGTTCTTGGCGGGTGATCTTCGCGCCGGGGGCGGAAGCTTGTAGTATGATGGTGTCGTGGTCCTGCATAACGACAGGACAAGAAGCACACGGGAGCATGTCGTCGCACGCAACTACCTCCCATATTGGTGGGCCGATTCGTGAGGAATCGGCAGTTGACGCCCGGATTGTCTATCTGCGTCCAGTCGCGAGGCGGGAACGAACCTTTGAGTAAAGGTGCTCAAATGCCGGAAAGTCCGGCAGGTGCGGTAGCCTTCCACCACCTGACGTTAGGCAATGGTGCGCTTCTTTTACCCGTTGCTCTGCTTCTCTGGAATCACAGTTCCAAAGCCCCAAAGGTAGCCAAGCACGAATCATCCAAGCCTCGGCGCTACGAACGAAATCCTCGGGATTGCTCCGAAACCGCTTTTCGATGTCTCCGAGTGACGAAAAGAGATGCTCTCTTCCGTCACGAATAGCTTGGTTCACGGCATAGCTGCAAATCTGAACTGTCTGTTCCCAGCTATTGCCGTCACGTAGCAGTTCCCTGAAACGGAAAGCAAGAATCGGAACGGTGGTATCCTTGCCCGCTACATGGGCATCCTTCACAGTTCTTGTGGCCTTCTTGTCCCACGACAAGCGCCCGACTTGGTAAATAGCTTGAACAGCGTCTTGGGATCGCAAGGCGTTCAGGTATTGAATACGATAGTAGAAGGCACGCTGGGGATCAGTTGTCCACGTGTCCAGATTGTGAACGTCCAATCTTGCTTGGCTTAGTTTCCCTATCAGTCCGAGGGTTTCCCATGAACTAACCCTATGGAATGACATTACCCTTTCCACGATGGCATTGTCGAGAGCGTCGCACTCTCCATCTGTGAGGTATGGAGCCAACGTCACGCTGCCCCCTCCATTGGTATCACATTCGCGGGCGCTACCGTATCCGGGCTGATCTTGAAGTAGGATTCAGCTTCCTCGGGGCGAGCGAGTTCGCGGTAATGCTGGAACAAGACGGTGGTGTTTGTATGACCGAGTTGAAGCGCGGTCTTGGCGGCGTCTTGGTGCAGAGCAAGGTGATAGCTGGCGAAACTATGGCGGGCGGCGTTGCTGGGCCATGTGTCCATTCCGGCCCCCTTCAATGCAATCTCGAAACGGGTTTTGTGACGCTGTTCACTGAGACGAACGGGGCCGGAAAACTGCGCGAAGGGTTGCAGCCATTCCCGAAGGTTAGGCGTCATCGTCACAAGTCGGCGCTGGGCACTCTTTGCATTCTCGGCAGTGACTTCAATAAACCCGCGCTTGAAGTCGATCTCGCGCCAGTCTAGGCGCTCAATCTCGGCAGTGCGGAGTCCTGCAAAAAGACCGATAGCCACGGCGGGCAGAATATCAGACGGGCAGGCGGCCAACAGGGAAGCCGTTTGAGCAGGGGTCAGAATGCCGGGGGCCTTCCGTATGACCTTCACCCTTGCAGCGCGGGAAACCGGGTTCTCTTCGCAATATCCGCGCCCTTTGGCATAGGAGAAGAAGTTGTGCAGCAAGCGCCGATGATTGGCGCGGGTCTGTGGGGCGCATTTGAGCGAGAACAACCACGCGTCCACGTCCTTGGTAGTGACTTCGACCATAAGGCGTTTGGTATACTTCATGGCGAACGGTTGCAGGCGATACTTGAAGTCCTTCAAATGCGCGGCGCTGACGTGTTCATTCGTGCGCGTCTCCACAAACTCATCAAAGGCGGAAAGGACGGTCGCGGAGCGTCGGCGGGCGTGCAGGTGATCCGCATAGAAGGTCAAAGCGGCATCAAGCGAGAAAGCCTTCACGCCACTATCGGCGAAACTCTCCGCCAGTTCCCGCGCCCGGATGACGGCCTTTCGTTCGTCGTCGGAGAAGTCGGCGTGCTTGCGTCCTTCGTTCAGCAGTTCCACCCGCTTTTCATCCACGAAAGCATCTGCCCCTTCCGGGCCAGTACGGGCAGTGAAGTATTTCTGCTCGTAGTCCTCTCCCTGCCGAAAGGTCACACGCTACTTGTAGCGGGGGTGTTTGCACTTCTTCAGGGTCACTAGTTGGCGCTTCAAGATGGCACGATGATGCACCGCATTGCATCAAATGTCACCAGAAAACCATTACAAAACCATTACATCGTGATCGAAGTATTGATATTGCTTGAATGCTTGTGGTCTCCGAAGCCGCAGGTTCAGGTTCGATTCCTGACGGGTGCAGCGCTCAGGGCGCGGGCTGTTTGGCGAGGAAGAGGACCTCTTTTTCCAGCCCTGCGGGCAGGTGGTATTTGACCATTTCTCGACCCAACTGCTCGGTGCGGCCCCATGTCCGGTAAAGTTCTACGATGAGCGGAGCCGCCTTGGGGATAAAGCCGTGGTAGGTGCGCACCAGCTCTTTCTCCGCCGCCTCGAACTTCCGCTGCCGAATGAGAAAGCGAATGTGCTCCTGCAACAGGTCCGCCCCGGGGACAAAAGCTTGGCTCACGCGGTCAATCGCCACCTGGAAGATCTCGGCGCTGAAGTCAGCACGTCCCACCGTTTCGAAAGCTTTCGCCCAAGCCGTTGTGTCTCTGCCGCCGGGCACGGGCTGGCGTATCACTTCGTCAAACAGGGCTTGCACGTCCGCCTCACTGCCACGCGCCGCAGCCGCTTCCACGCTCAGTGGTGGCAGGCGGGTCCCTAGCCCGGAAGGCGTATCACGCAGAGCCTCGCACACCGCCCAGGCCCAGTCACCCCTCTTGCCACTCAGGAACACGCGGGCGGTGAGCGTCATGCAGATGCGGTCCGCTGATGCGGCCCTTTTCCAGGCGGTGTGGTAGGCGGTCGGCAGTTCCTGACCGCTGGAATGAACGAGGAACGGTGCCAGAGCCAGTCCTGCTAGAGGAACGTCCGGACCACTCTGCAGCTCTGCCTTCAGCAGCGGTAGCCAAGCCGCAGCATGAACGGTGCGCGCTTGCTTTGACAGCCACTCCAGCATGACCTGAAGGGCCGACTCGTCTCTGGCTCGGGTGCGGAAGAGTGCGGCGATGTGTGGCCGGTGTGTCGTCGGGTCCCAGGTGGGTTCGGACGAGAGCAGGCGCAGGAGTTCCAGCCGAAGCCGAAAGCGCTCCTCTCCTCCTTTGGCGCTGCGTTCGGCCTGGGTGACAAAACTCAGCGCTTCAGACCGGCGTTCGTGCTTCTCCAGCAGTCCGCTCAGAGTGAGCATGAGCGGCATCGAGCTGCGATCCACCGCCACGGACTTGATGGAGAGAAAGTCATCCCACTTCCCAAGCTGGGCCGCCAGCCGGGCGCGGACTTCCAGTAAATGTATGAGGCGCTCCTCCAGCAGGGGTTTGACTTTGACCTCGGACGTGATGGCGTAGGCGCGTTCCTTGGTTCCCAGTGCTTCATGTAGCAGGGCGCGGTGCAGAGCGCACTCCACGTCCGGCGGTAACGGCTGAGTGGGCGTGCCATTGATCCACGCCTGGTGCAGGCGCTCCCAGACCACGAGCGCACCCGGTTTGTCACCGCGCTTTTCCAGCAGCAGTGCCAGCTCCCGCAGATACGGTACCTCCGGCGGGATGCGCCCCGGCAGGACGCGGCTGAACTCCCCTGGTTTCCAACCCAGCTCACGCAGACGCTCCGCATCGTGCTCCAGCGCCAGAAAGTGTGCGTGCTTCTCCCGCAGCGTTTCATCTCCTATGCCCTGGGGCTTGTAAACCGGGTCTTTGCCAAAGAGGCTCTCCACATACTCCCGTGCCGGCTTTGGCTCCCAGGACTGCTCGCAGACGCGGATGAAATACTCCGCGTAGGCATTGTTGGTGGGAGCGCGCGCGGGCAGGCCTTGATAAATGTCGATGCACTCTCGCAGCATACCGTTCACCTCCAGCTCGCGGCCCAGCTCGCTCAGCGTCTCCACCGCATCTTCCTCCCGCATGTCCACAGCGGCCAGATGCTCGCGGATGAGTCTCCGCCGTGTGGGAAAGTCTGCCTGTCTCAGCTTGCGGATGAGCCGTGCCGAGCGCCACTGGCCGAAGGTATCTCCCACACGCGGCCCCAGCTGCACGCCGCCTAGTTTCTCTTGCAGCATCTCATCCGCATCAGCCATCAGCCCACCCAGGCCCTGCTGGGAAAGAATGCCGGATAGCAGGCGCACGTCCTCCCAGTAGCTGCGAAGGTGTCCGGTGTCCGGCGCTGCGAAGGGGTCGTGCGGCATGACTCCGCTGCCTGCCGCCGAAAGCACCCGGTTTCCGAAGACGCTGCCGGCGAGCAGGTTCGTCATCTTCTCCGTGGCGGGCAGGCGTGCCCCGGCCAGAGCTGCCAGCGCGGCCTTGCGCATGTCATTGAGGGAGGAGGGCGCACAGGCGGCCAGCCGCTCCTGAGCCTCCTGAAGCACTGCCTCGCGCTCTTGGGCGGTGGGTGCCAGCCGGTGCAGCGTCACCACACCCAGCAAAAAGGTATCCTCAGCATGAAGGGTGGCCTGGCCGGTGACCAGTGGACCGCGCAGTACATCGTAGAGGTAGCGCCGCTGGCGTGGCCAGTCCTCTGCGTTCTGGGCAAAGTTTGACAGCACGAAGGAGTAGTAACCATGCAGCTCCGGCGTGCGGTCACGCAGGCACTCCCCCAGCACCATCGCCTGTTCGTAAGACTCCGTGTCTTGCAGCCGCCGCAGCAGGGAGATCAGCGTAGAGGTGCGGAGCAGGTGACTGCGCCCGGCCACCTTTAGTTCGCTGCTCTCAAAGGTATAGCCGTCCGTGTCTGCGAGTGTTTCCAGCACCAGCTGAACAAGCGCCACGTTTTCCGCCCGCAGGTCTGTGCCGACTGGCTCGTTCTCCAGCCACCTCAGCATGGCATTCATCCCCCGGGACTTGACCAGCAGCCAGACTTTGGTGAACCGCAGGTCCAGCGCCTTCGCCTCGCCTAGGCTGGCCAGAAGCAGCTCGTGAAAAGGCTCACCTGCACCGGAGTAATACAGCGCCCATAACCGCTCGATGACTGGCACTTCGCTCTCTGCCTGCCACTGCTCATTCCACTCCTTCAGCAGCTCGCCGCCACGTTTTCGGTAAAGACGTGCCAGTTCTTCTATGCCCCGCAGCCGCACCAGTGACACATCATCCGGAAGCTCTGCAAACTCCGGCCTTGGGTGCGTGAGGAAGGTGCGCAACCGCTTTACATCATCCTCTTTCAAAAGCCGTGTCTCGCCTAAAACCCCGGCCAGCTCAGCCAGCGGGTTTCTCCCGTCTGCCGGACGCTCGTCCACTAGAGGAAAGGGCCAGCGCTCCGGTGGCAGCGAGCGCAGAGAGTTCCGTGCCTGGGTTCGGGCCAGCAGGTCCTTGAGGTGTAGCGTGGCGGCATCTTCATCTGCGAGCACCAGGCACTTCAGTGCCAGCCTCAGCGAGCTGCGGGCGTCCCAGGACTTCACTTTCTGAATCTGCTCATACACCCTGCGCTCCGCCTCATCCTGCCCCGTCTCCCGGTAGTGCCGCGCTAGGTCTTCCAAGGCCGCAGCATCCTGTGAGAAGCGGCTCTCCAGTCTGCGCCGCACTTTGTCTGCCTCGGCAATCTGAAAAGCCGCCTCCAGCATCTGCACCAGCCGTCGGGATTCCGCAGCCACCTCTGCGGAAGCTGCGGATGCCACGATTTGCTTCTGGAAATAAATGGCCGCCTTGCTGTCGGAGGAGCGCAGGGCCGAGTCACGCAACTGTTCCAGCGAGAACGGTGTGTCTGGAGAGGTGTAGTAGGCCTGCCGCATGGCTGTGAAGGCCTTTTGTGCCTCACCGCGCCTCTCGTACACTGCGGCAAGTGCCTCCTGGTAAAAGCCATCAAAGGGATGCCGCCGCGAGCGCTCAAGCAGCCGAGTCTCCAGCATCTTGAGCCGGTCCTCCAGCACGTGTTCTGCCAGCTCGCCGCCGCGCGCGTCCGAGAAGGTGAAGCGATCCACGAACCGCTTGAAGTGCTCCCGCCGTCTCTTCACATCCGCCTCTGCCTCCAGTAGGGCTAGGTGGTTCTCCACGTAGTCTGACATGCGATTGCCGCGCAAGAGGAGCTCCGCATAGCGCTCCCGCAGCGGCACTACGGCGCTGCCACGCGCTCGCTCCACCACTGGCTTCCACAGTTCTATGGCCTCTTGGAGCTTACCGTTGACTACGTAACACTGGGATAGCGCGGAGAGTACCGGTTCAGAGTCCGGACGCTCTCGAAGTGCCTGTTTAAGATAACCAATGGCCCGGTCCGGCATGGCTCCCGGCAGCGGGTAGCGCAGGGCGATCTCTGCCAACCGCAGTAGATACTGCACACGATTTCCCGGATCCTCCTTCGCCAGCCAGGTCAGCAGACGCGTAGCGAAAAAGGGATTCTCCTCCGCCAGAGCGATGTCCAGCAGGAAACGCTGCAAGGTCACATCCGGCGGTGAGCTAGGTCCCGGGATGAGCAGCTTCCGTAGCAGCGCATACAAAGCGGCCTTCTTTTCCGTCTGGTGTGCCCACCAGATGCCCCGCAGCAGCTCGGCCTCACTCGCAGCCTCCCGGCTGGCAGTCTGGATGACCTGCTCTGCATATTGAGCCGCGCGCTCGGAGATCTTGCCCGTCTCCGGTGCCGCAGGCTCATCCGAGCCAAAGCCTTCACCCGTCAGGAATCCTGGCAGACGAAACTCGTCCGAGTTCACCTCTGGTTTCGCGTTCAACTTTTCCGGTCGTGCGCCCATGAGCAGAGAGAAGAGGCGCTCATCAATGTCGGTACGTTCCTCGGACGTGGTGGCTTTTTTCACAGCAGCTTCCAGGCTTCCGATCACGTCCGCCTCATCTCCGCTTTCGAGCAGGTAATCCGCCAGCTTCACGAGCTGACCACTGTCCCCGCCTCCGAGCTTTGCCGCCTCTCGCTGAAACGTCAGGGCCGTCTCTGAAGCGCCGCCAGCCGAGAGAAAGGCAGCCGCGTCTCCGAAACGTCTGGACTGCTCTGCGGCAGAGGCTCCGCGACGTGCGAAAGCCTCAAGCACCTCTGCCGCCTTCTCCAGTTCACTGCGCGAACGATAATAGGCCGCCAGTTCAAACACCGGCTCTGGCTTGGAAACCTCCCGCGTGATCCGCGCCTTCAAGATCTGCTCCACGAGAGGATCCAAGCTCCGCTGCTGGGCGAACTGGAAGATCTGCTTCTCCAGTTCCAAATCCAGCGGCTGAGCCACCAGCAGCTCCTGAAGCCGGTCCATGCACTGCTCACGCAGATTTTGTCTCAGGTCCGCCTCGGCTCGCAGCAGCACCAGGGCGGGCAGTGTCACTGCGCTCTGTCTGAGACGCTCGTCCAGCATCCTGGCCGCCTCCGCCGCGCCCTCATGATCCAGCAGTGTGCGCACTAGCTCCAGCCGATACTGCTCCGTCTCCTGTGCCATGCCCACCAGCTTGCGCAGCCAGGCAAGTTGTTCATCGGGCTCCGCTGTCAGCGCATAGAAGCGGCTCATGTCATAGAGTGCTTGCTCCGTCGGCGGAGATTTCAGAGCCGCAGCGGCAAGCTGGTTCCTCATTTCCTCCAGCGTGCCAAATCTCTCATGCAAACGCACTCGTCGCTGTAAAAGCTGGAGATAGCGTGCATCTCGAAAGTCCAGCAGCGCCAGCGCCTTCTGAAGAGCCTCATCGGCCTTCGCAGATTGATCAGCGTGTTCGTAGATGCGAGAGAGATCCACCAGGGCCTCCAGCCTCTTCGCTGCGTCCTGCTCAAGCGCGAGTTTCTCAAGCGGTGTCGCCGCGCGTTCCGGATACCCCGCTCGCAGCAAGTGCTCGGCCACCGTTCGCACCAGTATCACCTCATCTGGGGCCAATTTCAGTGCGGACTCCCATGCACCTGCGGCCTCATCCGGCTTGCCGGAAACAAGGAGGAGATCGCCAAGTTGCATCCAAGTTGCTGGTTTGGAGGAATCATTGTCTGGCAGCGCCTTCAGCAGCATCGTCAGCGTGTTCGCTGCCGCCGGCGTATCTCCCATCTCCAGTGCCAGCGCACTTCGAGCACGCAGCGTCGGTATGTCACCAGGGTGCTGTTGCAGAATCGCCTCGTAAAGCTTCGCCGCGCCCTTGGCATCCCCGCTTCGCCGCACCAAGTGCGCCTCCACCAGCCGCACGCTGGGGTGTGCTGACGCCGCAGCCTGCGCTTTGATATTCTCCAAGAGCAGCGCCGTCGCGTCCCGCTTCTGATACAGATCCCAAAGCAGGTCCACCACCCGGCCATACTCCGGCTGCTCCACGAGCAGGGAGAGGTATTCATTGGCCAAGCGTGTGTCCTTTTCCGTCCAGCTCTGCTGCGCCTGCACCGGCATGTGCATCAGCAGAAGACAAAGTGCACCCCTCCTCGCTAGGCGACCAAGGCTTGACTGAAGCTCTGCTCTCATAAATACGGCACCCAATCTACGCAGGAACCCAGCGAATCACCAAGGCCAAAACGCGCCAGTCCCCACGTCACTTCTTGATACGTCTCAGCACAGCGTTTGCTGCATTCCAGCCGCACATGCCATGTACGCCGCCTGCCGGAGGAGTGGAGGCAGAACAAAGAAAGAGCTGCGGATTCGGCGTAGCCCAAGGGCAAGAGCTCGCCACGGGGCGGGTGAGGAGCTGGGACCAGTCAGCCATACCGCCCACAATGTCGCCACCCACGTAGTTCGCATTGTAAGCCTCCATGTCCCGCGCGCTCAGACAGTGCCGGGCCAGTATCAAATCGCGGAATCCCGGTGCAAAACGCTCAATCTGTGCCGTGATGACAGGCTCCATATTCTGCGTGGAATCCGCCGGCACGTGGCAATACGCCCAGAGCACCGCCTTTCCCTCTGGCGCACGGCTTGGATCACAGACCGAGGGCTGGGCCACCAGGACGAAAGGTGCTTGCGAGTGCCGCCCTTTACAGGCATCCAGCTCAGATGCACGGATCTCGTCCAGCTTGCCACCCACGTGCACCGTGCCGGCACGACGGCAGTCTTCATTGAGCCATGGCACCGGACCACTCAGCGCATAGTCCACCTTGAATACCGCAGGCCCATGCCTGAAGCGCTTCAACCTGCGTACGTAAGCGGCAGGCAGCGCATCTCCGGCGATCTGCCACATCGAGCGGGGCGCCGTGTCAAAGAGCACGGCCCGAGTGCTGGGCAGCTCCGCCAGTGTGCGGACCTTCCACCCGCAGCGCACCTCACCCCCCAGAGACTTCAGCTTTGACACCAGCGCCTCTGCTATGGCTTGCGACCCGCCCTCAGCTACTGGCCAGCCCACCGCATGGGCGCTCATTTGCAACATGAGCGCGATGGCGGAGGTAAATGGCTGCTCCAGTGGCAGCACACTGTGTGCCGCATTACCCGCCAGCAGCGCACGCGCCTCCTCCGTGCGGAAGGCCCAGCGCGCCAGCAGCGCCGAAGGCAGAGCCGCTAGCGTGCCGAAGCGGGCCATCAGCAGCGGATGCTTCGGCATACCGATGGGGGAAAAGATGTCCGGATAAAGCTGTGGCGCACCTTCCACCAGCGGCCCCAATATTACCCTGTAAACCCAGGCATCACGGCCCAGAGAATCTGCCGTCTCCTCGACACTACGCCGCAAGGCCGCAGCCCGGCCACCCTCCAGCGGGTGCGCCAGCGGCAGCTCAGGATGAATCCAGCGCAGCCCGTGCTCATGGAGATGGAGCGACTGGAAAAAGGGCGAGGCCACCCCTGTGGGATGCACCGCCGAGCACACATCGTGTTTGAAACCCGGCAGCGTCAGTTCCTTCGTCCGCGTGCCGCCGCCCACCGTCTCTGCCGCTTCGATCACCAGCGTCTTCCACCCTTCCTGGGAAAGGCGCACCGCAGCCCCCAGCCCGTTCGGCCCGGAACCAATCACCACCGCATCATACTCCGCCATGCACTCAGCGTAGCGGCTGCGTCTCCCGGCGCAATCACAAGGCGCACGCCGCCGGCGAGTCCTCACGCTTCATACATCACCCGCACGAGATACAGGCCGCCCGCTGGAGCACACTGGTTGTTCTTCACGCCGTCAGGGTCCGACAGTAACCCGTGGAACCACGCAGGCTCAGCACGCCCTCTCGCCACATGCACCGCCGCACCCACGATCAACCGCACCATTTTGTAAAGGAACCCATCTCCCTCAATCTCAATGGTCAACACGTCCCCCACTGCGTCCACTTGCGTCCGGTGTATCGTGCGTGTGGTGCTCGCCGGATCAGCCCGCAGCTCCGCCTCACCGGGAAAGCCCCGGTTGGCGCTCAGCCGGGCGAAGTTGTGGGTGCCGCGCACAGCCTCAAGGCAGGAGCGAAGCAGCTCCACATCGAGCTTCCCATACACATGCCAGGCGCGGTTGACCTCCAGCGGTGGCAGGATGTCACCCCGGTGGATTCGATACCGGTAAACCTTGCCCTTCGCGTGGAATCGCGCATGAAAGTCCGGTGGCGCTTCTTCACACTCCATGATCCGGATGCTGGGCGGCAGATGACTGTTCAGCGCGCGCACCCAGCCGTAGTGAGAGATTTCAAGCTCCACAGGCACATCGCAGTGAGCGGGTAGTGCCAGAGCGTGAACTCCAGTATCCGTGCGGCCGGAGGCCTGAAGTGAAACCGCTTGCTTCGTCACGATGGCCAGCGCGGCTTCGATTTGGTTCTGCACTCCCAGACCATTCGGTTGGCCCTGCCATCCCTGCCAGGGAGTGCCGTCATACGCGATGAGAAAACGAAGACGACGAGTGGTCATGACGGCCGTCCCTTCTCCCTCAGCAACACCTTTGCCGCAAGTCCATACAGAACCAGAGGAAGTGCTGCGCTCAGCCCCAGTGCCAGCCCCTCGTGCTGGTCAGCTCCCAGATGACCTATGGCGGCGAATGCAAACCCCAGCGGCAGTGACCCGCACAACAACGCCATCACAAACGCTGCCAGCGGCATCCTCGCCAAGCCCGCAAGGCAAGCCATCGCCTCTGGCAGCACCGGCGTCCAGCGAGAGACAGCCACCAGCCAGCCTGCGGAACGGCTCTGAAACCAGGCCTCCCCACGCGCCAGCTGCTCCTTCCCGGCTATCCACTCCGCTGCGCCACGACCGGCAAAGCGGCAGGCAGTGTAGGCGAGCAATCCCGAAAGCACCGACCCCATACCGGCTATGAACCCACCAAGCAGCGGCCCATACAAAAAGCCCAGCACTGACATCACGATGGTGCCGGGTATGGGCAGCACGATGTCCGCACACAGCAGCAGCACCCCAGCCGCCCAGGCCCAGTGGCCTTGATTCTCCAGCCAGGCTCTGACCCCGCTGAACCCAGTCGCGCCAAACCACTCTCCCCAGATGAGAAAGGGAGCGATGACCAGAGCGACGAGACCGAAAATGAGAAGCCACCAGCGTGACATTTTTTGTTTTGGATTTGAGTGAGCACTGCCACCTTGGCGCATGTCTTCCTCTCCGTCCAATGTCGTGGAACTCACTCAAGCACTGGTGCGCATCCCCAGTGTCAACCCCGACGGCGACCCCGGAACGGACTCCACCGGAGAGGCTGAGTGTGCTTCTTATGTGGCAGACTTCCTCCGTCAGTGCGGTGCTGAAGCCGTGCTTGAGGAAGTGCTGCCTGGCAGGCCAAATGTCATCGGCCGGTTTCCCACGGATGCACCCGGCAAGCCGAAGATCGTCTTTGGTCCTCACACGGACACCGTAGGCGTAGGAGGTATGGTCATTGACCCGTTCGGTGGTGAAGCTCGGCAGGGCCGAGTGTGGGGCAGGGGAGCATCAGACACCAAGGGACCCATGGCATCCATGCTCTGGGCGCTGAAGGAAATGGGCAGCGAACTCGCCTCCCTACCAGTGGAAGTCCACTTCGCCGGCTTCATGTCTGAAGAGAGCAGTCAGCACGGCTCACGCCAATTCGCAGAGCATCATCCAGACTACGCCTTCGCCCTGGTGGGAGAACCGACTAGCCTGAAAACCGTAATTAAACACAAAGGCTGTCTCTGGGTGGATGTCATCACCACCGGTGTGGCAGCTCACGGTGCCACACCCGAGCGCGGTGACAACGCCATCGTCAAAATGGCCCGCCTTATCGAAGCGCTGGACACCGAGTTCCGGAGCATCCTCGCCATTCAGGGCGGCACTGACGAACTGCTTGGACACAGCACATTGAACCTCGGCATGATCCAGGGAGGCACCCGGTCGAACATCGTCGCAGACTCCTGCAAGCTGAGGCTGGACATCCGCGTCACCCCCGCTCTTCACCAGCGAGGTGGCGCCTTGCCATTGCTCCAAACTTTCATCGCAGCGCGTGATGCGGCGGCCAAACTGGAGGTGGCCAGTGCCGCCATGCCGCTCGACACGCCAGCATCCCAACCCTTCGTGCAAAAACTGGTAGCAGCCGGAGCCTCGATCACCGGTGCACCTTGGTTCTGTGACGCCGCCTACTTGGCTGACAAAGGCATCCCAAGCATCGCCATCGGCCCGGGTAGCATCGCTCAGGCGCACACCAAGGATGAGTGGATCAGCGTCAGCGATCTCGAAGCTGGCGTAGCCTTCTTCAAGACCTTCCTCCGCTCACTCTAGCCTCCATCAAAGTGCCTCCAGCATCACCCTCAACGAATCGTATCCAAGTTTGCGATCAAAGGTAGCCTCATGCTCCACCCGTTCCTCCGCCTGGACGAGGTGAATGCGCTTTACCTTCTCACACAGCAGCTTCAGCAGCGTCCGCAAAATCAACCGCGCATGTGGTGCACCCAGGCAAAGGTGCGTGCCAAAGCCGAAGCTGAGATGAGGATTCGGTTTGCGGTCCAACCGCACTTCCATCGGCGCAGGAAACGCAGCTTCATCGAAGTTTGCCGATGACCAGCAGAGGGAGATGCGATTCCCCGCTGGCACCGTCACCCCATTCACCTGCGTCTCCGCCGGGCATACGCGCCCGATGTGGGTGAGAGGCATGAACACGCGGAAAAACTCCTCGCTGGCCAGGGTGATGCGCTTCGGATCTTCACGCAGATACTCCAGCGCCTCAGGATGCTCCGCAAGATGACCCACCGCACAGGTAATGGTGTGAATGATCGTATCCCGTCCACCAGCAAAAGCCAAGTTGGCGAAGCCCATGCACTCTTCCCGCGTGAGCTTGCGCCCGCGAAACTCCGCTTTCACGAGAGCGCTGAAAAAGTCCTCCCCCGGTGCCGCCTCGGCCTCGTCGAACTTTCTTTGCAAATAGTCTTCCAGCACCGTGCCCTTTTTGAACTCACCGCCTGTCACCTTGAACACGTGGATGCCCCAGCCGATCCATGTCTCCGCCTCGCTTTCAGAAGTGTTCAGCAGATACGTCAGCGCGCGTGACTGAATGGGCAGCGCGAAGTCATTCACCATCTCCGTCTCGCCAACCGCCAGCACCTTGTCAATCGCCGCGCCGATGAGTGCCTCCACTCGCTCGATCATGGCTGGCTCCTTCGCCCGCTGGAAAAACGGCTCCACGATCTCCCGATACTCCGTGTGGTCCGGCGGATTGGTCTCTATCGGAAGCTGGCGCATCGAGCGCACGTCCTCCTCCGACGGTACCGGTACACGAAAGGGCGCATCTGAGCTGAAGGTCTGCCAGTCCTTCGCAGCCCGGCGCACATCTTCATGCCGCAGAAGCATGGTTATGGTTTCACCATGAAATGGACACTGCATGACACCGCTGGTCTGCCGTGCTTCTTGGAAAGGATCGGAATACGCTGACATACAAACAAATGGGGAACTCTTGAAGGAACGCGAACCTACACCAGCTTCTGCGGAGTTGACGAGCAAGAATCATCTTCTCATCCCAGCGGCCAAGGCGCAGCGAAGCGCCAAAGCTGCCCATCCCAACGGAGCTTCCATGCTTCATCGACACTGAGACCCAGGTCTTTGCCCTGATGGAGCGCACTCGCCTTTTGCTTATGGGAGCGTCACCTCCACACGAGCATAAGTGCCCCCTCGGGTCGTCGGGTGGAGTGGCTCATCATGGTGAACTCTCTGCCAGCTTGCGTTGATGGGAGTGACGACGGGCTGGGCCGTGATCGGGGACCATGGGCCATGGTCAAGAGAGGAACACTTCAGCGGGGTGTAGATGAGGCCGCTTCCAACACGTCTGAGGTACTCGATGCGCATGACACCAGGCGAAGGAACAGTGACAACGGGCAGCCCAGCAAGACCACTGCCAGCTACGAGGCCACGTCGATCGGGAACTTCCAGATTGAGGTTGAAGGCATATTTTAGGAGGTTGGCCACACCATCCGCAAACGGAACGGCTTCCGCGAGTGCATCCGGTCCACTGAGAGAGGTCGCGGCCAAAGCCTTGTCAAATTCCTCCTGCGGTGTAGTACCGGTATCAAACGCGGCTGTTACCGTTGTTGTGTTTCCCAGTGAATCATGGATGCGCCCCTTGATGAAAAAGACGCCCTTCATGTCAGGTGTAGTCAGCAGTCTGGCGGCAGATTCAGCGGGGGGTGAGACCACGACATCGTCTAGCAGCAGTTCATACAAAAGCGGTGAGTGGGGATCTGACCAACCAGAGAAGGTGACCGTCATGGGCGTGGATGGTGCCAGAGAGGAAGAGGGCGATAAACTCATCGTCCCACCGCTAGGCCCCGTAGTGTCCAGCACTACGCTCGAACTTGAACTTTCTGCCGCTGCATTGCCCACTGTGTCTTGATAGCTCAGCGTAACGAGGTAGCTGCCGTCAGGTATGGGTGCACCGCTTGCGATGTCAGGGCTGCTGCTTGGGGCCTTCGAGTCGAAAATGAAATCATGTGTGCCGGCCGTTTCGTGCCTCGGTGCCAAGACCAGTTGATGAGGGCCGAAACTCACGCGCACGCTGTTGGGCAGTGCGGTCTCGGGGAGATGATAGGCCAGACGCACTTGACGCGCGTGCGAACTGGCAGCGACGGGAGCCAATAGGGTCGGCGTTGTGGTTACGGTATCTAGGGTGACGTGTTTTGACTCATCTGCTGCGGCAGCGTTGCCAGCCGCGTCCTGATAGGTGATCCGCACGTCATAGAGACCATCTTGGACGGGGTCGCCAGCCACAACTTGAGAGCTTGAAGTGGGGTCGGCAGGTTCTAAACTGAACTGGTGTGTGCCCGCCGCTTCCAGGGATGATGCGAGCGTGAGCGCAGTCGAGCCGAAACTCAGCTTCAAGCTGCCTGGCATAGCAGCTTCTGGCAGCGTGAACGAAATAGAAACAGGTTTGCCAGTAACGGTTCCAGAAGCCGGGCTGGTCAAGATCGGTGCCCGAGTATTCAGCGCATCTTCGCCGAACACATAGACTGCACCTCGGTATTCTTGCTCGCCTGACTCATAGGGTGCTCCGGAGGCAAACCGCTCTCCGACGAGTGCCAGCGAAGTGCCGAGATTGGCATTGGCCACGGCTCTGGGGTGTTTCAGCTCTGAGAGCAGTACCGGCGCGCTGGGTGTGGATATGTCGTATGTGTAGATGCTGCCGGAGTTTCTCGCCGCAGCAGAATCACGAGCCGCGCCTACGATCAGCCGGTTGCTGTTCACCGCCAATGCGGACCCAAAGTCATCGCCGGGCTTGCCAGAGGGACTCTGAATGACAGCAATCGGCGTTGATGGCTGAGGCTGTTCAAGATTGTAGATTTCCACGCGAGCCACCGTAGGAGGGCTAGCAAACGAGTAGGTCGCACCGACAAAAAGCCACGAACCCTTAATGGCCAAAGAACTCCCAAAGCGAGCCTGAGTGGCGACTGGGTTTGGCCCTAATGCCGCGACCGGAGTGGTTTTGTAGGGGCGATCGAGATCATAAAGGTGCACGCTGCCCGCCCTGACCCCAAAGTTGCTGTCGTTGATCGCCCCCACAGCCAGGAACTTTCCTTCGAGCGCCAGCGCGCTTCCAAACATGTCTCCAAAGATTCCGGATGGATTTTGGATGGTGAAAGCAAACTCTGCCGTTAAGGGTTTCGTTACATCAAAAACGAAAACGCTGCCTCCAGATTTAAGCGGGGAGCCCGAGGCGACACGGTCGCCACTGAATGCAAGGGTATTCCCATACATGCTATACAAGCTATCGGCCGATCTGCTGACGTAGCGAACAGGGTTAGGGAATGAAGGAGATGAGAGGTCATAGAGTGCGAGTCTACTGCCCGTAGAATCGTTGGATCTTACCACAATTCGGTTCCCCGAAGATGCCAGCGCGTTGCCAAAAAAGCCGTACGGATCGCCGGATGATCGAACCAAACGATGCGCTACGGCTGGCGGAAAGGTGGAATCCAGATCAAAAAGGTTCACGCTCCCACTGTTGTTGAAAGCTTCATCGTCTCCCGGCGTGCCCACAGCGAGGAAGTTTCCCACAGCTGCCAAGCCGTAACCAAAGTAATGATTGTTTTCCGGAGAAGGATGATCGTACACGGCCACCGGAGTACTTGCCTCCGACGAGTTAAGGTCGTAGCCGTAAGCCGCACCTGCGCCCGTGGAAGCGGAGGCGTCTGCAGGGGCGCCCACAATCACACGTTCATGGTTGATAGCCACGGAGTTCCCGAAACCCGGATTGATTTGCGGATTGGGATCCGTGAGATACAGCAGTAGCGATGGAGGTGCCCCCGCTTGCGCAGAATAGACATACGCAGCTCCGGGGCGCGAACCGCCGGAAGGGAAGCTTTGCCCTGGGGCGGCAACGGCAAATCGACTTCCCGAGATCGAGACTGAAGAGCCGTACTCCGCCGATGAATCGGCAGCCGGAGGATCAATGCGGTGGAGCGGTGTCGTCGGAGTGGCGCTTTCAAGATCATAAAAAAAGGCTGCTCCTCGAATAGAGTTACCTATTCGCGCTTCGGGAGCTCCCACCAAGACTTTGCTGCCACTGATGGCGATGGAAAGGCCGAACCTATCTACGTTCTGCTTCACTGGATCCGATAGAACAGCAATCGGGGTCGTTGGCGTGGAACTAGCCAGGTCATACACATGGGCCAGGTCCAGGCCTTTGGCCCCTACTGCAAGCCTAGTGAGGTCCATTGCCACTGAATGACCGAATCGAATTTGAGAGGCATTGTTCGTGATGCTAATGTTGTGAAGAGGTAGGAGAGGGTTTGGTGAGGATAGGTCAAAAACGAAGACTCGCCCACGACCTGAGGACGGCGTTCCCACTGCAACGTGACGACCGTTCGTGGCGACTGAATAACCAAACAGGTCATACGCCTCAGTGCCTGTCTTGTTGGGGTTGTAGATGACGAGTATAGGTTTACTGGCGTCCTCACGGCGGAGGTCATATACATACACGGCCCCAACAATCGTTACGCGGTCGTCACCCACGTCCTGAGGTGAGCCGACTACCACAATGTCATCTTTCACAGCCACTGCCGATCCGAAGTTGCTCCACTCTTTGGCGATGGGTGAGAGCAACGTGAAGGCTAGGGCACCAGTAGCGGTATGATACACCTTCACTGCACCACCGTTTAGACCCCCAAAGTCGTCGTAGGGACAGCCTGCCACCGTCCACCTTCCGTCCACGGCCACACTGTAACCCTGCCCTATGCCTTTCTGCGGATTCGTACTTGGGTCTTCAATCCGATACAGCGGCGTGTCCGGCTGCTGCGCCACGGCTGCTGCCGTCACAGCAAGGCGAAGTACAATAAGGCGAAGCACATTCATGACCAGTTGGCTAAGCAGGGGGAGAACTCCTGACGCGCCCGAGTAAATCAGGTTTTCAACCTCTGGATCAAGCCCAAAACGCCGGTAGTGTGACGAGTTTTGAAACCCTGATGAGAAATGCTGGGCCAGCCTTTTGCCGCAGTGCAGCCAGAAAGTACTGGCGCTGGATCGTCTCACTCCCCGAAACCGCGAAACACGCACCTTGCGCTTGGTGTTTCGTAGAGCACGATCTCGCTTAGGCCGGGGAGCTGGGGTTCCAGTTTGCGCCAGAACCAGGCGCACATGTTTTCAATGGTGGGGTTCTCTAGACCTTCGATTTCGTTCAGGTAAGAGTGGTCCAGGCGTTCGATGAGTGGGTTCATCGCCTTGCTGATCTGAGCGTGGTCATACACCCAGCCAATCGTGGGGTCCACCTCTCCGGTGACGGCGATTTCGATCTTGAAGCTGTGACCGTGCATGTGACGGCACTTGTGCCCTTCCGGGGCGGTAGGCAGGGTCTGGGCTGCTTCAAATCGAAACTCTTTGATCAACGTGGCTCGCATGTCCCGCGTAGTAGAGCCAGCTTTTCGGCGGAAACCAACGCAAAATCGGTGCCCTCAAATGGGGGAGAGAGGCGCTTGTTGAACTGCGTATCCTCGGGCACGTCATCCGCTCCACGTTCATGCGCATCTGGGATCTTCATTGTCACCTGTCTGGTCCAGCTTTGCAGGAGACCACGCCTGTGGGCAGGGCGGAGCACCTGCTGGCGGCAGCGGAGAGGCTGGGCATCGAGCGGCTGTGTGTTTACATGGGCATGAGTTGGGCGCATGAGCCTGCGCCGGAGGAGTTTCGAAAGCAGAATGACGAGGTCTTGAGCGTGGTGGAGAAGTTTCCGAACAAGGTGCTCGGCTTTGTTTACCTGAGTCCGCAGCATCTGGATGCGTCCCTGGCGGAGCTTGAGCGCTGTGTGGCACGGGGGCCTATGGTGGGGGTGAAGCTCTGGATCGCGGGACGCTGCAACGCGCCGGAGCTGGATCCCATCATTCGCAGGGCAGCAGAGTTGAAGGCAGTCATTTTCCAGCACACCTGGTTCAACCTGAAAGGGAACAAGCCGGGGGAAAGCACTCCGGAGGACTTTGCCCAACTGGCCGGGAGACACCCGGATGTGCCGCTGATCTGCGGGCACACCGGCGGGGACTGGGAGCTGGGCTTGCAGGCGGTCCGGCATTTGAAGAATGTTTATGTGGACTTGGCTGGGAGTGATCCGGTGGCCGGTTTCACCGAGATGGCGGTGCGTGAGCTGGGTCCAGAGCGTGTCATCTACGGCAGTGATGCCGGAGGGCGCAGCTTCGCCTCACAGCTTGGGAAGGTTCTCGGTGCCGCGATTCCGGATGCCCAGAAGCAGCTCATCCTCTGCGAGAACCTGCGCCGTCTGCTACTGCCCATCCTCAAGGAGAAAGGCATACCCTCATGACGCAACCGGAGTCCATTTCCCCATCATCCTCTGCGCGGCTCTCACGGCGTGCTTTTCTCCATCTGGCGGCTCTCGGTGCGGGCGTCTCCAGTGCTGTGGTGGCCGAGCCTAGAGGCGAGGGGACGGGTTTGATCGACACGAATGTATCTCTCGGTCGCTGGCCCTTTCGGCGCACGGCATGGGATGATACAGCTGCACTTGTGGAGAAGTTGACCAGTGCTGGCGTCACTGAGGCTTGGGCGGGCAACTTTGATGCGCTGCTGCACAAAGACTTCCCTGGAGTCAACAGCCGCACAGCGGCCGAATGCACACGCCGTGGAAAAGGCATTCTCAAACCGGTGGCAGCGGTGAATCCCATGCTGCCCGGCTGGGAAGGGGAGTTGCGTCGTTGCGCGGGAGAGTTGGGCATGCGCATCCTGCGCTTGCACCCGAACTACCACGGCTACACCCTGGCTGATGAACGTGCGGCCCGTGTCTTCGCATTGGCAGCGGAGCTGAGAATGCTGGTGCAGGTGGCGCTCATCATGGAGGACGAGCGCACCATTCATCCGCTGGTCAATGTGCCGCCGGCGGATCCCGCGCCGCTGCCGGACGTGCTCAAGGCCCACCCAACCCTTCGTGTGCAGTTGCTCAATGCCTTCCGCACCTTGCGTGGCCTACCGGTGAAAACCCTGGCTGCACGCGGACTGGCGTTCGAGATCGCCACGCTGGAGGGCGTGGAGGGTGTGGCCTTGATGCTGGCAGACATCCCTGCAGACAAACTCTGCTTCGGCTCGCACGCGCCGTTTTTTTACCTGGAGTCTGCGGTTCTCAAACTACGTGAGTCCGTGCTCTCGGATACGCAGGCGCTTGCGGTGCGCTCCGGGAATGCGCGGCTTTTGCTTCCATGAAACCCATCCTCATCACAGCAGTGCTTTTTCCCGCCGTGCTTACGGCTCAAGAGAAGAACCACATGGCCGCGCCGAAGAAGGAAGCCGTGTCTGGCAAGCTGCCTGAGGTGCCGCCCACCCCGCCCGCCGAAGCGGCAAAGACCTTCCGCGTGCTGGACGGCTTTCGCATGGATCTCCTTGCTGCGGAACCGCTCGTGGCCAGTCCCGTAGCGATGACCTATGATGAAGACGGTCGCGCTTATGTGTGCGAGATGCGTGACTACCCCTACACAGACAAGACGCGGCACAAGCCGAACCAGGAGAACCCCACGGACGATCCCATTGGACGCATTCGTTTGTTAACGGATGAGGATGGAGACGGCATCTTCGACAAGGCATCCCTTTTTGCAGAAGATCTGTCATGGCCCACGGGGGTGGCTTGCTGGAAGGGCGGCGTGTTTGTAGCCGCCACGCCTGACATTTGGTATTTGAAGGATACCAACGGTGATGGACGCGCTGACGTGCGCGAGAGGGTCTTCACTGGTTTCCGCAAACTCAACGTCCAGGCGGTCATGAACAATCTCGTTTGGGGGCTAGACAACCACATCCACGGCGCGGGCGGCAGCAACGGGGGAAAGATCACGCCGGTAGGCAAGGGCGACGCTGCGCCACTGACGATGGCGCGTGCGGACTTTCGCATCCATCCCGTGAGCCGTGCCCTCGAGCTGGTGGCAGGTGGGGCGCGGTTCGGAGGCTCGTTTGATGATTGGGGAAACCGCTTTCTGTGCAACATCCGCAACCCTGCCCAGCACATCGTATTGGCCACACGTTATCTGGTGCGGAATCGTTTCCTCGCCGCGCCGAACCCCATTCATGACATGGCGGAGTCTGGGGATCAGCTGCCGGTGCACCCCATCTCTCCTCCGGAGCCATGGCGAGTCTTGCGGGCACAGCGGTGGGCGGGTGAGCGAGACATCAACATGCCCCGCAGCGAGTTGGTCGGCGCGGGAGTGGTCACCTCCGCAAGTGGCATTACCGTTTACCGTGGCCATACCTATCCCAAGACGTATGAGAGCAGCGTGTTCGTGGCCGAGTGCGCCGGGAATCTTTTCTACCGGCTGCATCTCACTCCGGATGGCGTGACCTTCAAAGCGGCACGCGTGAATGAAAAGGCGGAAATGGTGGCCTCCACGGACAACTGGTTCCGCCCTGTGAACTTCGTCAACGCTCCGGATGGCACGCTGCATCTGCTGGACATGTATCGGGGAAACATCGAGCACCCATGGAGCATCCCGGAGGACATTCATGCCGCAGTGGACCTGGAGGCAGGCAGAGACATGGGGCGCATCTGGAGGCTCACACCCCCAGATTTCAAGACGGTCAGCCCCCCGCGTCTGAGCAGCGCGGACACGGCCACACTCATCGCCACTTTCGAGCACCCGAGTTCATGGTGGAGAGAGACGGCGCAACGTCTGCTTTTTGAGCGGCAGGATGCAGATGCAGCTCCCGCATTGCGAAAGCTGCTGGGTGAGAGCCGCAGGGACCTCGCTCGCCTGCACGCCTTGTGGACGCTGGAGGGACTGGGCGTGCTGGAGCTCCGGGATCTCCTGGCTGGTCTCACAGACCAAGCGCCCGGCGTGCGAGAGCACAGCGTTCGCTTGGCTGAGACGCGGCTTCACCACCCGGCCGTGTTGCAAGCGGTCGTCAATCTGGCTCTGGATCCCGCGCCGCGGGTGAGGTTTCAGACCGCCTTGTCCCTGGGGGAAACCGACGATCCAAGTGCGCTGGAAGCCCTGGCCAGCATTGCCCGCCGGGACGGGGCAGACCTATGGCTGCGCACCGCCGTGCTCAGCTCTGTCTCGAACAGGAGCGGTGCGTTGCTGGCACGCTTGCTTTCAGAACCCGGTGAGGGGAACCAGATGATTCGTGAGCTCTCCCTGCTGCTTGGTGCGCGCAAGGAAAGCGCCGGAATGCACGAAGCTCTGGCTGCCGTCCCCGAAGACAGCCCCGCTTGGCACAGCGTGGTCACTGGCATAGGGGAGGGCCTGAAACGCTCCGGGAGCAGCCTGCGCGGAGTGGGTTTGCAAGGAAAGGCGGCAGAAGCAGTAGATCGTCTGCTGGCTCACTCCGCAGCCACCGCCGCAGACATCTCAAAGGGAGCCGAGGTACGCAGCGCCGCCCTGCGCCTGCTGGCTTACGATGAGCCTGCACGCGCCGTCCCATCGCTGGCTGAGCTGCTGGAGCCGCAGCATCCTGTGGAGGTTCAGGTAGCCGCCATCCAGACACTCTCCACCTTCACCACTCCGGAGGTGGCAGAGCTCCTCCTCCGCCACTGGAAAACGCAAACACCCTCCGTGCGCACCGAGGTCGTCAGTGCCATGACCGGTGCACGCACTCGGGCTCTGCCGCTCCTCCAGGCGGTGGAGAGTGGACTCATCCCTGCAAGCCAGATCCCCTTTGCTCAGCGTCGGCTCCTTCTTCTGCACACGGATGCAAAAGTGAGGGAGCTCGCTGCCCGGCACTTCTCCCCCAGTGCGCCGAGTGCACGGGCCGCAGTCATCCAGGAATACCAGGCC
The DNA here is from genome assembly GCA_964538625.1 of uncultured Verrucomicrobiaceae bacterium. Classification (GTDB taxonomy): domain Bacteria; phylum Verrucomicrobiota; class Verrucomicrobiia; order Verrucomicrobiales; family Verrucomicrobiaceae; genus JAEUHM01. The sequence continues at coordinate 193,642 of CAZIGH010000001.1, forward strand.
GCGCTGGGGATGAAAGGGGATTCCGCACGCGGCAGAAAAGTCTTCGAGACCGCCTGCATCGCCTGCCATCGCGCGGGGGACGTGGGCACGCAGGATACCGGACCAAATCTAGCCACCATTCGCAACTGGAATGCCGAGCAAATCCTCATCAACACACTGGACCCCAACCGTGAAGTCGTGCCCACCTTTCTCGCCTACACGGTCGAGCTGCGCGATGGACGCACCCTTTATGGCATGATCTCCTCTGAAACCACTTCCAGCCTCACGCTCAAGCTGCCGGATGGGCGCAGTGAAACGCTATTGCGTCAGGACGTGAGCAGCCTCACAGGCACTGGCTTCTCCCTCATGCCGGAGGGATTGGAGGCCGCCATTCCGCCCGAGGCCATGGCGGACCTCATCGCCTTCCTCACCGGGCGGTGACCCCTCATGCTGCGCCTTGATTGCCGCCCGCCTTGAGCTTGGGTGCAGGCATCATGCTGAAGAAAAACATCACCTTCGCCGGACGCGTGGCCCGCCTCGCTCTGGGTGCCCTCATTCTTGGTGCCGTCTGGTGGATCTACTCCCGCTACGGTTATCTCAGCTTCGGACTCACCCTGGCCGGTTTGTTTTGCATCTTCCAGGCCGTCATGGGCTGGTGTGTGGCGCGTGCCTGCGGCATCAACACCAAAATCTGACTCATGCTCAAAGCCTTCATTTTTGACCTGGACGGCACTCTGCTTGATTCCTTGTCAGACATAGCCACCTCCATCAATGAGATGCTTGCCGCGCGGGGTCACCCCAAGTGCCAGACCGAAGTCTTCCGCCAGATGGTGGGCGACGGCATGGAGAAACTCGTCGAGCGCGCACTGCCGGAACACGCTCGCGACGAGGAAACCATTCGCCTCTGCACCGCAGAGTATCGTGCTCTGTATGACAAGTATTGGAACCAGGAAACCAAACCTTACCCCGGCATCGAAGCCCTGCTGGATGATCTCCGCGCACGCGGCATCAAGCTCGGCGTCATTTCCAATAAAGCCCACCGTTTCACCGTGCCCATGTGCCACCACTTTTTTGGTGAGGACCGCTTTGACGCCATACTCGGTGCCCGTGATGAAATACCCCGCAAGCCAGCCCCGGACGCAGGCCTGGAGATGGCGGCCACCCTCGGCCTCAGCCCTGCTGAGTGCGCCTACGTCGGCGACAGCGGCATCGACATGGCCTTCGCCAAAGCCTGTGGGATGTGTGCCATCGGCGTGCTCTGGGGCTTCCGAGATGAGGCGGAGCTGCGGCAGCATGGCGCCGACGTGCTGGTGAGCAGGGCGGGGGACATCATAGGACTGCCAGTGGTCATGTAGGTCAACTGAGTCGTCCCCCGCGCTCCCCATCCCCACACAAAACCTGCTGCCGGCGGCGTTGTGCCTCTGAAACCTTCTTCCACCAGCATGGTTTACACTGCGCATGATCCTCGCTAGCCTGCCACGCACGCTCGCACCTCACTTGATGTCGGACACCGAATGGCCAGCGCCAGATGCCCAGCCGCTCCCAGCGGAGGGAGAATCGTCGGATGCTGAGAGCGTGCAGCTCATGCTGCGCGTGCGTGAGGGGGATGAGAAGGCCTTTGCCCGGCTGGTGGAGTTGCATCAGCACGCCGTCGTGGGCACCGTCACTCGCATGTTGGGCAGCGTGGAGGATGGGCATGACGTGGCGCAAATGGTCTTCATCCGCGTCTGGAAGTCCGCCCCCCGCTACGAACCCACCGCCAAGTTCACCACCTGGCTCTACACCATCATGCGCAACCTCGTTTTCAATGAGATGCGCCGCCGCGGACGCCGGAAGGAGGTCTCATTGGACGAGCCTGCGTTTGATGACCAGCCCCGTGAGATCGCACATCCCACTGCACCCGGAGCGGACATCATCTCTCAGCGTGAGGAACTGGAGCGTGCCCTGGATGAAGCAATCGCCTCCCTGCCGGAGAAGCAGCGTCTCGCCGTTCTCCTTCGCCGTCAGCAGGAGACACCGTATGAGGAGCTCTGTCAGATCCTCGGCATGTCCCTGCCCGCCGTGAAGAGTCTGCTCTTTCGCGCCCGTGCAGAGCTGCGCAAACGACTCTCCGGTTATTTGGGTGAAGAGGAGTGAAGCGGTGCCGCAGTGCTCTCGCTTGAAAGTCAGCATGGGCTAGCCCGGGCGCTTGCCCGCCGACCCCCGACCCCATACCCGGACTTGTCAAGTCATACAGCCCCCCGTATGGTTCACCTCACCGGTAACATTGGCTGGTTCTTTCGGTAGAACGGAGGTGTGAGCTGCTTCTGGCCTGCACTTTGAGTGAGGCCTTTTCTGGCGCACTGAACACCCGCATTTCCCATTTTACCACTTCAATGATGATTCCTACCAAGCGCAACCACGGATCGGCACCAGCGTGGCTGGGTTTCCTCATGGCCTTGGTGACGTCATTGGCTTGCGCGCAGCAGCCTGACACACTTCTGCATACCATCCTCCCGCCACAGACAGGTGTTCAGAGCGGTGCTTCCCTCGGTTACAGTGTGGCAGTGGATGGCATCTACACGGTGACTGGTGCGCCCAGAGATGACACGGGTGCTCTGAACTCGGGCGCGGTGAAGGTGTTTCACTCCACGACCGGTGCGCTTCTGCACGTCATTCCCAACCCCGTTCCGTCGGACGGTTGTTGGTTTGGCGAATCGGTTGCGCTCTCGGGCAATCGTTTAATCGTGGGTGCTGCCAGGGATAACACAGGAGCCAGTAACTCAGGCAGAGTGTATGTCTATGACCTGAGCGGTGCCACACCCACGACGCCAGTCCACACAATCATTAACCCGGGTCCCGCAGTAGGCGATATGTTTGGCTATTCGGTCGCCATCTCGGGTGCGCTCGTAGTGGTGAGTGCACCCAATGATGATACCGGAGCCACGGATTCCGGAAGCGTTTATGTCTATGATCTCAGCAGCGGCACACCCACAGTGCCAGTCCATACGCTCAACAACCCCGGACCCGCAGCGAGTGACTGGTTCGGCGCTTCCGTAGCCATCTCCGGTTCACGGGTGCTCGTCGGGACTCCGTTCGATGACACGGGAGCCAGCAACTCCGGGAGCGCTTACGTGTACAACCTGAGCGGTGGCACACCGACAGTGCCCACGCACACCCTTGGCAATCCTGGCCCGGCGGCCAATGACCAGTTCGGCTACGCGGTTTCCATTTCTGGTACAAGTTTGGTCGTGGGTGCCTATCAGGATGACACTGGAGCCAGCAATGCCGGGAGTGCCTATGTTTACAACCTGAGCAGCGGCACGCCCACCGTTCCGACGCACACGCTAAGCAATCCAGGCCCAGCGGTGGACGACTTCTTTGGTTCCTCGGTGGCCATTTCGGGCACCCGCGTGGTGGTGGGCGCCTACTCGGATAATACCGGAGCAGCCAATGCGGGCAGCGCTTACGTCTATGATGTGAGCAGCGGAACGCCGACGGTTCCCGCCGTCACGCTGAACAATCCCAGCCCGGCAGTGGACGATTATTTTGGCTCAGCCGTGGCTCTATCTGGGACACGTGTCCTCGTAGGGGCCAAGCTGGATGACTTGGGGGCGAACGATGCGGGGAGCGCTTACGTTTACGAAGTGAGCAGTGGCACACCCAGTGTTCCCATCGCTACCCTGAACAGTCCGGGCACCACTCCGAGCGGGCAGTTCGGCAGTTCGATCGCGATGTCTGGCAATCTGCTGGTAGTGGGGGCAAGCGGAGATGATGCCGATGGATCGAACGCGGGCGCGGCTTTTGTTTATGATCTCAATAGTGGAACGCCCACGGCACCCCTTTTGGTGATTGGCAATCCTAGCCCGGCAGTGGATGACGCCTTCGGCGCTTCTGTCGCCATCGATGGCACCCGGGTGGTGGTCAGCGCCCCCGGCGACGATACAGGTGCCGCTAATGCCGGAAGCGTCTATGTTTACAACTTGAGCAGTGTCACGCCTGCGGTGCCGGTTCTGGTGCTCAACAACCCAGGGCCGGCAGCCAACGACGCTTTTGGAAACTCAGTCGCCATTTCCGGCACCCGCGTCTTAGTCGGGGCCTCGGGCGATGACACGGGAGCCGTCAACGCCGGGAGCGCCTACGTTTATAACGTCAGCAGCGGCACACCTTCCGTGCCGGTGTTGACGCTGAGCAACCCAGCTCCGGCGGCGCAAGACCAGTTCGGCAGAGCAGTCGTGATTTCAGGCAACCGGGTGGCGGTGGCTGCGCGCGAAGATGATGCTGGAGGCACTGACGCCGGTAGCGTCTATCTGTATGATCTCACTGGCGGCTCGCCCTCCAGCCCGGTCCACACGCTGGGGAATCCCAACTACGCTGCCAATATCAACTTTGGGACCGGCCTCGCATTGTCCGGGGCGCGCCTGGTGGTGGGAAACACGCGCTATGGTGGCTTGGGAGGCACAGGCGGGGCCGCTTTTATTTATGATCTGAGCGGAGCTACGCCCACCGTGCCGGCCATCACCCTGCAAAAGACCGGACTGACCACGGTGAATCGTTTTGGCATTGCCGTGACCATCGACGGACTCAGGACGGCCGTCAGTGATCCTCTGGTGGCCGGAGGTGGAGCGGGTGACGTCTCGCTTTACGATCTGGGGGGCAGCGTTCCTGCCTCGCCCGTCGCCACCATCCAAAATACCTTCGGTGGAAGCTCAAGCTCAGAGTTTGATGAGATCTGCTCCGATTTCCCGCCCGGAGAATGTCCGTTCGCCGGCACCGGTCCATTTGCGACAGCTCTCTCCATGAGTGGGGACAAACTGGCCTTGAATCGAAGGGATTTTTCTTTGGACACGGGCTACGTCTATGTCTTCGGCCCCGGTGACGTGACCACCGACACACCTATTCTGACTGCGCCATCAGCGGGTTTGGCAACCGGCAGCCCCATTGCGGTGACCTTCACCCTGCCGGAGACTGCGCTGGCTGGCTCGGTGAAACTCGCCTTCGGTGCCACTCCGTTGACTCTGGCCTCCGCAGTCGAGTCGGCAGGGACTCACAGCTTTTCGTTCAACCCTGCCAACCCCGCTGCCACCCCGCAGATTGCCAGTGGGTCTCCCATAGCGGATGGCAGCTACACCGTGACGCTGAGCTATAAGGACAGCCTCGGCAATCCCACAGCCAGCGCGAGCTCAGTCAATGTCACTGTGGACACTACTGGCCCTTCGGGTGGCAATGTGACACTCAGCCCCGTCTCACCCGTCCCGGCCAGCAGTGCGGTGACGGTCTCCTTCACCTCATGGACAGATGGCCGCACCCCGCTGCAATACGCCGTGCTCATCAATGACGTGGTCGTCTCCGCCCAAGGTAGTAGCGCCAGTCGCAACCTCACCGCCCCGGCCACGCCCGGCACTTACACGCTGCGGGGGCGCATCTACGACGCGCTGGGCAACCTGACGGAGACCACCCAGAGCTTTGAAGTGGTGCTGACTCCGCAGCAGCAGTTCGATGCCGCCATGGCTGCCGCTACACTCACAGGTCCCGATGCGCAGGCCAGTGCCACGCCGAGACAAGATGGCGTAGCGAACCTCCTCAAGTACGCCTTCAACATGAACCTCACCACGCCGGACAGGCGCACACTACTTCCCGGTGGTGGCACCGCAGGTCTGCCCGTCATCACGTTACCCTCGCCGGGAGTGATGCGCATGGAGTACCTGCGCCGCATCGGCAGCGGGCTGATTTACACTCCCAAGAAACGCAACGTTCTCGACACCGGGGCGTGGACTCCACTGACCAGTCCAGCCGTGCTGACGCCCATCAATGCGAACTGGGAACGCGTGCGGCATGATGAGTTGTTTATCCCAGCCACAGTGGACGGAATGTTCGGTTGCGTGGAGGTGACGCTGCCATAGAACTTACCGCATGGACTGGAAGAGGCAGGCTCCAGCAGCTTTTCCAGGTGAGCGCTTTCCCTGATCTAAGGCTTTGGTCACTTCTCGCAACACGCGTCGCGGATGCTGTGACGAGCGTTGACAATGTCTCCAGCCCCCGTTTGGTTCCACCATTCCTATGAACGAACGCCCCCTCATTCACACACCCACCAACTACATCGTTCCCACCGTCATCGAGTCAGATGGACGGTCGGAACGCGTCTATGACATTTACTCCCGCCTGTTGAAGGACCGCATCATCTTTCTAGGCACGCCCATTGATGACCAAGTGGCCAACATCATCATCGCGCAGCTCCTCTTTCTCCAGATGCAGGATCCGAAAAAGGATATCAACATCTACATCAACAGCCCCGGCGGCAGCGTCACTGCGGGACTCGCCATCTATGATACCATGCAGTTCCTGACCTGTGACGTGGCCACTTACTCCATAGGCCTCGTGGCCAGCATGGGTTCCGTGCTCCTCTGCGCCGGCACCAAGGGCAAGCGCTACGCCCTGCCCAACTCCGACATCATGATCCATCAGGTATCCGGCGGAGCACGCGGCACCGCCTCAGACGTCCGGGCCACGGTGGAATACATGTTCAATCTCGAGAAGCGCCTCAACCGCATCCTCGCTCATCACACCGGCAAAACGGTCGAGCAAATCGCCAAGGACGCTGACCGTGACAACTACATGTCCGCAGCCGAAGCCGCAGAGTACGGGCTCGTGGACAAGGTGCTGGAAAACAAAAAGCAGTTGCCGACTGACTTGGAGGCCAAGTAAGACGCCCGCTCAAGTTCACTCATGCAGAGGCACGGTCACCGACCGTGCCTTTGTCATGGACTCGCTGGTCAAGACTCAGGCCTTGATCCGCCCCAGGGCCGCACCCGGGCCGCCAATGCGATTACGGAACTCATAAACGTCTGCACGGTACAAGGTCTCCTCATGCCACAACGCCCGCCCGTCCGAGGTGAACCCGGTCGCCGTGATCTTGAAGCAGGGCGCTCCCGCAGGCATCTTTAGCAGGGCACCATCTCCCTTGCTGGCCCGCACTGCGTGGATCACCTCATCCGCACCGGAGATGACCAGCCCGCAGCGTTGCGTCCAGAACGCATAAAGCGAACCCCTGGCGTCACTGCGCTTTATGGACGGACAAAGATAGGCCGCAACATGCCTGCGCTCCAGGATCACTGGTATGTCATCAGCCAGCCTCACCCGCTCCATGTACACCAGATGCGTATGGCCCTCTGCGCTCAACGCCTCACGAATGGGAATAGGCGCGTCACTGGCTCGTAGCGTCCGGTAGGCCAGCAGAATGGTGCTTGGGCGCTTGCCGACAGCCACCGCCTTGTCTGTAAAACTGACCAGCCTCTCAAGATCATAGTCAAGCACCGTCTCCCTTACATAGGTGCCAGCTCCCCGGCGCGTCTCCAGCAAACCTTCCGCCACGAGACTGCTCAGAGCCTTATTGGCCGTGGGCCGACTGGTGGAGAAGCGTGTGGCTATCTCCCTTTCAGTGAGGAACTTCGATCCGGGCGGAAAGGCATCCGACCTGACAAGGGTGCGGAGCTCTGCCGTGAGCTGCTGGTGAAAGGTGGCGTTGTCGCTCATCTCAAGTGGTGGAAAAGAAGCTTTTGACAGAAGGCAGACCCGGTTGAAGAAGTGGCTTAGCCAATCACTCAACTTCCACCTTTATGCAACTCGGATTTGTCTCAGCCATCCTGCCGGAACTCTCCCTTGATGAGGTGCTTGCCTTTGCACAGGCGGAGCGATTCTCCTGCATCGAGGCTATGTGCTGGCCAGTAGGCAAAGCTGAGCGCAAGTTTGCGGGCGTCACCCATGTTGATGTCACTGGTTTTACACAGGCTGCTGCCGATGATGTCAATGCTCTCGTGGCGAAGCACGGAGTGGCTCTCAGCGCCCTCGGCTACTATCCGAACCTGCTGGACCCGGATGCTGAGACAGCCACCTTGGCCCTGGACCATTTGAAAAAGGTCGTCGCAGCCGCCCCCATGTTGGGACTGAACACCGTGACCACCTTCGTGGGCAAGAACTGGAAACTGAGCGTGGATGACAACTGGCCGCGCTTTCTGGAGGTGTGGCGTCCGCTCATCAAGTTCGCCGAAGATCATGGAGTGAAAATCGGCATCGAAAACTGTCCCATGTTTTTCACCACGGACGAGTGGCCCGGCGGGAAGAATCTCATGACCACACCCGCCATCTGGAGACGTGCCTTTGCAGACATTCCCTCCCCCAACTTCGGGTTGAACTTCGATCCCTCACACTTCGCCCTGCAGTTCATGGAACCAGCGAGTGCACTGCATGAGTTCAAGGACAAGCTTTTTCATCTTCATGCCAAAGACGTGAAGATCTATCGCGAGCGTCTCAACCAGGTCGGAGTGTTTGCGCCACCGCTTCAGTGGCATCAGCCGCGCCTTCCCGGCTATGGTGAGATCAACTGGGCAGCCTTTATGGGAACCGTGATGGAGACTGGATACGATGGCCCGCTTTGCATCGAAGTGGAGGATGGCACTTTTGGCCAAACGCTTGAAGGCCGAAAGCGCGCCATCCGCGTCGCTCGTGACGTGCTTTCACCCTACATCGGCTCTCCATCAACTTAACCCAATCCCGCTACCAAATGAACTGCTCTGACCTTGCCAAGATGATCGACCACAGCCTCCTGCATCCCACCATGACGGATGCAGAACTGGAAGCTGGGTGCAAACTCGCCGCGAAGTACCAAGTGGCCTCAGTCTGCATCAAGCCCTATGCCGTGAAACAAGCCGCCGCACTGCTCAACGGTTCGGGCGTGCTCGTCGGCTGCGTAGTCGGCTTTCCCCACGGCAGCAGCACCACGGAATCGAAACGCTACGAAACGGAACTCGCCTGCCGAGACGGAGCACACGAGATCGACATGGTCATCAATATTGGCAAAGCGCTCTCAGGGGACTGGCACTACGTGGAGCAGGACATCAAAGCTGTGTGCGATGAAGCACACCGCCACGGGGCCAAGGTAAAGGTCATCTTTGAAAACGACTACCTCACGTCTGGCGGTGCTGGCTTGAGCAGCGATGACTTCAAGCGGAAGCTCTGCGAGATTTGCGAGCGGGCAGGAGCCGACTGGGTGAAGACCAGCACAGGCTACGGCTTCGTCAAACAGCCTGACGGTAGCTACAACTACAAAGGTGCCACCGAGCACGACCTAGCGCTGATGCGTGCCAGTTGCGGACCTTCCGTGCAGGTGAAGGCTGCGGGTGGCGTGCGTGACCTGGACGGTTTGATCCGCGTGCGTGAACTCGGCGGAACCCGTTGCGGCGCCACCGCCACTGCGGCCATGCTTGACGAGTGCGCAAGACGGCAGTCTGCCGGAACCCTGAGCGCCTCCGGCGGCCAGCTCGGCAGCGGTGGCTATTGACCTCCAAAGGACGACGCCAAGTTCACCCTCGCAATCCGGAGAGGACAAGCCACCTTCGTGGCGTACTCATGGCCATGATTCGACTAGCCGCTTTTCTTCTTATCTCAGCGTGTGTAGCAGCCGAGTTTCCCAAGTTGTACAACTCCGAACCCGGTGATCCGAGCCCCACCTCGGCCCAAGATGCCCTGCGGATGCTCAAGGTACCGGCTGGCTTCAAGGCCACTCTGTTCGCCTCGGAGCCGGAGGTGCAGAACCCGGTGGGCATGGCCTGGGATGAGCGAGGCCGCATGTGGGTGGCTGAAAACTACACTTATGCTGAGCGCCAAAAGCGCTTTGACCTCACCCTCAGAGACCGTGTGATCATCCTCGAAGACAAGGACTGGGACGGGGTGGCAGAGACGCGGAAAGTGTTCATCGACGACGTGCAGATGCTTACCAGTGTGGAAGTGGGGCAGGGTGGCGTCTGGCTCATGTGCCCACCTCAAGTGCTCTTCATTCCGGATGCCAACCATGACGACGTGCCAGATGGCCCACCTCAAGTGATGCTGGATGGTTTTACCGTGGCCAAAGACAACTACCACAACTTCGCCAACGGTCTTCGCTGGGGGCCAGATGGCTGGTTGTACGGACGCTGTGGGCACTCCTGCCCCGGGAGTCTGGGCGTTCCCGGAACTCCTGATGAACAGCGCGTACCGATGAAGGGTGGCATCTGGCGCTTTCATCCCGAGCGCAAGTTGGTGGAGGTGCTCACGCACGGCACCACCAACCCCTGGGGCCACGATTGGGACCGAAACGGCGAGCTGTTTTTCATCAACACCGTCACCGGACACCTGTGGCACCTCATCCCGGGCGCTCACCTGCATGACACCAGTCCATCTCCCAATCCCTTCGTTTATGAACGGCTCGACACCATAGCCGATCACTACCACTACGACCGCAATGGAAGCTGGCAGGACAGCCGCGACGGCAGGGCAAACAGCCTCGGCGGCGGACACGCCCACATCGGCATGATGATTTACAAAGCTGACCAGTGGCCGCAGCCGTATCGCGACAGACTCTTTACTCTCAACATGCACGGACGTCGCGCCAACGTGGAACGCCTCGAGCGCAACGGCAGCGGCTACGTGGGCAGGCATGAACCAGATGTGTTCTTCAGCGATGATCCCTGGTTTCGTGGCATCGAGATCAGCGTAGGCCCTGACGGCAGCGGTTTCATCCTCGACTGGAGCGATACCGGCGAGTGCCACGAACACACCGGAGTCCACCGCACCAGCGGAAGGATCTTCCGGATAACCTATGGAGACGCAAAGAAGCCGGAAAAACCTTTCGCTTGGAGAAAAGCCATGCCCAGGGCCGACTTGAACGGTGATGAACACCAGCGCGTACTGGCCCTTCGTGAGATGACGCAGTTCTGGCCGCTCGACACCATCGATGGCCGGGTTCGAGTGGAAGACATCGGATGGGATGGGGCCGCATCATTGGACACCATTCTCAAACTCGCCCAATCCGAAGAGTCGAGCTTTGTTCACCTGGCCTTGGCCAGCACCCTGCAACGCTTGCCGCTCAAACACCGTGCCGCTTTGGCCATAGAACTAGTGAAGCGCACCCACTACGCGAAAGATCCATTTCTTCCCCACATGGCATGGTTTGGCATCAGTCCGCTTGCCAAGACTCAGCCCGACGCGCTTGTGAAAGTGACGCTTCACTCCTCCTGGCCCCAGTTTCTGAAGTGGTCAGCCAGAGCGCTCGCTTCCCATCCCCAGTCGCTAAATGCACTGCTCGCAAACGCCACGCCTGACCAACTCGCCCCCATTCTCCAAGGCACGGCAGAGGCTTTCAAAGGATTGCGCACGGCACCAAAGCCCGCTGCCTGGGATAAAGTGGCGGCGGCTGGAGTGATGCCCGAACTCGTTCGTGACCTCTCCATCCTCTTTGGAGATGGACGCGCTCTGGATGACCTCAAAAAGACGGCGCTGGATTCCAGTGCAGATGCCGCAGCTCGGCGTGCCGCGCTTAAAACCCTCATCGACTCGCGCCCCAGTGACCTCCGTACCCTGTGCGAGTCCCTGCTTGAGGACAAGGCCGTAAACCTCGTTGCAGCCCAGGGACTTGCCTTGTTTGATGATCCCGCCATCGCGGAGAAACTCGTGAAGCTCTACCGCAGGTTCGCCCCGGCAGACAGATCCTCCGTGTTGGATGTGCTCGTCTCCAGGCCACAGTTCGCCGGCATACTCCTGGCACAACTCGGCGATGATAAAGCGATTCCCAAAATCGATCTCACCGCATTCCACGCGCGCCAGATCCGGGATTTCAAGGACGAAGCCCTGACGAGGAAACTCACGGAAAGATGGGGCGAACTGCGAGACTCCTCCGCCGACAAACAGGAGTTCATGAAAATGCTCAAAACCCAGCTCACCGCTGACAAACTGTCCGCAGCGAATCTCAGCCAGGGCCGCCTGATGTACACCGCACTCTGCGGCTCATGTCACATGATGTATGGCGAAGGTGGCGGCGTGGGTCCAGACCTCACCGGCTCCGGACGCTCCAATCTCGACTACCTGCTGGAGAACATCGTGGATCCCAGTGCCGTCGTCAGCGCCGACTACCGAATGCAGTTCATCACGCTGAAGGATGGGCGCTCACTGAGTGGCATGATCAAAGAGCAGAATGAGCGCACCCTCACCCTCAGGCAGCTCAATGAGGAAGTGACGATCGAGAAGAGCGAGATCAGCAAACAAGAGTCGCCGCCCATCTCCATGATGCCTGAAGGCCTGCTACTCGCTCTTCCGGATGAAATGCGCCGCGACCTCATCGCCTACCTCATGCACCCCGTGCAAGTGCCCCTGCCAAAGTAACAGGTGGTGGGCAGGGCTGGATTCGAACCAGCGTAGGCGTAAGCCAGCAAACGCTCGGGTGCCCTCCACCTAGCTTGTGTGCCAACTCCCCAGCCGAACTTCAAAAACATTGCCCTGGCACGACTTGCTGTTGTAGGAAGAACGACTTTCAGGGCCATCCACGAAGGCATGAACCCAACGCTTCCTCTCCTACTTCTGGTTTCACAGCTCACTCCAGACTCCCATGCAGCTCTCCGAGTACCACGCCAAGTTCTACGCGCATGAGCTGAGCCGCATCGGCGGGGCGGGAGTAGATCGTCTCGGAAGGGCGTTGTTTGATGCCACTGTGGAGTTGAACCCTCACCAGATTGAAGCGGCCATGTTTGCGCTGCGGTCTCCCTTGGCGAAAGGCGTCCTCCTGGCCGACGAGGTGGGTTTGGGCAAGACAGTCGAGGCTGGCTTGGTGCTTTGCCAGTACTGGGCTGAGCGCCGCCGGAAGCTGCTCGTCATTTGCCCTGCATCCCTTCGCAAACAATGGGCACTTGAGCTCTCCGAGAAGTTCAATCTCCCGTCGGCCATCCTGGATGCAAAGACCTTCAGGGAAATGCAGAAAGCCGACATCCCCAATCCCTTTCGCCAGGAGGCCGTCATCATCACTTCCATGCATTATGCAGCGGCATGCGCTGACCTGATCCATGCCATCGAGTGGGATAGGGTCGTCATCGACGAAGCGCACAAACTGCGGAACACTTACCGTGAAAGCAGCCGCATGGGCCAGGCCATCCGTCATGCCACGGCAGACCGGCGCAAAATTCTGCTGACCGCCACCCCGCTTCAGAACTCGCTGGTCGAACTCTATGGTCTTTCCATTCTCATTGACGACAATTTGTTCGGCGATCTGCCCTCGTTTCGCACGCAGTACATGAACGCGGGCGGGGATCTGGAGGGTCTCCGCGAACGGTTGCGTTCCTTCTGCTGGCGCACCCTGCGCAAGGATGTGCTGGAGTATGTCAACTACACCCAGCGCAGACTCATCACTCGTCCCTTCCGGCCCTCTGATGAAGAGCACAAGTTGTATGAGGCGGTCTCAGCTTTTCTCCAGCGGGAGGACAACTACGCCCTGCCGACCGGCCAACGGCATCTTTTGATTCTACTCGTGCGCAAGGTTCTGGCGTCTTCACCTCAGGCGCTGGCAGGAACCCTCGAAATCATGTATGACCGCTTGGTGCGTGTGCGCGAGGAGGCGAAGCAAAACGCCAGTGCATTGGAGCAGCTCATAGCGGGTGAGGAGATTGACCCCGATCTCCTGGATGAACTTCTCGAAGACCAGGACGAGTTCATCGATGAAACGGAGGCACCTTCTCCCAGCACGCCAGGTGGCCCTCGAGCCATCGACTTCGCCCGTTTGGACCGTGAGATTCGTGAGCTGCAGGACTACATCCGCTGGGCCAGAAGCATGGGCGTTGATACCAAGACTCGCGCCTTGCTCAAAGCCCTGGAGATTGGTTTCAGCCAGATGGAGGGCATGTCCCCACCCGGCCCCCGCAAGGCGGTCGTGTTCACCGAATCACGGCGCACTCAGGCCTTCCTGAGACAGTTCCTTGAAGCCAATGGTTACGCTGGCAGGGTGCTCACGTTCAATGGCACCAATGCCGACCCCGACTCCGTTTCCCTCTATCAGAGCTGGCTTGCAGAAAACAGGGACACGGGTCGCGCCACCGGCTCACGTTCCGTCGATCTGCGCACCGCCATCATCGACCGGTTCCGGGATTCCGCCGAAATTCTGATTGCTACCGAGGCCGCCGCCGAAGGGATCAACCTCCAGTTCTGCGCCCTCGTCGTGAACCATGACCTGCCCTGGAATCCCCAGCGCATCGAGCAGCGCATCGGCCGCTGCCACCGCTACGGACAGGCGCATGACGTGGTAGTCATCAACTTCCTCAATGAGCGCAACGAGGCGGATCAACGGGTACATCAGCTCTTGGATAGCAAGTTCAATCTCTTCTCCGGCGTCTTCGGCGCTTCTGACGAGGTGCTGGGAACCATTGAGTCGGGGGTCGATTTCGAGCGTCGCGTGCTGGAGATCTACCAGATGTGTCGAAGCCGGGACGAAATCACAGCCGCCTTCAAGAAGCTCCAGGATGAGCTCGATGAACAGATCAGGGCTCGCATGACTGAAACCCGCCGTCAGCTTCTGGAAAACTTCGACGAGGAGGTTCACGACCGGCTCAAGATGAACCTCTCCGGTGCTCGCGACCAGCTCGACCGCATCGGGCGCATGTTCTGGGCGCTCACGCGGTTCGAGCTGTCCGCCCGCGCCAGCTTCAGGGATGAAGACCTCAGCTTTGAACTGCGGGAGTCCCCCATCAGCGCCGCCCGCCCTGGCCGCTACCTCATGATCTCCAAAGGACGCGCCAACGTCTCCGGCGAGTTCCTTTACCGCCTCAGTCATCCCCTGGGCGAGCACGTGGTGGAGCAGGGCAGGGGACATCCCTGTCCCGTGGCTCTCGTCACCTTCGACATCACAGGCCATCCCACAAAAGTCTCCCTGGTGGAGGCCCTCAAAGGCCGCTCCGGCTGGCTCCACCTCCAGCACCTCCGCATTGATTCCTTTGAGCGTGAGGAGTTCCTGCTTTTCTCCGCCTTCGATGACGGCGGCACCGACCTGGACCAGGAAACCTGTCTCAAGCTCTTCTCCGTGGCGGGCGAATCCGCACCCGCCCCAGACCCTGAGCCTGCCATCGCCCACCGCCTCCAGGCCGAAGCCCTGCGCCATGTCCAGGCCACCATCGCCCGCTCCCTGGAGGCCAATCACCAGCACTTCGCCCAGGCCCGCGACCAGCTCGACCAATGGGCCGAGGACATGGAGCTCGCCGCACAGAAAGAGCTGGAGGACACCAAAAGGCAAATCCGCGACCTCCAGCGCCGCAGCCGTCAGGCCCCCACCTTGGCCGAGCAGCACCAGTTCCAGGAGCAGATCGCCGCCCTGGAGAAATCCAAGCGCCGCCAGCGCCAGCGCCTCTTCGACCTCGAAGACGAAATCGCCGCCAAACGCGACGCCCTCGTCGCCGCCTTGGAGATGCGCATGCAGCAGAAAACCGAAATCCAGCCGCTGTTCATCATCCGCTGGAGCGTGATTTGAGACCCTGACCCATAAGACCTTGCCTTATTGCTCAAAAAGTCGCATGTTTTGATGCATAACAGCCCCTTTTTTAACTCATGCCTTGGAACTGGCAACTGCCTGACTGGCCCATCTTCCGCTACGAGCCCTCCCGCTTGGAAGCGCTGGAAGGCCAGTTCTTGCGCCAGTCCGGCCTTTTCGCCGGCAGCATCGCCCATGTTCAGAAGACAGACAGGGACCTGCTCGTCGTCGAGATCATGAGCGAGGAGGCGCACCAGACCTCCGAGATCGAAGGGGAGCTTCTCAGCCGTGACAGCCTCCAGTCCTCCATCCGCCGTCACTTCGGACTCGCCACGGACCAGCGCCGCATCCCCCCTGCCGAGGCAGGCATCGCAGAGGTCATGGTGGAACTCTACCGGAACCACAGCGCCCCGTTGACGCATGAGCGGCTCTTTGAGTGGCACCGCTCCCTCACGAATGGACGGCGTGACCTCCGCGATGTGGGCCGCTACCGCACCGGCGGCGACCCCATGCAGGTCGTCTCCGGCCCCATCCACGCTCCCAAGATCCACTTCGAGGCCCCGCCTGCCGCTTCCATCCCGGCCGAGATGGAGGCATTTCAGACCTGGTTTTCCACCACCGCACCGCAGGGCCGCGCACCGCTGCCCGCTTTGACCCGGGCCGGCATCGCCCACCTCTACTTCGTCACCATTCATCCCTTTGAGGATGGCAATGGCCGCATCGCACGCGCCATCGCGGAAAAGGCCCTGGCGGACGGGCTCGGCTTCCCGGCCCTCATCCCCTTGTCCCAGACCATCAATCGCGCCCGCAAGACCTACTACACCCACCTGGAACAAAGCAATCGCAGCCTCGAAATCACCCCCTGGCTGCTCTACTTCGCCCAGACCGTGCTGGACGCGCAGGCCTGCGCGCAGTCCCTCGTGGAGTTCGTCATCGCCAAGACCCGGTTCTTTGACCGCCATCGCGGCCAGTTCAACGAGCGACAGGAAAAAGCCCTCGCCCGCATGTTTCAGGAAGGTCCCAAAGGCTTCACCGGCGGGCTCCGCGCAGAGAAATACATCCGCCTCACCGGAGCCTCGCGCGCCACTGCCACCCGCGATCTCCAGGACCTCGTGGAAAAAGCCGCCCTCACCCGCACCGGCCAGCTCAAAGGCACGCGATACTTTTTGAATGATGAATGATGAATGATGAAGGATGAAGGATGAAGGATGAAGGATGAAGGATGAAGGATGAATACTGAAGAACCAGCCTATGACTTGAGGGAGCGGACGAAGGCGTTTGCCCTTCGGATCATTCGGATGTTTGCGGCGCTGCCGAAAACGGAAGAAGCCAGGGTGCTGGGAAAACAGGTTCTTCGCTCAGGCACATCCGTCGGCGCCAACTTCCGTGAGGCCCACCGCGCCCGGTCAAAACCTGAGTTCATCTCCAAAATTGGCGACTGTCTTAAAGAGTTGGACGAGACGGCCTACTGGCTCGAACTCCTCACGGAATCCGGCATCGTCCCCCAGCCCAAGCTGTCTGCTCTGCAAGACGAAACCAGCCAACTCCTAGCCATTCTCACCACGATTTCCAAAAACGCAAAGCGCGGCCCATCACATTCATAATTCATCCTTCATCCTTCATCCTTCATAATTCATAAATCATGTTTCAAAAACTCCGCTCCAAACTCGCCGAACTCTTCCAGCTCGACGCCGCCGCTGAGCTGGACTTCGGCATCTACCGCATCCTCAATGCCCGCCGTGTGGAGGTGGAGGCCTTCCTCGACAGCCTGGAGCCCCAGGTGGAGGCCATCCTGGCCGAGGCCCTGCACACCGGCACCAGCGAGCTGAAGGCCGAGCTGGCGAAAACCGAGGCCGACCTCCGCGCCATGGGCCTGGATGACGCCGCCATCACCGCCGTGCCCAAGGTCCGCGAGCTGCGGGAAAAAATCGCCACCTCCGGCAGTGATCCCACCGCGCTCACCCACGACATCTTCTCCCACCTCACCACCTTCTTCAGCCGCTACTACAAGGACGGCGACTTCCTCTCCCTCCGCCGCTACAAGCGGGATACCTACGCCATCCCCTATGAGGGCGAGGAAGTGAAGCTCCACTGGGCCAATGCCGACCAGTATTACATCAAGAGCGCCGAAACCTTCCGCGACTACACCTTCAGGCTCGGCCCCGCGCCCAAGGACGCCGCCACGCCCGACACCCGCCCCACCGTCACCTTCAAGCTCGTGGAGGCCGACACCCAGAAAGACAACACCAAAGCCACCGCCGGCCAGGAGCGCCGCTTCGTCTATCAAGGCGTCCTCCCCGCTTCATCTTCCAACCTTCATCCTTCATCCTTGATCCTCGCCTTCGCCTACCTCCCCCTCGGCAAGGACAAGAAACAGGCCGAGCTCAACAAGCAAGCCATCGAGTCCATTCTCAAAGACGCCGCCAAAGGCCCCTTCGTCGCCCTTGCCGCGCCGGACCCCTCCTACACCGGCAAGAAAAAAGAAGGCCGCACCCTGCTGGAGAAGCACCTCACGGACTACACCGCGCGGAACACGTTTGATTACTTCATCCACAAGGACCTCGGCGGCTTCCTGCGTCGGGAGCTGGACTTCTACATCAAGAACGAAGTCCTCCACCTGGATGACCTCGACGAGGCCCCGGAGACCAACTGGCGGGAAACCCGCGCCCGGCTCAAGGCCCTGCGCACCATTGCGGGCAAGGTCATCCGCTTCCTCGCCCAGATCGAGGACTTTCAGAAGAAGCTCTGGCTGAAAAAGAAGTTCGTCACCGCCTGCGACTACGTCGTCACCCTCGACCGAATCCCCGAGGAACTCTACCCCGAGATCGCCGCCTGCGACGCCCAGCGGGAGGAATGGGTGCGCCTCTTTGCCATTGATGAGATCACAGCCGACCTCGGCCGCACTGGGTATTCCGTGCCGCTTACGGTGGAGTTCTTGAAGGAGAATCAGGGGTTGCCGGTGGATACCTCGCTTTTATCCAAGGGGTTGCGCATTGAAGTTATCTCTCGCAAGTCGCAAGTGGATGGGGCTGAAAACGTAGTTATCAAGGCGGAGAATTTAGGCGGACTACAATGCATTCAGACGGCAGCCAATCGCCTCGTGTCATGCATATACATTGATCCACCTTACAATACCGGGAGTGATGGATTTCAGTATCGGGACGCATATCGGCATTCTAGCTGGATCTCCATGATAGCAGATCGGCTGCATGAAAGCAGAAGACTGCTGAACGAAGAAGGAAGCATCTTCGTGAGTATCGACGACAATGAATCAGCGAATCTTCGTCACGCTTTGGATCTGGCGTATGGTGCGCAGAATTTCGTGACGAATGTTATCTGGCACAAGATGTTTTCCACCAAGAATACTGCTCAGCACTTTTCAGAGAGTCACGATTACATCTCCGTTTACGCGATGAACGGTAGCTCTTGGCAACCGAAACTAATCCCCAGAGGTGCCGACCAAGATGCACGTTATAAGAACCCTGACAGTGATCCTCGAGGTCCGTGGACATCCGGCGATTTGTCGGCAAGGAACTACTATTCCGAAGGGACCTATCCAATTACTTGCCCTTCGGGCAGGCTCATAGAAGGGCCGCCGCCTGGGATGTTTTGGCGGGTTTCAGCGACGAAGTTCAAGCAATGGGACGCTGAGGGACGTATTTGGTGGGGCAAGGATGGAAATGGTGTTCCCCGCGTGAAACGATTCCTCAGCGATGTTCGAGACGGCCTAGTTCCTGATACGATTTGGCATCATTCTGATGTCGGCCATACTCAAGAAGCGAAGAAAACTCTGGTCGAGTTGTATGGTCCTAATTTCCAACAGTTCACCACTCCGAAACCTGTGGCACTGCTGATTCGAATTTTGCAGCTCGCAGTCCCTTCATCCCAAGGCATCCTCGACTTCTTCGCCGGTTCCGGCACCACTGGCCACGCCGTCATCAACCTCAACCGCGAAGACGGCGGCAACCGCAAATACATCCTCATCGAGATGGGGGAGCACTTCGACACCGTGCTGGTGCCGCGCTTGAAGAAGGTGATCTACTCCAAGGATTGGAAGGACGGCAAGCCGCAGAGCCGGAACACCGGCGTCTCCCATTGCTTCAAAATCTTGCGCCTGGAGAGCTATGAGGACACGCTGAACAACCTGCGCCTGCACCGCAGCCGCGCCCAGGAGCTGGCCCTGGAATCCATGAGCGCCGAGGCGCGTGAGGACTACCAGCTCGGCTACATGCTGGACCTGGAAGCCACCGGCAGCCAGAGCCTGCTCAACGTGTCCGCCTTTGAAGACCCCTTCAGCTACACCCTAAACATCGCCACCGGCACCGCAGGCGAGACGCGGCCCGTGACCGTCGATCTCGTGGAGACCTTCAACTGGCTCATCGGCCTCACCGTCCTCGCCCAGGGTGGCAGTGCCACCTCCGATAAAGGCGGCGGCGTCACCTGGGTGGAAGGCACCAACCCCGCCGGCGAACGCGTCCTCGTCCTCTGGCGCAACACGAAGGAAGTGGATGCCGACGCCCTCAACACTTGGTGCAGGAAGCAAAAAGTCAGCGTCCTCGACGGCGAGTTCTCCCTCATCTACATCAACGGCGACCACCACCTGGAAAACCTCCGCCGCGAAGACCAGACCTGGAAAGTCCGCCTCATTGACGAGGAGTTCCCCAAACTGATGTGGGAGGGGTGTTAGGAATGATGAAGGATGAATGATGAAGGATGAATGATGAATGATGAATGATGAATGATGAATGATGAATGATGAATGATGAAGGATGAAGGATGAAGGATGAATTGAAATGAGTGGGAAGAAACCAGCATTGAAAAAGGCACGCCTTGCCAAAGATGGGGACAAGGCACTGTATGGCCGCATCGCCCAGATCCTGGAGGAAGCCCGCAGCCACGTCGTCCGCACGGTGAACAGCGCCCAAGTGGCGGCCAACTGGTTGATTGGCAAAGAGATCGTAGAGGAAGAGCAGCGCGGTGAGAAACGGGCCGGGTATGGAGAGGAAATGATTGAGAGTCTCGGCAAGGCACTCTGCTGCGGCTATGGCAGAGGGTACTCGGCTACGAACCTTCGTCTCATGCGGCAGTTCTACTTGGCCTTTCCCACGTTGCTTTCGGGCTCCGCGCCAATTCATCACACAGTGTGTGATGAATCTTCAAACGCTGCTGACTGTGGGAAACTGGGTCAGCCACTGCCTGACGAATCTGAACTTTCAGCCAGAGTCACCACAAAACATCACACAGCGTGTGACGAATCTTTGTCCCCGCCCAAACATCAGGCATTGCCTGGAGAATTGACGGGCGCTTCCACACTGAACCCCAACTTATCTTGGAGCCATTACCGCCTGCTCATGCGCATTCAGAAGCCTGCCGCCCGGGAGTTTTACGAGGCAGAGTGCGTCCAGGCCCGCTGGAGTTCGCGTGAGCTGGAGCGGCAGATCAGCTCTCTCTACTACGAGCGGCTGCTGATGAGCAAGAACCGGAAGAAGATGATCCTGGAGAACCGCAAGCCCGCGCTCACCCCCCATGCGGCGGCGGCACTGGAGGTGATCAAAGACCCCTACGTGCTGGAGTTCCTCGGCCTGCCGGAGCAGCCCGCGCTGAACGAGACGGACCTGGAGTCCAGGCTGGTGGGGCAGCTTCAGGACTTCCTCATGGAGCTGGGCCAGGGGTTTGCCTTCATCGGCAGGCAGCAGCGCCTGACCCTGGAGGGGGACCACTTTTACGCCGATCTCGTCTTCTACCATACCAAGCTGAAGTGCTACGTCGTGATTGATTTGAAGACGCAAAAACTCACCCACGCCGACCTGGGCCAGATGCAGCTTTATGTGAACTACTACGACGAGGAAATCGCTGCGGAGGACGACAATCCCACCTTGGGCCTCATTCTCTGCACCAACAAAAACGAAGCCATGTGCAAATACGTCCTGGGCAAAGGCAACCAAACCATCTTTACCAGCCGCTACCAGCTCCACCTGCCCACGGAGGAGCAATTGGTCGCCGAACTGCGCCGCGAACTGGCACTCATTCAGGGAGGCAAAGCCTGAGCATGGCCCGCAAATCTGCCACCAAAACCCCCGCCAAGAAAGCCGCCGTGAAACGTGCGGCCCATCAGGTGCCGCAGCTCCCCTTTGACCAAAAGCTCGTGCTCCAGCAATGGGTCTTCAAGCTCCTGGAGGCCAAAGACATCTACGACCTCTGTGATGAGGAGTTCCGCCACCCGGACGCGGAGAAGTGGGACACGGAGAACGTCACCGAGTTCCATCGCCTGCTCACCCACCGCACCATTGAGCGCAAGGACCTGCCGAACGCCCTGCTGCGCGCCTTTGACGAGAACATCGTCAGTCACACGCTCAAGATCAACGGCCGCCGCCCTGAGCCGGTGCGCTGGAAGTATTACCAGTATGTGGCCCTGCTCTTCACGGAGATCTACCTGCACTGGTACTTCACCCGCCCGACAGAACTGCTGAAGGCACTGAACGATCATCTGGCGGACTTCAATGCCCAGCAGGACCCGGTCAATCAGATCGAGCCCTTCAAAGAAGAAGACCTCAGGAAGCTCTGCTTCTGGCAGGCCACAGGCAGCGGCAAGACGCTGCAAATGCACGTCAACATCCTGCAGTACCTGCACCACCTCAAGCAGGCGGGCCGCCGGCATGAGCTGAACAAGATCATCCTTCTCACACCCAAGGAAGGCCTGAGCATTCAGCATCTGCACGAGTTCAGCCTCAGCGGCATCGACGCCGAACTCTTTGACAAAGATGGCAGCGGCCAGATGAGCATGTTCTCCGGCCAGACCGTGGAGATCATCGACGTGAACAAACTCGCCGATGAGTCCAAGGAGAAGACCGTGGCCGTGGACTGCTTTGAGGGGAATAACCTCGTGCTCGTGGATGAAGGGCATCGCGGCTCCTCCGGCGAGGAGTGGATGCGCCGGCGTGAAGCCCTGTGCCGGGATGGTTTCAGCTTTGAATACTCCGCCACCTTTGGCCAATCGGTGAAGGCCGCCAATGATAAGACGATGGAGCAGAACTACGCCCGCTGGATTCTGTTTGACTACAGCTACCGCTTCTTCCACAAGGATGGTTACGGCAAGCACTACCGCATCCTGAACCTCAGCGTGCAACACTCCGAGGACCAGCGCCAGCTTTACCTCACCGCCGCGCTGCTCTCCTTTTACCAGCAGCTCCGCATCTGGCTGGATCACAAGGACGAGTTCGCTGTCTTCAACGTGGAGCGCCCTCTTTGGGTCTTCTTCGGCGCCAGCGTCAATGCCGTGCGCAAGGAGGCGGGCCGGGAGGTGTCTGACGTGCTCGATGTGCTGCTGTTTTTTGCCAGCTTTGTCCACCAGCGCGCCGAATCGATCCGGCACCTGAACATGCTTCTGGCTGGCCAGGACGGCCTGCTCGACCGCAGCGGTCGTGTGCTGTTCGCCGACGCCTTTCCCTACCTGAAAAAAGCGGGGCTCAGTGCGGAGGAGGTTTATGCCGAAATTTTGAAGTCTCTCTTCAACTCCCCCACCGGCGGCAAGCTGCATGTCAAAAACTTGAAAAGCGCCGCAGGGGAACTGAGCCTCAGCCTCGGCGCGGCGGAACCCTTCGGCGTCATCAACGTGGGCGATGAAACGAGCCTGCACAAACTCTGCGAGCAGCACCCGGACCTGCTCGTCACCTCCGACCAGGAGTTTGGTGCCTCCCTGTTCCACGAACTGTCCAAGCCCTCCTCCCGCATCCATCTCCTGCTCGGGTCCAAAAAGTTCACCGAAGGCTGGAACAGCTGGAGAGTCTCCGCCATCGGCCTCATGAACCTGGGTCGCGGCGAAGGCTCGGACATCATCCAGCTATTCGGTCGCGGCGTCCGCCTCAAGGGCTGGAACATGACCCTCAAACGCACGGAGGCGCTCAAACGCCTGAACCTGCCCATCATGCAAAGCGCCACCGAGGCCCAGCGCCGCTTCCTGCCCCTGGTGGAAACCTTGGATGTCTTCGGCGTCCGCGCCGACTACATGGACCAGTTCCGCGACTATCTTGAGACGGAGGGCGTCAAGACCGATCCGGAATGGGAAACTCTCAGCGTCGCCGCCATGCCGACCCTGAAGGACCTGCCCTCCAAGAAGCTGAAGATGGTGCGCGTGCCAGAGGATCTCGACTTCAAGCGAGATGCCCCACGTCCACGGCTTCAATTGGAGAAGGACTACTTCAAACGTTTCCCCGTCAAAGTGGACTGGTATCCACGCATTGAGGCGATGAAAGCCACAGGGCAGAAGACCGCTGACCTCCTCGGGGCACGGCAGGAGTGCAAGCTGGAATCTGCCCACATCGCCTTCCTGGACCATGAGGCGCTCTACCTGCGCCTCCAGCAGTTCAAGAACGAGCGCGGTTTCTTCAACTTGGGCATCGACCGCGCGACCATCAGCGCCCTGCTCGCTGACAGACACTGGTACACCCTCTACATCCCGCCGCAGGAGCTGATGCTGAATCGCTTCGATCGCGTGCGCGTCTGGCAACAGATCGCCGAGGCCCTTCTAACCGGCTACTGCGAGCGCCTCTACAAATACCGGAAGCAGGAATGGGAGAGCGAGCACGCGGAAGTCTTCGAGTTGACACCCGACGACCCCAACTTCATCGAGGAATACACCTTCCACATCGAGCGCAATGAGGAGGCGCTGATCGAGCAGCTCAAGACGCTCGAAGCTGACGTGCGGAGTGGACGACTGTTCAGCTATAGCGGAGTGCAGGCTCTGGCTTGGAATCCGCATCTTTATGCGCCGCTTATCCACATCAGTGGCAATGCAATGGTGGAACTCTCACCTGTGGAACTCAATGCCGGTGAATGGCAGTTCATCACTGACCTGAAAAAGTTCCACGAAGAGCAGGGAGACTTCTTCACGGGCAAGCAACTCTACGTCTTGCGCAATCGCAGCAAGAAGGGGATCGGCTTCTTCGAGGCCGGCAACTTCTACCCCGACTTCATCGTCTGGCTGCTGGTCGGCGACAGGCAGTACGTCAACTTCGTGGACCCGAAGGGCTTGCTTCACACCCAGGGATTCGATGATCCAAAGATCGCCTTTGCCCTCCGCATCAAAGAGCTGGAAGCCAGGTTGAGATCCAAAAACCCGGAGCTGACACTCAACTCCTTCATCCTGTCCACCACCTCTTACAGCCAGATCCATTGGTGGGACAAGCTGAAGAGCGAGGAGGACTTTGCCGCAGCCCATGTGCTCCTTCAGAAGGATAACCCCAATACCTACATCCGGGATTTGTTCCGGCTCATCCTGTCTGACCCACAGTAACATGCCTTGACTGCCAGCCCTCCATGCAAGATGGCCCGTTACCGCCCGGAGCATGAGGTGGTGGGCAGGGCTGGATTCGAACCAGCGTAGGCGTAAGCCAGCAGATTTACAGTCTGCCCCCTTTGACCGCTCGGGTACCTACCCTTTTCCTTTTGGGAAGCTTGATTCTGCGGACGAACCAAGCGGGCCGCAAACAAGGCAGAAGGCTCGACGCGTGCAAGTTGTTTTTGATTTTCCTCTGCCAGTCTTGGGCAGACGCAAGAAATCAAAAAGTGTGCAAACATGAGTTGCGCAAACGGCGGCCCGTGTATAGTTGCCGCCCTGCTTTTTCAAGTGCCTGCTCGGGTGGCGGAATTGGTATACGCGCAAGACTAAGGATCTTGTGCCGAAAGGCTTAAGGGTTCGAGTCCCTTCCCGAGCACCACTTGATAGCTCCGCTCCTTTCGGATGGCGAGATGAATCCCTTCCTCTGCGAATGACCGGCAGGACTTTGCACAGAGTTTACCACCTCACGGCTGCGTCACCTCCAGTCCAGCGGTAGGCAGCAGAGAGATTCAGCTCCAAGCCGCACCCCCGTCCGGTTCGCCACACTGACACCTCCAGGACGGGCGTCGCCGTTGTGCTCATTTGTTCACCTAGGGCCGGGAATCCCAGCAAGACGACTTGTGCTGTTTGAGCCATGGAGTGTCTCGTGAAACGCATCGTCTGAGCCGCATGAAACACTTTTGCATCTTTTTGCTCTCTCTTGCCGTCCACGCTGTGGCTCTCGAGCGCCCCAAACTCCAAATCCTGAACGCCGGACCGAACTCAGTCGAGGTCTTCTGGGTCAATGCCAACGGCCAGCGCGTGCCCAATGGTGTCATCGCACCCGGTAGAGACACCATCCTTGGCACCACCCTTGGCCATCGCTTCGTCATTGTCGATGCGGGTAAAGAGGTGGAGGTCATCAGCCAAGTCCCAGTTCAGGGTTTCCGCTATGACCCAGCCGCCAAAGATGGCATCCCCCCCTTCTACACCCAGGTCGTACGAGCGGGCGGCTACCCCATTTGCGCCTCCGCCAAGGTCAACCCCTATGCCCTCAAAGAAGCTGCCTACCTTTTCGACATGATGCTCTCCCGGCGGCCAGACGTCCGCGAGGCCATGGTCAAAAGCGGCTCCCGCCTCTGCATCCTCGCTTACAATGAGTTCACCTGTGACCAGCCAGAGTGGGCCTGGCTGGCCAACAAACCGGTCGAAGGTTTCGACGGCATCCCCACCCGAGACTACCGCGACGCCCGCGCCCGTGGCATGGGCGGCAGCCTCACTGACCCCTTCTGTTCATGTGCCGAGGAGAACCTGCTCGCTTATGAGGGCGACCCCTATTCCACGGAGTGCATTCTCATCCACGAACTCGCCCACAACATCCACCTGCGTGGCATGAGCAATGTGGACCCTACCTTCGACCGTCGAGTGAAGGCCGCCTACGACGCCGCCATGAGCAATGGTCTCTGGAAAGGCAAGTACGCCAGCGTCAATCACCACGAATACTTCGCCGAAGGAGTCCAGAGCTGGTTCGACAACAATCGAGAACCCGACCACGACCACAACCATGTCAATACCCGCGCCGAGTTGCTGGAATATGACCCCGGACTCGCTGCCCTCTGCCGTGAAGTCTTCGGTGACACCGTCCTCAAATACACCAAGCCCCAGACCCGCCTCACGGACCATCTGGAAGGCTATGATCCCTCCAAAGCGCCCAAGTTTACCTGGCCACCACATCTCGAAAAAGCCCGCGAACTCATCCGCGCCAAAGCCCGCGCGAGATCCGATGCCGCCACCAAAGTGGTTTCGGCTTTAGCCGAAAAAGATGCGGCCAAATCCACATCCACCTTACCAAACATCCTCCTCATCCTAGCCGATGATCTCGGCTATGGCGATCTCCGCTGCTACAACGCCGAAGCAAGGGTGCCCACCCCCAATATCGACAGACTCGCCAGCCAGGGCATGCGCTTCACCGACGCCCACAGCCCCGCCACTGTCTGCACGCCCACGCGCTACAGCCTCCTTACCGGCCAGATGGCCTTCCGTGTCCCCAATGGCGGCACCGTGTTCCAGGGCGCTGGCGGACCATCACTGATTGCCAAAGACCGTCTCACCCTCCCCGCCATGCTCAAGCAGCAGGGCTACGCCACCGCCATGGTCGGCAAATGGCACATCGGCCTCACCTTCCGTGATGCGTCAGGAGCGCCGATCCACAGCAACCGCCCCGAAGATGTCAGCCGCATTGACTACTCCCGCCGCATCGAAGGCGGCCCGCTCGACTGCGGCTTCGACCAGTTCTTCGGCACGGCCTGCTGCCCCACCACCGACTGGCTCTACGCCTTCATCCACGGCGACCGCATCCCCGTCCCGCCCACCCAGCCGCTCGACAAATCCAAGCTGCCCAGGCACCCCTACGCCAACGACTGCCGCCCCGGCCTCATCGCGCCGGACTTCGACATGCAGGAGGTGGACATGATCTTCCTGGAAAAAAGCCGCGAGTTCATTGCGCAGCACGCACGCAGTTCGCCAGACAAACCCTTCTTCCTCTTCCACTCCGCCCAGGCCGTGCATCTTCCCAGCTTCGCCGGAAAGGATTTTCGCGGCAAAACCCAGGCTGGCCCGCACGGCGACTTCATCTTCCAGTTCGACCACATCGTCGGCGAGCTGCTGCGCGAACTCGACAAGCACGGCCTCGCCGACAACACCCTTGTCATCCTCAGCAGCGACAACGGCCCCGAAGTCACCACCGTGGTTCACATGCGAGCCGACCACGCCCACGACGGTGCCCGGCCGTGGCGTGGCGTCAAACGCGACGCCTGGGAAGGCGGCCACCGCGTCCCCCTCATCGTCCGCTGGCCTGCCCGTGTGAAGCCCGGCACCACCAGCGGCCAGCTCGCCAGCCTCACCGACCTCATGGCCACCATGGCCGCCGTCACCGGGGCAGAGCTGCCGCGCGATGCCGCCGAAGACAGCTACAACCTCCTTGCCGCTCTTGAAGACAGCACCGCCGCGCCCATTCGCCCTTACCTCCTGATGCAGGCTTTCGGCGGCGCGCGCACTCTCTCCATCCGCCGCGGCCAGTGGAAATACATCGCCCACCCCGGTTCCGGCGGGAACAACTACGACCGAGGCGAACTCAAACCCTACGCCCTCCCCGAAACCGATCCCAAAGCCCCCGCCCAGCTCTACGACCTCAGCACCGACCCCGGCGAGACAACGAACCTCTACTCCCAGAAGCCCGAGATCGTGCAGGAGCTTCAAGCTTTGCTCGAACAATCGAAAACCACGGGGCGGAGTCGATGATGATCCTTCGTTGGATGCCTAACTTTTTGGTTCACCTATCCTACTTCACTTCAAGGCATTTTTTCCCGTTTTGAGCTGCGATCCAACACCTCTCTAAGATTTGGCTGATACTTTTCCAAGGCGTCATTGAGCCAGAACCTGCCCTGCAGGTCAACCGAGCAGATCTGCGCTGCTTTAAGGCTTCGCTTTCCAAACTTTCGTGCAGTGGTGTGGATCACTTTTCGCGAGAAAGACAGACCCAGTGGACGTTCAAAGAATGGAGCTGAACTGGACACGGCTCGAACCCCTTCTTCACTGTCCAGTGTGTCGCTCTTGGTGAACTTGCACTGGATCAGCACATTCTCCCGATTTGGCCCCCAGCCAAGAGCCACGACGTCTGAACCGTGGTCCGCGCTTTGAGGGGTAAGGATAACCCGCTCCGATTCCCTCTCATAAAGCACGGCAATGAGCGCCTCAAACATCTGCCAGGAGAGACGCAGTGCATCGTCCAGAGAGATCGGCTCGCCGAGCCTCCTTCCGGCCGGGTTGCTTTGTCCAAAGAGTTCCGAGATCAGTTCTGGCGCCGAGACAGAATCCGGAGGGATGAGTCCCAATGCCCCTTGGATGGATCGCTTTTTCTCAAGCAATCGGTGAAGAATGAGATCAAATGAGGCAAATTCACGGTGGGTGGCGTTTGGCAAATAGACGGTGACAGGCTTTTGCTGCCCGATGCGATAAGCTCGATCTGTTGCCTGATCCTCCTTGGCAGGGTTCCAATAGCGTTCGAGATGGATGACATGATTTGCAGCCACGATATTCAGTCCAGCCCCGGCTGCGATAGGTGAAAGGATGCAAATGCCGAAACCTGGTCGCTTGGAGAACTCGGCAATCAATCCAAGTCGCGTAACCTCAGGGCTGCGTCGGGAGGTCGCCTTGGTGTCACCATTGATGATCGGAACTGGAAGGCTGTAGATCACCTCAAGATGCGCGGATAGCGCCTGCTGAAGTTCCTTGAGCACACAGAAAATGAGTGCCTTTTCGCCATTTTGACGAATGACATCGAGCTGACTCAGAAGCCATGACAGCTTGCCGGAACAGCAAAGAATCCTTCGACACGCATTCTCTGTTCCAGCACTGCGAATCGAGCCGCCACCAACAAGGTCAGGATGAAGCGAAATCTGGCGCAAGTGCCACAATGCCGCCAGATGTTGGCCCTTGGCGGCTGCTTCGGCAGTTGGATCAGTGTCCTTTACAGCCGCGCGTGCCTCCGCATACAAAGCCTCTTGTTCGGGACTCATAGGACAGTCCACGGGCACTACAGTCTTGCTCGGCAACCCTTTCAGCCGCTGTTCCTTCGTGCGTCGAAGCATGAGACCGCCGATGTGGTCTCGCAGTTCTTTCCCGAGGTCATGCATTCTCGATCTGTCCTTGACCATGGGGTAGATCCACTTCTTGCGAAAGTCCGCAAAAGCCCCCAAGGGCCCTGGTTCCGCCGTGTCGAGGATACACCAGAAATCGCCAAGATGATTTTCAACAGGCGTTCCTGTCAGTGTGATCCGAAACAGTGCACGGAGGGCTTTGGCTGCGATCGTCTGCTGAGCATTGGGATTCTTGATGTGCTGCGCCTCGTCAAAGATCGCCGCACTCCACTTTGCAGCGGCGAAGGAGAATCGGTAGTCTCGAAGGGTTTGATACGTCGTAATCACACAAGAGCCGGGAAGGTCGAGGCTCCTTTCCGAACCATCACCAAAGCACAGCCCGAACTCGAGGACGTTTCCAGGTTCTGCAATATCAATCGCTCCTGGACCGCGCCGAAAACGATGAAGCTCGAAATCCGGCTGCGCCATTACGACGCGAAGAAAGGGGCCATTTTCACTGCCAAACGCCGACTTGATCTCCGCCTGCCAGTTTTCCATGAGCGAGAGCGGCACCACAAAAAGCACCGCTGGTGGTTCTGTGTTGGTGACTTGCCGCCAATGACGAAACCACTCCGCCAAAGCAATCAGGGTGGTGAAACTCTTTCCGAGACCCATGTCATCTGCGAGGAGTGCCCCAGCACCCCAAGCCCGTTGTTCGGCAACAATCTCGCGGTTTTGTAGTGCTCTTCGGGCATGACTCAGCAACCAACGTATCGCCTCATCCTGATGAGGCATGGGTTTACGGGCATACTGGGCAAAGTTTGGTTCATAGGGCATTTCAGAGGATTCGCCGAGAGAGTTCAGCGGCCAGCCGTAACCTAGTTCCGTGTCGTTGGGGATGATCAGCGGATGCAGAATGGCAGGCTTTTCTTCGGGTGGAGATTCCCCTTCGTCACTACCAGCATCCCGTTTATCCTCACCTTCTTCAGAGGCTGGATCGGTCTTCGTCTTTACGGGTTCAGGTTTGGCGCCAAACCAGTCTTCGGGGTCGCCATTGACTGCGCCGATGTAGCCGCCTTTCCACTCACCAATGCCCGTTACCCGGGGGCTAAACTCCACTGGAACGTCAGGAAAGACATTGTCGCTCAGCCATCTTGCCGGATCACGCTCAAAGTCGGATCGTTCATCACGGGGGACACGTGACCGCGCTTTCACAGCGCGCGAGATAGATGTCTGCTCTTCATTAAGCAGGATGATGCGTTTGCCAACGCGAACGACCTTGCGCGGCTGGTCACCATCGAGTTGGGCGAGTCGTTGCTCGATCTCCTCTACGGAAACGTCGGGGAAGCGGCCTTTCGGTAAAGGAGTTAGGATCAAGTCACCCGTCGCTGCGTCTTCTATGGCATGGATCGTGACCTCACCTGCGCGAACAATCGCCGCCCTTCCATCGTCATAGGCTTCCAAGTTAATGAGACAGCCTGCCTCATGGGCCTCTCGCAGGCTGGCTAGAAGAGAAAGATGGTCCAACTCGTCTTTTGGCGAGCAACCCTGCCAGGCTTTGTAGGCGGCCAGTGCCGCGAACTGGGCCGCAGTGGGCAGGTAGGAATCATCGCCGACCTCCAAGATTGGCCCTCTCAGCCGCCAGTTTCGCATCACACCGGCCAGCCCATCCACCAGCGCCAAGCGGGCAATGAATCCGGGAAGATTGGGGACAGATACTGTCTCCAGCTTCATGCCACCCGGCCAGCGTGGAGGTAGTTGGAAGAGTTCCCGCGTCGATTCATCCAATCGAACCGCATCCGCAGTTGCGATGAAGATTCCTCCATCCACCTCACTGACCTCCGCCTCTCCGCACTCCGCGAGCATCTGCATGCACCGATAGCCACGCTGGGCTTCGTGAGATGCCTTCAAGGTCTGAGCTTTTCTCCAAAGCTTTGCGGAACCAAACCGCACAGCGAGTCCTTCGCTGTTGGCGGACCAAACAAAGTCACGGTATTTAGCAAATAGCGGCATCGTGATTAGCGTCGGTGATTGCTCCACTCGACGTGGAACTTATGTCGCAGTTCATTGAGAATGTTCCACACCCAATCTCCGGTATGCCGCACGAATACCCGACAATCCCGAGGGCTGATCCGCAGTTCTGCATCGGCATATTGTTGCCGGACTCGTTCCCAGAATCCCCTTACCGGAAACGTGCGGTGAAACGCCCGGAGCGCATAACTATGAGTTCCTTCAAGCAAATAGATGTCGTCCGTGCAGCGTAAAGCGATGATGCAGGTGTCCTCTGTTGTCGAACTGAGACTAGCGGTGTTCCATTTATCTCGCATCTTTGCAGGTAGCCGTTGCATGCAACGGGCGTTGAGAACAAGGCGGGCATCGATGATTTTACCCGCGTCGAAACAGGTCTCAAGAAATCGCCTTCTCTCTTCCCACTGATGGACAGAGACAGTGCCATCGAGGAAGTCGAAGAAGATTTTTAGGGACAGTCCAATCACACCCTGCACGGCCAAGTCCCATTGTGAACTTGTAGCCCAGCCCCACCATTTTGCTCCCTCGGCGGTGTGCCTGCCCATTCGAGGATCACAGCCTAGTTTCACCAACCAGCCGCGCCAGTTCTCAGGCCAGTGCCGCCTCCCCTCAGATTCGACACGTGACACCATGATACGAAGGGCTGCTGCGCCAAGCTGAAGACCATCCACAGCAGGTTTGTCGCGACTTCTTTCGATCTCCGAAAGCACAGAGGGCTCGTCTCCAAGCGGACAGCGTTGAAGCGTTTCGAGCAGGAAAACCAGTCGCAGTTTCACCGAAAACTCTCCAGTT
>CAZIGH010000002.1:0-83243 GCA_964538625.1 uncultured Verrucomicrobiaceae bacterium
CCTTCTCCACGTCCCAGCCCTTCGCGAACGCCACGCCGAGCCAGAAGATGCGCTCCGCGTTTGGCACGCTGAGCTTGGTTTCGAGTTCCTCGTCTTCGAGCTGTTTGTCCGCGCCGTCGCCGATGAGGCCGAAGCGCTTGATCTCCAGGCCGCGTAGGGCTTTTTGCAGGCTCTCTTTGAAGGTGCGGCCGATGGCCATGACCTCGCCGACGGATTTCATCTGCGTGGTGAGCACTTCGTTCGCGCCGGGGAATTTTTCGAAGGTGAAACGCGGGATCTTCGTCACCACGTAGTCGATGGTCGGCTCGAACGCGGCCGGCGTGTGACGTGTGATGTCATTTTTCAACTCATCGAGAGTGTAACCGACGGCGAGCTTGGCGGCGATCTTGGCGATGGGGAAGCCGGTGGCTTTGGATGCGAGTGCGGAGCTGCGGCTGACGCGTGGATTCATCTCGATGACGATCATGCGGCCTGTCTCAGGATGAACGGCGAACTGGATGTTTGATCCGCCGGTTTCGACGCCGATTTCGCGGATGCAGGCGAAGCTGGCGTCTCGCATGATTTGGTATTCGCGGTCGGTAAGGGTCTGGATGGGTGCGACGGTGATGGAGTCTCCGGTGTGGACGCCCATGGGGTCGAGGTTCTCGATGGAGCAGATGATGACGCAGTTGTCTGCTTTGTCGCGGATGACTTCCATCTCGAACTCTTTCCAACCGAGCAGTGATTCCTCGATGAGCACTTCGCTGACGGGTGAGAGCTCGCGGCCGCGGGCTACGATGGTCTCGAACTCTTCCATGTTGTAGGCGATGCCGCCGCCGGTGCCGCCGAGGGTGTAGGCGGGGCGGATAATGAGGGGGAAGGTGCCGATTTCTTCACGGATTCTGTGGGCGTCTTCCATGGAGTGGGCCACGCCGGACTGTGGGAGGTCGAGTCCGATTTTGAGCATGGCGTTTTTGAAGAGCAGGCGGTCCTCGCCCTTCTCGATCGCCTCCGGTTTCGCGCCGATCATGCGCACGCCATGCTTTTCCAGCGTGCCCGCCCGATGCAGCGCCATGGCGGTATTTAGTGCGGTCTGACCACCGAGCGTCGGCAGGAGCACATCCGGCTTTTCCTTGATAATGATCTTCTCCACCATCTCTGGAGTGATCGGCTCGATGTAAGTGCGGAAGGCAAACTCCGGGTCGGTCATGATGGTGGCCGGGTTGGAGTTGATGAGTACCACTTCGTAACCTTCTTCACGCAGAGCCTTGCAGGCTTGGACGCCGGAGTAGTCAAACTCACAGCCTTGGCCGATGACGATGGGGCCGGAGCCGATAACGAGGATGCGCTTGATGGAGGTGTCTTTGGGCATGGGGGAGGAGTGAAAAGGGGAAGTGAAAAGTGAAATAGCGTCGTCGTGGGCGCTTTCGGGAGTCTTAGGGGTGGTCGGACGCAGATTTGCGGTCTGCGAAGGTTCCTCGTGCCACCCGGAAGCGCGGCATTTTGTACAGGGTGCCGTGGGGGTCAAGGAGGGGTTGATTGACTTGACCAAAACAAACAAAGCCCGGTGGTTGGCCGGGCTCTGTGGGAAGGGGGGATGGGAGTGGAGATTATTGCACGCCTGGATTCGGCTCGGAGCTGCCTTCGGCTAGGCCGAGTGCCCACTTGATGCCGCCGAGGATGTGGGCTTGGTATTGTTTGCTGATCTCTGGGGGGTTCTTGCGGTCTTTGATTTCGGGTGAGTCACTCCAGAGGTCCTCACGGTGGCCGAGGCTGGTGTAGAAGACTTTGCCGCTGCCGAACTTGCGTGCCCAGCAGACTGGGAAGTGGCCTTTGTCCTGGACGTCGTTGGGGTGGTGACGCATGAACCAGAGGGAGCGCACTTTGGAGCGGTCATGGCTTTTGATGATGTACATTTCTTCTTGGGCGAGGTCCCACTTTTCGCCAATGCCGCCGTTTGCGGGGTGGTCCTTGTCTCCGGCGATGAGTTCGGCGGGGACTTGGGCTTTGTGGGTCTCGAACTCGCCCTGAAGCATGTCGATGTAGAGGCGGAACTTGTGGAAGGTATCGCTGGCGCTGTGCATGCCCATGAAGGCGTGACCGTTTTCGACCCATTTGATGAAGCCTTCGGGATCTGGGAGGGGGAGGTCGCCAGTGGTGTTGGCGAAGATGACGCCGTCGATCTTTTCGGCTTCGAGATTGGCGGGGCTGAGGCGCTCTAGGTTTTTGCGGACGGCGGCGTCAAACTTTTCCTGTGCTTCTTTCTGGGCTTGCTGAAGCTCGGGGGTCCATGCGGCGAGTTCGGCCTCGTAGCGCTTCATTTGGTTGGCGTGGTTTTTTTTGGCGCCTTCGTCCGCATCGGGCGCGAGGTCACGGGGTTTGCGAGGTGCCTGGGGAACGACGATGTCTGGCTGCTGCACGATGCCGACGACGGTGTAGGCTCCGGATTCTTCACCGAGCTTTTTGAGGACTTGTTCTGCGACGGGGATGGAGCTGTGGCGGAAACCGGTGGTGACGGTGCAGACGAGGACGCGTTTGGGTTCGGCTGCCTGGAGGAGGGGCGCGCAAATGAGTGCGGTGAGGAGGAGATGGCGGATGCGTTTCATGAGGTTGGTTGGGGAGACGGATGGGGAGTTAACCACGAATGGACACGAATAGACACGAATAAAGTAAAGGAATAGCTAATCGGAATGTAGTGCCGACACCGCGTCTTGAGCACCCATCTAACTCAGACGTTCGTGGTTTGAGACACGAATTTTCTCGTTCAACTGAAGAAGCGTTTGGCTTTGTCGAAGAAGCTTTCTTCCATGGGGGAGCTGTTGTCTCCGAGGGCTTTACGGAACTCCTCTAGCTTTTGGCGCTGTTCGGCGTTGAGCTTGGTGGGAACGGCGATTTGGACGTGGACGTAGAGGTCGCCGTGGGTGTCGCGGCCCATGATTTTCACGCCTTTGCTGCGGAGGCGGAAGGTGGTGCCGTTCTGGGTGCCAGCTGGCACTTTGACGGTAGCTTTACCTTCGAGCGTGGGCACTTCGAGTTCACCGCCGAGGGCTGCGGTGGCGAAGGAGAGGGGCATGTCACAGTGGAGGTCGTTGCCGTCGCGCTCGAAGAGGTCGTGCTGCTTGATGCGGATGAGGACGTAGAGGTCTCCAGCGGGTCCGCCGCGCAGGCCGAGGTCACCGTTGCCGGTGGAGCGGAGTTGGGTGCCTTCCTCGATGCCTGCGGGGATGCGGAGGCGGATTTTGGTGCGTTCCTTTTGTTTGCCGTGGCCGCGGCAGGACTTGCAGGGATCGGTGACAGTCTCTCCGGCACCATCGCAGTCTGGGCAAGTCTGCTGCACCTGGAAGAAGCCGCGTGAGCTGATGACTTGGCCCACGCCGCCGCAGGTGGTGCAGGTTTTGCGACCGGAGCCACTGGTGGAGCCGGAGCCGTTGCAGGTCTTGCAGGGGATGAAGCGCTCGATTTCGATTTCTTTTTCCAGTCCGGAGGCTGCTTCTTCGAGGCTGAGTTCGAGGGTGTAGCGGAGATCTGAGCCGCGTTGTGGGCCGGTGGGGTTGCGGCGCCGTCCTCCGCCTCCTCCGCCGCCGAAGAACTGCTCAAAAATGCCGCCGCCAGCACCGCCGAAGACTTCGCGGAAGATGTCGAATGGGTCATGAAATCCACCACCGGCTGCGGAGCCGGCACCGGGCATACCTCCGGAGAATGCGGCGTGGCCGTAGCGGTCGTAGGCGGCGCGTTTGTCGGCGTCGCTGAGCACGTCGTAGGCCTCGCTGACTTCCTTGAACTTTTCCTCAGCTTCTTTGTTGCCGGGGTTTTTGTCTGGGTGGTATTGCACGGCCAGCTTGCGGTAGGCCTTCTTCATCTCTTCAGCGGTGGCGCTTTTGGAGACACCGAGCACTTCGTAGTAGTCGCGTTTGGCGGGCATTTGGGATTTTGAGGGGCGTTACGCTGGCGGTGTTTCGGTGGGGGCACCGCTGGAGACGATGACGCTGGCGGGGCGGAGGAGGCGATCTTTGAGGGCGAAGCCTTTGCGTGCGACGCGCAGGACGATGCCTTCTGCGGCGGTGTCGCTGGCTTCTTGGGAGACGGCGTCGTGGAGGTTGGGATCGAAAGGCTGGCCGAGGGGGTTGATCTCCTGAACGTTGCTGTCTCGGAGGAAGTCCACGATTTGTCGATGGACCATGCTCATGCCCATGAAGATGACGGATTTTTCGGACTCGGCACGGGCTGCTTCGAGGCCCATCTCGAAGTTGTCGAGGATGGGGAAGAGGCTGCGCAAGAGGTCTGCGTTTGCGTAGGCGCGTGCTTCTTGGGTCTCGCGCGCCATGCGTTTGCGGAAGTTGTCCAGTTCGGCGGCGTTGCGGTAGGCGAGGTCCTTCCAGCGCTCGACTTCTTTCAGTGCTGTGGTGAGTGGATCCTCAGTGGTGTTGGTCTCTGAGGTGTTGGTGGTGGCGGTGTCTGCCTGCTCGTTGGTGTTCTCCGCCGTGTCCACTGCTGGTTCGGCAGGAGGGGGTGGGGTGGAGTCGTTGGGATGTTCCATGTTCGTTTTTTTGGAAGGGGGGTGGGATTATGCACGGGCTGGCGCGGGATTCAAATGCCGGGTGTTTTTGTTCCTGAGGAACCCTTTTGCTGGTTGGGGACATGAAAAAGGCCGCTGCGGCAGTGCCACAGCGGCCTTGTATTGGAAGGCATTCGGGGTCCTTCAACTCATCATCGGCGGTTTATGCGAGTGTAACCGACTTCGATAAAGTTGTAGGACGGGCCGGACCTTACTTCCCCGAGCGGTAGCCCATGTCCACCATAGGAGGAGGAGTAGGAGCAGGCTGCTGGGTGCGGCAGGAAGCGGCCACGAGGGTGACTGCGAGGGCGAGAACGAGGTATTTCATCAAGGGGTGTGTGTGTTTGGGTTTGAGTCGCTGAACCGGCATTGCCTTAGGGAAGGTAAAGCAAGTGCAGCGATTGTGAGATTAACTAGAATCCTAACTGCTGCAAACAATCTATTCTGACAAATCTTCGGCTTTTTGGGATTGCCGGAGGTTTGGTGAACGGGCAGACTGACTGCGGTGCCGTCGGAAGGGAGCATGAACTGTTCCAGGGAAGAGGGTTAATGATCCTTTCGCGTGTCTGATGATCGAAGCTGAAGAATTCAGAGGAGGGCCTGATTTGCATTCGCCGCGCCACGCAGGATGGGTGGTGCGGATGGGCTTGGTGCTGTTGGGGTGGTTTGGGATGGAGTGGGTGTTGGACGGTGCGTGGAGGGAGCAGATGGACTGGCAGCCTTTTCAGCAGTATGCGAACAAGATGATGTGGGCATACGAGGCTGCGGAGGCGGGTGGGGTGCGCTTGGGGGACTGGCTCACGGGGACTTACACGGCGGAGGATATGGTGGATCAACTGAGCAAGGAGTATCGGGAGGTGATGAGGGAGCCGAACACGGCATGGCTGGGAGCGGAGCTGGCTCTGGTGCTGCATCGTGCTGCGCTGGAGGTGGAGGATGTGGAGGTGCGCTCGCGTCTTGTGGAGGAGGCGAAGGAGCGGATGAGAGCCAGCCCGGGATGGGATGAGGTTGAGACGGTGAGGCTGGGGCGGAATTTGATCTTTGGAGAGCGCTGGGAGTCAGCAGACAGGGAGCGTCTGGCAGGGCTGAGAAAGGAGTGGCCGGAGTGGTGGTCGGTTCATTATGTCTGCCGACAGGGGCTGAATGAGGGAAATGACGGTGGGGAGCTTCCGGCAGCGGCGGCAGCGGCGCTTCACGACCTGCGGCTTATTCATGGGTGGACTCAAGCCATCTCGGTGCTGGGGCTGGCGGGCTTGGTCAGTTGGGGTAGGTTGAGGAGGGGTGCTGTCGTGGAGCGGAGGTCCACCGCGAGGTTGACTAGATTGTGGCGGCCCGGGCGGATGATGGTGGTTTTTGCGGTGTGCAGTGTGTGCGTGAAGGTGGTGGCTTTGGTGTTTGCGCAAACGGGGGGGCTGAGCTTCTACTGGCTGCTGGGTGAGGGGATGCCTGCGTGGTGGCTGGGACAGGCGGTGAACCAGCTTTTCCACGCTGTGCTGGTGGCCTTTCCGGCTTATGCGCTGCTGTCTGCGTGTGTGCGGCGCTGGCGCTGGTTTGGCCGTGCGACTAGGCTTCGGCTGAGGGAGTTTGGCTTGCCGGTGCTCTGGCTGAAGGGTGGGTGCCTTGCGGCGCTGATTCTGACGGTGACGTGGGGTGTGATGCCGTTGTTGGAGGGGCTTTTCCCTTCCTCTGGGGTGGCAGACTGGGTCTCGAGGTCGATGTATGGGTGGGGTGAACTGGCGTTGCCGCTCGCCTTGTTTTGGGGAGCGGTGGTGGCTCCTCTGGTGGAGGAGGTGCTCTTTCGGGGCCTGATCTTCAGGTCGCTGTGCAATCGCTTTGATGCAAGGATGGCTTGTGTGATCTCAAGTGTGATCTTTGCTGCGAGCCATGGGTATTCGGCGACGGGATTCGTCTCGGTCTTTCTGATGGGGGCGGCTTTTTGCTGGATCTATCACCGCAGTGGAAGCCTGGCGCTGGCGATGATGACGCACGCCTGCATCAATGGATGGTTCGCGCTCTCTGACTTTATCTGGCTGAGGTAGCTTCGGCTGGATCTCTGGAGCGCTTGACGGTGCGGGTGGCGCTGGCGGAGCGGCGCTCGGCGCACCAGACATCGACGCTGTGGAAGCCTTTTTCGGTGAGGGATTGCTTGACGTAACTGACGGCTTTCTCGGGGTGGTTGCAGTCTTCTGAGAGGTGGCCGAGGACGACTTGATGCAGTTCTTCGTGGGCGAGATGACTGACGAGTTCGGCGACCTGCTCGTTGGAGAGGTGGCCATGGCGGGAGCTGATGCGCTGCTTGGTGGCCCAGGGGCGCTTGGTGTCCATCTCGAGGAGGTGGTTGTCATAGTTTGCCTCGACGAAGAGGGTGTGGACGCGCTGGAGGCGGTCGCGGACTAGGTTGGTGACGAACCCGATGTCGCTGAGCAGGCCGAGTCGTGCGTGCTCGTTCTCGATGAGGAAACCCACGGGGTCCACGGCGTCATGGGGGACGGGAAAGCACTCGATGCGCAGGTCATTTAGTTCAAAAGGGTGGCCGGTGGACATGAGCCGCCAGCGTGGTGGTTTGCGGAAGTTCTTGGCTAGGCTTTCTTGGGTGAGAGGCGTGGTGTACACGGGGATGTCCCACTTTTTGCATAGAATCTCCAGCCCGCCGGTGTGGTCTGAGTGCTCATGGGTGATGAGGATGGCATCCAGGGAGGCGGGGGAAATGCCGGAGGCTTCCATGCGCAGGACGAGTTGCTTGGCACTGAGGCCGGCGTCCACGAGTACGGTGCTGTGCGGGGTGGAAACTACCGCGCTGTTGCCCGAACTGCCGCTACCGAGAATTGTGAGACGCATCATCGGGCAACGGGTAGGAAGTTGAGGCGGTGGTTCAAGTCTCAATGCCGGGAAGGTGGCAGGGCTATGCCTTGCCAAAAAAGAGCATTTTCACGCCCATGATGAGGAGGAAGGCTCCGAAGATTTGGGTGAGGCGTTCGTTGCTGAGGGTCTTTAGCCAACCTGCGGCGAACCAGGCTACGATCATGGCACCGACCATGGTGGCGAGAGCGAGCTTGATGTCCCCGAGGCCGTTGCGGTGGTTCTGGATGGAGGAGACGAGGGCGGTGCCGATCATGGCCATGAGTGAGGTGGCGACGGCCTGTTTTTGATCCAGGCCAAGCAGGCTCACGAAGGCGGGCACCATGACTACGCCGCCACCTACACCACAGAGCGCTGCGATGACGCCGCTGACGGCACCGATGCCAAGGCAGATGAAAAGGGTGGGGAGGGTCATGGGGGTGAAGATGGTGAGGGGTTTGGATGAGAAATGGGGATGAGATGCCGTTCAGCGGTTGATTCGGCGGTGGAGTTCTTCCATGGGGAGGCCGATGACGTTGGTGAGTGAGCCGTGGATGTGGCTGATGATTTTTTCTCCATGCTCTTGGGCAGCGTATGCACCTGCTTTGTCGAGGACGTGTACGAGTTCCAGGTATTCGGTGATCTGCTCTTCGGTGAGTTTCCGGAACTGGACTTGGGTCACGACTGCGAAGGTCTGGAGCTGCTCAGCGCTCGCCAGCGCCACGCCGGTGCAGACGTGGTGAGAGCGGCCTGAGAGGAGCCGCAGCATGGTGCGGGCTTCGCTGAGATCACGGGGTTTGCCAAGGGGTTGGTCATCGAGATAAACGAGGGTGTCTGCACCGATGACGAGGGCATCTGGGGCGAGGGAGAGTCCGGCGACGGCTTTGAGCTTGGCGTTTTCCATGGTGAGCGTGTCACAGGAGAGGGAAGCGTCGTGGGCTTCCTCCACCTCGGGCACGACGACGTCAAAGCTGTAGCCTGCGGTGCGCAGGAGTTCTTGGCGTCGGGGAGAGGCGCTGGCTAGCACGAGCCGTCTGGGGTGCGTGATCACAGCCGCTCGATGTGGAGGACCTCCTCTGCGCGGAGGAGGGCATCTTTTCCGTAGAGGTTCTTGTAGCGGTAGTAGCCGGTTTTTCGCTGGTATTCAGGCTCGGATGTGGCGCTGTATTCGCTGCCGTTTTTGAGCTGGATGCGGTAGTTTCGCCCACCTCCACCGCACCCTGGGACCATGAGCGCCAGGAGGGCAAAGAGGAGGGGAGTGGCATGGACGTGCTTCAAGAATGGCATGGGAAGCAAAAACGGTTCGCACTAAAACAGGTGCAAGGTTAACCATCTGTCACATGTCCGCAGCAACTTTCGCCCGCGAGTTTCTTCGCAATCGCCAGAACATCGGTGCCGTGGTGCCGTCTTCACCCGCGCTGGCGGAGTGCATCGTGGAGGCGGCACATGTGCGAAGTGCGCGTTATGTGCTGGAGCTGGGGCCGGGCACGGGACCGTTCACGGCCAGTATCGAGCAGAACATGAAGCCGGATGCGAGGTATCTGGGTGTGGAGATGAACCCTGCATTCGTGGAGACGCTGAGGTGCCGCTTTCCCAGGCTCGACTTCGCGGAGGCTGCGGCGCAGGACTACGACTTTGCTCAGTGGCTGCCGCCGGACACGGGGTTTGACTCCATGGTCTGCGGCTTGCCGTGGGCTGCCTTTCCGGAGCAGCT
Organism: uncultured Verrucomicrobiaceae bacterium; assembly: GCA_964538625.1. Lineage (GTDB taxonomy): Bacteria > Verrucomicrobiota > Verrucomicrobiia > Verrucomicrobiales > Verrucomicrobiaceae > JAEUHM01. Next base: position 9,087 of record CAZIGH010000002.1, read on the forward strand.
TCAGCTCGACATCCTGCATCATGTGCTGCCGAGGCTGGCACCAGGTGGGCGGTTCACCACTTTTGCGTATGCGGGGTTTCATCTGATGCCGAAGGGGCGTCATTTCCGCGAGGTGTTGGAGGCGCAGCCGGGTGTGCTGAGCACTACGCCTATCGTGTGGCAGAACTTCCCGCCCGCCTTCGTCTATGTGCTGGAGCGTCCTGCGGCTAGGTCTCCGTTCTGACGACGATGATCTGACCCAGGAGGTGTTCCTGCTCGATCTGGAAGTGGTTGAGCTTGGTGAGCTCCAGCAGGGCGAGGAAGGTGACGATGAGTTCGCTGCGTGAGGCTGCGGTGGCGAAGAGGCTTTCGAATGGCACCCGCGCTCCGGTGGGCACGGTGTCGAGCAGTTGTTCAATCTTGCCGGCTACGGTGTAGCGGTCATCCACGATCTCGCGGATGTCGTCTGTCTTTTCGAAGCGCTGGAGTACTTTTTGGAAGGCGCGGATGAGGTCGAAGATGCCTACCTGAGCGACGGTAGGTGCGTCCGTGGAGAGATCCGGTGGCTCAGGGTTGGCGGCGAAGAAGGTGTCTGCCTTGTGCTCCTGGAGGCCAAGGAACTGGGCTGCATCCTTGAACTTTTTGTATTCTACGAGCTGGCGGATGAGTTCCCAGCGCGGATCGTCTTCCTCCGCTTCTTCATCTGGTGGCTGCTGGGCTTTGGGGAGCAACTCACGGCTTTTGATGTACATGAGATTGGCTGCCATGACGATGAACTCGGAGGCGAGCTCGATGTTGAGCATCTTGAAGGTGTCGATGTAATCCAGATACTGCCTGGTGATGCGTTCGATGGACACATCATAGATGTCGATCTCGTCCTTCTTGATCAAGTAGAGGAGGAGATCGAGCGGGCCTTCAAATACATCGAGCTTTACCTTGTAGTCCTGTTGCACGCGCTGGGATTAGCGCAGGCGTGGGAGCGGTGCAAGGGTGGCAAAGCGAGGCGGAATGGAATGTTGTTTTGCGCGGGGAGCGATTGAGGTCATAGTGGCGACCCCTTTTTATGAAAGACGGCAATGGCAAGCGCATCGTGTTGAAGTTCGGATCTGGCATTCTGACGCGGGTGGACCGCGCTCAGCCGGACCCGGTGCAGCTTCGTAAGTTGGTGGAGGCCGTGGCGCTGATCAAGGCGGCGGGGAACCAGTGTGTGGTGGTGAGCAGTGGTGCGGTGGCGTCTGGCCTGGAACCGCTTGGTCTGCCATGCCGACCTGGTGACATGACGGGGCTCCAGGCTGCGGCGGCTGTAGGGCAGACGAGGCTGATGCATGCGTATGAGTCCCTTTTGCGAGATCACGGCCTGCACGTGGCCCAGCTTTTGCTGACGCACGAGGACCTCGAGAATGAAGAACGCGCCGTGAGGGTGAAGAACACTCTCAAGCGCCTGCTGGAGTTCCCGCAGATCGTGCCGGTCATCAATGAGAATGACTCCGTCGCTATCGAAGAGTTGCGGTATGGAGACAATGACAAGCTTTCCTCCCGAGTGGCGAGGCTCTGGGGTGCCGACCTGCTGGTGCTGCTCACCAGTGTTCCGGGTTTGATGAAGGACACCCAGGATGTCGAGGCTGGTCCCATCCCATTCGTGGAGAATGTGGACGATGTGCTGCACCACGCGAAGGAGGAGAAGGGGGCACTCAGTGTGGGGGGCATGATCTCCAAGCTCCAGGCGGTGAAGGATGCTGCGGATGCCGGAGTGGAGTGCATTATCGCTAGCGGACGCATGGCAGAACAACTGCCAGCCGTGGTGACGGGTGGTGGCGTGTGCACCAGATTTAAGGCAAAGACGAAAGGAGAATCATGAGCGAGGACATCAAGACAGCCATTCTGGAGATGGGAAAAAGAGCGCGCGTGGCCTCCCGTGCGCTGGTCAAGCTCACAGCCGCTCAGAAGAACGACATCCTTCGGGCGATGGCAGACGGGCTTGTGGCGAGGCAATCAGACATCCTGGAGGCGAATGCGAAGGACATTTCCGCAGGGGAGGCTAACGCACTGAGTAAGGCCATGCTCGATCGCTTGTTGCTCAATGGCAATCGTCTCGAAGCCATAGCGCAGGCAGTGAGAGAGGTGGCCGACCTGCCGGATCCGGTGGGCGAGGTGCTCTCTGAGTGGTCGCGACCCAATGGATTGCGCATCGTCAAAAAGCGAGTGCCCATAGGCGTCATCGGTATCATCTTCGAGTCCCGGCCCAATGTCACCACGGATGCCGCTTCCCTTTGCTTCAAAACCAGCAACGCAACGATCCTGCGCGGAGGGTCAGAGGCCATTCACTCGAATCGTGCACTCGCCGCCGCCATGCAGGATGCGGGTTCGCCCTGCGGCTTGCCGCCGGACAGCATCCAGCTGGTGCCCTTCACGGATCGCTCCAGTGTGGAGCACATGGCGCAGATGGACCAGTTCGTGGATCTCATCATTCCACGCGGCGGGAAGGGATTGATTGAGAAAGTGGTGAGCACTGCCCGCATGCCGGTCATCAAGCACTACGACGGCGTTTGCCACGCTTATGTGCATGACGACGCAGATCAGGAAATGGCGGTGAAGGTAGTCGTAAATGCGAAGTGCCAGAAGCCGGGTGTATGCAATGCGCTCGAGACGCTGCTGGTTCATCGCCGCATCGCGCCGGTCTTCCTGCCGAAAGTGGCGGCGGCACTCCGGGCGGCAGGTGTGGAAATCCGTGCCGACGCCGAGGCCCGGTCTCATCTTGATGCAGAGGTGAAGCTGGCGAGCGAGGATGACTGGCGTGCGGAGTATCTCGATCTCATCCTGGCGGTGAAAGTGGTCAGTGGACTGGATGAAGCGGTGGAGCACATCAATGCGTATGGCTCTCATCACACGGACACTATTCTCACTCAGAGTGAGGAAACGGCGGAGGCATTCATGCATCACGTGGACTCTGCCGTCGTGATGTGGAATGCGAGCACGCGCTTCAATGATGGTGGGGAATTTGGCTTTGGGGCGGAGATTGGGATCAGCACGGACAAGCTTCATGCAAGGGGGCCGATGGGATTGGCAGAGTTGACCAGTTATAAATACCTTGTATTTGGAGAGGGGCAAACGAGAGGCTGATCTCTTTAATGTATTGAATGGAATATCCGTAATAATGGGGTATTTCTGAACTCGGCTCTCAGCCCTGAGAAGAATCGGCTTGGTCCACAAAACTTCTGGCCCGAACTCAAAAATATCCACAGGTCAGTTTGTGAAGAAGTGGGCACAGGTGTGAATGAGAGGCTGGATTTGCGTTCATCCCGCAGAGTCAAGGCGGGTTTTGATAAAATATTTACAGATTTTTCAGTATTGGAGCTCTCAAAAGTGAGAAAGTGAACCTGTTTTTCAAAAAGCAGGGGAGGAGGGTTGACCTTTCGTGGAAAGTTTTTAACATGGGGTGTCTGCGAAGCTGGTCTTCAATGACGGCAGATGGCGAGTGTAACAGCGAGTCGTTTGTGTTCGATCCTTACTGTTGTTGGTTGCTGGATCGTTGGCCCCCGGGTGTTGTTGCCCGGGGGCCTCTTTTTTGCGGCATGTGAAAAGTGGAGTGCCTGCGATGCGGCGAGATGCCTGGGTGAACATGGAGTTCAAGGCGCACGAGTTCACGGTTGGCGGGTGCATGACCCAGGTCTCGCCATGGAACGGAGTGATGGCTGCGGTATGGGGGCAGGGCACACGTGTCGTACTGTATTCTTCATTGCCCCGCAGCGAATCCGTTCAATACTGGCGGCCCGAAATTTTGAACCATGATTGCTGAACTGGATGTGTTGCGTGAAGAAGCGCTGGCGGCCATACCTGCTGCCTCGGATGAAACTGCTCTTGAAGCGCTGCGCGTCGGCTACCTGGGCAAAAAGGGCAGTGTGACCGCGCTCGGTGCGGGAATGCGCGATTTACCGGTGGACCAGAAGAAGGCTGCTGGTGCCAAGCTGAACGAAGTCCGCGAAGCCATCAGTACCGCGCTTGAAGCGCGGAAGGCCGCGCTCCAGGCCGCAAAGGATGCAGCGTCGGTGGCCGGGATAGATGTCACCTTGCCGGGCCGCGTCGGTGCCGGTGGAGGGGCCTTGCATCCTCTCACGCAAGTGAGAGACCTGGCCATCCGCACGCTGCGCCGCATGGGATTCATCTTGGCCGAGGGGCCGGAGATTGAAACCGAGTGGCACTGTTTCGACGCGTTGAATACGCCGGCGGATCATCCTGCACGCAATGAGAAGGATACGTTTTACCTGGCGGATGGCCGTCTTATGCGCACTCATACCTCCACCGTGCAGATCCGCACCATGGAGGCAGCCAAGACCCTTCCTGTGCGCATCATCGCTCCCGGTGCAGCGTATCGTAGAGATGAAATCGATGCCACTCATCTGAGTGTCTTCAACCAGCTTGAGGGCCTTTACGTGGCGGAAGAAGTAAATCTGGCCGACCTGAAGGGAACGCTGGTCGCATTTTTCCGCGAGATCTTCGGAGCGCAAACGGAAGTCAGGTTCCGTCCGCACTTTTTCCCTTTCACGGAGCCGAGTTTTGAGATCGACGTGAAGCTGGAAGCCAAGGGCAAGGAATCGCGCTGGATCGAGATCGCCGGCTGCGGCATGGTGGACCCAGCCGTGTTTGCGGAGGTATGCGCTAAGCGGGGGGATGCACTCTTCGACCCCGAGAAGGTCACAGGATACGCCTTCGGCATGGGCGTGGATCGGCTGACGATGATCCTGTATGGCATCTCGGACATCCGTCATTTGATTGAAAATGATGTGCGTTTTCTCGGGCAGTTTGCCTGAGTTGAGTGCTGGTCTTTAACAAGGAGAACTGAAGGAATGAAAGTATCACTAAACTGGTTGAGCGAGCATCTGGACTTGTCTGGCTACAGCGTACCGCAGTTGTCTGACTTGCTCACGTTTGCGGGCGTGGAGGTGGAAGGCATAGAGGAAAAGGGGGTGAAGTCAGACCGCGTGGTCGTGGCGCAGATCAAGGAGTTTGTGCAGCATCCCAATGCGGATCGGCTGAGCGTTTGCCAAGTGGATGATGGTTCAGGTACCACGCGGCAGATTGTGTGCGGGGCGAAGAACTTCAAAGCGGGAGACAAGGTGCCGCTTGCGCTGCCGGGTGCGGTCTTGCCTGGCGGATTTGAGATCAAGGAAGGCAAGCTGCGCGGAGTCGATTCCATGGGCATGATGTGCAGCGGCAAGGAACTGGGGATAGGCGAAGATACGGGTGGCCTTCTCATTCTGGGTGCGGATGCGGAGGTGGGCAGCAAGTTCAGTGAGCTGGTGCCTGCGGATGTGCTCTTTGATTTGGAGATCACGCCGAACCGGCCGGATCTGCTGAGTCACCTTGGGCTCGCGCGTGAACTGGCAGCGCTGACAGGGCTGCCGCTCAAGGGTGTGCGAGATCACGCCCGAACCAGCGTGACTTCGCTTGAGGCCAGCGCTGGAGAAATCCGCGTCGAGGTGCCAGAGGGGTGCAGCCTTTACACCGCACGCATCGTCAAAGGAGTAAAGGTAGGACCGAGCCCCGAGTGGCTGTGCCGAAGACTGGAAAGCATAGGCTTGCGGCCCATCAACAACGTGGTGGACGTGACCAACTTCGTGCTCATGGAGATGGGCCAGCCGCTGCATGCCTTTGACCTGCGTAAGCTTAAAGGGGGCATCGTGGTGCGTCGTGCTGAAGAGGGAGAAAAGTTCCTGCCACTCGTCGGCGGTGAGCTTCAACTCGCGGCGGATGACCTCGTAATCGCGGATGAGAGCGGAGTGGTAGCGCTGGCTGGCGTGATGGGTGGCGCTGACACTGGCGTGACGGAGTCCACCGTGGATCTCCTCCTGGAGGCTGCACATTTTCATCCAGGTTCCGTGCGGCGCACGGCGCGGCGCTTGGTGCTGAACAGTGACTCCAGCTACCGCTTCGAACGCGGTGTGGATGCCGTGCAGACACTTGGCGCATCCGAACTGGCGGTGAAGCTCATCCTCGAAGTGGCAGGCGGTACGGCGGAAGAGGTGGTGCGCCAGGCGGGAGCGGCACCCGCAGTGGCAAGGCAGGTCACCCTGGACGAAGCACGTGCTGCTCGTTTGCTTGGCATTCCGGACCTCTCGGATGAGGAACGAGATGGCGTGCTCACGAGACTCGGTCTGGTCAAAAAGTCCGCAGCATCTGGCAGCAGCGTGTGGGCAGTGCCGAGTTATCGTGGTGATCTGGAGCGGAGCGTGGACTTGGTCGAAGAGCTTGCTCGTGTCATCGGCTTGGATCGTGTGCCCGTTCGCATGAGTGCGGTGGCCGTTCCGTCAGACAATGTGGACCGTGCCTACGATGCCGCGATGAGTGTGCGTCAGGCGCTTGTGAACCGTGGTTTCTACGAGGCTCAGACGTTGCGTTTGATTTCTCAAGACCAAGTGGCGGACGCTCTTTCCGCACAGGATGCCGCCGCTCAGGTGGTGCCGCTGAAGAACCCACTGAGTGAAGACCACACCCTGCTGAGGCCGAGCTTGGTGCCCGGCTTGCTTGCAGCCGCAGAACTCAATATCCGACAGGGCGCGCATCGCTTGCGCTTGTTCGAGACAGGCCGCGTTTTTTTGAAGCTGCCGAACGGCCAGGTCCGAGAAGATGAGCGCCTGGGCATCCTGCTGAGCGGGCCGGTTTCTCCTTCCTCATGGCATGGCGTGGAGCCCGCCGCAGCAGACATTTATGACCTGAAGGGAGTCATTGAATCCCTGCCGGGAGTAGCGGGTCAAACGAGTGAAATCAAGCGTCTCAAGGATGACGGCAGCTTCCTGCTTAAGTGTGAGTGGAAAGCTGGAAACCGTGTCATTGGTTGGTTTGGGCAGGTGCATCCTGCGCGCTGTCGCAGCATAGACGCCCGGCACCCGGTTTATGTGGCGGAACTCTCCCTGAGCGCACTTCGCCAGGGCACCGGTGCCGCCAAGTTTGAGGAGCTGCCCAAGTTCCCCGCCATCAGTCGGGACGTGGCCATGGAAGCACCGGCGGATCTGCCGCATGCCAAAGTGGCTGGCTTCTTTGCCGGGGTGAAGGAGCCCCTGCTCATCCATACGAAAGTCTTCGATGTCTTCAGCGACCAGACTGGCACGAAGATTGCGAAGGAAAAGAAATCGTTGGCGTATTCATTGACGTATCGTGCTTCAGATAGAACACTGGAGACGGCTGAAGTGGATGCCGCCCACGCACGCATTCTCCAAGCGCTCGAAAAGGCTCTTCCGGTGAGCATCCGGAAGTAAGCTGACAGATCTTTGACAAACCGAAACGGAGCCGCTTCCGGCGGCCGTATCGACGACAAGTTTTCCTGCGGTGTTCGTTATCGAGGTTCAAATGGCCCGACCCGATATTCTGAATCCGGGGGCTTCGCGCCGAGGCTTCAAGTGTCACGCCTTCACTGGACGGCACGGCCTCAAACTGCGGGTCCCCACCTCGCAAGAGTGGGATTCGTGAGCCTTCGGCCTGAACGGCACAGGTGGGAAATATTCAGAGCGCCCTGGCTTCGGTCAGGGCGCTTCTTTTTTCTCCCCATCCGCGTGGCCTATAAATAGCAGGTGGCTCCAGAGCCCCGCAGCCGTGGACCGGACCAGCGAGAGGTCCGGCGTGAAGTGCCGCTTCAGTTCCGGGAGCAGATGAGCCTCCATGCGGACATGGTTCATGGCCATCCACTTGCGAAAAGCCGGAACCGGGCTGTGATGGAAGTCCACTAAGGCGAAGTGACCACCGCAACGCAGTTCTTCACGGGCATTCCGTATCGCGTCGTCCCAGCCCGGATTGAACATGCTCAAGGCGTAGGAGCAGATGACCAGGTCAAAGCCTTCGTTCAGCGGGGATTCATATCGTTGCTGTCGCAAGGATAGCCTGTCGCTGAGCACTCTGAGCTTCTTTTCCGCGATGGCCAGCATGTCTGTAGAGAGATCCACGCCGGTCAGCTTGGCAGAGGGAAAGGCGCGTCCGAGAAGGGCGAGATTGTGACCTGTGCCGCAGCCAATCTCCAGCACGCGCTGAGGCTGGCAGTAGGCGCGCAGTTTCTCCACCAGAGTGCTCCGTCCGTGCAGGAATGTCCACCGCGTGGCGTCGTAAATGCGAGCATGCAGCCGGTAGTAAGCATCCACGCCTGAGCCGACGGTGACTGCGGGACGGGAGTCTGCGATCATGCTCAAACGACCTCTGCGAGATGAAGGCTCCCATACGTACCCACACGATCCTGACGGTGAAGGATGCGTGTCAGCTCGGGATGGAAGCGGAGATGATGCCGGATGTCCGCAGGGATGAAGTCAAGATTGGGAGAGGCAGACCGCAGCAGGATGCGTGTGCCGGGCTTGCTGGAGGACAGGATGAGTTCCCATTCCTCGCGCAGACCCTCAGTGTCATTCCACGCCAGCCAGTCCTGATGATCCAGAAGGATGAAGTGGGAGTATGTGCCAGGGTTTGCCTTGAGAAACTGTGCGATGCTCATGGTGTGAGTGGACACGCGCGTGGCGCAGCACTGGAGCATGAGGTGGTTTCTCTCTCGAAGATACTCAGGGCAACAGTCAGCGGTATAGTGACCAGTGAGATAGACCCGCCAGAAGTAGTTGTCTGAGATGGGCACCTCAGTCATCACGTGGCGGAGCTTGTCCTTCACGTAGGCTTCAAGCCCGCCTTGGTGGGATTGTTCAATGAGGCTGATCTGCGCTCGCGGCACGCCCAGGAAGGCCATGAGAGTGGGCTGGCGCACTAGCCAGCTGCTGATGCGACCCCAGATCTCCGGTTCCAGGTGCGAATAGATTTCCTTTTGCTCACGCAGAGAGAGGCTGTCGAGTAGGCGCTCGGCGAGGCGACGCACCTGGGGCTTGGCCTGAAAGAGCGCCTTCACCATGATCCACGCCGCGATGCCAGATGTGCCGTGGTAGTAGAAGGACTTCTTGAGCGAGCGCGGATCAAACATCCCGATCTGGCGATCCCAAAACGCCCGGGTGGGAGCAGGCAGATGAGGGCGCACCTGAAGGTAAACCTCCTCATGACGGGGATGCGAACCTGCCCCGAACATCTGGAAGAGATCGTTGAAAGGCACGTGAGTCAGCAGTGCCAGTTTGAGCTCCAGCAGTGCGTTTTGCCGGTGGTTCATGTCCACGGCGAAAATGTGCTCAGGCCCGTCGAGCAGGTAGTCCAAGACATTGCAACCGGCGCTGGTGATGGTGACCACTCGGCTGTCCGCACCCAGTTCGAGGAGCTCGCGGTCGATCCGCGGGTCCTCCCACGTGGCGTTGTAAATGAGGTTGGAACGGTGGACCTGGTTGAAAGCCAGATCGTGTGCGGCCTTCAATGCGCGGGGCGCGATACCGGGTGCGGGTGGAGCTTCGACCATCGGGTTGGGTTCTTTTGGGGGACGGTACAGTCGCCCCAGCACCCGCCAGTGCGAGCGGAACCGCGTGCCATTGCCGTCACATGGAGTCATCTGAAGGGCGCTCAGCTCATCTCCCGGGACCATTCTTCTTTTGTGGACTTCGGCAGAGCAGTGACCTTCAAGATGGAAAGACCCGGCATGAACCGCCGTAGGTTCCCCCTGTTCCCATGCTGTCCAAAAGCACTTTTTTACTCCTGTTCGTCCCCGGCTTGTCTTTGGCTGCGGATGGCGCGGTGCCCACCTTTGAAAAAGATGTGCGCCCTATCCTCAAGGCGCATTGCTTTCACTGTCACGGCGAGGAAAATGTGACGAAAGGCGGCTTGGATGTGCGGCTGGTGCGCTACATTACCAAAGGCGGAGACAGCGGCCCGGCCGTGGTGGCAGGTGTGCCAGCCAAGAGTCATCTGCTGGAACTGGTGAAGTCCGGTGAGATGCCGAAGGGCAAGGGCAAGCTCAGCGAGCGTGAGATCACAACTCTGGAAAAGTGGATCGCTGCCGGGGCAAAGACGCTGCGGCCCGAGCCTGAGAAACTCGGGCCAGAGCATCTCTTCACGGATGAAGATCGTGCCTGGTGGGCGCTCCAGCCGGTCAAGCGGCCCGCCGTGCCACAAGTGGCAGAAGCAAACCGCCGTCTGGTACGCACGCCCATTGATGCATTTATCCTTCGCAAGCTTGAGGACAAGGGGTTGACCCTGTCCCCGGAGGCGAAACCCGAAGTGCTGCTACGCCGCATGACGGTGGATCTCACCGGCTTGCCGCCTGCTGAAGAAGAGAGGATGAAGTTTGTGCAGGAGTATGTGCGCGACCCGGACGCCGCCGTGCGGGCGGCGGTGGACAGACTGCTGGAGTCAAAAGCTTATGGCGAGCGCTGGGGCAGGCACTGGCTGGATGTGGCCGGATACGCGGATAGCGATGGCTACACGGAGAAAGATCCCGAGCGCAAGTGGGCGTGGAAGTACCGCGACTATGTGGTCAATGCGCTCAACAACGACAAACCCTGGGACCAGTTCATCCAGGAGCAACTTGCCGGAGATGAGATGGTCAAGCAGCCCTATAAGGATCTGGATGCGACGGCGGAGGAGAAGTTGGCCGCTACAGGTTTCCTGCGCATGGCACCGGACGGCACCGGCACCATGAATGACGTCACTGCACGAAACGCCTGTGTTTCGGACACGCTTAAAATCGTGGGCACTGCCTTTTACGGCATGACCATCGCCTGCGCACAATGTCACGACCATAGGTATGACCCCATCAGTCACGCAGATTACTACCGGTTGCGCGCTGTGTTTGAGCCCGGCTTTGACACCAAGAGCTGGAAGGTTCCTGTAGCGCGGCTGGTTTCATTGCTGACGGAGAAAGAACGGGCAGAAGCAGCCCGGATTGAGGAAGAAGCCAAGAAACTCGATGCCGCGCGCTTGGCAAAGCAGGAGGAGTTCATCACCGAAGTGCTGGAGAAGGAGCTGGCCAAAGCGGCGGAGAAAGACCGCGAACCGCTGAGGATAGCGTATCGCACCGCCACAGCCAAACGCACGCCCGATCAGGTCAAGCTGCTCAAGGCCCATCCAAGAGTCAATCAACTCAGCGGCGGTTCACTCTATCTCTACGACACCACCTACCAGACCCAGCACGCCAAGACCCTGGAAAAAATGGCGTCCGACGCGGCAGCGGTTCGTGCTACAAAACCGAAAGAAGAGTTCCTTCAGGCCTTCACCGAGCTGCCGAGAGACAAACCCGAGACCGTGCCCGCAACCTTTGTTCTCCATCGCGGCGACCCAGAATCACCGAAAGACAAAGTGCTTCCCTCGGATCTTTCAGTGCTGGCTGGTCACAGAAAGGTGGAGATACCCGAAAAGCTTCCCGGGGTGCAGACCTCAGGGCGCAGGCTCTCGCTTGCAAAACAGCTCACCGACGGCACGCACCCGCTCGTGGCCCGGGTGCTGGTCAACCGGTTTTGGATGCACCACTTTGGCAAAGGCATTGTAGCCAGTGCCGGGGACTTCGGCCGCCTCGGCTCATTGCCCACACATCCCGAACTGCTGGACTGGCTCGCATCGGAGTTTGTGGCGGGCGGCTGGAGTTTGAAGAAGTTCCATCGGCTGGTGATGACCAGCGCCGTCTATCGGCAATCCTCGACCCGGGATGAGGAGCGGGATCGCATCGACCCGGACAATGCACTGCTCAGTCGCATGAACGTGCGCCGCATTGAAGCTGAAACGCTCCGGGACGCTCTGCTGTTAGTCTCAGGAAAGCTCAACCAGAGGTGTGGAGGAGAACCGGTGCCGGTCATGCACAACACGGAAGGTCAGGTCGTCATAGGCGTGGACACCACGGACTCGGCGGGTCGGCCTAGCGGAAAATACATTCCTCTGAACGGCGAGGAGTTCCGTCGCAGCCTCTACGTGCAGGCCAGGCGCACAAGGCCGCTGGAAATGTTCAACACGTTCGACGCCCCTAGCATGATGGAGGCAAACTGCGAGACGCGCCCCATCACCACCGTAAGCCCGCAGAGCCTTCTGCTGATGAATAACACCTACATGCGGGAATATGCAGGGCACTTCGCGCAACGGGTCATGAAGGAGCGTCCTGAGTCCGCTGAAGAGCAGGCCCGGCTGGCCATCTCCCTTGCGTTTGCCCGGCAACCATCTGACTCTGAGGTGTTGGAGGCTGTGGAGTTCGTGAAACAACAGACAGAGCATTACCGCAAGCAGCCCGTGCCACTGGAGGCCGCTGTGGGACCCGTTTCCAAGACTCCCGCAGCCCCTGAACTCCAGGGGTTGGCCGCACTCTGCCACGCGCTGATGAGCGCCAATGAGTTCCTCTATGTCGATTGAGTTCGGCAGTCAGAGGACCAGTTCACGGCTCAGCTTTCCACCCACGACAGGTCTCTCATCAGAGAGCGCGAAATGGGCGAGCGTTTCGCCTCCGCGTCGGAAACGCTTCCAGGCATCTTGATGGCGTGCGTTGAAGTGGACCCGCTCACCCAAAGGAGGATGGGTGGGTAACTTGGGTTTGAGGTCCGCTACTTCACCAGCTTCATGAGGAGGTCTTTGCTCTCCACGCTTTCGCCTATTTTCACGCAGATCTCCTGTACGGTGCCGGCGCAGGGGGCGGCCACTGCGGCGAACATCTTCATGGCTTCCAGGGTCAGCAGCGTTTCGCCTTCTTTGACTTTGTGACCGACGCTGACGGCGATGCTGGCCACCATGCCCGGCATGGGTGCGCCGACCTGGGAGGAGTCGGAAGGGTCTGCCTTGATTCTCGTGACGGCGTTTTTGGCGAGCTTGGTGTTGGTGACCGTGGTGTGTCTGGGGTAGCCGTTGAGTTCGAAGATGGCGGTCTGCTGACCATTCTGATCTGGGTCGGTGAGGTTCACCAGACGCACGAAGAGGGTTTTTCCTTCTTCGAGGTGAACGGTGATCTCCTCTTTCTCCTGGAGTCCATAGTAGTAGGCAGGTGTGGGGAGCACGCTGACGTCGCCATAAGTCTTGCGGAAGTCCGCAAACTTCATGAAGACGTCCGGATACATGAGGTAGCTCCAGACGTCGTCTTCGCTAGGTTTGCGCTTCATTTTGGCCTCAAGCTCGGAACGCACGTCCTCGAGCTTTATTTTTGCAGCGTGGGCACCAGGGCGGCCCTTGATGCGTTTGCCACCTTTGCCCACGATGGCATCTGCCAGTGCGTTCCACTTTTTCCATGAGTCTCTGGCCTCAGTAGGTTCGAGCCCATAGAAGGGCTCGCCCAACCAGCCTTCGAACATGCTGGTGACGTCCTTGCTCCACTTGGTGCCCTGGAGGTTGATGATGTCAGCGGGTTTCACGCCACGTGCGACGCATTCGATGGCGAGATCACCCACCACTTTGCTACTCGGCGTGACTTTGATGATGTCTCCGCAGAGCTGGTTGACCTCGGCGTAGGCTCGGGCGATTTCCGGCCAGCGGGAGGCCATGCCCATGCCGGCGGCCTGTTCCTTGAGGTTGGTGTACTGGCCGCCGGGCATCTCATGGAGATACACTTCGGCTGTGCCGTAGGGCTCGCTGGTGTCGAAGGGCTTGTAGTAGGTGCGCACGGTAGCCCAGTAGTCGCTGTATTCCTGAAGGGCGTCTGCATCCAGGCCGGTATCGCGGTTGGTGTGCTGAAGCGCTGCGACGATGGAGTTGAGGTTTGGCTGCGAGGTTCCACCGCTCAATGAGGCCACGGCGGCGTCGCAGACGTCCACGCCTGCGTCTGCGGCATTGAGGATGCTGCCGGCGTTGAGTCCGCTGGTGTCGTGGGTGTGGAAGTGAATGGGGATACCGATTTCTTCCTTGAGCGCCTTGACGAGTTTCTTGGCGGCGTAGGGGCGGACGAGGCCGGCCATGTCTTTGATGCAGAGCATGTGGGCACCCATTTTTTCGAGTTCCTTGGCGAGCTTGATGTAATACTTGAGCCCGTATTTGTCTCGGCTTGGGTCCAGGATGTCACCTGTGTAGCATACGGTGCCCTCGCAGATGGAGGTGGTGTCTTCACGCACGGCTTCCATGGCAGCCGTGAGGTTCGGCAGGTAGTTAAGCGAGTCGAAGATGCGGAAGATGTCCATGCCGTTGGCGGCGGCATGTTTGATGAAGCCTTTGACCACGTTGTCCGGGTAGTTGGTATAACCGACTGCGTTGGAGCCGCGGAAGAGCATCTGGAAGAGGATGTTCGGCACTTTGGCCCGGAGTTGGCGCAGGCGTTCCCAGGGGTCTTCGCGGAGGAAACGCATGGCGACGTCAAAGGTGGCACCACCCCACATTTCCATGGAGAAGAGATTTGGAAGTCGATGCGCTACGGCGTCTGCCACGGCCAGCATGTCGTAGGATCTCATGCGGGTGGCCAGCAGGGACTGATGGGCATCTCGCATGGTGGTGTCTGTCATGAGCAGGCGCTTCTGCCGGGCTACCCAGTCTTTGCAGAACTTCTCTGGCCCCATTTGGGTGAGGAGCTGCTTGGTGCCTGGCTGTGGGGCCTCCAGGTGGTTCCAGCTGGGCACGGGGGCAGGGGAGAGCTTGCCCACCGTTTTGTGGGTGAAGCCTTTGGCAAAGGGGTTGCCGTTGACCATCGTGTCCGCCAGGTAGTTGAGCATTTTCGTGGCGCGATCTTTTCGCGCGGCGAAATGGAACAGGTGGGGATTGGTGTCGATGAAGCGTGTCGTGGCCTGTCCGCTCTTGAACAGCGGATCGTGGATGACGTTCATCAGGAACGGGATGTTGGTCTTGACGCCGCGGATGCGGAACTCTCTCAGGGAGCGATCCATGCGGTCCAGTGCGATCTGGTAGTTGCGGCCGAAGACGGTGAGCTTGACCAGCATGGAATCATAGTAAGGGGTGATGACTGCGTTCTGGGTGCCTAGGGCGCCATCCAGGCGCACGCCGAATCCACCCGCGCTGCGGTAGGTGAGGATCTTTCCGAAGTCCGGTGTGAATCCGTTTTCCGGATCTTCAGTGGTGATGCGGCACTGAATGGCAAAACCGCTCTTCTCCACTTGGTCCTGCGGGGGAAGCGCCATGACGGGGCCATGCAGTTCATGCCCCATGGCGATCTGAATCTGCGACTGCACGATGTCGATAGCGGTGATCTCCTCGGTGACGGTGTGCTCCACTTGCACACGAGGATTCATCTCGATGAAGTACCAGTCTCCAGCATCTACATCGACAAGGAACTCTACGGTGCCGGCGTGGCTGTATCCCACTTCGCGAGCGATTTTCACCGAAGCGTCGCAGAGACCATCGATGATTTTTTGATCCACCCCGTAGCTCGGTGCCATCTCGATGACTTTTTGGTGTCGGCGCTGCACGGAGCAGTCGCGCTCATGGAGATGGAGGATGTTGCCATGCTTGTCGGCGAGGATCTGGACTTCGATGTGCTTGGCACGTCCGACGAACTTCTCGAGAAACACGGCTCCGTTGCCAAAGGCGCGGGCTGCTTCGTTCTGCGCTTCATCGAGCAGCTTCTCGAGGTCCTTTGCCTCCTGCACCACACGCATCCCCCGGCCACCGCCGCCGAATGCCGCTTTGATGATGAGTGGGAATCCGATTTTTTTGGCGATGGCCAGTGCGTCCTTGCGGTTGCTGACTGGGTCCTTGGTGCCTTGGAGTGTCGGGATCTGGAGTTTCTCTGCCACGTTTCGCGCGGCGGTTTTATCACCCATCATTTCGAGCACTTTGGGGTCTGGACCGATGAAGATGATGCCGTTGTCTGCGCAGGCCTGGGCAAACTGCGGGTTCTCGGAGAGGAAGCCGTAGCCGGGGTGGATGGCGTCACAGCCCTTCTCCTTGGCCAGCGCTACGATGCCTTCCACATCCAGGTAGGCACCTACGGGGCCCTTGTCTTTGTTGAGTTCGTAGGCTTCGTCTGCCTTGAAGCGATGCGGGCAGAAGCGGTCTTCGGCTGCATAGATGGCCACCGTGCGGATGCCAAGTTCCGTGGCCGCTCTCATGATGCGGATGGCGATTTCACTGCGGTTCGCCACGAGCAGCTTTTTGATGGGACGAATCCCCGAGGCGGAGGCTTTGGCGGGAGCGGAAACGGATTTTTTGGAGGGCATGGCTGGAAAGAGGACCGCCACTTTGTCACGGTCGTGCGGTGAGGCAAGGGGGGAAAGCGGCGGGCGACGGAAGCTGACTCAGAAGCCTTGCCCAACATCTGGAGGTGTTGCCGAAGGGAGGTGGCGCGAAGAGACGGCCCGCTAGCGTCAAGGCGGTTACGGTTGCCTCTTCATTGCGAGGTCCTCACTATTTCCTGTCACAATGGCTTTCCACAGAGTCTGGTAATGAGTCCGCGCAAGGCTCTAGGCCTGCTCACGGTGACGTAGATACCAAGCAGGACGGCGCAGGTGGAGCAGAACCAGAAGACCTGTCCTGGCGTGAGGCCGAAGGTGAGGGTGAGTTTCTCCTGAAGCACCGCTGCGGAGCAGATGCCTACCCACGATAGCCATGAGGCTGCGCCTTGCACCGCGCCTTTGCGGTCAGCTGGAGGATTGTGCTGCAGTACGGCGGTCAGAGGAACGATGAAGAGCCCGCCGCCGATACCAAGCAGGGTGAGACAGATGGTGAATGCGGTCTGCGAGATGCCTGGTGCACCCATCGCGAATCCAGTGAGGGCCATGAGGGCAGAGCCGATGGGGATGAGGCCGTATTCGATGTGATCGCCGGAGAGCTTGCCCGCTAGAAGACTGCCTGCGGCCATGCCGATGGCGAGTGCGACTTGAAGGGTGCTGTTGCCGAGGGGATCTACTTTGAGCACTTGTTGGGCGTAAAGCAGAAGGTTCATCTGAATAAGGAAGGCGATGAAGAAGAAGGCGGTGTTGCCGAGATTGGCACGCCAGAGGTCACGGTCCTGGCGCATCCAGCGGAAGTCCCGCCAGAGCTGGCCGAGGAAGTTCAATCGAAGCGGACGTGTGGGATCCGCTGCGGGCAGGCGAGTGATGCCGTGGCTGCTGACGAGTCCCACCACGGACAGGCTGAGCAACAGGATGCCTGGTGCCGCAGGTGAACCTGAGAACTTGGTGGCTAGTATGCCGGCCGCGAGCGTGCCCAGGATGGCGGCAAGGAAGGTGAGCATCTCGATGATGCCATTTGCCCAAGACAGGCAGGGTTCTGGCACGAGTTCAGGCAATGAACCGTATTTGGAGGCGGCAAAGAAGGCGCTCTGCATGCCCATCAGGGAGATGGCGGCGATTTGGAGGCCGAGTTTCCCTTGGATAAGTGCTAAGGCTGCGAAGCTCATGATGGCGACCTCCAGCACCTTGGTGCCGATGACGACGGAACGTTTGCTGAAGCGGTCTGCCATCCATCCACCGAAGGCCGAGAAGACGAGGAAGGGTAGGGCGAACCACATTCCCGCACTGGAGACGATTTGGTCCATTTGCTCCTTTGGCAAATTCTGCGCCATGACAAGGAAGATGACGAGCTGCTTCAGGGCGTTGTCCGAGAAGGCGCCCTGAAACTGGGTGGCCATGAGGCTCCAGAAGCCGCGCTTCCAGCCTGCCGAGGTGAGGGTATCTTGGATCATGGGAGGGAGCGAGGGGCAGGGAAGAGGCGCTTGAGCGCCAGATGCGTGGGCAAGTAAACGAGCAGAATGAGTGCTGCAATCCAAGTAAGCAAATAGGCGGAGGGCGGCAGCCACTGCTGAGCTTCCGTCTCGCTGAGTCCATGCACGTAGTTGACATTCACCGGGGTTTGCACGTCTGGCAGCGGATCGCCGGGGGCAGGGAGGAAGAACCATGAAATCAGACAGGCCACCGTCGAAGTGAGGCTCCAGCCGACGAAGGCGCGGCGGTCATACCCGAGTCTGGCCACCAGATAGATCAGCAGAAAGGGTAGCCAACCGTGGAAGAGTGAGAGCGACCTCAGAAACAGCGGGCGATGACTCTCGAACATGTAGTGGGTCATGCCGGTGAAGCGGATACCTGTGGCCTCAAACGCAAAGTCCACACACCAAAGCGCTTGGGGCAGGAGGATGCCCACCGCTGGCAGCGAGACGAGCAAAGTACTCTCCCGCCACACGCCCACCAGCGTAAGCAGCAGCGCGATGTCGCAAAAGTAGAGGAAGTTTGTCGGCCCGTATTGGTGCAAGTAAACGGGTATCAGCACGGCCATAAAGGCGGTGTAGGCGGCTTTGAGCCACAGGGGTAGGCGCGGGTATGAGGTTGGGGAATGAGGTGCTTTCATGCAGCGCAATCTTCTTCTCGCAGGTTTCGTGTGAGGAGTCGATATTCTGAATGAAGCCATCGATTGGCTATATGGACATTCCATTTGGGCATTGAATCCTTTCGCTTGCGGAAGCGAAGATTCCTCGGAGAATCCGCCGCTGCCGCAGCCTGAGGATGGCGCGGAAAACCACACAAGAGATGAAGAAAACTGCCGTTGTCACCGGAGCTGCCGGATTTTTGGGTTCACATCTGACGGACAGACTGCTGGCCGAAGGTTACAAGGTGATTGGAATCGACAATCTACTGACAGGCAACGTCCGCAACATCGAGCACCTGGCGGGGAATGCGGACTTCCATTTCATCAAGCACGACGTCACGAACTACATCTACCTGCCCGGCGAGGTGCATCTCGTCTATCACCTCGCCTCGCCGGCCAGCCCCATCGACTACCTTCAACTTCCCATTCAGACGCTAAAAGTCAGCTCGCTGGGTACGCACAATGCCCTCGGCCTCGCCAAGGCAAAGAATGCCACCTTCCTCATCGCCTCCACCAGCGAGTGCTACGGAGATCCGCTGGAGCATCCGCAAAAGGAGACTTACTGGGGCAACGTGAACCCCATCGGTCCCCGCGGCTGCTATGACGAGGCCAAGCGCTTCGCCGAAGCGATGACCATGGCCTACCATCGCTACCACGGCGTGGACACAAAGATCGTCCGCATCTTTAACACCTACGGTCCACGCATGAGGCTTGAGGACGGACGCGTAGTGCCGGCCTTCATTGGCCAAGCGCTGCAAGGAAAGCCGCTGACCGTCTTTGGCGACGGCTCACAGACCCGCAGCTTCTGCTACGTCTCGGACTTGATTGATGGCATCTATCGCCTCTCGCAGAGCGACTATCATGAGCCTGTGAACATCGGAAACCCCGCTGAAATGACTGTCATCGAGTTCGCCCGGGCCATACTTGCCATCACTGGGAGCGCGTCTCAGATCGATCATCGCCCTTTGCCAGTGGATGACCCCAAAGTCCGGCAGCCAGACATCACCTTAGCGAAGAATCTTCTCGGATGGGAACCAAAGATTGGCTTTGATGAAGGAATTCGCCGCACCGTTGAATATTTTCGCGACTTTCTTGCAATCCCGTCTTGATGCCGGGCGGTGAAGTCTGCTAAATCAACGTTCCGCGCATTATTCGCTAAATCACCCAACCCCGAGCCAACCCCATGAACAAGACTACCCTTCTCTGCGGCCTAGCTTTCGCCATCGCAGGCAGCATCCTCGGACAAAACGCGCCCACGGCAGCCAGTCAGGTCAGGGTGAAGCGAATGAAGGTGGAAGTGGCGGCTCAGATGACCCCCAACATCCAGGCGCAGTATGTGACCGAGAAGCGCTGGAAGCCCAAGACATGGATTGAGGTGGATACGGCATTTGACTTGGACATCGCCCGAGCGCTGGGCGGAGACTCCGCGTCCTACGGAGGGCTCGAGTTTCAGTACTACCTCGCCACCAACGCCAAGAACCCCGAGGGCAAATTCATCGTTCTCGCCGGCACCATCTCTTACACCAACATCCCAGCGGGTGAAAATCACGCCCTCGCTTACGTTTCCCCCGCCACCTTGAAAGGTGCGCTCCAGAGAGACAACGGTGGCAAAAATGATATCGTAGCCCACGCCGTCATCATCCAGGCCGGTACGGAAGTGCTGCAGTTTGAGTCCACCCAGCCTGGCAAATGGTGGGAAGACACCAGCAAGTTTGAGGTTCGGCAGAACTCCGTCGTCTCCAAGTCCAAGACTCCCTTTTCCGTCCTTTGGGGAGATTATGACGTGCAGGGGGAAAGCAAATAACCCCCGGACTCTTGGCAAACCCCTTCATACCCTAGAACCAAGCATTCATGGCTGACAGTAAAAACATCGTAGTGCTGAACCTCGGCTCCCAGCGTGTAGGCGGGGCCGTCTTCAGCCGCACAGGCAAAGGTGACCTCGCGCTGAAAAAGTACGAGTTCGTGGAAATGATGGGAGACCCCTCTGTTGATGCCACGCGCATGCCGCAGTTGAAGGTAGCCATGGCGGAGCTGGCAGACAATCTTAAGCTCAAAGGGGCCCACGCCTGGTACAGCGTGGCCGGTCATCTCGTCTTCTCCCGCTTCGTCAAGCTGCCGCCCGTGCAGGGAGACAAAGTGGAGCAGATCGTCGAGTTCGAGGCCCGGCAGCAAGTGCCCTTCCCACTGAATGAAGTATCGTGGGACTTCGACTTCGTCGGAGACCAAGTAGGCGAGCGTGAGGTCCTCATCGTTGCCATGAAGTTGGACGCATTGAATGAAATCAATGACATCGTCCAAGGCGCTGGCATCAAGACCGACGGAGTGGACATGGCCCCTACCGCCATCTACAACGCCTTCCGTTACAGTTACCCGGACGTCGCCGAGCCCAGCCTCATCGTGGACCTCGGCGCGCGCTCCACCAACCTTGTCTTCGTGGAAGAAGGTCGCATGTTCACGCGCAACATCCTCGTCGGTGGGGCCAGCGTGAGTGGAGCCATCGCCAAAGAGTTCGGCTTCGGTTTTGGCGATGCTGAGAACCAAAAGTGCACCCAGGGTTTTGTCGCTCTCGGAGGCACCGTAGAGGATCATGCAGACCCCGGAGTGGCCGCCCTTTCCAAAGTCATTCGCAACGCCGTCACCCGGTTGCATGGTGAAATCCTCCGCACCATCAATCACTACCGCAGCCAGCAGGGCGGAGCCGCCGTGCAGCGCATCTTCCTCTGTGGTGGTGGGGCGCAGCTTGCTTACCTGGCGGAGTTCTTCCAAGAGAAGTTCAAGGTCCCCGTGGAGATCATGAACCCCCTTCGTGGCGTACAACTCGCCTCGGGCGTCAACGCAGACGCCGCTGCCGCAGACGCTCATGGTATGGCCGAAATGGTAGGCCTAGCGCTGCACGCTACCGGCTCCTGCCCAGTGGACGTGGAACTCGTTCCCGACGCCGTGGCACTCGCTAGGGACACCGCCAAGCGCACTCCAGCTCTCGTCCTGGCCGGACTCTGCTTGTGGGGTCTGCTGGCTGCCGGCATCGTTTACTTTAACAAGGCCGCAGAGGCTACTCAGGAGCGTGTCGCCAAGCTGGAAAGCAAGGTCAACAGCCTCAACGGCACCGCCAATGAACTCGCCAAAGTGGATACCAAGCTGGCTGACCTCAAAGCCCAGAGTGCCCAGTTCGAAAGCTCCGTCAACGACCGCTCCTACTGGGTAAGAATGATGATGGACCTCAATGAGAAGTTCGACAACGACTTCATCTGGCTCACGCTCATTGAACCGCTGAAAAACGGCACTTCCATCGTAGGGCCGCTCACTCCTGCGGGCGCATCCGTCTCCACCGGAGGTGGTGCGGCAGGTTCGCTCTTCGCACCCCCGGCATCCCTCGATTCCGCTGCTGCACCCGCAGTCACCGACGCTTCGGCCGCTGCACCAGCGGGCGGTTCCGCTGCTGAAGCAGCACCAGCCGCGTCCCCCTACTCCCTCCGAATCATGGGCCTCTACCGAAAGAACGATGAGGGCCAGGAAGTGGTTTACCGCTATGCGAGAGCCCTTGCGGGTTCTGAGTTCTTTGCCGTAGAAAACATTGGCGAAAAACTCGCTGATTACTGCAAAGCCGAAACCGGCGCGGGCGAGGAGGAACGCTACGCATACAAATTCGAACTCCGGCTGCCCCTCAAACAGCCAATGCAAATCAAGTAACTACACATGGACTGGATCAAGGAACACAAAACACTCTCGGGGATTCTCGGAGTCATACTGGCAGGTTTCATCGCCCTAGCCGTGATGCTTTGGGGATCTTACTCCGCTTATGCTGAAGCGCTGGAAACTCATGGCAACACGGACAAAAAGCTCGGCAGGCTGGAAAGTCTGCCCCTTTACCCGAACAAAGAGAACTTGGACGCCAAAAGCCAGCTCGTAAGCCAATACGAGGCTGAGGTGACCAAGCTTCAGAAGACCCTTCTGAACCTCCAGCCGCCCCTGGTTGAGATTTCAGAAACCGACTTTCAGGCCAAGTTGAAGCAGCGCATGGCAGAGACCCGTCAGAAAGCTGGTGCCAACGAAGAAACCAGTCGCATCCCCAAGAACTTTGCCTTCGGGTTCGACATTTACGTCAACTCCCTTCCAGCCGCTGGCACAGCCAAGGACTTGAATGATTACCTCGATGGGGTGGATGCCATCGTGCAGTTAGCGCTGGACTCCGGCGTGAAAAAGATCGATTCACTCACCCGTTCCGATCTCCCCTCCGAAAAAGGTGGTGCAGCGTCCGCACCGACTCAAAGCAGCACCTCCAGCTTCGTTAAGCCCGCGCCGTCAAGCTCCGCAGCTGGCAGGAAGCCCGCAGCCGAAGAAGCCCCTAAAACTCAGGTGGTCGAGCGTCGCCAGGTGACCATGAAAGTGGTGGCGGATCAGGGACCCTTGCAGGCCCTGCTCAACGGACTCGCCAGCGCCTCCAAAATGCACTACTTCACAGTGGTCCGCGTTTTGCGCATCGAGAACGAGAAGATGGACGGACCCTCCCGTGCGCTCTCAGTCCCCGCAAAGACGGAAACCGCCCCCCCCGCGACCGGACTTGGAGCCATCTCAGACCCGGAAGCGGTCGAGGCACCTAAGCCAGCCGGACCCGAAGTGGTCATAGCCCCTGCCGCCGCCCCTGTGGATGCCATCGCTGTGATGGGTCAGGAGCAACTTCATGCCTATCTGGAGATAGACATCGTCCGCTACCTTCCAGCCGGCTCCACCGCCGCAGCCAACTAAACGCAACCCGAAGACTCCACCAGAGTCCCACACAGTTTTACTTCATTCCCGTCCCTTCCGCACATGCCTAAACAAGAGGAAAAATACGACAAGGTGCTGCTCGGTCTCGCCAGCGTGGCCGCCTTGGGAGTTTGTGGTTATCTCTTTGTTCTCAAAGGAGATTTCCCAAACCAGTTCACAAGCAAAACCCCGACGCCCGGAAAGGACTTCGGAGTCATCCCGTCTGAAAAAGTGCAGATGGCGCAGCAGCGGCTACTTGAGGCATTCAACTGGGAAGCCCCGGTCAAGGCCAACAAGGCGGTGCCACTTAACAAATCGGTCCTCATCATTCTCAAGGACGGCGAGCTCCACGACATGTTCCTGGAAGACAAGCCCCTGCGTCCGCCCATGACCAACAAATATCTGCGTGAGCATGACTTGGAGTATCTCGCTCCCAATGTGGGCGATCTGGATCCGGACAACGACGGTTTCAGCAACCTAGAAGAGTTTACCCTCAACACCAACCCCAAGGATGGCAATCCGACCGACCCCAAGGCCGTCCCACCTCTGAAGCACAAGATCTACTTCGTAGCCCGCACTCAAGACGACTACAAGATCGCGCTCCAGAACAACACCATGCCGCTCTCCGTGCGCCGTTCTTTCCCGGCACCCGCGAGAGGCATTTTCATCAACTCCCTGCCTCAAGACTTCAGCTTTGAGCCAGGAGTGGATCGCTTCCAAGCCAAGAGTTTCACGCCCAAAAAGGTGCCGGACCCCCGCCTCGGTGAGAAGGATGTCTCCGAGCTCGTCATCCTGGACCGCGCTTCGAACAGCGAAGTCACCTTGGTTTATCGGGAAGAAATGAACCTGGCCACCTACAAGGCCAAGCTGGAGTTCCGTTTGAAGACGGTGCAGTCACGGGAAGTCAAAGAGGGCGATTCCTTCACCTTTGAGGGCGTGCCGACCATTTTCAAAGTGGTAAAGGTGGAAGAGGGCAGCGCCCAGCTCGCCGAGAGAAAGGCAGATGGAAGCTTTGGTGAGCCATGGACTGTCAGTCCTCGCCCGTGATAAAAAAATCAAAATTGAACATTTTCATCTCGCCAATCACGCAAGTTTTAAGCTATTAGAAACCCCTCCTCTCAAGATATTACCCTCTCGACGACCCATTTTATGACCCAAGACAAAGTGAAACTGAATCGCAAAGCGCTTCTCTTGCTGGCGGCATCCGCCTGCGCACCGGCGCTGGTGTTGGCTGGAGATTCTCCAGGAGGCCTGTCCGGAATCGCTGAGCGTGAGATCAGCCGCCGCATGGCCCGCATGGAAGATGCTCGCCAAGCGATTGAGAAGGGTGACCAAGCCTACGCCGCCGGAGATTACGAAGCCGCGCTTGGGTTTTACAAGGCCGCTCTGGATTCCCTTCCTGATGCACCAATGACTGCCGAGTGGCGTGCCATTGCTCAGGCCAAGGTGGCAGACGCCAGTGTGGAACTCGCCAAACAGCGCGCTGCAAATGGACGTTATCAGGAGGCAAATGAACTCGTTGATGCCGCCTTGGCTGCCGTTCCCGGCCACAAACAAGCTACCATTCTCAAAAAGCGCCTCGGAGACCCGGATCGCTACCCGCCCGCACTCACCCCCGATCACGTGGCCTCCGTCGAGAAAGTCACCCGTGAGTTGCAGATGGGTGCCAGCGCCCGTGATCTCGGTCAAATGGACAACGCATTGAAGCACTACGAGGATGCTCTGCGCGTGGACCCCTATAATGTAGCCGCACGCCGAGGTATGGAAGCAGTGGAGCAGGACAAGAGCAACTACTACGATGCCGCCTACGACCACACCCGCGCCCGGATGCTCAACGAGGTTACCAAAGCATGGGAAACCAGCGTTCCTGTCAATGTGCAGGCACCTGGTGGTTTGACGGGTCCGGTGTCGGTGGACGGCAGCAAGTACCTTTCCGAGAAGATGAAGCGGATCATTCTCCCTCAGGTGCAGTTCTCTGGAGCCACCATCGAAGAAGCGCTCGAGTATCTCCGCATCAAGAGCCGCGACTTGGATGACATTGAAACCGACCCTTCCAAGAAGGGCGTCAACATCATCCTCCGTCAGGGTGACGCGCCTGCCACCGCAGCCATCACGCTTGATTTGAAGGATGTTCCGCTTGAAGAAGCCCTTCGCTACGTGACGGAACTCGCCCAGATGAAAGTCAAAGTGGAGCCTTTTGCTGTGCTCGTAGTGCCCACCACTGAGGACGTGACCAACCAGTACACCCGCATCTTCCGTGTTCGCCCAGACTTCCTCTCCCTCGGAGGTGATGCTGGCGGTGCGGGGGCCGCTCCTGCCCCAGCTGATCCCTTCGCGCCCGCTGGTGCCAGCACGGGTTCCAGCCTGATCAAGCGTAAGACGGCAAAAGAAATCCTGATGGAGCAGGGCGTTGCCTTCCCAGAGGGCGCTTCCGCAGTCTTCAGCGCTAGTACCTCACAGCTCATTGTGAAGAACACGGCACCAAACCTGGACTTGGTGGAGGCTTACATCGAGTCCATCGGGCGTGATACTCCGAAACAAATCTTCATTACAGCCAAGTTTGTGGAAGTTAGCCAGAAGAACACCAACGAGCTCGGATTCGATTGGTTGCTCGGAGCCTTCAACATCCCAGGGTCTGATCGGGTTTTCGGATCGGGCGGAAACGTAGGCAACTCAGGCAATGGTCCCCTTCAGAACTCCAGTGGAGCCACCACCGACTTCCCAATGCTCTTCCCGGGTGGGGGGCCAGTGGGTCAGTTCCCGCTTACGCGCGGCAATCGCTCTGGCAACGCGGCGGTTACCCTGGATTCGGTTGATGGTCAGCTTGAGGGTGCATCAGTGGCATCTGGCACCGCTGTCGCTCCCGGTGCCTTTGCATTCTCCGGAGTGCTTACAGACCCGCAGTTCCAAGTCGTCATTCGTGCGCTCAATCAGCGTAAGGGTGTGGACCTCATGAGCGCCCCGAGCGTCACCACCAAGGCAGGCACCCGGGCTACGATCGAAGTGATTCGGGAGTTCTGGTATCCTACGGAGTTTGACCCGCCCGAAATCCCGCAGCAGTTTGGATCGCTCGGTACGACGAACCTGACGACCGGTGGTTCGCAGTCCGGTTCATTCCCAGTCACCCCCACCACTCCGACCACCTTCGAGATGAAGCCAATCGGTGTGCGCATGGAAGTGGATCCTGTGGTTGGTGCGGATGGTTACACCATCGACCTCAACCTCTCTCCTGAAGTCAATGAGTTCGAGGGTTTCATCAACTACGGTAGCCCCATCCAGACGGGTGGAACAGACGCTCTGGGTAATCCGATCCAGATCACGTTGACTGAGAACCGCATCCCCCAGCCGGTGTTCTCCACTCGCAAAGTGACCACGTCGGTAACCGTGTGGGATGGTCAAACTGTGGCTCTGGGCGGTCTGATCCGCGAAGACGTTCAGGATGTGGAAGACCGCATCCCCATTCTTGGTGACATTCCCATCATCGGTCGTCTCTTCCAGACCAAGGCCGAGGATCACTTCAAGCGGAACCTGACCATCTTTGTGACCGCTGTTCTCATTGATCCCTCCGGACAGCGGGTCAACGCTAACAAGTCCAGCGCCGACGCGGTGGGTGCTGGTGCTGAGCCGGGTCTGACTCCCGTCGGTGGTGGCAGTGGCCTATTCCCTGGCCCAGGACAATAACAAGGTCTTCTTTTCGCACAGCGGAGCAGGCCACGGGTCTGCTCCGTTTTTTTGTCCCCTCCTCTCGGTCGCTATGAACCTTTGGATTGTTACTGGTGGGATTGGCACTGGCAAATCCCACGTTTGCCGTCTGCTCCGAGAACAGGGGCCTGATTGGGCCTCTTTCTCCAGTGATGAATCCGTGAGCCGGGCCTACCGAGATGCCGAGATTCAAGAGAAGATTCAGGCATTGTTTGGGCTAAGACCCGGCTCAGAAGGCCTTTCCCCGGAACAGAGAGCCATACTGCGCGCCCGCATCTCTGCTTCAGCCCACGATCGCAGCCGCTTGGAGGAGATCCTTCACCCGTGGGTGTTTCAGGACCTGGAGCAGACCAGAGCACGTTGTCTGACCACACTGGCCAAGGTTTTGGTTGCGGAAGTGCCGCTTTACTACGAGACTGGAAGTGCCGTAGCCGCTGACCGCATCATTGTGGTTGCGGCGAGCAAGGCATCCCAAATCGGGAGGCTGCAGAGAGACAGAGGGCTTTCTGAAGCAGCGATTGAGGGAATGTTGGGCATTCAGATGCCCATCGACATCAAAATGGCGCGGGCAGACGTGGTCATTTGGAACGATGGATCTCTCAGCGCGCTGGAACGGCAGGTGCGGCTGCTCTCCAGACAACTATCAACCGAAAAGAGTATTTCAGAATGAGCGACAACAGTGAGAACCAGGTGACGGAGTCCGCAGAGGCGGTGACCGTGCTTGAACAGCCGGACGCTCCACAAGCCACCCCACCCGTGGATCAAGCTGCAACGCAGGCTTTGGAGACACTTGAAACCAAGGCACCTGCTGCTGCACGGACCATACCCGAGGAACTCGACATTGCCCAGATGCAAGACTTGTCTCCCGCCGCATTGATGGCTCTCGCGGAATCGGTCGGGTGGCGCGTCAATGCGAGTCGCAACAAGCACCAACTCATCTTCGACATCATGTCATGGACTGGCGTCAAGGGCACGAGGTTCAAGGTGGATGGCGTGCTGGACATGGGGCCGGAGGGCTTTGGCATGATCCGCTACCCGCGGTATAGCTTCAAGCCGCTGCCTGAGGATGTGTTTGTGCCGTCGTTCATGGTCCGCAAGTTTGGCCTTCTCCCCGGTCAGCGGATCTGTGGTTACGCCCGTATCCCGAAAGAGCGGGAAAAGTATGCCGCTTTGGACAGAATCGAGTCGATAGAGGGTATTCCCTTCCTGGACTGGCACGAACCCACTCATTTTGACAAACTGACGGCTCTCTTTCCATCAGAGAGGATCATTCTGGAGACGAAAAAGGATCCTACCGTGAGTTCGAGAGTGGTGGACCTGGTGGCGCCGCTGGGCAAAGGGCAGCGCGGACTCATCGTGGCCTCCCCGCGCTCCGGGAAAACGATGCTGCTCAAAGACATCGCCAAGTCGATCACCGCCAACCATCCTGAGATTCATCTCATCGTGCTGCTCCTCGACGAACGCCCTGAGGAAGTGACGGATTTTGAAGAAACCGTTACCGGCTGTGAAATTTTCAGCTCCACCTTTGATGAGTCACCGAAGCGGCACACGCAGGTGGCGGAACTGGTTTGTGAGCGTGCAAAGCGTCTCGTTGAACTGAAAAAAGATGTCGTCATCCTACTGGATAGCATCACGCGCCTAGCCCGCGGATACAATGCGCTGGGCGGTGGCAAGGGCAGGACCATGTCGGGCGGCATGGATGCCAAGGCCATGAGCAAACCGAAGAAGTTTTTCGGAGCAGCACGCAATGTGGAAGAGGGCGGCAGCCTCACGGTCATCGCCACCGCTTTGGTTGAAACCGAGAGCCGCATGGATGACCTCATCTTCGAGGAGTTCAAGGGCACCGGCAACATGGAGATCAATTTGGACCGCGAAATGGCCGAGCGGCGCATCTATCCCGCCATCCATGTGACGAAGTCCGGCACCAGACGTGATGACCTGTTGTATCACCCGGAGGAGTTCAAACGCATCAGCGTTATCCGCCGGCAGCTCGCCAGCGTACCGGCTATCGAAGCCATCGAGACACTTGTCAAAAATCTGCACAGGGTGAAGACCAACGCGGAGCTGCTTCTTCAGGGCCTGAGATGACATCGCTTCAGCAGACCAACAACGACGGCCAGGAGGTCCCGTCCGGCTCCACCATGACTTACGTTGACACTCAAGAGGCTCTGGCGGCGCTCGTGCAGGACATGCGACTCCACCAGGGGGCGGATCCAAGTTTTCGTTGTTGTCTCGACACTGAAGCGGACAGTCTTCACCACTACGCGGAAAAGCTCTGCCTCATCCAGCTCGCCTACGCGGACCGGTTCGCGCTGATCGATCCTCTGGCGGTTCGGGACCTGTCGCCATTCATCGAGGCACTGGATGCTGGCGAAGTTTGGTTTCACGGTGCCGACTACGACCTCACACTTTTTCGTAAGACCTACAATTGGGTGCCCGCCACGGTGAGAGATACCCAGATCGCAGCTCGCCTCACTGGAAGCCGTTCGTTTGGTCTTGCGGCGCTCGTGGAACAGCACTTTGGCAAAACCTTGTCCAAGGCCTCGCAGAAAGCGGACTGGAGCCGTCGTCCTCTGCCGCCTGTCATGCTGAACTACGCAGTGGATGACGTGCGCTATCTCTTGCCCCTCGCAGATTTGCTAGTCGCGGCGCTTCGTGAAAAGGGTAGGGTGGACTGGTTTTACGAGAGCTGCCAGTCTCTGAGGGATGAAGTCATCGAGCGTCCGGTCGTGAGTCGCGAAGATCCGTGGAGAGTTCAGGGCTCTGGTCGGCTGCACCCAAAAGGGCTGGCGGTGCTCAAGGCACTCTGGGAATGGAGAGATGCCGTAGCCATGGCTCGTGACGTGCCCTGCTTCAGGGTCATGTCGAACAAGCAACTCGTCGAAGTGGCCACCGGATTTGAGCAGGGAAGAAACCCGCCCCCGCCTCAGGGGTGGCGGCCCCGCTGGAAGCAGGATTACCACGAGATCATCGCCCGCGTTCTCTCGGAGTCAGAGTCTAGCTGGCCGCGTCGAGTGCGGAATCAAGGAGGCAAACTCTCCGAAAAGGCACGTGAGCAGCTTGATAAACTGTGCGGCGAAAGGGAGCGTACGGCAAACGAGTTGGAACTGGAGCCTTCCCTGCTGGGTTCCCGTGCTACCTTGGAGCAGGTAGTCGCTCGACCAGATGGCATAAGCGAACTTATGGACTGGCAACTGCAAGTTTTGGCCACGCCACTCCAGCAGGCTAGAGCCGAGTTAGGCTTTGTTTCCTGAGGTCGAGGATGCTGCTGTCAGCGCTTTTTCGACCGGCCCTGGTAGCGGAATCTTTTCAACGTCTCCGGCGGTATCTCCCAGTGGGATAGGGCACCCTTGGCTTCGAGTGGTGTCTTGAGGAGCCTTGGGTTGGAGAGAACGTAAGCATGCCGCCCGCCCTGGTACCATTTTGAGCTGTGCTGTGGCAAGATGGCTTCTAGCGTGACGACACCGATAATCTTCCCGCGCAGTGACGGATCGTAAGCCGGCCCTTCTAGGCATGGCGACCGCACTCCACGAGGCATGACAGCCTCATGGTGAACCGACCGGCTCACGTGAATGGCCAGCGTCAACGGAAGCGGCAGCGCGATGTTTTGGCTGCGGTTTTCAACGTCCTTACCTGCATGAAAGATCAGGTAAGGCCAAGGTTGTTTGACCGTGATGGCCCGCATGGGAAGGCTTGGTTCAGCTCGTCGTGCGACGTTCAACGTTGAGTCCCATTTTCCGGTAGAGTGTGGCTATGCTGACGCCGAGCATGGAAGCGGTCTTCTCCCTTGAGCCATTGTTGTATTTCAGTGTTTCCTGAATGAACAAACGCTCCTGAGCTTTGATGAAGTCATCCAGCGGAGAGCCGATGGGCAGTTTGACCTTACCCTCGCCTGCCGAGGGATTAGGCACTTCGATCTGCTGGCTGACTTTGCTGGGCAGGTCGGCCGGTTTGATCCGGTCTCCCTCACAAAGGGCGCAGGCGCGCTCGACGGCATTGCGAAGTTCAGAGATGTTGCCTGGCCAGGCATATTTCTCGAGGAATTCCAGGGCATAAGCGTCGATCACCTTCGCCCCGGTGCCTCCTCGCTCAGACGCTTCCCGCAGGAAGTGCTCTACAAGCGGTCGGATGTCTTCGCGGCGTTCGCGAAGTGGCGGTATGCGCACCGGCACCACCGAAATTTTGTAGTAGAGATCTTCCCGGAACCTGCCTGAAGACGCCGCTTCTTCCAGGGGAATGGTGGTGGAAGTGATGAGTCTGAAGTTCGGTGCAGAGCCGGCGCTGGAGAGCGAACTACGTCTGGCGGCCACTTCATCCAAAAACGTGTTCAACTGGGCTTGAATGCGGAGGGGAAGCAAATGCACTTCCGCCAAATGTAGGGTGCCGCCATTGACGCGATTGAAAATCCCGGTGCCGCCGGTGCTGAAGAGTTCCGCTTCAAGCACTTCTTCAGGTAGAGCGGAGCACTGGAGTTCCTTGAAGGGTGCCGAAGAGCGTCGGCTGGCCTCGTGTGCGGCTCGGGCTACCATGTGCTTGCCCACACCGAACTCTCCCTCAATCAGGATGGGGCTGTCACTGTCTGCCACGCGTCGCACGAGATCGAAGATTTTCTGGATGGCTTCGCTGTGACCCACGAGCTTCGGCGCGCTTGAAACCCGAAGGGCACCAGTAGGGGGATTGGCCGCAGGCGCGGCACCGCTGTTTCTCGAAAGGGCGTGATTGACGGTTTTCACCAAGTCTCCTAGGTCGAAGGGCTTGGTGAGGTAGTCGAAAGCGCCAAGGCGCATCGCCTCCACCGCCGTCTCCACGCTTCCATGGCCAGTGACCATGATCACATTAGTGCCGGGGAACTCTCGCCGACAGGTCTGAACGATGTCCAGACCGCTGATGTCGCCAATCCGAAGGTCCACGATGACGAGTTCAGGGGAATGTGTGCGCACCGCAGCAAGGCCGTCTGCGCCCGTCTGGCAGGGGAAGACCGTGTGGCCTACGGAGCGGCAGAGCTTGCTCATCAGCTCCAGAATGGAGCTCTCATCATCTATGATTACTATCTTGGCCATAAAGAGTCTTATTGTTGAGAGGCATTGTTGATTATCAAATAAGCTAAACAAAACTGCCCCCGCGGTCAACGCGGAAAAATACATTTCCGCTCCGGGGGGCAGCTTTCCTTTGGAAAACCTGGGGTTCGGGCTGTTTCGAGTGGTGAGACTTGAGGCTCGTCCCTGCGCGGCCCCACCGCCGTATCCCGCTAGCTGTCAGGATTGAGCCTCATGTAGTTCTCCATGAACTTCCAAGCGAGGTCAGGTTCTGACCTTGCGGCGTGCAGCCGTGCGAACTCATAGTCGAGGTAGCGTGGAGCAGTGGGCATGGCTTGCACGCGGGTGAGTGTTCGGAGCGCGAGGTCGTAGGAACCCTGCTCCATTTGGGCTGCATACAAAGCGAGCGCTGGTCTGGGATCGTTCGGATTGAACGACGCGTCGCGTTCCAGTTCGCTGAGCTGCCTGCCCGATTCTGCAACCAGACGCGCCGGGGGATTGAGCTGCTTCAGGGCGAGCTCGTAAGCGGCGGCGGTATTGCCGGCGGCGGCCAGGTCCCGGGCCAGAAATGGCCAGCCATCCCGCATCCACGAGGGGTTGCCTTTGATCTGGGCTAGCAGATTCGCGCGATCGCCACGCTGATACCAAACCTCGAACACGTTTCTGCGTTCCTTGCTACTCAAGAGTCCAAGTGAAGGGTGCTGCTCAAGCATGTAGCGGAGGGTCTCTCTGGCATCCTCTTCATCATGCGTGTTGTTGAGGTAGTGAACGAGCATTTGCGGAGTCGTGGCCAGCGAGCGCACTTCATCCATCAGCTCAGGTCGCGTGCGTAGAGCGGATAGAACGGTTTGATAGATGCCTGCCTGAAGCTGTGGCTCTTGGGCCGTCCTCCGCAGAGCCTCACGCCAGGCACTGATGGCATGAGCAGGGGAATGGCTCAGCCAGATGGACGCCTCTTCCATGGGCAGAGAGAATAGGGAGGGCTCCAGGTACCGTGCGATAGCGAAGTCTGCCAGCGCGCTGCCGTGACTTTCTCCGGTCATTAGCCGAGCCGTAGCCCGGTCGAAGTAGCCCTCCCAGTTCAGGGGCGAAGCCGCGACCGCCAGATTCGCTGCTCGATGAGCCGCAGCGTAGTCTTTGCCCGCCAGTTCTCTATCGAGCTTCTCCAACTGTGCTCGCTGGCCCGTTTGCCCAAAGACAATCGTGCTCCCAGAGGCAGCACTGAACCAAGTCACGCCAGCAGCCAGCAAACCCGCCGCCGCCATTCTGAAAAGCCAGCGGCAGGGCAGCAACCTATGCCTTTGTTTGAGACTATCACCCAAGGCCATCCCCATGATGGGGCCCAGCACCAAGAAGAACGGTAGAGCATGGAGTACCGGATTCACAAAGGAATGTAGCAGCGTCACACCTCCAGCCAGGCCAGCCGCCATACGTAGCTTCTTTTCTCCACGATGTTGCTCGCCGCCGGACGTTCCTCTGAACATCGCTCGTGCCGCGACAACTCCTGTCAACAAGCCAAGTAGCGTCGTTGCTGGGAATCCCGTCTCCGCGAGCAGCCACAGCCAGTCGCTCTCAGGATGCCGAAAGCGCACCCAAATCTCCTGCATCCCATTGGTGAGACCGAAAACATCTGAAAAGTTGCCCAAGCCAGCCCCCACGCCCGGATTCTGCGTTGCGAGTCGAATCGCCTCCGAGAATAAAGGTGCCCGGCCATCTTCCGTCAGCATGCTTGCCACGCTGTCTTTCTCTTCAGTGAACCGGCCCACCAAGTCGCGTCCGAAGAGCACCACCGCCGCAGTGGCTGCCAGCAGGAGAGAACTCGCGATGGCCATCCGCTGCACCACCCCACGGCGCAGAGATGCTGTGGCAAACCAAGCCACCACACCCAGCAGAAAGAGCACGATGCCCGCACGTGACCTATTCACCACCACACTCGCAAACATGGGAACAATGGTCAGAGCAAACAACCACCACGCCCCATGCCTTCGCCGTTGCAAATCGTAGGCAGCGGCGAGAGATGCAAGCGCGCCCACCGACATCAGCGCTGCAAAAACGTTTCGGTTTGCCATGGGTCCAAACTGCGGTGCCAGCGGATAGTCCCACCACACCGGCTCCCAACCAAGTCCGCGGAAGACTAGCGAGGCAGCAGCCAGCAACGCAATGCCACCAGCACACCAGCGCATCAGATGGCGCGTCGCTTCGTAGCCCGGTCGCAAAGCGACCCACCACAGCAACCAAACCAGACAAGCCGTCACGCGTGCCCAAACCTCAAGTGTAACAAACGGCTGCGGAGACCAGCTCTGCGGGAGCAGCACACCAAAATCCCGCTGCAGCACATGCCACCAGTCCGGTCTGTGAGGCCAGGGCACCGGTAGGAGTGGCAGTAACGTGATTACAGAAAAAGCTGCAACCATGAGGATCAGACTCACCGGCAGTCCAGCATTCGGAGGAAAGACCGTCATCAAGGCACCCATGAGGATGAAGACAACGCCTTGTTCCCAGCCCGTTTCACCCGTGCCCATAGTCATTGCTGTAAGAGGAATACTCATCGCCGCAGGCAAAAGCCAGCGAGGAAGTGGGGACTCTGGCACCACTGGCTCAGCCCCCACTTTCTCTGGCGGTATTTCGGAAGAACGTCTGCGTTTGCGGCGAGGCATGGAAGTCGTGAACAGCTTCAGTGTGTGGTCTTGATGGTGGAAGAAGAAGCCCGGGTTGATTCATCAGAGTCCTCTTCCAAATGACGAATAAGCTGAATACCTGGAATGTCAGGCCAGCGCTCCAGAGCCAGACCTACCGCCTCCGCAAGCTCTGTCGCCTGTCGGCGTGCCACGTTCAAACTCTCGTGCGCCGGCGTCATGCCAAGCCTCCACAAGATACCCTTTGCCACCGGAACGGTTACCGTTGTCGAATGAGAGTCAGGATTCGCCACAAAGCCGGTCCGCCGCAGTCCCAGCAGCAGCATGGCTGAGAAGTCCTCAGCAGAACTCATCTTCAGCGCTTCCAGCGAGAGCACACGACCGTAAGCCCGTGCGAACTCGAGCCTCCGCCGCGTGGCCATCGCCTCACGGAGCTGGGTGCGGACCGACCTCCAGCTCTTCACATACCCGAGATACCGGGCTGCAAGAATGGCCAAGATGACTAGCGCTGCCCCCGCCACCACCGCAGTCAGCCCGCGGGAAAGCAGGATCGTGATTCCGCCCAAACTGAGCAAAGCGCTCGCGATATAAAGAACCAGGAGCGCTTGCGGTTTCGAGTAGCCCAGCTGCACCAGCCGGTGATGAATATGCTCGGCATCCGCGCGGAAAATGGGTACACCCCGCACACCGCGACGAACGATCGCAAACAGCGTGTCAAGAATCGGCACGCCAAGGGCAATGATCATCACCAGCAACGCGCTCACAATCGTTCCCTTCTGTGAACTCGCCAGCGACAGGGCGGCGATGAAAAAGCCGATCAGATATGCCCCACCATCTCCCAGAAAGATGCGCGCCGGAGGAAGATTGAAGAAGAGGAAGCCACTCAGCGCCCCCGCCATGATGGCAGACACCATGACCACATCTGCCATGCCCGCAAAGTGGCCTATTACACCTAAGGTCAAACACATGAACAGGCCGAAGCCACCCGCCAGCCCATCCATCCCATCGATCAGGTTAATGATGTTCGGAATGGCGATCAACCAGAACAACGTCACCGGAAGAGCCAGCCAGCCCAAGTCCACGTGAGCACCTGTGGTGGGATGAGTCAGAACATCAATCGAGTAACCTGAAGCGAACAGAATACACGCAGTGCCAATCTGACCCACCAGTTTCACACGAGCACCCAACGGCTTCAGGTCATCGGCAAAACCTACGAGGAAAATAAGCGTTAGACACAGCACGATAGGCCACCAGTCACCGACTCGCCGCCCACCATCATGCAAGCCATAGGGGGCGTAGGCAAGACCGGCTGCGAGGGTAAGAAAGATGGGCAGGCCGCCCAGCCGAGGGATCACCCTATCATGTTGTTTGCGGTCACCATCAGGGTGATCCAGCCCAAACTTAAGCTGCCACTTCAGCAGCAGCTTCGTCAGCACTAGGCACAAAAGCAACGAAGATACGAAAACCGTCGCCAGGTGCAGACTTGGGAGCGGAATGTGGAGGCCGAATATCATGACAATCGTTTTCCGTCTTCAGGTTCCAGTCATCAAGACACCGCCACTCATCTTGTCGTGCTTTCGATCACGTCGATGAGGCGAGGCAGCAAGCGTTCCTTTGAGAACGCCGAGCCGAGTTGCCGCAGACGAGGAACATTGCCTGCCTGAGCCTTCAGAGACCGAGTCCTCAACTGCTCGGCAAGTGCCACTGAATCTCCGTTGGGCAGCCGCATGGCCAGTTCGGGATCATTCAGTTGCTTCACATAGTCAGCCACATGAGACCGCTCAGGACCCAAATTCAAAAACGGGATTCCGAGGTTGAGGATGTTGTAGATCTTGCACGGATGAATCATGCCTACAAAAGCCTCTCCCATCACTACCAAATGCAAATCAGCAGCTGAGAGTGAAGCAGAGAGTCCATTCAGAGGCTGATAAGGCAGTGTCAGGATGTTGGTCAACCCCTCATCCCTTGCGAACTCCACCACCTTTGTAAACTCGCTGCCACCACCCACAAACACGAAATGGATCCGTGCATCGTTCCGCAACCGACTCGCCGCACCCAGCACGGTGCCAAGCGGGTGACAGGGACTATGATTGCCAGAGTACATGACGACGAACTTGTCGGTCAGACCATGAGTTTCGCGAAACCTCCTTCGCCCAGCTTCGTCGTAGCACACCTCGTCATCGTGTGACCAGGGTGGACTGACATAAAGCACACCCTCCGTCACACCCTTGGCCCTCACCCGGTCCGCCATAAATGAATCTAGTACGACAATGCGTGACGCGCACGAGAATGACCAGCGTTGTAGCCCTGAGAGCACGCGCTCCATGACACCGCCACGCTTCAGCCAGCCAGCCGCTACCGCTTCGTCCGGGTTCAAGTCCATGATCCACGGAATGACCTTCCCGCCTTTGAGGGCAGCGGCTGCGGTTCCGAGTGTCGAGATGAGCGGTGGCGAGGTAAGGCAAACCGTCACATCCTGCCGTGGCAACACCAAAAGAATTCGCGCCGCATTGAGCCAGAACACGGCGAAGTCAACAAACCGCCGAACCCAGGAGCGCTTTCCCAAGCCCGGTGTCCAGATCCGATGAATTTGAATGCCACGCCACGTTTCCCGCACTGGAAACCGTCGGGAAGGGTCATCGTAACCGCGAGATGCTGCCACCACCGAAACCTCATGCCCCCGCTCCACCAAACCCAAAGCTAGTTCCGTCAAGTAATGTGCCGTGGCCACATGGTCCGGATGAAAGCACTGGTTGAGGAGAAGGATTCGCACGGAACTGAAGAATCAGAAAACGGACAAGCAAATAAGTCGTCCTCAACAACCAACACGCCTTTTGTTCCGGATTTTCAACACATCACGGAACATGCGCCATGAGTCGCGGATCAAGTGCACTTTGCCGCCGGGTGCCTCATGCCAGTCAATCGGCACCTCCACGACGGGTAGCCCTGAGTCGATCAGTTGCACCAACAAATCCACGTCGAAGGCAAAACGCTGAATTCTCAAACGTTGCGCTACGAAGTCAAATGCGGTGCGTGGAACCACCTTCAGACCACACTGAGTGTCATAGACCGGAATGTGAAGAAGCTCAGAAACCAGTGTTGCGAAAACTCTACCAATCAAATGACGCTTGAACTGTCGATCCACCTTGCGACCCAGCATCTTCACCCTGCTCGCAAAAATCGCAGTGGGCAGCTCCATAGCGCCTGCAATCTCAAGCACTCGCTTCACCTCGCTCGCCGTTATCGAGTGATCCGCATCCACGAAGGCTAGCAAATCCTCCCCCGAGGGTTGCCGCCACCCTGCATACACCGCTCCGCCCTTTCCTTGATTCTCAGGCAGCAGTATCGGCGTTGCGAAGAGCGCTCGATTTTGCAGAACCGGCGCGATGACCGCCTTGAAGTTCTCCACCTCCTCTGCTCCTGACCCATCATCCACGAGTTGCACTCGAACTCCTGAATCATCAGAAAACGTCTCAGCTAGATCCTCCAGCAACGGACGGATGCGCTGAGACTCGCGGTAGCAAGGGATGACGAGAAGGGTTTTCAAACGACGCAACCCAACGCTTAGTCGTGGGACACAATGAACTGCTGACGTGCCATGCAGGAGGACTTTGACAGTTCGCTACTCACTATTCACTCTCGGTGCAGACGCTCGCCACTTCAGATTCAGTGACGAATGCGCTTAATCATCCAAGTCGCAAACCACCATCCGCCCACTGCGTAAGAGAAAAGAATCACCTCCACCATGGAGCGATACCCAACGAAAAGCGTCATGGTGATATATCCATAGAACATTGGTGCCATGGAGCCTGGCTCGGACGTGAAAAACGGACTGGTAACCCTAGCCAAGCGCCCGTAAATCCAGGCACCAAACAACACAGCCGGATAGCCCCAGCTTATCCAAAACTCACCCAATATCGTGGTGGTCAAAGATGCCCCAGTATTAAACACTTCCCATAGGTTGAAGCCCGGATCCTTGGGTTTATTGGGCCACAGAACGCGCGGAATCGGACGCACAAGGACATGAAGTAGCTGCTCGTGATAGACAAACGGAAAGCGGTCCGGAACAAGACTCTTGGTCTGCGCCAACCGGAGAAAGTTGTCATCTACGTGGATGCTGCTGGGCGCGCCAGCCACAGTTTCGTTTCCCTTGATAGATTCATACGCAAGCCGCGCTGCCAGGCCGAACCCAATCTGCCGCAGGCCAACTCCGCGCACAATAATCATCAGCTGCATGAACCAAATCAGAAGACCCACCATCGCGAACGCCGCAAAAATTTGCCATATCCGAATTTTTCGCTGGTCGAGAATCCAGTAAATCAGAGCCGCAGCGAAGATGACACCAATGATACGCCGAGAACCACTCTGCATCAGGAACAACAAAAACAACAAAGTGCATCCTGTTGCAACGAAGGTCCGAAAGCTGAGCCAGCCCGTTCGCCTTGCAGTGATGATGGTGAGAGTAGGGAGAAGATAACCAAAGTAAACGAGGTGGTCCGCAAAAGCGTCCCAACCTCCCAGAGAACCCCTTACCCAAGGTGCATTCCACCTGGCACCGAACACGCTTTTGAACATGAGATAGAGGTCAAAATTGCACGGAATGGCGAACCTCAGCATCGCGAGGGTAAAGCAAACAATGATCACTGGCAGCAATGCGTTACTGTCGATTCGAAACGTGCAAGCCCTCATGAAGCCAGCAGGAAGTCTCCATGCCTGTCCCATGACTCCGATCCAGTACGCCGAGGTGGCAAGTGCCACGAGCACCAGCGTACTCGCAGCTGTGCCGGACAACAAAGCAGGCATTTCCTGCGTGCCTGTAATCAAGTCAAGAATGATCCAGTATGCCGGCGCAATACCGATGATGTTCTCAGTGCGGAGGAAGTTTCGAGGGTTGACAAAAGATGAGGCCACGGGACCTGCTGCCAACCCAAGCGCCATTGCAATGCCGGAGGCTCTCAAGGAACCCGGTGCCATGACATTCTCTGGGACAAGGGTAAGTGCGAGCGAAGTGCCGATGAGAATTGCAAAAATGCTGAACAATGGCATGTAGCCCGCTGACTCCGCAGCGTGATAACCAATCATACGGCGACGCTTCGCTACGAAGTCTCCGTAGCGGACCCGGCTGCCGCGTGGAAGGGGCGAGTTGTCGTGTGTTGGGCTTGCGTTTTGGGGCATGATGTTCCGCTCGGGTGAAGAGTTTTGGATTCAGCGAAGCAAAGGCCTCAAGTTCACTTTTCGAACTCAGACAAGATGAAGCGCACCAGTTCATCCTCAAACTGTTTCCACTGCCAGTTGACCGCGCGCTTGCGCCCAGCTGCGCCCAGCGCCAGGCGAGCGGCGGGATTTGCGAGGGCCCAGTCCAACGTGTCAAGAAGTGCATCGTCATTCTGGGCGGCGAAGAGGCGAGCTTCGGTTCCGTCTTGAAGAAAGCCTGCCGCACCGCTGTTGAGGGATGCAAGCACTGCGGTGCCACAAGAAAGGGCTTCAAGAATGACAAGGGCAAATCCCTCAGCCAGGGCGGGGAGCACCATGGCATCCGCAGAGAGATAGAGATCTCGCAGACATTCCCTACTGACTTTTGGTCGATGCTCAAACATTCCCTGGTGGTCTTTCAAGAAAGATGGAGATAGATGCATGTCGCCCACCATGAGAAGACGATGGGTCCGATACGCCTTGAGTCGCTTCCAGGCAACCAAAAGTCGGTGCGCTCCCTTTCGTGCGGAAATGTTGCCCACGAAGAGAAAGGTTTTGCCGTCAGATCTGCGTTCGTG
Organism: uncultured Verrucomicrobiaceae bacterium; assembly: GCA_964538625.1. Taxonomy (GTDB): domain Bacteria; phylum Verrucomicrobiota; class Verrucomicrobiia; order Verrucomicrobiales; family Verrucomicrobiaceae; genus JAEUHM01. The sequence continues at coordinate 49,062 of CAZIGH010000002.1, forward strand.
TTCCAGCCATGCGGTCTCTGAGCCAAAGGGCAGAACGGTTGTTTTTTCGACGTGATGCCCCGTCTTTGAAAGACTTTGAGCCACGAATTCGGACGGACAAATGATGCAGGTGGCCAAGGCCAACTCTTCTTCTTTACGGGCGAGCCTCGTGGAGTCGAACTCTCCTGGGTCAAAAGTGGATGTGCATACTCCTGGCCATTGTCTCTGCTCTTCAGCAAGCACGGTCCTCAGTGTCTCATGATGCACGGTTGGAAGGTGATAGAGACGTTTTGCTCCGTGTTGTGCCGCCTTCCGGAAGCTATGGAGGCAGCCAAACTCCCGGCCAACTACCATGTCGGTGGATGGGCTGAGGCGACGAGCCGCGCGTCGGTCGATCGCGTCAAACCAACGGTCATGGGGATGAAGAATCGTTTCATATTTTTTGGCCCAGAGTTCAAAGCTCCGACGCAAGTCAGGAAGAAAGGAACGGCATACCGAGCGAAAATGAAGGCGGAGCGGCTCCCGGCGCACCCCCTGACGATAGCTACGCAGATTGCGCATCCATGCATGCTCTAAGGGGCTGGCAATCCAGCTGGTGACAAGCTCGCCTGCTGCGTGTAAACGATCCAGCGCATACTCTATGTGATGCTCGTCCACTGGCAGTACAGGAGTGACATGCAAAATTTCCCTGCTCTTGACCAGATGTGAGAAGGAGCTCATGGTCTGAACAGCTGTTTCTCTACAAGGCAGAGCGAGAGGACCATCTCAGCCGTGGTGCGTTGCAAGGTGTAAGCCAAGCCGTGCCAGCCGTCTCTTACCAAACCTTTCCAGAACAGGGTGTAGAAGAATGTAACTGCTGGAGCCAGCACCACGAGTTTCCTGATCATGTCCTGAAGTCTTAAATCCGACCAGTGCGAGTGGTGGAGCTTCGTAGCTTCAAGTCTGGCATACTGCAGTTGGGACTGAAGCCAGCGAGAGAGTGGCTTGCGATCATCATGATCCAGCGTGCTTCGGAGCATGCCGCATTTAGCTGGCAGCTTTAGCAGCTGTGTATGACCGTCCTGAATGTAATGACAAACAGAGGTCCGAAAGAGAACAGCCCTGGGTGGGTAGAGGGAAGCTCGCAGCGGTCTGCCAAAAATGAGGTAACGAAACGGCGCAAGCCACGCGTCCAAGTCGTCTGGAAGGGTTGAAAACTCCTGCGGCAAAGATGGCGGAACCACGTAATCCGCATCGAGAGACAAGGCCCACTCCGTGCTCACCAGGGAGAGCGCGTGGTTCCACTGACGGGTGTGGTCATCGAACGTCCTCTGATGCCATGCCACGTTCGGGAACCTTCCTGCAATCAGAGAGGTGCCATCGTCGCTGCCGCTGTCCAAAACCACAACACGTCTTGCCCAAGCCAGGGCAGACAGACAACGCTCCAAATTGGGTTCCTCGTTGAAGGTGAGTATGACAGGTGTGACTTGATCCTGGTGCATGGCACTCAAGGCTTTTCTGCCGACATGACCATGGTCATCCAGAAAAAGGGCAGTCGCCCTGCGCCCCGGAACGACAGGTTGTGGAACCCGGCTTCCCTAAGGGCTAGTCCAAGGGTCTTTCTGCTCCAGAGCTTGATGTGACCTCCGTCCCAGAGAGGGTTGGCATGGCTGTCCCACTTGCCAGCCAGTGAGATGGCGAGGTTTTTCAAGTAGCCGTGATACGGCGTCGTGCAGATGAACTTCCCGCTTCGTTTAAGGGCGGAGAACGCACCTCGCAAGAACGAGCGTGGCGCGTAAAGGTGCTCCACGACCTCGGTGCTGACCACTAGGTCAAATGGTTCACAGTCGAGATTCCTCAGCAAATGCTCATCCGCCGACATGAGTTCAAAACGTCCGGTCGGGTAGGTTTTCCGCGCTAGGTCGATGCCCTCTTCACTGAGATCTACTCCCGTTACGTCGCAGCCCTCATTCAATAACATTCCGGCGGTGTAGCCATTTCCGCATCCAATATCCAACACCCTTATCCCAGGTCCTAGTGTGCCAGCCATTTGCATCACTATGGGCATGAAGTGACGGTGCATATGTGAGGCCTCCGGGCTTTTGAACCCGTAGTCGCGGTAGGAGATAGGCGATGATGTTGTCATGCAATCCTTTGGTTCGAAATCACCCTGGCATACAATGCTCTGAGGCGGTTGCCCATTTCTTCCGAAGAGTAAAGTCGATCAGCAAGTTCCCTTGCTCTCGCTGCCATGTCGATCCTTTGTTCCATAGAAGAAAGCAGGAGACTGATCCCACTAGCCAAAAACTCAGGGTCATCTCTCACTACCAAGCAAGCATTCTGTTTAGCGAACTCGGTCGCAACAGCCACGCCTTCACCGAGCACGCAGGGCAGACCATGTGCGAGGGCTTCCACGGCGGCGATGCCGAAATTCTCCGACTGTGAAGGCAAAACAAACAGAGTCGCCTCACGGAATGCCGCAGTCTTCAGCGCCCCAGACAAATGACCCGCCCAAATGACCCGCTCATTGATTTGGAGGTTCAGCGCCAGCTCCCTGAGCGTCCTGACGTAGTTGGGTTCTCCATCTCCTGCGATGATCAGCCGCGACTCTGGAAAGTCATCGCCTACTCTGGCAAAGGCTTGGAGCAGTGTCTCCAGGCCCTTCTTCGGGTCCAGTCTAGATAGATACAAAATGATCAACCGATCTGCAAGTTGAGGCCAATGCTTAGACAGCAGTGAGTCTTCATGACCGGATGGTTCAAGGCTCACTGCGAGAGGGATAATCTCCGAACGGTCACTATGCATAAGCTCAGCTGCTTCAGATTGTTCTGCGGCGCTGGTGTAGTGTATAGATGCAGCCCGTCTTAGAATGGGCGCCTCTATCAGGCCGAAGGACCACTTTTTGAGCGCGCTTCTACGATTGGCGAACCCCCAACGACTTAGCACTCCAAGAGGCCTTACGACGTACGGAACGCCGCGAAGCGAAGCCGACCATGCTGCCGCCACGCTGCTGAAAGAGAAAAGCGCATGGATGTGCACCACGTCATAGTTTGAGACATTTCGCAGCAGCCATCTCGCCATAGGTAAGGAAGCTTTGTAAAACTCGGTTTGCTTTTTGAATGGCATCAACCGCCACCCGTTTTCATAAGTCCACTGATTCAATAACACTCCGTTCAAATGACGCCCGTTACCATCGTCATCCGTGCAGATGACGTCCACATCCATACCCAGCTTTGCCAGGGCATCAGCCATGACGCGAATGGCAAAGCTAGGTCCGCCTTGAGTTTGGGAGACGGATGGTATGACATGAAGAATCCTCATGTGCGCTGCATCCACCGCTGGAACATGAGTAATGCCCAGCGCTGATACCAAGTAGGAGACGCAACGGGAATGACCGTCGCGGTCGCTTCAAAGCTTTCCTTCCACTCAGCATCCATCCATTTATCAAAAGGGAAGACGAAGCCGCGTTTGGGCTGGCTTGAGATCCACGGTGGCACCGACGGCACGGCGTCAAGAAGCAGCCTCTTGCCAGATCGTAATCGAATGGCCTGAGGTATCTCCTTGAGCCTTTCAAAGAGTACGCGATCCACCATTGGCACGCGAAGCTCGAGCCCATGAGCCATGCTCATCACGTCACTATCTCGCAAAAGTTGGTTTCGCATGTAGCGGGTCAGTTCCAACCCACTCAACGTGTCCCCAGTAGATGAAGCGAAGAAGCCCGTTATGCCATCTTGTTCAGACAGAGAGTCAAGGGAGCAGCCGGTAAGCTGCGCTGTGATAAGTCTAGCATCTTGAAGGGCGAAGATGGAACGGAACGAAGAATAGGCATCTGCGAGACTTCCTGAACTTGCAAAGAGATCGCCAAGCCTTCTGAGCTTGGAATCTTTTGCTCTGTTTAGTGCTACCGCCGCAAGTCGCCTCCCGCCCGGACACCATGAGGCTATACGAGCGGCCTTTTGAAGTGAAGTTACCTTACGAAAGCTAGGGTAACCGCCAAAAAGTTCGTCACCGCCGAGACCAGAAAGTACAACCTTCATTCCCTGACTGCGGGCAAACTCAGAGACCACAAACGTATTGAACCCATCCACACTTGGTTGGTCAGTGCAGTTGATGAATCGCTGCAAAGCGTCCGCACCATCACGCCCGTTGAGGCGCTTGAGGTGATGCACTGTTCCGAAGTGTCTAGCGGTTCGGTTGGCTAACGCACTCTCATCCAGTGTGCTGTCATCCACGCCGATAGAGAAAGTGGCTGTTTGTAAATGCCCCGCCTCCTGCGCCAGCGCAAGAAGTGCTGTGGAGTCGATGCCGCCACTCAAGAAGATTCCCACCGGTACGTCGCTTACAAAGTGTGCGCGAATGCTATCTTGCAATGCTGAGCGCGCCAGCTCAGTTGCTTCCTGGGCATTCATCGGTCGAGAACGGTCAAACGTGGGACTCCAATACTGGCTTAGCGTAGTGCTCCCCTTGTCCCATGTCAGCGAGTGACCGGCTGGCAGCATGGAGACTTCTTTCAACAAAGTGAGTGGCTCGGATACCGAGCCGGTTCGGAAATAGCTCATGACCCCGGCAGGATCAAGTTCGCCGGACACGAGACTAGCCGCCTGAAGTGCCTTTAGCTCAGAGGAAAAGCACAACCTACCTCCTGGTTTGTGAATGTAGTATAGCGGCTTGATGCCAAATGGGTCCCGAGCCAGAAACGCCCGCTCCGTTTCAGTTTCATAGATGCAGAGTGCAAACATGCCACGCAGTTTGTGCACCATTGCACCCCCGTGCTCTCCATAAAGGGCTAGAAGAACCTCTGTGTCGGAATGCGTACGAAACTGATGACCCTTTGCCTCAAGCCCTGACCGTAGTTCCTGAAAGTTGTAGATTTCACCATTGAAAATAATGACCAAGCCTCCGTCAGATGAAAGCATCGGTTGCGTCGCTGCGACCGACAGGTCAAGAATGGACAGCCGGGTGTGGACAAGCAGCGCACGTCCATCATGGGGAACCCAGGTGCCCTGCGCATCGGGTCCACGATGAAGAAGTGCTTTGCTCAGGGTTTCGGCGGTGGACTCAACCCATGAAGAATCCAAAGATGTTGAGGAAAGAACGCCTGCAATACCACACATGATCAAGTAAACGTCAAAGCGAAACACCCCAAACATCCAGGCTTGATCGAGTGGCCTGTCGAAAGCGGTGAGCACCTGATTTGAGGCTTAGTTGGGTCACTCTGTTCTTGGCTTGGGAAGACATGTGTTGCAAACTCTCCTCAGCCATGGTCGCCACCTGGATCATGGCTCCGGCCAGTGAAGCTTCATCATCGGGTTTAATCAGCCAGCCGTTGACATTGTGCTCGATTAAATCTACCGCTGCACCCGTCGTCGTGGTGCTGATTACAGGTAGCCCGGCTGCCATGCCTTCTGGCACTACGAGTCCCCAGCCGTCATGGCGGGACGGTGCACAAAGTATGTCTGCTGCGCCATACTCTCCAGGCAGGTGGTCCCAATCCTTGAACCCTGCAAAACTGACATCTGCGGAAGCCGCAGCAAGGTGATGACGCATTCTAGCCTCCTCTGGTCCTGAACCCATGATCCTCAGTTTGAGTCTTCCAGAGTGGTTGCGTGCCACCTCAGCAAACGCTCGGGCCAGAGTGTCCACCCCTTTGCGCCGGATCAAGCTGCCGGAGAAGAGAATGGTCCTGCCTCTTTGGGACTCCTGATCGCGACGTCCGTCGCTCACGTTTTGAAAGCGCTCCAGATTTGAGAAATAGGGCAGGTTGATGTAAAGACGGTGAGGGCCAAACTCCTCTCGATAGGCGCTGACTGCCAACTTGCCTATTCCCCAGATGGCGGCACGACAGCGATGAAGTGACCGAAGAAGCCAAATTCGTCCCAAGCGACCCAACCAAGGGTGATGAAACCCCGGGCGTTCGCCCCAAAAGCACCACGGACGTTTTTCGGATGATCTCTGCCCAATAAGTTCTTGTGCAAAGCCATCTGTATAAAAGTTGAAGACAGCGAACTCTGCTCTGCTCACAGCCTTACGAGCAAGGTACTGGGCATCCCTATCCACCTCCATAAGCAGAGCGCGGTGATAAATCGGTTGTTGGGTCCACGCTCTGCTCTTGTCATTCTGGTGCAGGTATATCACGGTCAGTCTGCCAGGCTCCTGCTTTTCGACCTCATTGAAAAGCTCGATCTGATACGGAGAAGTAAAATCCGTTACGACCACAGTCTCAGGCATGGCCATTTCGACTTGCATCCCATTGCGTGTCGGCTCCTCAGCAGCCATAATGGGAGTCTCTCCAGCCCGTTCTCCGGTGCCAGAGGTAGGAGATCAGCGCCCGTGATCCCACAGGTTTTCTGAGAGTAAAGTGTTGAATAACCAGCATTGGAGCTCGTGCGAAACCAGCCAGAATTTCGAGGCCAAAACCACGCCGCCAAAGCCAAAGTGCTCGATTCATTGCTTGTGCCACGCCCACCCATAGCAAACATATCGGATATCGCAGCCATGCCCGCAGCAGGATGTTTGCAATGCTAGCAGAAATTGCTGTGGGCGACTCGCGATTTTGCGGGTCCGTTCGGTGCAGCACGAGCAGATCAGGAGCGGAACGAATGACCCGACCGTCTGCATGATAGCGTAGCGCAAGATCCGCTTCTTCCATGCCATAAGCAAGCGGCAGCGGAACGTAACCGCTCGTTTCTAAAAAGTCCCTGCGCCGGTAAACGCAGCCGCATCCTACAAAATCCGTCACCCGACAAGGTACAAGACCGTTACCGACTGTCTCGTCTCCAGGTTCCAGCACCCGGCAGGCAAACAAGGCGACCTCTGGATGTTGGTCAATCAAGAGTCTCAAACGAGCAAAGAAGCTGCACTCAATCGGAGCCGAATCATCGTCAAAACTGACCACCCACTCGCCTGTCGCCTGTTGAAGTAGCCGATTGCGTGAGCCTCCAGGACCCAGTGTGTCCATGGATATCAGGACTCGAATCCAGGGGAACTGCTCCTTGATAAGCCGTGCGACTTCCTCTTTGCCAGCATCGACATGTACTAAAATCTCATCTGGCGGAGGAACGCATTGGCTCAGCATAAGAAGAGTTTCGGGCAGCTGAGGACGCATCCAAGCCGTGGTCACCATGGCTGAGATCATGGCAGCTTTAAATCCACACCCGACAGGCCGAGAACCATTGCGAGTCTCTGTGTATAAGCCGCCAGCGAGGCGCGTTCCGCCGCTCTCATTGCAGCCATACCAAATGCTCTCAGCAACTCACGGTCCTGATGCAGCTTAAGCAGAGCGTCTCGCAGAGAAGTAGCGCATCGTATGGGCACGATGAAACCGTCTTCGTTGTTTTGGACTATGCTGCCGGCGTTTGGTGTGGTGACTACCGGCAATCCCGACATGAGCGCCTCATAGATGACAGTGGCTGAACCTTCGCAGACAGATGGCAAACAAAAGACATCTGCCCACTCATAGTGCTCGCTGATTTGAGTGTGTGGAACCACACCACGCAGGTCGATACGCTCCGCCACTCGACGCTTTGCCTCATGGTTTAGGGATACGGTTCCCACCCAGCGGAACTCTGCCTCGTTGCCAAGCATCTCTGCGGCTTGGCTAAGATAGGTGACACCTTTTCTCAGCCCAGCTTCACCTACGCACAATACCCGCAGAGGTCCCTTCCTTATCGGACGCACTTGTCGTGAGATAGGACGCTCCACTCCATAGGGCACCACTATACAACGTTCAACCGGGCCACCGCAGTGTTTCACCCCATCACGGACAAACTCTGATCCGCAAAGAATCAAGTCTGCAAGATCCCACTCGCGCCTCTCGAGATCGATTGTGGCTTGAGTCGAAGGCCCGAGTGTTCGCTGTGGTGACCAGCCTGGGAAACGCTCCTGCTCTTCTGAGAGAAGCTCCTCTTCGTAGGCTCGAGGCGCTATGGTTTGCTCATATGCTGTAAACACGCCCCTGCTTCGTGCCGCTTTGAGAATCGGCAGCGCTGCCGTATTGAAGGTGTAAACCGCCTGAGCGTTGCCGAATCCTTTGCTGACGACCGCATTCGCAAATCGCTCGCCCCACTCCAGGTACGCAGCACTGCGGTATTCTATGTCGTTTGAGCGGTGCTGAGCCCTGTAGTAGCGAATGCCGAGCAGCGGAAACGAAACAATCTTACTGCGTGGGATCTCGCTTGTGTAACGACCTAGTATCCGGTTGAGCAAGGAGCCCCGCATGTGCGGAGGTATCAAACGGAAAGCGGATGTTCCCAGGTCTCCGGCATAAAAGTCCGTGTAGAGCCTTTCAAGCACCCCGGCCCGTTGAAGGATGCGAGGCACGGCGTAATGCATATACGAACTGAAACGTGCGACAATCCATGTCCGTTCTCCCAACGGCGTACCACTCATAAGCGAAACGAACGTTTGATTATGCGCATGATCCCCGAGGCGTACTTGTGAACGAAGCTCAGCCAGAACTTCTGCCAAATCGAGAGAGGTTCCAGGGTCTCATTAATGAACAGCATGTCTCCGTAGCTTCGCCAACTCATGCGAACAGCAAAAAATCCGCAAGATTGCAGGCGCTGCACGGCGTTCCGAATTTGCGGTAAACTATCCGGGTCCAAAAAGTCATGAAACTCGATGGTCATTTGAGCCACTCGTGAGAACAAGTTCAAGTCAGCACTCAATAGGACCGGCACCTCCTCTCCTTCAATGTCCATTTTGATCAACTCAATGCGACCGGCAGGACAGAGAGAAAGTGCATCTTCAAGTGTGATCGCCTCCACATTGGCCGACGAAGCCTCAGCATCTGCATAGTGAAGAGAAGAGCACCTCTCCTTGTTTACGTTCAGCCGTAGCGTGCCCCTAGAAGCCGCGAGTGCTTTTTGGACCAACGTTACATTAGCCGGTAGTGTGAGGCGGCCTGCCCATGAGGGATCGGGTTCGAACCCAACGACTGCCTTGCAGAGAGCAGATGCGATGCGTGAAAACCCACCATTGTTCACACCAAAATCAAAGACAACGCCATCTTGGCGGATGAGTTCTGGGATGAATGAGTGACTCCAGTAAGACTCTACTTTCACGCGGGATGATGACTGAGGTGCACACTCGATCCAGAGGGGGCGGCTGGCAGTTGAAAACGTATGTCCCGGAGCCTCAAAGGACCTCTTCGCTTTAGGCGCCGATGCAAGTGATAAACTTGGGCTGGCACGGGTTTCCTGAGATCACTGAGCCTGCAGCCATCTGCCAAGCCTGCGGCCATGCCAGCCAACATGTGACGATAGCGACGGCAACTTACTGCCCAGCGCAAACCATTCCAAAGGGTCCCCATAAGATGCGCAAACAACCAAGTGCCGGGAACATTGAGCGTAGCAAAAAGCACATCATTGCGGCGTCCGTAGAAGTCCATCCGACTCAGATCACGTTTTGGGGACTCAAAATGGTGTATTAGATCTTCTTGGCCCAGGGCCACCACGAGGCCTTGAGCCAGCATTCGCAAACACAAGTCTCCCTCTTCCCCCTGGTGGACGAAACATTCACGGTATCCGCCCAAGTGTAGGAACGTTTCCCGCCGGATAGCGTGTGCCGTGCCGATGAAACGATCCGTAACCCAAACATCACTCCTGTCGGGAGCAAGCTGTCTTATGATGTTGTCTTTGTTGACGTCCGAGTAAGGGATGGCTACCGCACCAATGCGAGATTCACTAAACAGGCTCAAGGTTTGTGACACGACCTGCGAGGTGGTGAATACTGCATCGTCATCGATGGAGAACACGACCTCACCGGTTGCCAGAGCGGCTCCGCGGTTGCGTTGAGCAATGTATCCACGAGCCTGGGAACTGGACTCAAGCCGTGCCGAAGGAAACTCAGATCGCACCATCTCAGCGGTGCCATCCGATGAAGCATCGTCTTGAACGATGATCTCACAGGGAATGGACTGTGACGTGACTGAGCTGAGAGCCTCGCGGAGTTCAACCACACGGTTTCGGGTAGATATGACAACTGAGGCTTTCACTGGTTGGGCAGGACTGGGAATGATGTCATCCAATCCAAAAGGGTGGGCGCGAGTGCTTCAGCCACTGTCAAATGTCCGACAGCAGACCAGTGACAATCGTGAGGTATCTGAAAGCAGCGGGGGGCATCGCGTCCATGCTGTTGAAAATGCGGAAGCAGATCTACTACATGAATGCCCCCGGCAGATTCGAGTGACCGAAACCGATCAAGGTAGTTTAGTGCCATGCGGTATTTAACATAGCTGTCGTAAAATACCGGGATGATAAAAAGAGGTCTTGTGCCCGCAGCAAGCTTCAATCTCTGGAGAATGGCAGTCATCAACTTCCAGGCGTGACCATTCGGATCTTGATACTCTGGAAAGGGTTCCCAAGGCCTGAGCCTGAATATTATCCGCTTCAATAACGATGCCAGCGGTAGCGAACTCAGGCGCGTTTTCAGTGAGTTGATTGCGCCTGTGGAACGATCACTCGTGCCCGATTCGCCTCCAGGTTCGTCACAGGCCAAATCGGTTACTTCATTCGCAACGGTCTTCAACCGAAGGGTGCCGTCTGGGTTGAGTTCGAAGCGGGGCTTTGGCCGAAGAACCTCTTTTCCGGTGAGCGGATCAAATGCAACACGTGCATCGACTAGATTGCGTCGGATGTTTTGTAGAAAGGGCAGTAGGAGCACAGCATCGTGCTCGTAGCGTGGACCTTGCTTCTCATAGATCAGCAGCTGCTGGTCGGTACCAGTTCCCTCCAGGGCCAGGTTGATAAACTCTGTTCCTGGCAGCTTACGCTCCAGGATTTCGGTGAAGCGGTGATCATTGGAAACGAACTGTCCAGCAGCAAAGGAATCCCCTAGAACAATGAAGCGACGGTATCCCTCTGGCTTTTGTCGGGTGTATCTTCGGCTGCTACGGACGCCGTCTTCGTTAATGGAGAGATGATAGGTCCCACCGCCCGGCCTTGGGAGTTTAAGATCGCAGCTAGGCCGGTAGCGGTATCCTACATCTGCATCCCACTCCACATATGGCTTGGTGTCGAGGACGCTGGCTGGTGCGGTCACCATAGTGTGTAAACTTCGTCAGGAATTCCCTCTTCGCGCTCGGCTGTCAGCGGACTTTTCTCGCCAGGCACAGGGCGCGGGGGTGCAATGCAGCGTGCTGCAACTCTGAGGGGAACTGCGGCGAGAAAGGTGAACCCGCCATGGTCTTTGCCCTCTACCACGGATGATTCGGAAAAGTATGATGGGCTATCGGGCTGGGAGTGTCGCGGGATCCAGCAAGTACCTTGAGGCTCTTTCAGCCGCATGGGGTCACGGCCCGTGAGAGCACAGAGTAACTTCGTCAAGACCATGAGTGGATAGGTTAGAAAGAGCAAGAGTTTTACGAGATAGTTTTTCATCAATCCAGTTTGAATGAACGTTTGTAGCTTTCTGCATCAAAATCTTTCGCTCCTGCCTGCTCTGTTTTGAGCAGAAGAGTGTTTTCCAGGACTAGAGCATCCATATGAGTGCCCATGAAGCACCGGTATGCGTCTTGCGCTGTGCATACAATGGGTTCACCACGGATGTTGAAGCTGGTATTGACCAGGATGGGGCAGCCAGTCTTTTCATAAAAGCGGGTGATCAGCTTGTGGTAGCGCCCGTTTGCCTCAGGCGTCACTGTCTGAACGCGTGCCGAATAATCCACATGGGTAATGGACGGTGCCTGAGAGCGGGGAATGTTGAGCTTGTTGATACCGTACATTCCCCTCATCGCTTCAGCGCTGCCAGGGATTCGTTTGTCCTCCTTCACTGGTGCGACGATCAACATGTATGGACTTTCCGCGTTTGGAGGAAGGTCGAACCATTCCCCGGTGTGCTCCTTGAGGATTGAAGGAGCGAAGGGCCGGAAACTCTCACGGAACTTGATCTTCAGATTCATCACCTGCTGCATGCGCGAGGAGCGTGGATCGCCAAGAATGCTTCTAGCTCCCAAAGCACGTGGGCCGAACTCCATGCGATCCTGAACCCAGCCTACGACATGCTCGTTGGCAAGTAGGTCCACGACTCGTGCAAGAAGGGTGTCTTCATTCAGGACGTGATAGCAGGCTCCTTGGCTGTCTAGAAAGCTGCGTATCTCGAGATCATCGCAACTGGGGCCTAGCAGCGAACCTTTGAGCGAGTCAGACGGTAGGGGATGACGAGGTTGAGCCAGCAGGTGGTGCCAGATGAGTTGAGCTACTCCAAGAGCCCCGCCGGCGTCGCCTGAGGCTGGCTGAATCCAGATGTTCTTAAAGGGGCCTTCACGAAGTATGCGTCCATTACCCACGCAGTTGAGCGCCACTCCTCCTGCCATGACGAGGTTTTCGGAGCCGGTGAGTTGATGTGCGTGGCGCGCACATTTCAGCATCACGTCCTCACAGACGCTCTGCACTGATGCGGCGAGGTCCATCTCTCGCTGACTTACCACGCTGTCCGGATCTCGGGGAGGCGCTCCGAAGAGACGATGAAACTTTTCCGACGTCATCGTCATGCCGCCGCCGTAGTTGAAGTAGCTCTGGTCCATCCAAAATGAGCCATCGTCACGTACATGGATGAGGTGTCGGCGTATGAGGTCAGCGTATTTGGGCTCACCATAGGGCGCCAGCCCCATTACTTTGTATTCACCGGAGTTCACGCGAAACCCAGTGTAATAGGTGAATGCGCTGTAGAGCAGTCCTAAAGAATGAGGAAAACGGATCTCGTGTGTGAGGTTAATCCGGTTTCCGCGTCCGTAACCCATGGTAGTGGTGCTCCACTCTCCTACTCCATCGAGTGTAAGGATGGCAGCTTCTTCGAAAGGTGAGGGAAAGAATGCGCTTGCTGCATGGGACTCATGGTGGTCGGCAAACAGGAAACGTCCGCGGTATTCTCCAGCTAGCGCTCGGTCGATTTCCCGCTGAAGGTGAAGTTTCGAGTTCAGCCACAGGGGAAGTGACTTCATCCACGAGCGGAAACTGGACGGTGCAAAAGCTGAGCAGCTTTCAAGCAGGCGTTCGAATTTAGCCAGGGGTTTATCATAGAATCCCACGTAGTCCAGATCTCCAGCTCTGATACCGGCTGTCTTGAGACAGTATTCAACTGCATGGGAAGGAAAGTGGTGGTCATGCTTTCGGCGCGTGAAGCGCTCTTCCTGAGCGGCAGCGAGTATCTCTCCGTCGGCCAGCAGCGCAGCGGCGGAATCATGGTAAAAGGCCGACAATCCGAGAACGTAGGTTGGCATGAAAACAGTGGTATAAGTTTATCTAGCGAAGGTGGCGCATTGAAGCGAGTGGAAAGCCCAGCAGAAACTTCCATCTACGGAGCGCAAGATGCCAGCGCAGAGAGGCGCGGTAGAGTTTCCAAGCGTCCTCTGGCCTGGAACGATTCAAACAAAGTAGCGCAGCTGGCCGCAGATGTCGGGTTAGAATAGTCCACCGTTGCAGCTGTCTGGTAGTACCTCCTGGGTACCGTCCGAGGTTTTCAGACTCTATTTTGTGCCACAGTCCAAGAAGCGTTTTGTCTAGATTCTGTGTCACGTTTGAGTCGTGATTCCGATAGCCAAAGGTCATGGGTGCTTTGACTTGGACGAATCCGGCTTCGATGCCGAGTTTGAGAGCTAGATCAGCATCTTCACCGTTGATGTTCTTCGGGGTGAATCCTCCGGCTCTCACTGCGCAGTCACGCCTTAGAACAAAGGATGACACACCCCACCATCTCCACAGTGAGCCTGATTCCAGATAGTCTTTGAACCACTCAAATGAAATGGCTTCTCGCTGCACCTTTTCAGTGTCAGCCTCATTTTTGAAGCACCATGGCCTTCCCGCTATGAACGCGGGCTGATCGGTCTTCGAAACGATCTCGGCGTAAGTTTCCAGTGTCCATGGGAACCAAAGGTCATCGCTGTCCAAGAACGCGAGATATGGCCCTTGAGCGCTTAGTATCCCAAGGTTCCTTGCTGCTCCGGGTCCTGCATTGGTCTGCTTAAGGAGGCGCACTTTCGGGTTCAGTGCTGTGACAGCCTCTGCAGTGCCATCGGTGGAGCCGTCATCTACCACGATGATTTCGTAGTCAGTGTAGCTTTGCGCCAGGGCCGAGGACAGGCAACGCAACAGTAGCGTCTTGCGGTTGAAAGTTGGGATGATGACCGTAAACTGCGGCACAACGAGTGTTTGTGTCAGGGCAGGACGATCCAGTTCTTGGGAATCAAGTCGTTCAGAGGCATCTGGGAAGAGAGCTCGGGCCATGACCAGCGTTCGGGACAAATGACTTTTTTGGTGGAGCTTGGGTTCAACCAGGCGGCCCACCAGCTAAAGGTGCTGTTTGCGATGACGTGGTGATCACAAGACATCATGGCAGCGAAATCCCACAGATCAGAGGTGGCATCAGAAAAATGAAGATGGCCGTAGTCGTTTGGCAGATGCTCGCGACACCATCCGAGATCTGCTGGCGAATCCGAAAAAACAAAGAAACAGCCCTGAGGGCCAAAGTGCTGCATGGCGGATCGGATGTAGTCCACACCCACAGGTGCACCGTAGGCGAGGGATCGATGTTTGGGATTCTCACTGGCTCGCGCCAAGTCGCCCCGGCGAACGTGAACCGACACCACAGAACCATGCGCCGCTCGTAAATTCTGCACATAAGCTTTGGCAGATGAAGCCAACTCACGGTCGCGGAGTTGGAAGTCCTGCCGAATCACAGTCTCCACCTGCTCGAAGTAGAGGGGACTCTGCCAGTAGCCAGAAAGGAAGGTGTTGTCAGGAGCGTCCAGCACTCCGTGTTGGAAGTGAAATCCGCGTTCTCTCACGTGACTTGCCTTCCACAAGAATCCCGGCCAAAGACGGCGAACCTGACGAACAAGCCTGTCTCGTACGTTGGCGCTGTGGAAATCATCTCTTAGCAGCGAAATCTCTGCGGCTGTGGCTGAGCGCGCCTTGACATTAAAGCTGAAAATCCTCAGAGGACGTACGAAGTCACGAAGCTGTGCGGGCCTCGCTTCGCCATTTGGCCCGTAGCCCTGGGTGTCAAGCAGGAGTTCGGTTTGATGTCGGATGGCAAGGCTTCTTCCGAGTGCATACTGAAACATTTGGTTTCCCAGTCCGCCGGTGAGAGAGACGATGATCATGGGATGCTGCCCGTTTGCCCACGGCGCAGGGCTACGCCGTCATGGAAGCCATCTCTGTTTCTCGAGCAGGAAACCATAAATCCGCAGCTCTGTAGCAGGGCTGTGGCCCAGAGCCAAGCGGAGTCAGCACCATGGGTCTCGAAGAAAAGAACACAGTCGGCGGGGAGGATTGGAAGCACGTGGGGAAGCACTTCCACCTCAGCGCCTTCTATGTCCATTTTCATGAGCAACATTCGGGGCGCGAGTTCCTCGATGACCGATCTGAGGTCAATGGTGCGTACCCTGGCAAGTTGTTCCCCCTGAGCGCTGGCTAGGTGTCCAGAGTTGCTGCCGTGCTGTGTGTCAAAGGGGGCAGAACCATTGGTGGTGGACACGGCAGCCTGTTCCAGGCTGGCACGGGAGCCAAAACGTTCAATTTGCCGCCGTGCAAGTGCTGCATTGGCCGGCACAGGTTCGAAAGCCAGCAGACTTGCGTCAGGATATTTCAGTGCGGCAAGCAAGCTGAACAGTCCTATGTGTGCTCCGCAATCCAAAATCAGATCTGGCAAGAAAGGCACTTGCTCGAGGTCATAACTGTTGCTGATGAGTATCTCCTCAAATGAGACAAGGCTTCCCAGATCGTGAAGGTTGACCCAGGCGGGATGCCCATGGGCGATTCGAGTCCGCAGCGGAAGCACTCTGAAGCACTTGCCCAGCATACGTCGCAGAAAGTCTCCCTCCGGGCCGAATGGGCTGTCGCGAGCCAATGCGGTGAGAACCAGGTTGGGTAAGGCAAGCGAGTCAGCCGCTGCTGCCGCATAGGTTTTGATGCGGGACAATCGTTTTGTCAGTGACGACATGGTCAGACCGGAGATTGAACTGATGGAGTGGCAGACCTTTGCATCAGGGGCCGCACCCAGGAAGCGATGGCCTCTGCAACGGAGAAGCCAAAGAGTTGGAATGCAATACGGTAGTGCCACGGAGCCGCCGGACCAGCGGTGGGGGTGAATCCAGGGTCCGACTGTTCAATGTGGTTGAGTGCATGGACGGCAGTTGCTCGGTCCACGTGCCAAATGTGGCGGGCAAGCCCATGTCTTGCGTTGTTGATTGCTTGTTTTCGCAGGGCGGTGAGGCTGCCATTGGAGCCGAGGAATGTTTCCATGCGCTTCAGGATGTGGAGCCGCTGGTGGTGCACTTCACTTGCGAGTTTCCGGGTGACGCGCGAAGGATCGGCAATATCGCGGTAAACGGCGTAGCATCCCTGGCAGATTGTGATCACTGCCCCGGATTCGAGAAGACGAAGATAAAGTTCATGCTCCTGGCAACAGGGCTGTTCCACCCGCCAGCCCCCTGCGCGCAGGATGGCGTCTTTTCTCCAGAGCGGGCCCCCTGTCTGCGGCAGCTTCCAGCCAGCAAGCATTACCCAAGGGTCATCAGGTCCGTCGATGGGTGTCTCGCTACGTACCTGCGCGCCTTCCTGCATCCGCTCCCATGCGACAGGGCTGACTACGAGATCGGAACTCGGGTGCGTGCGAAGGTGGACGGCTTGAATCGCTATTTTTTCAGGCAACAGGTAATCATCTGCGTCAAGGTATTGAACCCACTCGCCACGAGCTAGTTCAAGCAAGCGGTTGCGCGCTGCGTTTCCGCCTTGGTTTGGGCCAGTCTCCATGCGGATGCGACTGCCAAAGGACCGAATGACTTCTAGGCTCCGGTCTGATGACCCGTCGTCCAGGACAATGACCTCCTTCTCAGGCCAGGTTTGAGCAAGTGCACTTTCGATGCAACTCGCGATCCAGCGCTCGGCGTTGAAACAGGGAATGAGAATCGAGACCAGCATCGGTGTGCGCTATTTCGTCGCCTCTACGTAGAGGGAATGGTCCGCCCAATGGGTTTTGTCATGTCCGGCAAGCATGGGGTCAGCTGATTGATTTGCGCTAAGTCTCTGGACCGAGGCGAAGCCCGCTTCTCTAAGTCTCAGCGCGGCCGTTTCCCAGTCCCAGGCGCTGAGGTGGCGATTGAACTTGTTGTCCCGGAAGATGTGATCTGCCACTTCCAGTGGTGTGCGGCCCGCCAGCTCGGCCATAAAGTGTTCTGGAAGGAGTCGATAAATCTTCGCCCTTTTTTGCGGATCTGGATCAGTGTAGCAGCGAAGGAAAACTTCAAGATCTGGAACCACCATACGGAAGATTCCGCCGGGTTTCAGCACTCGGCAGCACTCTTTGAACAGAGCACGGGCATCTTCATAGCTCAGATGCTCTACCACGTGGTGTGCATAGATGCCACGCAGGCATTGATCACGGAACGGGAGGGGGAAGCGTGCGTCCAGATGAAGCTCAGCCTTATCATTGAGGGGAAAGTCAGAGTTGAGAAAACCGTCCAGTCTGCTTTCACCGCTGCCCAGCTGCAGGTATTCCCTCCCCGAAAGATCGGCGCGCCGTTTGCTCATCCACCTGCCTTTGAGCGCGTGAAGCTCGAAACGCAGGGCGTCCAGGGCATCAACAAGGTGGGGTTCAAGCCATTTACGGGGATGAAAAATCATGGTTTACACAGCCCAATCGGCTGGTTCGATGGGTGCGAAGGTGGAGTTTGGTTTCATGGGTAAGGAGAAGCGCTCAGGGTGTTGAAGTGCTTCGACGAGTTCAGTGATGTGCAACGCGAGCTCTGCACTCAGGCGTTGAGGCCGGTTCTCGCTCATGGCTGCAACCATGTCCGCCAAGCCCCTGCAAAAATCTACGGCTTTGCTTTTGCTTACAAACTTGCCCGTAGGCTGGCGGAGAAGTGGGATGCTTTTTTGAAAGACCCACTCTTCGCCCGAGATGGGCAGCGGCAGGACTCTCGACAGGCGTTTAACAACGCGCTGCATGAAGCTGGGGGAGTTGTAAAGCCTCAACCTTACAGTCCCCGCATCCTGACGGACGTCTTGCACATGAAGCAGACCAAGGTCGCCCACGATGGTCATCGACTTATCCTTGGGGGCCACCAGCCCACAGGTGACACGCGCCACCACGCCATCATCATACTCAAGGCACCCCACTGTGAAGTCCGGGGCCATGCTGGTTACTGGCAGGCCTTTATCCAGAATTTGAGTGGAGGCGAAGGAAGTCACCCTGCGTACCGGACCGAAGATGGCAGCCAGCCAAGTGAGCAGATAGCCTGCGTGTTCAAAAGTGCAGCCCACCTCAAACTCATCCTTTGCCGGCCAGTGGATGCCGAGGTCGTTCCTCCACAACCAGGGTTGCGTATGGGGAGCTATCATCCCGTCATCAAAACTTGCATAGACGAGTCGCGGCTTGCCTATAACGCCAGAGCGCACTGCCTTGGCCAGGGTCTGTGCGGTCTCTGAGAGCAAACTGCAAGGGGCTGCTGCAAGCCGGATTTTTCTCTGCGCGGCAAGGTCCACAAGCTGCTTAGCTTCTCCGGTGGTCATGGCCAGGGGTTTCTCTGAATACACATGTTTACCCGCATCAAGACAGCGGCGGGTGGTTTCAAAGTGTACCCGCGGGTTGGTGAGATTCACCACCAGGGATAAGCCCTCATCATCAAGCAGCTTTTCGAAAGAAGGATATTCTCTGGTCGGCCACCGTTCGAGGAACCGCTTCATGTGGTCGGGGTTGGCATCGTAAACGCCCCGAAGCTGTAGTTGAGGATAGTTGCTCAGAGTCTTTGCGTAGAACTCTGAGACGTAGCCGCAACCTAAGAATGCAATTTGAAAGGGAGGCTTCAACACGGTCTTGGGGTGTCGAATCCGATGTGATCAGACAGCGGGAAACGCATTGGAAACTTTTCGAAAAATGGCGGCTAGCTCGTGCATGTCCGACTCCGTACCGAGAAACACGTTCTGTGGAATGTATGCCACTTCTTGCACGGCTTGGTCAGCGACAGGGGTATGAAGTTTGCGCAAGTAGTCAGGGTGTCTGGTGGCCACTGACTTAAGAGCAGGCTGGTCGCTCATAGTGCAGGAGTAGCCCCGCCAGACGGGTGCACCTTCCTTCCCCATGAGTTCCAGCCACTCGTCCAGAGCCACCCCGCCACAGTGCATGGGGAGGTAGCGGAAAGTGAACATGTGGGCACCATGTCTGAGCGTGTCTTTTGCGATTTGAAGCGGGCGGATGCAAGCAACCTCAGACAGCAGTCTGTGCAGCAGCGTAAAGTTGCGGATTCTTCGTTCTTGGCGTTCTTCAAAGTCTGGCAGCTTTGCGTTGAGTACTGCGGCGACATACTCCGAAGGGCGGCAGTTCCAGCCGAGCGCCAGGTGCCCCCATCTTTCGTGCTCGTGAAGAGAGCGGCCTGCGTCCTGTAACATGTAAGCCCGCTCGAAGACTTCCTTGTCATTGGTGGTCAGGGCCCCCCCTTCTCCGGAGCTGAGATTTTTGTATGACTGAAAGCTGAAAGCGGCAGCATCTCCAAGCGAGCCAGTGCGACCAAGTGCATGCACCGCGCCGTGAGACTGCGCGGAGTCTTCGATGACTTTCAATCCGTGGCGACGTGCAAGCCCCAGAATCTCCGACATGTCACAGGGCTGGCCGAAGAGGTGCACGGGCATGATGCCAACCGTGCGGCCAGGGATGATGGCTGCTTCGACTGCTTTTGGATCCAAGTTGAGCGTGTGCTCATCCACATCAGCCAGAGCTACGCTGAATCTCCTGTCCAGCGCAGAGGTGACACTTGCGATGAAGCTGAAGTTTGGCACGATGATCTCTCCCCCGTGAGACAATCCATCATGGTCGAAGACAGAGGCTAGAGCGATGCGCAGTGCATCCGTGCCGTGCGGCAATAGGAGACAATGCTTGACCCCACAATACTCCGCCCATTGGCTGGCGAACTCCTTGGCTTGAATCTGAGGCACCCCGTCTTGGCCGGAGACAAAGGTTTCGCGCATCCGTTTCCCAAGACTTCGTCTCCAGGTGGATGCATTCTCATCATTGGCTGCCGCCCAAGGACGCAGGCGGGTATCTCTTACCGGCTTGCCGCCATGAGCTGCCAGCTTTCCTCCAAGCCGCGATCTTGGAGGTGGGAGTCGCCCGAGGGTTTGCCTGGCGAAAGCCTTGATGGCCTGCTTTATCCGTGGTTTTGCTTGCCGAAGCATCAAGTTGGCGGGAGCAGTGTTTGCGACCCCAGGGGGTATTTCAACAGCAGGGTTGGGTCCTGGCGCAGTTCCGCTACGAGGGTCGTGTGCATGGCCAAAGCACTTGGGATGAGGAGCAGGGTGCCGCTCCCAAGTGGGATTCGACGGAGGAGTCCTCTTTGTTCTAACCAGTGATCCATTTCGGCGAAGCGTCGTTCTACCTGCATGTTTTGGCGTCGCATGGTGTAAGCGGCGATGGTGCCGTCTGGGTTCAGAAACCGCAGTGAACAGGGTTCTCGGTGGTAGAGGTACGGAACGTCGGCAGCATCTTCCGCAGTATGAAACAGAGTACAACTTTCCAGCGAGACGCCGAACATGAGCACGGCTGCGTCACACTGGACAAGCTTGGCGTAGGGCGAGCCCGCACCACAAGGTGTGTCGCAAAGCTCATGTCCTGCGGCTAAGGCGTCTGCACCTGGCCCTTGGCAGGCGATGGAGTGTGTGGGGTGCAAACTGCGCCGAACGGAGGGCTGCTTGCGGAAGTATTCTGAGATGGCACCCACCTTGGACGGAGTCTTTGATGGATCAAATACTGGAGCCGGAGAACTGAGCTGAGGGTAGCAGTAGCTATGAGTAGGCATGGCGAGCAGGGCATGGCCGCTCCAGTCTTGAACCGCTTGTATAACAGTAGCGGCACCGCCTTTGATGTAGCCACAACTAGAAAGCGAACTATGCATTAGCAGCGTTTGTCCCCGTCTGAGTGAGTAAGAGCTAAGCGCCCTCGAGATGGATTCGCCATGCAGGTGTGGGCTGCGGTGTTTTCGGAGGGTGCCGCGCCACAAGCGCATGAGGTTGTTTTTCAGGGCGGGGAGCATCTCCTCTATCGGCCAGGATGAGTTTGTCTGCCGGGTACGGGAAATCTGAGCAAGCGGTATTTGATGAACTGATACAGAGTCTTCAACCGAGTGAATTCGGGGCTTGTGACAATCTTTTCGTAGGAATCAAAATCCTCGAACTTCCTGGGTTGGGCCTTCATGATGGATTCGAACTCAGCGCTTGAGATGCCGAGTTTCTTCGCCACGTAGGCGGTGTCTTCCTTTTGGATGATAGGATCGTATGGTGGTGCCTTCAGTTCTAGGAGCGCTTGTTCTCTGGTCAGTTCACCTGAGCAAATGCGGCTGGAGAGGTGGCAACGGCGTTTGTCAAAACCAAACTTATTCGGCAGATAGACACCCTGGTACCAGCGTGTGTAAACACTTTCATGGTGTTTGCCGCCGTAGTCCCGCCAGCCCAGTTCCTGCTCAAGAAAAACAAGTGCTTCTTTTTTGGAATAGTCTCCGTAGTCAAGGATGTTGACGGTCTTGTGAGTGCGACGGAATCCGTTCACATACTGGAAGAATGAGTAGTGTGGGAAGGTACGAACCTTTCTTCCTGAGCCGAAGCTTTTGTGGATGGCTTTGATGTAGCCCCAGTCTAGATGGCCACGGGACCAACTGGAAGGCATGTGAGTTTCCGTGCGGTGGTTCAGGCCTGTGACTACATGTTTCACGCCTATCCTGGTGGCTGTCTTATAGAGGCAGGCAAAGATGGCGTGGTCGCTTGGAACTTCGGCATCTGGCACGGATGCGCGGAGGAAGGCGAGCTGAATGTCCTTGAACTCTTCCCAGTCCAAAACCTCGGTATGCAGATCGATGCCGACCTTGTTGAGCACGGTCACTATGTTGCTCACTGCGATCTCGGAGTTCCAGCCGTTGTCGAGGTGCACGGCCAGCGGACGAAGTCCCAACGACTTGACCTTCCATGCCACGTACGTGCTGTCCACACCGCCGCTGACGCCAATGACGCAGTCATACGGTTTGTTAGCACCGAATCGCCGTATTTCATCGACCACAAGCGCCAGTTGACGATCACCATCAGGACCCTGACTGACAGCTTGTTCTACCATCCGATCTCTGAGATGGCAGTGGTTGCAGACTCCATCGCTGTCGAAATCAATACCCGGGTCAGAGGTATCCATAACGCAGCGGGTGCAGATTCGACGGCTCATTTGGGGGGGGAGAAAAGTTCGTTGAGTTCCGAGCGGGCGGGGTAGTTGATCATGACCGCCCGGTGCTTGCCTTTGAATACAAATAGGCTTCCTGCTGCTGCACCTGAGGCCCCAGCGTCGGTGGCGAGCCGAAGGTCGTGCAGTGATCCGGCCCCACCACAGGCTATGACAGGTATAGCCACCGCGTTGCAAACGGAAGCGATGATGCTGAGGTCATATCCGCGCTGGGTTCCATCACGGTCAATCGAGTTGAGAAGAAGCTCACCTGCACCAAGGCGGGCGGCCTCTGCTGCAAAATCCTCTGGCGTCCAAGTGGAGGTGAGGCGTCCAGATTGGCCGTGGAGCCTTGGTGCACGGAACCAGTTCCTTTTGACATCCAGACCAACCACCACGCTTTGACGGCCAAACTCTTCCGCCAGCTCGGTGATGAACTCAGGACGCTGGAGGGCCGCAGTGGTCACTACCACCTTCTCTATGCCAAGTTGAAAGAGCCTCCTTGCTTGGGCGAGTGTGCTCACGCCGCCTCCATAGGCTAGTGGCATGAAGGCTTCTCCAGCCAGAGCGGCTAGCTTTTCATAATCGGGTCCCCGCTGCTGGCGGTCTTGGCTAATGTCGAGAAAACACAACTCATCGACTTCCAGGTCATTGAACAGCTTCACTGCGTTGATGGGGTCACCTACGTATTTTGGTGACCTAAACTGGACTGTCTTCACTAGCCCTTCACCCTTCAGCAGAAGGCACGGTATGGCGCGCTTGGTCAGCATGATAAAGCGAGGAATCTTCTCATCAACGCTAAGCCGAAGCGGTGACTTTTCTCTGGGTGGAACTGAGTTCCCCATATGTTTTCCTTGCTGATCGCCGATGCGAAGCGCAGCCCGTAATGAGTCCAGAGCATGACATCCTCTGGGTTATCACACACAAGGTGATATGAGTGAACGAAGTAAAAGCGGGCATCCCCCCCCAGATCGGCGGTAACCGGATCGGGTTTGGCAATCTCCACTGTGTTCCAGCCCATGTGAGGCACTCTCTGGCCTGAACCATCTCTATCGATTGTGAATCGCACAGTGTCGGCGGCTATCCACCCCAGACCTGGCAGGGTGCCCTCCTCACTGCGACGTGTGAAAAGCTGAACGCCCAGGCAAGCGCCTAGAATGGGAACTTTACGGGTGATTACTGCGTGGTTGAGCGCTTCCACTAGTCCTCGATTCGCCAGGTTCTCCATGGCGCGATCAAAAGCACCTACACCGGGCAGAATCAACTTATCCGCCAAAGCCACCTCCTCCGGGCTACTTGAGATGCGCATATCACCCCCAGCCTTTCGGCCCATGTTCCAGACCGAGGCGAGGTTTCCCGAACCATAATCGACAATGATGGTTAAGTTCGCCATTCCGGTGGCAAGCTGTGTTTGGGCGGGATTCCAAACTCTGTCTTTAGACGTGTTGTGAGCGGACGCATGTGAGGGAGTTGCAGCGCTGCCATTTTGAGAAGTCCCAACGCTCGACGGACCACTGGGACAGGAAGGACGCCACTGCCTTGGTTCCACAGACTAATGGTGCTGTCCGGATGGGATATGTAGATGCTGCCAGGAAAAGGCAGCCGACGTAAGTGATGCCCGCGCTCCTGCATGGCGCTGAAATACATGTTGTGTCCCTTTGCTGCTAGTATCTCTACTTCGCAGCCTCGGTAGTCGTCTTGCTTCTCAAACTGGAGCATCTCAGCCCTGAAAATGGCGCAGGTGCCGCATTTCAGATGCTGATCACGCCGATGAAGAAGCCAGTTGTCACCATACTTGTAGGCGTAGCCACTATCGAAGTACCAACCCGGAGCATCAGTGTTCTGCTTGAGATGAGCCGCGAGTTTGTTGCTTACCAGATCATCAGCATCAGCATACATCACGTAGCGAGCACCCTGACTGAGGGCCCACTTGGCCCCTATTGAAATCTTGATGCCCTTGTCCACTGTCATGTCCCAGAACTCACGTTTGGGATGAGGTATGTTCGTTTGAATGAAGTGCACGCGTGAATCGGTCTGCCACGATGTTTCAGGAAGATCGTGACAGACGACCACCAACTTCACGGCTCCCTCTGTCTGGGCGAGACATGAGTTGATCATTTGCTCCAGTAGCCATACATGCCGACGCCAGTGGACTTCATCCTTGGCCAGCGCTTTTGCCCGTAGGGAAGTGACAAAGATCAGCATTTCAGGCTTTGAGTAGGTGGTGTGGTTCAGCGCTTTCGATTGGCAAGCACGCGGGCACGCTGCTCCTGAAGTCCTGGCCATTGGTTTTCATCAAAGTAAAGAGACACCGGCCAGCGCTCTTTGGGTGGAGATGATTTCTCTGCGAGCACGGTAATGAAGTGTTTTCGTTCTCTGCGCCGCCCGGAGACCAGATAACCGAGTGCGTCGAGTGCGCCGAAGAAGAGGCGAAAGAGTCGTTCACCCATGGTGATGGGAGGCGGAGATGCTTCGTAGTCTCTGCTTTCACAAACATGAACGGTGAACCCGGCACTAGCCAAGATGGAGGGAAGTTCCACGCAATCATAGATGCGGTTGTGCCGGTTGGTGGTATAACCGGTGAACTCGAGTCCATTGATGGCGCTGTTTCCTCTGACGGCTCGATGCAGGCTCATCCAGCTTGCTCCATTGGGGGTGCTGAGAATGAGACGGCCGCCGGGTTTGAGGACGCGATTGACTTCCCAGAGTGCGTGCATGGGGTCCACGGCGAAATGCTCGAGCACTTCCATCATGATCACCGCATCTGCCCACCCGTCTGCAACAGGGATGGGTTCCACTTCGACATCTAGTTTTGAAAGGTGAACTGAGCTGCCCGCGTGCTCGTAGTGGTCTTCTGCGGTGCCTTCGCCGTCCTCTTTAAAGAAACCTCTGATGTGTTTCCAACCTAACGCGATGTAATAGCCGACGCTAGGCTGGTAGCATCCGATCTCCAGGAGCTTTTCTTCGTTGTTGAGCGGCCGTGGAGTGAGGTCTCTGTAACGCAGCAACGCACCGCCTGTGCCAAGCCAAGTGTTCAGGTTTTCCCTCATTGCACCTTGCAACCTGCAATGATCCAGGAAGAGGTTGCGCATTTCTGTGATATTCATGGACATCTTTGAAATGGATCAGTTTGCAGGTGGTGAGACGAGACGAAAGTAATGATCCTGCACCACCATGGCCTCCCCAATCCCGGGGAGACGTCCTGTGCCGTAATAGTCTCCGGACTCCACGTCGAACGTGCCTGCATTCATGACCCAGTCCGAGATTTCTCCATTCACCTCGACGAACACCGTGAAACTGTAGCGTCCTGGCATTAGCTGGAGCTTTGGGATGTGGAGGCTGACGGAAAAATGGCTGGCTTCCACTGGACCCAGGTCCGTACCTGCGTAGTTCGTTGCCCACACGGTCACGCGTTGGCTGTATGAGTTGTCCACGCCCACGGCGACATGCAGCTGGCCGATCGCTTTGCAGCTTGGATTATGCATCTCCATGTGCAGCACCGCATCGGCCCCGCAGCCAAAAGCCTGCACAGCCATTCCGCTGGCGTCCTTAAAGGTCACTCGATTTACGGTCACGGCTCCAGAGCCTTTGCGCTCCTTCCGCTGGGCAAGATCTACGGATGCAAGTTGGGTGCCCTGTCCTGCGTAGCAAGCGATGGATTCAAGCGCTCCACCACGGAAAGTGGCAGTCCCGCGCTCCAGCACCAAGCCTGTGTGGCACAAATTCTGAACCGCAGCCATGTTGTGACTAACGAAGAGAATGGTGCGACCGCCTTTGGCCACGTCACTCATTTTGCCGAGACACTTCTTTTGGAACTGGGCATCTCCCACCGCCAGGACCTCATCGACGATGAGAATCTCGGGCTCGAGGTGTGCAGCGACCGCAAAGGCAAGTCGGACGTACATGCCGCTGCTGTAGCGCTTCACCGGGGTGTCCAGAAACTTCTCTACTTCTGCAAAGGAAACGATTTCGTCGAACTTGGACCGCACTTCATGGCGTGTCATACCAAGAATGGCGCCGTTAAGGAAGATGTTTTCACGCCCTGTGAGTTCGGGATGAAATCCGGTGCCGACCTCCAGCAGCGACGCCACGCGTCCTTTCAATGTGATGCGACCTTTGGTGGGCTCTGTGATCCGAGAAAGAAGTTTGAGAAGGGTGGACTTGCCCGCTCCGTTCCGCCCTATAATGCCAACCACTTCTCCCTGGGCTACTTCGAAAGAGACATCTTTAAGTGCCCAGTAGTCTTCCTCCGCGGGATGGTCCCTCGCAGCAGATGTTGGGCCCTTGATCCAGGATTTGAGCTTGTTGGCCAGGACGTCCCGCAGTGCGGTGTAGCGCTCGGTTTGCTGGTGCTTGATGCGGTAACGCTTACCGAGGTTTTCGACGCTAATGATAGGGTCCAGCATGATGATTTAGATCAAGTCCGCGAAGGTTTTTTCCATTCGTCGGAACTGCCGTATTCCGAGCCAACAGAAAAAAAACGTGATTGCCATCCCGAGACTAAATCCTGGCCAGTGGATGGAGGACTCTCCACCCAGGATGCACCAACGAAAGCCATCGATGACTCCCACCATGGGGTTGAGCGAGTAGAGCAGCCGCCACTTCTCAGGAACGATGTTGCTGCTGAATCCTACCGGCGAAACATAAAGGCCAAACTGCACGACAAAGGGAATGATGTAGCGGAAATCCCGATATTTTACGTTCAGGGCGGTAATCCACAGCGCTGGTCCCAAACTTGCAGCAAAGGCTACCAAGACAAACACGGGCAGAAACAGCATCTGCCAGCTTGGGAGAAACTGATACCACACCATGAGCAAAACCAGAATGCTGAAGCTGATAAGGAAGTCCACAAACGCGACTACTACTGACGATGCCGGCACGATGAGGCGTGGGAAGTAGACCTTGCTGATCAAGTTGGCATTTCCTACAAGGCTGTTGCTAGCTTCCCCTAGTGCGGTCGCAAAGAACTGCCATGGCAACATTCCGGCCAGCACCAAGAGTGCGTAAGGGGCATTGCCGACAGAGGGCAGGGAAGCTATCTTGCCGAAGATAACGGTGAAGATGATCATGGTCAGGAAGGGCCTAATGATAGCCCACGCCATACCGATGATTGTTTGTTTGTACCTTACTGAGATATCCCTCCAAGCCAGTACTTGGAACAACTCGCGGTAGTGCCACAGGTCCCGCCAGTAGTGGCGTTCCGCTCGTCCGGGTTCAATGATTAACGGTTGCACGATGAGAAAAGCATGGATTTCAAGCTCCAGGTTCTCCGAAACGGCTGATGCAGGGGCGGGCATTTGATGGCGGGGCTGGCTGCCAGCAAAAGGCCGTCCACGCTGCACGACTCGAGCAAGTCAAGTGAGACGAGGATACGATAGCCGTATGATTCGAGAAGCTGCCTGCACTTTCCATGCAACGACATCGAATGTGTGGAGATGAACCAGTAGTCCACGGCTTGTGTATTCAGGAGATTTCTACTGCCTTGAAGCATCTCGGCCTCAGCACCCTGTATGTCGGCATGAATGAGATGCACGTGAGCCAATCCATGATCGAACGTGAAACTGTCGAGGGTGCACGTCACGCCCCCATGCGGATGAGCTGCGGTTCGGCTGCCGATCCATGCACGGGTGAAGTCTGCTTGGGCGTGATTCCGGGCGAAGTTGCGACGTCCTACCTCGAGACGTTCAGCGTCTGGTTCTATCAAGTATGCTCTGGCCCCATGGACCGCTTTGACGAACCACAGTGAATAAAAGCCCCAGTAGGAACCAGCTTCGATGATGACCGCTGCCTCTGGAAGTGATTCAATGACGGGTCCAAACAGGGCCTCTTCCTGTGGCTCGTGGCAACCTCTATTGGAGGCAAGCATCTGGGTGATTTCTGCCCCGTAGTATCCGTCAGCAAGTACTTCGATGCCGTTGTGCATAAGCTGGAATCCGTCGCGAACGCTGCCCGCTTCGGGCACACGTGGGATGCGCTGGTTATCAGGGCAGCTCGTTACATCATGGATGCGCTGCAGCCAGCGCTGATGCTCGTTACCGCAGCGCCATTCCTGGTATCTGCGGTCCACGGCGTGTGCTAGACGGCGCAGGATCATACAGGTGAAGGAGAGACTTTGAAGTGTGTATGTGTGCGCCAGATAAAGTAAACTCCGCCCGCCGCTAGTCCCACGGTGAGGGCTGAAGCTGGTTCGAGCCAGCGGAAGGCTGCAACGCACAAAAGTGCGAGTCCTAAAGAAAGGAATGCCATCTTCAACCACTGTGCTTGGTGAAGCATGTCAGGCACCGCTTTGCGAATAACCCAGACTGTAGGGATGTGAGCCAAGATGAATGAGAGGGTGACCCCGAACGCCAGGCCGGCTGCCCCATAAACAGGGATGAGCCACCATGCTAGCAGGAGGGAGACGACATTGTGAAACGTACCTACGGCCAAAGCAAACCAGATGCGTCCTGTAATGATGAGAATGTTTCCCATGGGCCAGCTTAGCGCGTAGGCGATGGTGGATAGCATCATCCACGGCACAATGCTCTGTCCTACCGCGAACTCGGGACCGTATGGCAGAAGGGTGAGCCATGGTGCTGAGATTTGGATTAGGGCCAGCGGCACGATGATGATGGTGGCGACTGAGAAGGAGACCGAAAGTGTCTTGCGGTAGGAGTCTAGATCACCCCGTGTGAAGGTGTCACTAAGGATAGGAAGCACCGGTGCCAGCAGCATGGCAGCGATGTTTTCTGGAATGAGTTTCATCCGATACACGGCGTTGTAGAGGCCCAGTTCGCCAAACTGACCAGCTTGTCTCACCAGGAGTGCACTGGTTGCCCATGAGACGCACGCATTCAGCACGGTATTGGCCATGCTGGGGAGGTTGCAGTTCCAGAACACTGGCGACTCCTGAAAACAGCCCCGGTACGTGATGACTAGGCGAGAACGGGCCGCCTCCTTGCGGATGGCATGTGCATTTAGCAGGCAGTTGAGGGCAGCAGAAGTGATAAGTGCCCAGAGCGCACCATGGAGTCCACCCCAGAGCGCACCAGTGAGCATGATGGGAAACGAGGTGATTCCCACGACGATATGAATGGCAGCGATGGCCTTGAAGGACTCCAACCCGATGAGCGTGCCTTGCTGTGCTCCGGTTACCCCTGAGAAGAGAAGCATCAGTGCTGATAGCAGCAGAGCTTCTTCAAGTTGGGGTATGCTGAGCGTCTCCCGTGCGAGCCAGGAACTGAGCCCCGCAAGCAGAATAGTGAAGAGGATGGAGGTGATCCATGTGGCGGCGCTGGCGAACGCGATGAAGCGGCCTGCTCGCTGTGGGTCTGACTTCTTGTATTCAGCCACATACCGTGCGGCGGCGATTCCCATGCCCAGTCCAGCCGCCGCTCCCAAAAGGCCCACGATGCTCTGCACCATGTTGAGCTGTCCAAATTCTTCTTTGCCCAGGAGCCGTCCGACGACCACCCATGACACTGTGGAGCAGAGCTTCGACAGAGTGGTGCCGAGCATCGACCAAAAGGCTCCAAGGGCCAAGCGTCTGCCGAGAGAAGAGGCCAGTACGCGGTTAACCGGGTCTTGGATGTAGGCAGGCAGACGCTTCAGGACTCCGGAGAGGCTCAAGGGTAGGCGGATCGGGGAACGCAAAGGTATTCACCAGCGGATCGGGTGCCCGCTGGCACTCGGGGATGGAGGGTGTCCATCACATCATAGTCGGCTTGCTTCAGCGTAGAGAGAACGCTCCGAACGGAGGAGCCGTTGGACTGCAACAATAGTTCAGACAGTTCGATGAGAATGACTGGACGGTGGGTCACTAGCACTTCTCGCATTCCTGTGATGACAAAGTTTTCGCAGCCTTCCACATCGATCTTGATGAAACCTGGATTCAGTCCATGGAGCCTTACCAGTTGGTCTATGCTGCTGGAGTGCACGGTTTCTCGCACGATTTGTTCTCCTGATGCGCGAGGGTGAAGCCTCTGACCCATCGAGGAATATTCTTCACGCCCGGAGATGATGCACATCTCCACCGGTCCCTCGCACTCAGAGGCTACGCCTTCGTGTATGATGACTCGGTTTGCATGGCCATTGAGATGGATGTTGGTGCGCAGGCGTCTCAGTGCAGTGCGTGATGGTTCTATAGCCAGCACTCGGTTCCCGTCTGTTAAGCGTCCGGCGAGCCAGGTGGTATAGAGTCCTATGTTGGCTCCTACATCGATCGCGTCACGGCCCGGGCGAATGTGAGGCTGGATAAGCGTGAGCAGATGAGCCTCATAACTGCCGGTTGTGACTAATATCCTGAAGAGATCAGATTTGGTGCCTATCAAGAACTCTCCCCCAAGGCTGGGGACGGTGACGCGTGTTTCATCCCCCAGCAACTCTTGGAGGTGAAGTAGCATTTGATGTTCGTTGCGGAGGGAGCGGCGACGAAAGAGAGATCGAAGACCAAGAAGGGGAGCAGCGAGAAAGCGAATGACAGCGGATTGTTTGAAGCGCAGGCAGAGTTCTGCGGCGCTCATGAGCCAAGAGCAAGCAACCATTCTTTCAGGGCTTTTGCGTGGTGCTCTCCGTAGAGGGTTTTGCGAGCGTGTTCGTAACGTTCAGCCTGGATTTCAGGGGCTGTTGAAAGAGCGGCTATAGAGGCTGAAATGCCGGCGGTGGAGGGTTCTGAGCAGATCAGGCCTAGGTCGGTCTTTCTCATCCAGGCGGCGAGTGTGCTGTCTGAAGGAGTGTGAGCCAGAATGGGACGTTGGGCACGAAGATAGTTGGAAAGTTTGGAGGGTAGGCTCGTCTGTCGGAAAACTCGGCTGCGTTCATCGAAGGGATACATTGCGTATAAGAAGTGGCATTCGTTCAACAGACGGATTGAAGTTTGATCGTCTGGGTAATCTATCACCTCCACATTGGCTGCCCCCAGAACCGACATCGTCTCTTTCACCGGCAAGCCAGAGGGGCCGATGATTCTCAGGTGTGGTCTGAGGCTCAGGGTTTGCGCCGTCTGGCGCAGGGCGTTGACAAATGCCAGCCACTCGCGTGTGGAATATATGGAGCCAATGTGTCCTGCACGAAGAATGCCGGGGGAGCAGGGTTTTGACGTGGGCTGGGGCAAGGATTCGATCCAAGGTCTGAAAACATCGCTGACGATGCTATAGTGTGACGCGTACCGCTGCTGCATGCCCTCGCTGCAGACGTCGATGCTAGCAGCGTTTTGCATGAGCCTAAGCCAGGGTCGGCGCATCAAGGGGATGAGGTGTCGGTAGCGTCGGGATCGTGCAGCAATGGCATCGCATTGGTCGTCCTGAACGCTGAGATGCATGCGTGCGGCGTTGCGCTGCGTTAACTTTAATCCCACGAGTATGGACTCATGCATGGGCACTAGCCAGAAGGCATCCGGCTTTAGAGCCAGAATGGAGTCCACCATGGCATCGATTCTACCTGACAACGCTCCGAGCCAAAGGCTAGTCGTACGTATGACGTCGAGGAGCAAGGGGCCGCCGGTCAATTGGTTTCCGATGCGCACGGCCTGCGGCCAGTCTGCCTTGTGCTTGCCGAGGTAAGCCCAGGTGATTTGGGTCTCTGGCATGGACCGTAGAGCGGAGTGAAGATAATAGGCCCCAGCTCCTTGGTCTGGAGAGAACGGTGTGAACAGCACGATGTGGGGGGGTTTGCGGCTGATGGTTCACCTCCTTACCATCCAGTTGCCGAGCACGAGGATATCCATTTTGGTCCGCAGGAAGCACTCGAGCGCTTCTCTGGGGTGGCAGACGACTGGTTCGTTCTCGTTGAAGCTGGTGTTGAGGAGAATGGGCACACCGGTGAGTTTTTGGAACTCTTGGATGAGGCGGTAGTAGAGCGGATTGGTGTCGGCGTGTACGGTCTGGAGGCGGCCTGATCCGTCCACGTGGGTGGTGGCTTTAAGCACATCTCGCTTCTCCGCGCGGACTTGAAAGACCTGCATCATGAAGGGCACGTCCGCCTCTTCCTCAAACCACTCTAGCACGTGCTCACGAAGGATGGATGGAGCAAAAGGGCGGAAGGACTCGCGGCGTTTGATCTTGCTGTTGAGTATATCCTTCATGTCGGCGCGTCGTGGGTCGCCCAGGATGCTGCGATTGCCGAGGGCACGGGGTCCCCATTCAAGGCGGCCTTGGAACCAGCCGATCACTTTGCCCTCACTGATGGCCTGGGCTGTGGCACGGCAGAGATTATCGGGTTCCCTAAACTCGACGACTTGGCACTTTTCTTCCGCGAGGCGTTCTGATTCTGATTCTAGCAAGTCCTTGTATTCGGAGGTTTCGAAGCGGGGACCGTAGTAGGCGTGGGACATGTGGAAGCGGCTTCCCGTTTTCCGTTTGGCGCTCTTCGCGTGTACGACTAATGCGGCACCGATGGCACCGCCTGCGTCTCCAGCAGCGGACTGGATGTAGAGATTTTTGAACGGAGTCATACGGCGGACCTTACCGTTTGCCACGGAGTTCATGGCGCAGCCCCCAGAGAGAGTGAGTTGGTCACAATCGTAGCGTTTGTGAAGGTGCCCGAGCATGTGAAAGAGCGCTTCTTCGTACATGGCCTGGACGCTGCGGGCCAGGTCACGATGCCCTTGTTCCAGGGGCTGCTCCTTTTTCCTGGCAGGTCCAAGCAGTTCCTCCAATGCCGGGGCGAAGAGCGTGCCGACCTCGGGAGAGCCGTTGTCCCAGACGTAGGGAACTTTTTCTTTGTGATGGAGAAAGTAGTCAAGATTGAGTGCAAAAGTGCCGTCGTGTTTCAGCGATACAATCTGACGCATCTTGTCTAAAAACCTCGGTTCTCCATAGGGTGCGAGTCCCATGACTTTGTATTCATCACCATAATGCGGGAACCCTAGATACTGGGTGAGTGCGCTGTAGAACATGCCGAGCGAGTGGGGGAAGAGCACACGCCCGTCGATCTCGATGGCACCGTCTTTGCCCATGCCCCAGGCGGCTGAGGCAAAGTCACCGAAGCCATCTACGCTGAGGTTTACGGCATCCTTGAACGGCGAACAAAGGTAGCTAGATGCGATATGCGCATGGTGGTGTTCGACGTGATGGATTTGCGCATTCAGGGCTTCCTCGGGGAAGGCCTCGCCGAGGGCCTGCTGGAGTGAGCGGGTTTTGCCGAGTTTTTTCAGCCGCTCGATGACGAGGTTGAGGCTTGGACGCTGCGTGAGTATGAACTTCAGGCGCTTGAGGTGATTGACGCGCGGGTTGAGGTTGATAGCTATATGCTCTAAGTCACTGAAGCGGATGCCGGCTTCTTTGAGACAGTATTTGATGGATTCCGTTGGGAGCCCCGCCCAGTGTTTGACACGGCGGATTCTTTCTTCCTCTATGGCGGCGACAAGGATGCCATCGCGGATGATTGCAGCGGAGGAATCTCCGTGGTATGCATTGATGCCTAGGACGAACATGAAAGAAGCGCTCTGGTGAGTGGCGGTGGATTTGGTGATGGCGATGAACGACCGGTGGGCAAGCGTGCGCCTGGCTTTGGCTACCAGGCGGCGGCTGTCTCACTCACGTCACAAGCCAAGTCTCGCGCGTGGACTTTCTTTTATGGCCCGCTAGCGGAGGTATTTGCTGTCGAGGGCCTTTGCGTTTGTGAGCTCCATCGTCTCCTCACCCATCTGCATGGCGTAGATGCCGAGCTGAGTAAGGCGTGTCTCTACTTGGGGAGATATGGACCAGCATCCTACGAGTGGAATGAGCTTCAAGTGGGAGAGTTCGGGCGCGTACTTCGAGAAACCTGCCATTTTTTCGGCCACTTTCTCGGCGGTCTCAATGTTCATGCTGCTTTTCGCCTCGGCCGCGATAACTGCGTCGGGACCTATGGCAACGAGATCGAACTCTTCCCAGTCCTTCTTATTTGGCTTTTGTCGGTTCCAGCGAAGACGCATGTCTATGCCATTGAACTGAAAATGCTCCCTGGCTAGGCGTCGAACATTCGGAGCCAAAACGTCCTCCACCAAAGTCCCCATTTTGTTAGCGAGATCACCCCACTTCTTGTCGAGCTCCTTTTTGGATTGCTTCATCTCGTCTT
>CAZIGH010000002.1:83343-187040 GCA_964538625.1 uncultured Verrucomicrobiaceae bacterium
TGAAGTCCTTCATCTCGTCTTTGAAGTCCTTCATCTCGTCTTTGAAGTCCTTCATCTCGTCTTTGAAGTCCTTCATTTCTGCCTCGAATCGGCAAAGTCGCTCCTCGGCGTGCTTATTTGATAGAGCCATTTGAGTCATGAACTGGCCGAACAGTGCCTCCAGTTTATCTACTCGGTCTTCTATCGTAACGAATGCCATAGCTTGTCTCTACTGTAATCTCATGGTGCGCTGTTGCAACTGCGGCTGCATTTGGCCGCTTTCACGGATGTTTGTCTTCTCTGGGGAATGAATCCGCAGCTATGATCCGAGCACGCTGCCGCCCTTGGTTGATGCGTTTGGGGTTCGCTCAGCCATGAATTTTGTTCAATAGATGTTAATTAACTTAGCAGCTTGGTCGCTCCCGAAAACACAAATCTCGTGCCGATATTTTGAGATTCCGGCATTGAGATGGGGCGTCTCGGGTACGACGGAAGCTCGGCGCTCCAAGCCTGCTCCTACCGGCAGTGGGACTCGAACCCACACGGGGATCACTCCCCAACGGATTTTAAGTCCGTTGCGTCTACCATTCCGCCATGCCGGCTCGGTGCCAGGAACTCTTATTTAGCGGATGGATGTCGTTTTGGCTAGTCGGCTGTTTTGAACAGTTGAACAAAACGTTCTGATTGGATGAAGGGCAAGCGTAAGACCGTGAGGCGAGGCTTGCGCGTTCGGACTCCCCATTCCACGGCTCGAACCTGCGGCGCTGAGGATGCTCTATCCAGTTCGGTGGCCTTTCTCAGCTCACCAGATCTGCGATAGGATTGCCGGGTTTGGCGGCCACGGCGAGATGGAGGCGTGAGTCTGCGATCCACCCGGCGGTTTCTCGTTCACAGCAGACGACGGGTTTGGCTAGTTCTGCGGGGTCTGGGGTCTCGGTGAAGGCTTCGAGATGGACGGTGAAAATGTGGACGACGTCACGGGAACCACAGTTGAAGCAGGTCATGCCTACTTTGCGACCGCGCCATTCGAGGACTTTGCAACCGATGACGGGGTGTTTGCGGATGCCCTCAGGCAGTCCGCATGGGCTGGTGGCACCTGCGTGGGAGAGGTGGGCGGCGGCGTCATCCAAGCTGACGCCTTTGATGTCCAGTTGGTAGTGACCGGCGCAATATTCTGCAATGTCCTGGCGAAAGTCTTTCACCGTGGCTGCTGCGGCGTAGGGTAGGGGACCACTGCGGCGGGGTGCTAGCAGCCACCATGCGGCCCCGGCTCCTATGGCAAGGCTGGCTGCGGTTTTGAGGAACTGCCTGCGCGGTGGGGAAATCAGTGCGGACCCCTGCCGTGGCAGAGTGACAGGGGCGTCTAATATCTGACTTGGGCGTGGTGCGATGATGGCGGTGTAAGCGCTACGCAGGGCATCGTCCACGGGAGAGGCGTGGCGGAACCATTCGTCGAGGTCTGGATGCTGCTCTAGGCACTTGGCAAGTTCCTCCCACTCGGGGTGGTTTTCGGGTGGGAGCGGAGTGGCGGTGCCTTGAAGCAGGGAGATGGCGCGTTCGGGAGTCATACGGCGGCAGGCAGGCTTGGTTTCGGATCGGTAGAACCTGCGTCAAGACCGAGCTGGGTACGGAGGGTGGCCTTGGCGCGGGCGAGGCGTGACATGACGGTGCCGATGGGCAGGGAGAGGATTTCGGCAATCTCGCGGTATTTCATGTTTTTGAGGTAGAACAGGGCGAGCGGTGCACGGAGTGACTCGTCCAGCTTGCCGACGAGGGTCATGACATGCGCTGCGTCCACTTGGGTGGGGCTGGCAGTTTCTGTGGCCATGGGTTCTTCCTCCAGTTCGTCGAGGTTCAGTGTGGGATGGTTTTTGACTTTGCGGCGTTGGCGTAGGAACTCTCTGTGTGCGGTGGTGAAGAGCCAGCCGCGGAGCTTGTCCTCCTCTCTTATGGTGTGTCCGTAGCGAGCGAGGGTGAGGAAGGTCTGCTGGGTGATGTCGGCGGCGTCGGCAGGATTGCCGACCAGGCTGTAGGCAAATCGGTAGATGCTCTCATAGTGCTCGGTTACAGCAGGTGAGATGTCGAAGCTAGGCTGGGCGGACATGAAAATGAAACCATCGGAGGGAGCCATGATGGTTTCCGCCGTGTGCAATGCAATCATACCCCAAGAGAGTCAACCTGGGGAGAATTTATTCTCTGGAGAACGTTGCGGCCGAAACCGGAACTTACTTCGGCCGCTTCATTTCAAACATGCTGGTGGTGTGGCAATACCAGTGGGGACTTTGCATACGGCCGATGGGTGCGTAGCTGCCGGGGCGGACTTGCCAGGTGCTGGTGTCGAAGACGCCGTCGCGCACGTGCACGCGCACGACTTCGCCGATGATGAGGCGGTTCTCGCCGATCTCGAGGGTGCTGTGGTGACGGCACTCCAGGCTGGCTGGAGCTTCGGCGATGCGCGGTGGGGCGACCGTCTGGCTGGCCACTGCGGTGAGTCCGGCGCGAAGGAGTTCATTTTCACCGGGCGGCAGGCTTGCGGCGCAGTGGTTCATTTGCTGGGCTATGGCTTCGTCCACGAGGTTGACGACGAACTGCTGGGTGAGGCGGATGTTTCTCGCAGTGTCCTTTGGCACTCCTGGTGAGCGGTCGCCGGGGCAGAATCCGACGATGGGTGGGGAGTCTCCCAGGACATTGAAGAAGCTAAATGGGGCGGCGTTGATCCGGCCTTCGGGATCCACCGTGGTGACGAGGGCGATGGGACGAGGGGTGACGAGGCCTGCAAGGATCATGTAGGCGTCGTCTCGGTGAGGTCCGGTGAGGTCTAGGGTCATGGGGACAATGAGTAAAAAGGGGTATGTGAAAAGTGGAAAGGGATGAGCCAGTTGCAAAACTCCAACGAAGGAGTGCGGTGCCGAGGAGCGCCAAAGTGGCTTCGCCTTTAGTCGAAATCACTTTCTCTCGCCCACCACTACCGTTCTGCCTTGGCAAAAACCTGATAGATTTAGGGCAGCTAAGCTCCGAACGATTCTCGATCGCGTTTTACAGTGTCCAGAGGGCTTTTGCAACTGGCTGGGATGACGGGGGTGATTCAGGATGGAGCTTCAAGAGGGTGGTTGTAGCATTGAATGTAGCGCTCGTGGGTATGGTGTAGAGGACTTGTGCGTAGCTTGCTAAGTCCTACGAGGAATAGTCAAATCCGGCGCTGGGAAGGTGAAAGGGACCCACGGGAAGGGAAATCGTCCCCCGGGGTGACTTTGTGAAATTTTTCACAAGTAACGGTTGCCCGATCCGCCGGGTCCGGCATAGTCGGGGTGATGCTGTCTTCGGACGGCGATCTTTACCGCTCCATGGCCACCATTGTTGTCCAACGTCCCAAGCTCGCCTGGCACGAGAAGCTGTTCCTTTCCACGCTCTGGAAAGGGCTCAAGATCACCCTTGGCCACGCGGTCAGGATGTTGCGTGGGAAGACGAAGGTGGTGATGCAATACCCGGAGCAAAAGTGGGATGAAAACCTGCCGGAGTGGTATCGCGGTGCACCTGCCCTGGTGAAGGATGAACAGGGGCGGGAGCGGTGCGTGAGCTGCCAGCTCTGCGAGTTTATCTGCCCTCCCAAGGCGATCAAAATCATTCCGGGGGAGATTCCCAATGATGATCCGTGGGCGAAGGTGGAGAAGCGTCCGAAGGAGTTTGATATCGACATGATACGCTGCATCTACTGCGGGATGTGTGAGGAGGTGTGCCCGGAGCAGGCCATCTTCCTGCGTAAAGACTATGCGATTACTGGAGAGAGTCGTGCCGAGATGGTGCACAATAAGGAGAAGCTCTATCAGATCGGCGGCGTGCGGGTGGGGCTGGTGAACAAGTGGAACGAACTGAAGTGATTACCCAGGAGTAAAAAGGGATAAGTGAAAAGTGAAAAGGGTTGATCAAACAGGCTCCACTTGCTGCTGCGTCGATTCATCGTCGGGAACTTATCACATATCACCTATCACTCTTTCCTGACCCCTGCTCATGCCCGCCCCGCTCTTTTATCTCTTCGCTGCCGTAGTATTGATCTTCGGGATCATGGTGGTGACGGCGCGCAATCCGGTGTCAAGCGCGCTGTCGCTGGTGGTATGCTTTACCGGCCTTGCGGCGCTGTTCATCAGTCTGGACGCCTACTTTATCGGCATCATTCAGATTTTGGTGTATGCCGGGGCGGTGATGGTGCTGTTTTTGTTCATCATCATGCTTTTGGACATCAAGTCGGAGGAGGTGAAGCTGCCGCGCTTTGGGGTTCTGGCTGGTGGGGTGGCGCTGGCGCTGCTGTTTACGGTGCAGATGTTCACACTGTTTTCGGGGTATGAGGAGGGCCGAGTAGCGCTGGCGGATCGACCGCTTCAACTGGAGACTGCGGCCAAAGATGCTCCGCTCAGGGGCATACAGGATGACCTGAAAAACGGCACACTGCCTGACACCAAGCTGGTGGGTTATACTCTGTTTCACAAGTATCGATTCCATCTGCAGGCGGTGGCGCTTCTGCTGTTGGCTGGCACGGTGGGAGTGGTGGTCTTGAGCCGTCGTGACAAGGACAAGGAGGACGCAGCGTGATCACTCTGAGCCATTATCTTTTCGTAGCGGCGATTCTCTTCGCCGTAGGCCTGACGGGCGTGATCGTGCGCCGGAACATCCTCATCATTTACATGTCTCTGGAAATGATGTTGAGCGCGGCGAACTTGACGCTGGTGGCATTCTCCCGGTTCCGGATGCAGAACGGGCTGCCGGACTACGACGCGCAGGCGCTGGTGTTCTTCACCATCACGGTAGCGGCGGCGGAGGTGGCAGTGGGACTGGCCATCATTGTGGCACTCTACCGTGCCCGGCAGAGCGTGGACGTGGACGCAGTGACGAGGATGCAGGGCTGATGCCGAGGCAGGGAAACTCCAAGATTTCATGAACTACCAAACCGCTGCACTGATCCTCCTCCTTACGCCGCTGCTTTCGGCTGTGGTGATCCTGCTGCTTCACAAGCCGCTGCGAGCTGGCTCGGTGATCGTATCCTTGGGTTCGGCGGGCATTTGCCTGCTGACGAGCCTTCTTTTGCTAATAAAGGAACCTGACATGGGACTGACAGAAGGTCTGCTTATTCCGTTTCTCAGACTGCCCGGTTTTTCGGCAGATCTGACTTTCCTTCTCGATTCCCAGGCCATTGGAATGATGTTCATTGTTACGTTCATTGGGTTTCTGGTGCATTTGTATTCGGTGGGCTACATGAAGACGGATGATGCGAAACCACGGTTCTTCGGCGCACTGTCCTTGTTCATGTTCTCGATGACTGGCATCGTGCTGGCTGGGAACTTCATCATGATGTTTGTCTTCTGGGAGTTGGTGGGTGTGAGTTCCTACCTGCTCATCGGCCACTGGTTCAAGAAGCCAGAGGCTGCGGATGCCGCCAAGAAGGCATTCCTTACGAACCGCATTGGCGACTTTGGTTTCATGATAGGCATCCTCTGTTTGTGGGCCATCGGGGGGATCGGCACCATGGTGGGAGACGACAAGGATCACCTTTCTCCGCGTAGCAGCGGCATCGTTGTGGAATCGGGAGCAGACTACACGCCGGATCTGAGTTTTTCCGGACTCGAGGCGCAGTTTGAGAGAAGGGAGACCGGTAAGTCGCCCGCTGTCCCAGGTTGGCTACTTACTCTCGCGGCGCTGGGCATTTTCATGGGTGCGGTGGGCAAGTCGGCACAGGTGCCTCTGCATGTCTGGCTGCCGGACGCCATGGAGGGTCCCACTCCGGTTTCGGCGCTCATCCATGCGGCCACGATGGTGGCGGCAGGGGTTTATATGCTGGTGCGGGTGGACTTCATCATCGCGGCATCTCCCACCGCGATGTCGATCATTGCCGGCATTGGTGGTTTCACCGCGCTCATGGCGGCGCTGATGGCGGTGCAGCAGAATGACATCAAGCGCATCCTTGCTTACTCCACGCTATCGCAGCTCGGCTACATGGTGATGGCTATTGGGCTTGGTGGCAGTGAGGCTGCGATGTTCCACCTCTACACCCATGCCTTCTTTAAGGCGCTTCTTTTCCTCGGTGCTGGAGCGGTGATTTATGCCTGCCATCATGAGCAGGATATTTGGAAAATGGGCGGTCTGCGGGAAAAGACGCCAGCTACTTTCCTTACCTTCGTCATAGGCACGGCGGCCTTGATGGGAGTCCCCTGGGTGACCTCTGGCTTCTGGTCGAAGGAGGCCATACTGGACGTGGCCTATCATGAATGTGGCTGGCTTTTCGCTCTGGCTGCTCTGACTGCGGCACTGACGAGCTTTTACATGGCACGCTGCGTCATCGTGGCCTTCTTTGGCAAGGCGAGGACGGAGGACGCAGACCACGCTCACGAGGCACCCATGATCATGGTGGCTCCACTGCTGCTGCTGTCCATCTTTGCCTTGGGTGCGGGCTTCTCCCCGTTTTATAAGGCTCTGCAGGCTATGGTGCCAGAGGGACATGCTCCGCCGCCGGTGCTGCTCGCATCACTCGGAGCTCTTATTTTCGGGGCCGGTGCGGCCATTGTGCTCTACCGAGGGAAGGAGAAGGATCCGCTGGACATCAAGCTCTTTGCTAACCGCTTCTACATCGATGAAGTTTATGCTTGGATCGTCAACGTTTTCCAAGACAGGCTGGCGTGGCTGGTCACGGCCATGGAGTCCATTTTTGCTGATGGGGTTGTTGCCCGCCTGCCGGCATTTGTGGCTGGGCAGATCGGTCGTGCAGGGCGCGCCTTGCAGTCTGGTCATTTGCAAGGGTACACCATGGTTCTCGGAACTGGCCTGCTGCTGGCGATTTATCTGGCCATCGCGTTGCTTCCTCGTCTGGGCCATTGAATGAACTGACACATGAGTCTGCTGGAAATCATCATTCTACTTCCCTTGATCGCTGCTGCGGTGATCGGCTTCGGTGCACCTGCGCGTCTTGTGGGCCGTGTGGCGGCTGCCGCCACTGCTTTGCTTGGATTCGGAGCTGCGTGGTCGCATGGTCTGGGGGAGAATCTTGCGATGTCTCGGGTGATCCTGGATTCGCCCAAAATCGCGTTTGCAGTGGGCACAGACGGTGTGAGTCTGACCCTGGTGCTGTTGACGGTGCTGGTGCTGCTGGCGGCAGTGTGGCAGATCCAGGACAAGCCCGCCATGTATTACGTGTCCTCACTGCTGATCGCTGGTGGGGCGCTGGGTGCGTTTCTCAGCACGGATGTGTTTTTCATCTATGCTTTCCACGAGCTGGCGCTTATTCCGACGCTACTGATGATCGCCATCCATGGTCATGGGGATGCGACCACGAGGCGTGCGACGGCGTGGAAGATCACAGTTTATTTGGGCGTGGGGAGCTTGATCCTGCTGGCAGGTCTATCAGCGCTGGTGCTGAA
The DNA here is from genome assembly GCA_964538625.1 of uncultured Verrucomicrobiaceae bacterium. Classification (GTDB taxonomy): domain Bacteria; phylum Verrucomicrobiota; class Verrucomicrobiia; order Verrucomicrobiales; family Verrucomicrobiaceae; genus JAEUHM01. The sequence goes on from CAZIGH010000002.1 coordinate 90,726, forward strand.
CTTCAGTGATGGCGCTGGGCTTACGTTTGATCTGATAGCACTGAAGAAGACGGCAGCGAGTTCGCCACTCCCGGTTGAGACGCAGGGGTGGTTGTTTTTTGTGTTGCTGGTCGGTTTCGGCACGCTGGTCAGTCTCTTCCCCCTGCACACGTGGGCAGCACCGGCCTATGCTGCGGCACCCACTCCGGTGGCGATGTTGCACGCAGGGGTATTGAAAAAGTTTGGCCTTTATGGTCTGATCCAGATCGCGCTGCCGCTGCTGCCGGAGGGGGCCAAGGTGGAATGGGTGCAGAATGCGCTGCTGCTCATGCTTGTGGGCAATATTATTGTTGTTGGTCTGGTGACGATCCACGCGGAGCGTCTCGATACGCTTCTGGGGAACTCCAGCGTGATGCACATGGGTTACATTTTCCTCGGTATCGCGGCGGGAAGTCCCATCGCTCTCAATGGGGCCGTGCTGCTCATGTTTGCCCATGGCATCTCTATAGCGCTGCTCTTTGCTCTGTGCGGACGAATGAGGGCGCAGCTCGGGACGCTTGAGTTTTCCAGGTTGGGTGGGCTGGCGGCAAATGCTCCCGTGATGTCGGTGTTGTTTGCCTTTGGAGCGTTTGCATCCATCGGACTTCCAGGTCTGGCTAACTTCGCCGGGGAGGTGATGGTGTTCATCGGCTCCTTTGACCATAGCGTTGCAGACTTGAGCACCGGCTTAAAAAATATCCACTGGGCCACCATCTTTGCGCTTTGGGGGGTGGTGATGTCGGCGGTGTACATGCTGCGGGCCTATCGGAACCTTTTCTTTGGTAACGCTTCGAAGGGTCTCTTCATGACAGACGTGGGGCTGGCACAGCGCTTTCCATTTCTGGTTCTGGCGCTGACACTGCTGGTAGTGGGCTGTTGTCCAAGCCTGCTCACGGATTTGATTCATTCCGCCTTCGCCTCAGCCAAGTAACACCCGCGCATCGGTTTTATGTCTCCATTCCACATTGAAATCGGCCTGGTGATCCTGAGCGTGCTGCTCTTTACGGTGGATGCCGTTTGGCCGAAGTTGAACCGAAATGTCATTCCTTGGGTGGCCATAGGAGGGACAGCACTCGCACTGCTGCTTCTCGTGGCGGGTCCGGGAGCTTCTGGCGACGTGCCCGGCTATCTTCAGCCCTACTATAGTGTGGACGGGCTCGCGCTCTTTTACAAAGTTTTTGCGCTACTGACCACGCTGGTGGTTTTGGTGATCGCCCTGGAGGCAGATCCTGTGGTGGCAAACTTCACGGGCTCACAAGGAATCGCCACTCGCATTCCTGAGTTTTTTATCCTGCCTCTCATTGTCTGCGCTGGCATGATGTGGATGGCCTCCGCCAAGGATCTGGTGAGTGTGTTTGTGCCGCTGGAGCTGGTGACGATCTCGTTTTACGTCCTCGTGGCGTTTGCACGCCGGTCAGCCCTCTCGCTGGAGGCAGGAGTGAAGTACCTCATCCTCGGAGCAGTCAGCACGGGCGTTCTGGTGTATGGCATCGCATGGGTGTATGGAGCTACGGGTTCCATGAGCTTTGCAGGTATCGCTTCGGCAGCAGCCGGTCCTGAGAGCAGCAAGGTCGCTCTGATGTTGGGAGCGGCGCTTCTGCTGGCGGGTCTAGGGTTCAAGGTGGCGGCCGCGCCGTTTCACATTTGGGTGCCGGATGTCTATCAAGGTGCACCGACGCCTGTAACGGCGTTCTTGTCTGTGGGTTCCAAGGCCGCCGGGTTCATCGTTCTGACCCGTGCCGTGGCAGCGTTCACGGGTGAGGGAAGCCACGTGGCGCTGGGTGTGGAAAGTCTGCTCCTTTGGGGCGGTGTGCTCACGGTGGTGATTGGCAGTCTGGCAGCCATCACGCAGACGAACCTCAAGCGGCTTTTCGGGTACTCGTCCATCTCGCACGCCGGCTTCTTGCTCATCGCTCTGGCTTGTGGTAGCTCGGAGCGCTTCGGTCTTACGTCGGGTGGCATCGTGGCGTTTTACCTTGCCACGTACCTGCCGATGACGCTTCTGGGCTTTCTTTTGTTGGCCACGCTCAGATCCCAAGGGGTAGCTGAGGATGTGAAGGGAGTCACGGGACTCGCCAAGCGCTCCCCTGCCATGGCCTTCGCATTGACGGTGGCGCTGGCTTCGATGGCGGGCCTACCACTCACTGCTGGCTTTTTCGGCAAGATGCTGGTGTTTGTGGCGGCGGTGGATCGTGGCTACTATGTGGCGGTGGCACTGGCGGTGACGGGAGCAGCTGCCGGGTTTTATTATTATTTCAAACCCATTCTTGCCGCGTGGTCGGACGGTGGTTCTGACGCTGCTCAGCCCTTGAAGTGGTCCGGAGTGGCCCGCGCATTCACTGCTGTGCTGGTGCTGGCGATCGTTTGGCTGGGCGTGTATCCGCGTGCCTTGCAGGGAGTGCTTAAGACGCCAGTGGCTGAGGCGGCGGTGACTGCCGTAAAGTAAGAAGGGACGCGTAGGTTGCGGGCTTGTCTTCCCCGTGGGGTGTGGGGTGCTTCTTGGGCAAGCTCTCTTCAGGGTACCGGTTCTCCGGAGCCGGGGTAGATCCAGGCTGCAACCCTTCCGTTTCGGACGAGGGCGCGGGCGGTTGCGTCCAGCTCTCCACAGAAGACACTGGCTTTGAAGTCCACATCGACACACCAGGTCGGCGTGCCCTCGACATCCCGCAACACTGGGCTGTGCCAGCGGAGTGTGTTTTGGGCGGTCACCTCGGTTACCTCACCAGCGTTCATGCTCGAGAGCAGGAGGGGATAAGCTCCAGAAGTATCAGGCAAGGGTTTTCCCGACGGGTCCTCAAACGACCTCATGACGGCGGCTTGTTGCTTGATGGCTTTTGTGTTTTCCCAACGTCTGCGGGCAGCCTCGGTCGCGTGGGCTTTCCATACAGCGTAAGACTGCTCGAGTTGCGTCACAAGGTCAGTGGCAGCCAGCGGCACGGAACTCCGGGCTATGGAATCCTTCGCGGGCGCGAGTGTGAGCACTCCCTTGTCAAAGGAGAGAGCCACGACTTTTGAGCCCGCTGGGAGGTTGGAAGACCCTGCTGCCAGGGTAAACTCTGCGCTTTGCACCAGAGTGACCATACGGGGGAACGCTCCAGCTGGAATGCTCTGCCAGTTCTGGGTCAGCTCCTGCAGTGTAGCCAGTTTTGGCTGGACGAACATCTCCTCGCCGACGAGAGAAGTTGTAACCCGATCTGGGGCCTCGGCATTCTTCTCCGGCAGCAACACCTGGCGCAGGTTTGGGATGTAGAGGCTGATGCGCCTCCTCACTTCCGGTCGGAACAGCAGGCTCTCCGCCGGGGCGAGAACGAAGAGGTCGCAGACAAGGAACCCATTGAGCACTAGCAGCAGCAGGACGGCACCGACCTTCATCTTCCCACTCTTTCTAGGCTCAAGAATACTTCACGTCCTTCCGTGGATCCATCTCGAAGGCCTGAATGCAGCTATCCGCAACGGCGGGCTTCATTACCTCCTCACGGAACTTGATGTAGTTGGGGTCATCCTGGCAGATGGCGAGCTTGTCTAGGCTCTCCACCTCGATGGCGACAAACCACTCCCAGGGGTCGTTGGTCCTGATGCGTTTCCCTGTGCGGACCACCAGGACCTCAGGTACCCGGAGCAACAGCACCCGGGTCGAGGACATCAGGTTCTCCAGCCTCTCCTCCGTGATCTCGGGTTTCAGTTTGAAGAGACTGAGATGGGAGATCATAGACCACGAGAGAGCTGCGAACGTCGGCTGCTCAGGACTTCCAACTCAGAGCACCCTTGCGCCAGGCGTAGAGGAACGCCACTCCCAGGATGGTCACAAAGCCGAGCATGGTCCCGAAGATGGCTGCTCCGTGGGTGACAAGATAATCTTTGTAAATGACCGCCCAAGGATAGAGAAAGACGACTTCGATGTCGAAAAGCACGAAGAGCATCGCCACGATGTAAAACTTCACGCTGAAACGCGGCTGGGCTTCACCGACTGGTAGCATGCCGCACTCGTAGGGGCTGTCCTTCACCTTATTGCCCTTTGAAGATTTCCCCAGAAGGACGCTGATTAGCAGTGTGACGCCGGCGAAACCAGTGGCAATCAGGACCTGAAGAAGGATGGGAAAGTAGCTCTCTAGCATAGGCGAGGACGACAGCGGAAGACCAGTAGCGGTGGGCGGCATCTCCGTCAAACCCGGAATCAAGGTGTGGGGGGGAAGATTCCGCGCTTGGACTCGTGGCACCCGAGGAGTGCTGGGGTGCGGCACTCCTCGGCAGGGAAAGAATTCTGGATTACTTAGTGATCAATAGATCCTTATATTTGCATTTGATGAAATAAACCCATCTTTAGACTTGTGGTTTTTACAATAAATATCATAATAAGTAGATTCTCGACTCTCTCGTCATGTATCTACTCCATCCCGTTCCCTCCACTGCCAAGCGCGATCGATCCGCTCCGGAAGCGTTTCAAATGCTGGCAAGCAGGCAAAACACGTGTGCAGCAAGCGATAGTGCTCGATCTGCCATTTGGCTGTTCGTGGTATGTATTTTCAGCGGTTTTACCGTTGCTGCAGCCGAGTTTGGCGACGCTGCAGGCTATACCACGGCCAGTAGCACCGTTAGCACTTCTCTACGCATTGGTGCGCTCGTGGACGATGAGGCTTCTGCCACCTTAAACGCCACCGCCACGGGTGATGACACGACGGGGAGCGATGACGAAGACGGGGTCACCATACCTGCGGTGGTGCACCTTGGCACATCCAATAGCATCACTGTCCAGGTCACGAACAGTACTGCTTCGACTGCGTACCTCAATGTTTGGATTGACTACAACCGCAACAATGTTTTCGGCGACACCGTTGGTGGTGCCTCAGAAAAAGTGGCGAGCAACGTGACGGTCGCGGCGAACTCCGGCACTGCCAACAGGACCATTAGTTTCACGCCACCGACAGCTGCCGTGCTCGGACCTACCTATGTGCGCGTGAGACTTACCACAACAAGCAACGCGGGTCCCACGGGTGCGGCAGGCACTGGGGAAGTGGAAGATCACATGATGAACCTCGGTCAGGACACAGGGGACTTCAATGCCTTCCCGAATGCGATGAGTGTGGCGAACTCCCGGCTTCGCATTGGTGCTACCGTGGATGCCGAAGCGACTTATGCTTCCAACGCCACCGCAACGAGCGACGACACCACAGGTTCTGATGACGAAGACGGCGTCACCGTTCCGGCTTCGGTGACTCCTGGAGCGGCTTCGAGCATCACCGTCAACGTCACCAATACCTTTGGGTCCACTGCGTTTCTGAATGCCTGGGTGGACTTCAACCGGAATGGAGTGCTGACTGACAGTGGCGAACAGATCGCGAGCAACGTCACTGTAGCCAATAGCACCAGCAACTCCAACCGCACTCTCACCTTTACCGTTCCCATGACGGCGACACCGGGAACTGCTGGTGTGCGAGTGCGTCTAACCAGTGTCTCCAGCCCAGGTGCCGACGGACTGGATGGTGTGGGCGAAGTCGAGGACAACGTCATTACCATCAACAATCCACCCACCAAAGACTTCGGGGACTGGAGCGGTTCGGGAGCTTTGACCTCGACGGCCAACTCGACGGTCAACTCCAATCTGAGACTTGGAAGCTTGGTGGAACCTGAGGAGATGGCAACCGCGAACGCAACCGCTACAGGAGACGACATCACCGGCGTGGATGACGAAGACGGAGTCACACTGCCATCGTCTTGGAGTGTGGGACAGGCGTCAAACTTCGTCTTCAATCTCACCAATACCACTGGATCAAATGCCTTTCTGCGGACGTGGATCGACTACAACAACGATGGTGACTTTGAAGACTCCGGCGAGCTGGTTATCAACTCCACTATCCCAACTGGAACCAGTGACGCGACACAGTATTATGCCGTGACGCCGCTCGCTGCGGGGACCAACCTCGGCGTTCGCGTCCGTCTTTCCAGTGATTCCTCGGTGACGGCCACCAGTTCTTCCGGCATTGGCGAAATTGAGGACTATGTCACCACCATCTCGTCCATCACCTCCAGCACCGGCTACTCATGGATACTCGACAATGCGAATGAAGACACCGTGGTGCATCGTGTGAGTGAAATGGAACCAGACGTGGTGGACTGGGATCCCATCATCAAGGCGGAGTCCTTTGGTACGGTCCGTTACATGACGATGGATTACAATCCAACGACCAAACGGCTCTATGGGGAAGTCAGGATCAAGTGCATGAGCGCCGCACATCCCTTGCAGGGTTTCTGGCTTACCCTGAGTGAAGGACCTTCGCCGAAGGGAAATACACGCGCCATTATCTACTATGACGGGTTCAATCCCGTGGCCCCCAAAATGACAGTCTATGCTTATGACCCGAGCCAGGAGCACATGAGTTGGTCCACCCCTGCGAAGCTGCTGGCCTCCAGTGTCACTAGCTCTTCCGTGCAGCCAGGGCCTGTCGTGAATGAAGGTGGCAACTACTACCGGGTGCAGTTCTCCATCGACTGCGCCGCGATCAACGACCGTAGCAACTTTGCCGCTCACAACTTGCCGCAGGATTGGAGCGGGCTGAGGTTTGGCAGCGAAGTGGGAGTGTGGATGCAATACTTCAAGTTCAGCGGTGCACCCACCTACAATGCAAGCGGCGCGCTCACTGCTTTCCCGCTGGACTTGGTCACGCTCTCCGGCACAGGACTGAAACAGTTCACAGGTTCCTTCAGCACAGGTGAGTGGCCTCAGTTGCTAAAAGCCACGGCCACCTCCAGATCGTTCGATTACGGGGACTGGAATGGCGCGGGCGCCGCCAGCGGTTCGACGATGAGCGTGGTCAACTCCAACCTTCGTCTTGGAGCGGCAGTGGATGCTGAGGCCTCTCCAACGCTCAACAATACCGCCAGTGGCGATGGAGCCGATGACGACGGCATCACCATGCCGACAACACTCGGCGCGGGCGCAGCGACCACACTGACACTCAGCGTCTTCAACAATACGGGGGCCACGGGTTTCGTTAACGGTTGGATTGACTTCAACAACGACGGTTTCTTCGACGACGCACTGGTATCCGCCGGGGGTGAGCGTCTTGGTGCCGAGATTCCCGTGAGTTCCAGCAGCAGTGCCCAGAGCGTTTCGTTCAACTTCACGGTTCCCATCAGCGCTTCCATAGGCAGCAACCGGGGGGTGCGTTTCCGCATCACCAACGTCAACAATCCCGGTGCCACCGGTCTCGATGGTGTCGGCGAGGTCGAGGACTACGTGGTAGCCTTTGCCGCCATCACCGACTTCGGTGACTTCGCAGCGTTCCCATCCGCAAGCAGTCTGGTGACGAGCACAATCCGCATCGGATCCTTGACTGATACAGAGGGAACGGAGACAACCAACACCACCGCTACCGGTGACGACATCACCGGCTCTGACGATGAAGACGGCGTCACTCTGCCCGCAAGCATCGTGCCCGGCGCAGCACAGTCGCTCACTGTGAATGTGACCAATACCTCTGGAGCGACAGCCTATCTGAATGCGTGGATTGACTTCAATCGCAATGGCATCCTCACCGATGGCGGTGAACAGGTAGCCACCAACATCGCAGTCGCCTCTGGCACCAGCAACTCCAACCGCGTCATCAACTTCACAACCCCTCTTACTACCGTAGCAGGGAATGGAGGTGTGCGTGTGAGGCTCACCAGCATCGCTAGCCCGGGTGCCGACGGTTTGGACGGGAATGGCGAGGTGGAAGATTACGCCATTCCCTTCTCGGGCCCTCCAACGCTGGGCATAGGCAACCTCGTCTGGAGTGATGCGAATGATAACGGACGCTTTGACCTCGGCGAAGGCGTTGCAGGCGTAGCCATGCAACTGCTGAACACTTCCCATGCCATCGTCTCCACCACCACCACTGATGCCGCCGGGCTTTACATGCTCACCACGACTTCTCCGGGCACCTATTATGTAAGGATCCCTGCTTCCGAGTTCGCAGCGGGAAGACCCTTGCATGGTAGAAACTCCCTCTTGGGCCACGGGCTGGACAACAACCGAGATGACGACTGGGATGAAAACGGCATAGACGATGCCAGCCCGGCCACCAACGGCATCCGTTCCGTCAACATCACCCTAGCGGCGGGCACTGAGCCCACCACGGCGGAAACCGGCGTGGACGCATCCTGGGACAACGGAGTTGGTGGACGACCCGCCGATGCGGACTTCGACCAGACAGTGGACTTCGCATTCTCCGCCTGCTCGCAAAACAATCTTTTGGCCAATGGAAGCTTTGAAACCGCGAATCCAACCACTCTCACCTTCACTGACGTCTTTCCGAGCGGCGGAACCGCGATCGCCCGCACCCGGAGTACCATCAGCAACGCCGACATTGCAGGCTGGACCTTTGACGCAGGTTCTTACATCAATGATGCAACGCGCGCCACTGACGGTGGCCGGTTCCTCTATCTCAACGGTGCCGGTGCCGCATCGCAGCATTTTGCGGTAGGTTCCTCCGTGGCTGGACTTTTCAATCTGAGTGCAGGCCAGGTCTATACCTTGAGCTTCGACTGGGCTGCTTTTGACGCCGCTGCGCCGACGAGCCCAGCTTCAGGGAACAACACTGAGATCTTCGTCGATCTCCAATACTGTGACTCCAGTCTTTCCAATGCGCGCCGCGTCAGCCTGTTCAAAGATTTTTATGAACCCAGAACCGGCACCCAGGTAGTCAATCCGAGGAGTCTTTCCACCTGGTCCGCTCTGGATTGGCGGAGGTGCAGGGTGCAGTTCATCCTTCCGCAAGCCCTCCCCGGGCGGCCTGTGCTTCGTCTTTCGCTGGCAGCGGGCGGCTCCGCAGCCAAAGTGGTCATCGACAACGTGGCACTCACTCAGTCCTGCAATCCTGCCGCCTGTTCCGTGGGGAACGTCGTCTTCCTCGACAGCAATGGCAATGGAATCAAAGAAGCGGGCGAATCCGGCATCGACAACGTGCTTCTGCACCTCTACCGCCGCCCAGCGGTAGGCTCCCCGGTTCACGTCGGGGAAGCGTTCACGGTAGATGGTGGAAAATACTTCTTCTCCGGAATGCAACCCGGCACCTATTTCGTGCAGGTGGACCCTGCCAATTTTGCGCTGCTCACGCCGCTTTCTTGGCCGGGTGGCTCTATCACCGGGCCGCTCAACGGACGGGTTTCCTCTACTGGTAACGCAAACCCGGACGTCTCCGCAGTTGACGCTGCTGATGACAATGCGCTCAAGGAAAAGGGAATCGACAACTCTTCACCTGCCAGCAATGGGATCCTCTCACCCGACTTCGTTCTTGGCTTCGGGAGTGAACCCAGAGGATCAGGAGCCAGCGTAAATGCCGAGACTGGCTACGCAGCCAACATGGATGACGCCATGGATGCCAACGGGGACATGACGATCGACTTCGGTTTCCACTCGCCGGCCACGCTTGACTTTGGTGACATGTCCACCTTCCCTAGCGCCAGCAGTGTGGCTAACTCGAATCTGCGCATCGGTGCCATCGTGGATGCCGATGTGCAGGCCTATACCAACGCCTTCGCAAGCGGTGATGACATCACTGGCAACGATGATGAAGACGGACTCACCATGCCCACTTCCATCACACAGGGAGCGAGCGCTAGCTTCACGGTGAACGTCACCAACACCGCCGGTTCCACCGCCTATTTGAATGCCTGGGTGGACTTCAACAAAAATGGAGTCCTCACGGATTCGGGCGAGCAGGTCGCCTCAAACACGACCATTTCCAACGGCAGCAGCAACTCGGCTCGAACCATTTCGTTCAACGTGCCCGCCAACGCCACTGTTGGCAACGTGGGAGTGCGGGTCCGCCTCACGACGGTTTCCACGCCGGGCCCCGACGGACAAGATGGCACGGGTGAAGTGGAGGACACCACCGTGGAAATCGCCCGCGCCGCTGACTTTGCGCTTCTGGTGGTCAACTACAACAACAACACCCTCACGCGTTACGATGGCGGAAGCGGTGCCCTTCTCAATGTCTGGACACCCAGTGGTGTGAGCGCGCCGAACTATGGATACCGGCTCTCTGACAACACCTTCCTTGTGGCTAACGGATCGGCCAACACCATCACCAAATACAACCCCTTCACCGGGGCATCCCTTGGCACCCTCGTGCCTTCGGGGAGTGGGCTGAACTTCCCTTATCAGATGGCTGTGGCGTTGGATGGCAGCATTTACATAGCCAACCAGAATGCTGGTAACGTTCTTCGGTTCAACCAGACCACGGGTGCCATCATCTCCACCGTACTCACCACCTCCAGCCCAGCGGGGTTTGTGTTTGATCCCTCCAACAAGATGTACGTGACGCAGAACATATCCGGAGGAAGACTGCTCAGATACAGCAGCACGGGCACGCTCGAGGCAACGCTCGTAACTTGGCCCAGCGGGGAGTTTCCACGTGGTCTCGCCTGGGGTCCGGATGACCGACTCTACGTCAACGTCCGCAACAACAATGCCACTACGGGTAGGGTGGATGCCATCTCCTTCCCCTCAGTCACCCGCACCACTTTCGTCAACATGGACTCTGGTTCCAACCCCTACACTGGCATCAAGTGGGGGCCAGATGGAAACCTCTACGTGGTGGACTACGGCGAGAACGAACTGCACGTTTACAGTCCTACGGGAGCCGCCGTCCGCACCATCACCGCAAGCATGAGTGGACCTCACGCAGTGGCCTTCATCGACACGAATCCCACCACTCTGGACTACGGAGATTTTAACGGATTCGGTGAAGCAAGCAGCACCTGGAGCTCGGCCATCCGTCTGGGCAATGAGTGTGACACCGAGGCCACACCACGTCTCACCGCTCTTGCCAACGGCGATGATATTGATGACATAGACGATGAAGATGGTGTAACCGCCCCCGCTTCTCTGACGCCTGGATTGTCCTCCTCTGTGGTCGTGAAGCGGCTGAATAACTCTGGCTCCGCCGTCTTTCTCAATGCCTGGGCTGACTTCAATCGCAATGGTTCGCTCGGTGATGCCGGCGAGCACATTATTGTGAACCAAACCGTAGCCAACGGTACGAACGGCGTCTCGGTGGCATACAACTTCACCGTGCCCGCCAGTGCCATCGTAGGCGATGTGCCTTTCCGCTTCCGACTCACTTCCACCAGCAACCCCGGGCCAACCGGCCAGTCCGGAATCGGTGAAGTGGAAGATTACATGTTCACGGTTTCGCCCCCGCTCACGGTGGGCAATCTCGTCTGGAACGACCTCAATGAGAACGGACTCAAGGAGTCCAATGAGCCGGGAGTCCCCGGACTTCCCGTCCAGTTGCTCACTCCAGGAACGGACAACGCAGTCGGCGGCACAGGGGCGGCTGCGGACACCATCATCGCTACCACTACCACGAACGCTCAAGGTGAATACTCCTTCACCGGAATGGCACCAGGCAACTATTTCGTGCGCGTGATTCCCTCGACTGCGCTGCCGCTTGCCTCGCGTGTTGTTGTCACCGCAGACAATGGCGTGGACAACGACAACAACGGTTCTCAAATCGGTACGAGCGGCGGCCCAATCGTAAGCCCGGTCTTCGCACTCAGCGTAGGATCAGAACCAGGCAGCAGTGGCGGTGGTAGCATTGAGAACACCATCGACTTCGGTGTGACTATCGGCAACAGCGTGCTCTGGCTCATTGATGAAGATTATACCCTTTCCACTGCCCTGCGTTTGTGGCGGTTCACCAACTATCGAACCCCAGCCACGACGGTGACAGACTTTGGCCGCATCAAGTATCGTCGTCCCGGCGAATCCACCGTACGAGACATCGTGGATGCAGGGGACATTGAGGCCATGGCTATCAACCGATACAGCGGCCAGATCTTCGTGTTTTCCACAGGCAGACTGTCAGGTTCTCCGGCTGGCACCCAAGCGCTCTGGACATACAACCTCAATGATGCGGATGCGAATGTGGGTAACATTGTTTTCCAGCTCATCGGCCACATTACACGGCCCACCTCTGGCGGTCCGCTCGAAGCTCTGGCTTATGACCCCGACAGTAAGCGTCTCTACACCGCAGATCCGAAGGACAACAACCAAAACTCCAGCACCACGGTGGACCGCCTCTACTATCTGGACATCACCACGCTCAACCCCAACCCCCTGCTTGCCACGCCTATGGTTTCCGTGGGGGACATGAGTGGAGCGGGTCAACACTGCCACTACACCGACGGACTCGAGTTCCGTGAAGACGGTGCCCTGTTTGCCGTGGATGGAGTAGATAGCCACATCTATCGGATCAACCCAGCTACCGGGGCCATCATGGAGGTTTCAGACAACAACATTGCGGGGGGACCCGGCGGTTCAGTCGATGTGGAGACCATGGCCTGGGATGAGGTGGCAGATCGCATGATCGCCGTGGATAACAGCGGTCAGCGTTTCATCGAGGTCACTCTCGGAAGCCACGGTGCCAATATTGCCATTGCCAGCTATCGCACCGGCGTTCCGGGAATGCCGGCCAACGCTGACCTTGAAGCATCCGCTATGTATGATGCCAATCCTCCACGACCACGAGTCGGCGTGGGCAACCTTGTCTTCATCGACGCAAACCACAACGGACGTTACGACTCAGGAGAGGGCGTGAACAACGTGGTGGTGGAACTTTATCAAGCTGACGACGGCCCGGGAACAGATGCTCCAGTGGCCAGCACCATCACGAGTGGTGGCGGACTTTACAACTTTGACCGCCTGCTTGAGGACAGCTATTATGTCCACATTCCAGCGCGCAACTTCGTAGAAGGCGCACCATTGTTTGGTTTCGAATCCATGCCGGGCACAGCGCCTGGGGATGACAGCGTGGCTGGTGAAGACGGCATTGATACAGCCAGCCCGGAGATCACCGGTATCAGCACCTCCACCTTTGCCCTGACCAACGATGGCGAACCCACCACTGCCACAGGTGAGACTGGAGTGGCACACACCAGCGACGACGCAGACGACAACAACACGGATCTGACGATTGACCTAGGATTCCGAAACAAGGTCATCACCGTGGGTGACCTGGTCTGGAATGATCTGAACAATGACGGCATCAAGAATGCAGGTGAGCCGGGAGTGGCCGGCGTCACCGTTGAGTTACTCTCGCCTGGAGCCGACAATGCCATTGGTGGCACTGGCATCAATGCTGACTCGATCATACAGACCACCACCACCAATGCCTCTGGCAACTACAGCTTCAGTGTCACCACCTACACGCGTGTCTATGTCCGCATCACACCTCCCGCCAGTCATCCGCTGGCCAGCAGCGTGAAGGTGACGCTGGACAATGGTGTGGACAACGACAATAACGGCACGCAGACAGGACTGGTGGGCACGCAGATCGTCAGCCCGGTCATCCAACTCGGCATCGCTCAAGAGCCGGGCAGTTCAGGAACGACCAACAACGAAAACACCATCGACTTTGGCATTCGCCCCAGTCCCGTGATCGCCATCATGCCCGAGACTCTGCCTCATTGCACCGTTGGCAGCACTTACAGCCAGACCCTCACCGCATCGGGAGGCAGTGGACCCTACACCTTTGCCGTGACCAGCGGAACTCTCCCTGCCGGTTTGTCCTTGGCATCCGCCACAGGAATCCTTGCCGGCACGCCCACCAGTTCCACGAGCGCCACATTTACCATTACTGCCACGGACACGCTCGGATGCACCGGCACTCGTGCCTACACCGTGACGCCGGTGGATACCGACTTTGGGGACTGGAACGGCTCCGGAGCGGCCACGGCGAGCACTTCCAGCACCATCAACTCCAATCTCCGCATTGGCACCGTACCAACGGATGCTGAGGCCTCTGTCACGGCCAACTCTGCCGCCAGCGCGGATGACAACACCGGCGCAGATGATGAAGACCTGGTGCTCCCAGGCAGCATCGCGCAGGCACAGTCTGTCACTCTGCCAGTGACGGTCTTCAATAACACCGGTGCCAATGCCTACCTGAACGCTTGGATTGACTTCAACAATGACGGTAGCTTCAATGACGCCCTGATCAGTGCCGGCGGCGAGCGGCTCGAAGCGGTAAGAACCATCGCAAGCGCAGCGTCCGCAAGCACCCACAACATCTCCTTCACCGTGCCCACCGGAGCCAGCGTGGGTAGCAATCGTGGAGTGCGCTTCCGTCTGACCAATCAGCCCATCACCCTTCCCACCGGTCAGGCGGGTTCGGGTGAAGTGGAAGACTATGTAATCAACATCACCGCTGCCCAGACGGACTTCGGCGACTGGAACGGCTCTGGAGCAGCTACCGCCAGCACAAGCAGCAACGTCAACCCCAATCTCCGCATGGGAACCAATGCGACGGACTCTGAGGCCTCCGTCTCCGCCAACTCCACCGCCAGCACGGATGACAACACCGGAGCGGATGATGAAGATGTGCCAGTTCCAGCCAGCCTTACGCAGGGCCTAGCCTCTAGCATTGCCGTTCCCGTCCTTAATAACACCGGTGCCAACGCCTATCTCAATGCGTGGATCGATTTCAACAACGACGGTACTTTTGACGATGCGCTGGTCACCTCGGGAGGCGAGCGCCTCGAGGCAGTGAGAACCATTGGAAGCAGCGCATCCACCGTCACGCAAACTATCAACTTCACCGTTCCGCTCACCGCCAGCATCGGAAGCAATCGCGGCGTTCGTCTTCGCCTGACCAATCAGGCGGTGACGCTGCCGACGGGAGCCGTGGGTGAAGGTGAGGTGGAAGACCATGTGGTCACCATCGCTCCCATCCTCACCGACTACGGTGATTGGAATGGTTCGGGCGCTGCGACCACCTCCACAAGCAGCATCGTTTCCAGCAACCTGCGCATGGGCACCATCGCCACTGATGCTGAACCCCTGGTGACCCCCAATGCTGCGGCCACTGCGGACGATACGAACGGCACGGATGATGAAGACGTCGCCGTGCCAGCAAGCCTTGTGCCTACTCAGTCAGCTATTCTTGCCGTGCCCGTGTTTAACAATACCGGAGTCAATGCCTACCTGAATGCGTGGATTGACTTCAACAATGATGGCGTCTTCAACGACACCCTGGTCAGCTCCGGCGGTGAGAGACTGGAGGCCGTCCGGACGATCTCGTCCAGCGCCAGCGCCGCCACGCACAACATCACGTTCACTGTACCCATCGGTGCCAGCGTAGGATCTGGCCGGGGGCTCCGTCTGCGGCTTACGGACCAGGCCGTCACTCCTCCCACTGGCGCAGTGGGGAATGGTGAAGTGGAAGATCACGTAGTCACCATCGCCCCCATTCCGCTGGACTTCGGTGACCATACCGGCTTCCCCGCAGCCAGTCAGGTGGCTAGCGCGAATCTCCGCATCGGCACTGCGGCCACTGACTCCGAGGCGTCGAATCCCACCACAGGCACTGCAAACGCCGACGACACGACGGGCACAGATGACGAAGATTTGGTCATCCCCTCCGTCGTTGCAGGTTCCAGCGCCACATTTACCATCCCCGTCACCCTTGCCGGTCCTGTCACCACAGGTAGGCTAATGGCCTGGGTGGACTGGAACAATGACGGTGATGTACTGGATGCAGGTGAAGTGATCGCGCTCAGCAATGGTGTGCTGATCTCCGGCACGAACACCATCACCGCTACTCTCGAGCCACCAGCAGGCACAGCCACCTCGGTCAATGTCAGCCGTTTCCTCCGCGTTCGCGCTGCCGAGGGCACCACCAGTCCGGACTTCTCTGGCGCTTCGCTCGGCGCGGGGGAGGTGGAGGACTATCCTGTGACAGTGACGCCTCCGACGACCGACTTTGGTGACTTTACCGGTTTCGCCTCGGCCAGTAGCACCGCATTGGCCACTGCCGACACGTTGCGCATGGGCACTGCGGTGGACACAGAGTTCATGGCCACGCTCAACACTGCCGCCTCCGGTGACGACGTGACCGGCATTGATGATGAGGATGGAGTCACCGTTCCCTCACTGATGATGCAGGGAGAAAGTGTGACCCTGCCCGTCAGAGTGCTTAACGGCACCACAGGAAGCGCTTACCTCAATGCGTGGATTGACTTCAACAACGACGGCGTTCTCAATGACACGCTGCTCACCGCAGGTGGAGAGCGTCTTGAAGCGGTCCGCACCATCCCCTCCATGATTGGTACCGGACTTCTGCGTGAATGGTGGCTCGGCATCAGCGGAACGAACCTCTCCGCACTGACCAGCCATCCGGCTTATCCTAACAGCCCGAACGGCAGCGACCAGATCTCCAGCTTTGAAGTGCCCGTGAACTGGGCGGATAACATGGGCCAACGCGTCCGCGGGTGGCTTACTCCAACAACTACCGGCAACTATAGCTTCTGGATCTCCGGAGATGATGAAACCCAGCTGCTCCTCAGCACCAATCAGAATCCCGCCAACGCCACGGTCATCGCACGCGTGTCTTCCTGGACGAACTCACGAGAGTGGAACAAGTTCTCCGAGCAGCGCTCCGCACTCATTCCGCTAGTGGCTGGACAGCGTTACTACATCGAAGGCATCATGAAAGAAGGGGGCGGTGGTGATAACATGGCTGCCGCCTGGGAGCTGAGCGGCTCCGGCACGGGGCCAGTGGTGATAGCTGGTTCCTTCCTTACTCCCTATTTCAGCACGCAGAACATCACGTTCACGGTTCCGACCACGGCTTCCGTGGGTGCGGGACGTGGCGTGCGTCTGCGTCTTACGGACCAGGCCACCACCACACCAGTAGGAGCAGTTGGAGCGGGTGAAGTAGAAGACTACACTGTGGAGCTTGGGAACCTCTCCCTGGGCAACTTGGTCTGGAACGACCTCAACAACAACGGTGCCAAAGAAGCTGGAGAGAATGGCATCGGCGGCGTGAGCGTGGAGCTTTGGACCACAAGCCCTGCGGCTCTGTATGCCACCACTACCACAGCCACCTCAGGTGACGTAGGTACCTACCTCTTCAGTAATCTCCCAGCCGGCAGCTATGAAGTGCGGATTCCGCGTTCCAACTTCTACATCGGCGGGCCGCTCTACGGCATGCGTTCCTCCACGGGGAATGACACTGACAGTGGCAAAGACGATGCGTCCACATCGTCTGATAACGGCATAGATGAAGCGGCCCCCCACATGACCGCCCATGGAGTGAAGTCGGTGACCATCGCCCTCACAGGCAATGAGCCTGTGGACTCGGGCACAGAAACAGGGTTCGCCAATGCAATGGACTCCGCTTATGACAACCGTGGAGACCTCACCGTGGACTTTGGCTTTGTCCCTCTAGCCTCGGCTGCCTGTCCGGCTGGCAACATGGTGGCCACCGGCGGATTTGAAGGAGCCAGCTTCAGCGCCAATGCGACCATGGGGGGCATCTCCGGCCAGACCTTCACCTCCACGGCACCTTTTGGTGCCGGTGCATGGAGCTTCACCGGCAGCACGGCCATCCCTCCGCAGTGGGTCAACATGGGCAGCGGCTCCATGGAAGGAACCAAGGTGGTGTGGGTAGCTGGCCACGCCATCAGCACCAATGGCATCCGCACGGACCTTTCATCGCTTGATCTCGACAAAAACTATCAGGTGGCATTCTGGGTGGCGGCTTTTGATCCCGCCAGCCCGGCAGCATCCACCACGAGAGCTCAGCTTGAGTTTTACGCAGACGTCTCCTCCGCGTTTGCGCCGAATCCGGTGCAAGTCACTTCCGTATCACCCGGCGGATCCACCCAGTATTGGACATCCACACGCACCACCACCAGTGCGGCAAATGCGGCCATCACCGCCGTGCAGTGGGACCTGAAGACCAGCCGACCGCTGGCTACGGATGGCACCGCGTATGCAGCGGGCAAAACCCTGGACCCCAAGACGCTCAACTGGCAGCTTGTGTGGGTGCAACTGCGTCCGAACTACAGTACCGTCCGCATGGCGCTGGCACAGCAGGCAGCACCCGCCGGAGGTATGTTCATCGACGGACTGAATATGGAATGTGGCACCTTCACGTTCCGCTCCGGCATAGGCAACATGGTGTTCAAGGACACCAACTACAATGGCATCTGCGACGCAGGCGAAGGCGTGAACGATGTGATCCTCCATCTCAGGGACAACGCCGGCACACACATACGCACCACAGTGACCGATTCCCTCGGACGCTACCTATTCACCGGCCTCGTGCCTGGCAACTATACTGTGACCGTGCCGGCCTCTGAGTTCGCTTCTGGGCTGCCGCTGGTCGGACACGTCTCGCTCCTCGGCGCTGGTGGTGACGCCGTAGCGGATGATGATGTGGATGAAAACGGCATCGACCAGAGCTTCCCCAACCTCACCGGAGTCAGCAGTGGTGTCATCAGCCTCAGTGCTGCGTCAGAACCTACGGACGCCACGGTGGAAAAGGGACTCCACAAGGCCTATGATAACGTGGATGACGCCCGCTATGACCTGACGGTGGACTTCGGCTTCGGCCCCTCCATTCTCGACTATGGTGACTACACTCCGTTCGGCATTGCCAGTGCCATTCCTTCCACCGCCATTCGGTTGGGAGCGAATGCGGGTGATGTGGAAGGACTTCCAGTTACGGACTCCACCGCCACCGGTGATGACCTGAGCAACACCGACGATGAAGATGGCATCACCATGCCGTCCAGCATCACGGCTGGTGCCAGCGGAAACATTACTCGCAGCGTCACCAATCTCAGCGCCTCCGCCGCCTACTTCAGTGCCTGGGTGGACTTCAACAACAACGGCAGCCTCACCGACCCAGGGGAACAAGTGGCCACCGACATCGTGGTTCCCTCTGGAACCAATGGTTCTTCGTCTCTTCTGTCCGTGGCTGTCCCGGCCAATGCGTTTATTGGCACCGTGGGCGCTCGTTTCCGCATCAACTCCACACCGTCTGCGGGGCCCACTGGATTCGGTGGTGATGGCGAAGTGGAGGATCACATGCTCACCATCATCGCACCCACCACTGACTTCGGTGACTTCTCACTGTTCGGCAGCGCTGGCACCACTGCGGATCAGCAGCTTCGAATCGGCTCCACTGCCACCGATACTGAGGCTGTGGCCACCACCAACTCCACGGCCACTGGTGACGACATCACCGGCAGTGACGATGAGGATGGGCTCACTTACACCTCTCTGGTTCCTGGTCAAAGCGGCAGCCTTACGGTCCGCGTGCGCAATGTGACCGGGTCCGATGCATGGTTGAACGTCTGGCTTGACTGGAACAACAACGGCACCGTGGACACCGGAGAACAACTGCTTGCCTACGAGTGGATCGGCAGCACCGGCACTCAAGACATCAACATCCCGGTGACGGTTCCGGTGAATGCGTTCATCGGCGGCGTAGGTGCGCGCATCCGCCTCAGCAGCAGTTACTTCTCAGGCTTTACAGGGACCTCGGGCACTGGGGAGGTGGAAGATCACCTGGTGACCATCAGCCCGCCGAACCTCGACTTCGGGGACCTGCCGGACACAGGCTCCGGAACCGGTCCGAATAACTACCAGACGCTCCAGTCAGACAACGGTCCGCGCCACACCTCGCTTTCCAGCCTGCGTCTTGGCACGCTTTGGGACGCAGAGATCCTGGCCCAGCAGTCAGGAAACGCGGATGGTGACAACATCAGTGGCACCAATGACGAAGACGCCTTCGCCACCTTGCCGACGCTCTCCATCGGCACACCGACCACACTCACCGCCGCACTGCGCAACACCACAGGTTCACCGGCATACCTGAACGCTTGGATCGACTTCAACGGAAATGGTTCCTTCGCCGACGCAGGGGAGCAGGTAGCCGTGGATCAGGTGGTGATCAATGGCGCCACGTCGGCGAACATCGCCTTCGTCCCTCCGGCAGGCTCTGCAAACGAATCCAGCGTGGGCATGCGTCTGCGCATCAGTCAGGCACCGGGACTCAGTTCCGTGGGTGCAGGCGGAGCAGGGGAGGTGGAAGACTACCGTATCGGTATCGGCCAGCCCGTCATCACTATCCTTCCGGCCACCAATCCTATCACGGCGCATCGCAGCGTTCCCTTCAGCCTCACGTTTACACAGTCAGGCTCGGCAAACCAAGTCACCTACTCCTCCAGCAATGGTTCGCTCCCTCCCGGACTCACTCTGAATGCAGAAACAGGAGTTCTCAGCGGCACACCTACCACGGTGGGAAGCTACAACTTCCGCATCACAGCCACCGACACCTTCGACTGCTCGGGCTTCCGGGATTACACGCTCAACGTCGTGGCACATGACCGGGGAGACTTTCAACTCTTCCCTGATGCAAGCAGCAACGTCGTCTCCTCTCTGCGCATTGGCGCTGCGGTGGATAACGAGGAGAACCAAAACTCCAACATGTCCGCCACCGGTGATGACCTCCATGGATCCGATGACGAGGACGGTGTCACCCTGCCCACAAGCGTCGGCCAGGGCAACTCCGGCAGCATGACCGTGAACGTCACCAACAGCAGTGGCTCCACCGCTTACCTCAATGTCTGGATAGACTTCAACAACAACGGTGATCTTAATGACGCTGGGGAACGTGTAGCCACCAACACGTCCATGGCCACGGGATTGAACAACTCCAACCGCACCGTAAACTTCACCGTGCCTGCGAATGCGGTTGTGGGCCAGGTCGGTGTTCGCGTCCGCCTCACCAGTATCGCAAACCCTGGTCCGGATGGTCTTGACGGAAACGGCGAGGTGGAAGACCAACTCCTCACGATCACTGGACCGGACAAGGACTTTGGGGACTACAATCTCTTTGGAGATGCCAGGAGCACGGTGGTGGCAGGATTGCGCATCGGTGACGCAGTGGATGTGGAGTCCGCAGCTACCACCAACGCAGATGCCACGGGAGATGACATCACCGGCGTGGATGACGAAGACGGGGTGACCCTTCCCACCTCCATCGTCCCCGGCCAGACCAGAAGCATGTCTGTTCGCGTCACCAACACCAGCGGCTCTACAGCCCGTTTGAATGTGTGGGTGGACTGGAACAACAATGGCATCCTTACGGACAGCGGAGAGCAGGTGCTCTCAAAGCAGGCCGTCAACAACAGCACCAACAACGCCACCAGAACGTTCAACATCACCGCTCCGTGGACGGCGGCGGCTGGTTCTGAAGTGGGTGTGCGCGTCCGTCTTACCTCCACCAGCTCCCCGGGGCCGGTGAGCACCTCTGGAAACGGCGAAGTGGAAGACGTGAAACTCCCCATCGGTCAGCAACTGGAAATCGGAAACCGTGTTTGGATTGATACGGATGGAGATGGCCTCTTCGAGTTTGCCAACGGAGAACTGCCTCTCGATGGCGTGCTGATGAACCTCTATGTAGATGCGAACTCGAATGGAGTCCTCGATGTCGGTGACGGTTCTCCGATCCAGAGCCAGACGACATTCTCGGGCGGATTCTACCGCTTCCGCGGACTTCAGGAGGGCAACTATATCGTGGAGGTAGCGGCGTCCAACTTCGCCGCCGGTGCCATCCTGGACGGATTTGTATCCAGCAACGGCGGTACTGACCCAGACGACAATGTGGATAATGACGACAACGGTGTGCCTGTGGCCGGCTTTGGTGTCGCTGCGGCTGCACTGACCCTCACAGATGGAGGAGAACCCACCAATGACGGGGACACCAGCTCACGCACGAACCTCACCGTGGACTTTGGCTTCCGGTCCAACCGTATCCTCACCTATGATGCACTCATCTCCAGCAACGGAGGAAACCACGTGGCGAACCATCACTTCATCAACGGTCTCCCACGGCCACATTTTGTGGCAGCAGGCAGTGGCGGTCTCTCTGGTCCCATGGACATGGTGGTGGGTCCCAGCGGCGATCTCTATGTCGCGTCTTCTAGCAACGACTCCATCTTGCGCTATGACGGCGTCACTGGTGCGTCTGCCGGTTCCTTCGTCAGCTCCGGTGTCGGCGGACTTTCCCTGCCCAGCGGCATGACGTTTGGCCCCGAAGGTGTGCTTTATGTTTCCAGCCGTGGCACCGGCAGCATCAAGATGTATGATTCTGCGGGCGTCTATCTCGGGGATTTCATCTCGAGCGGACTTGGGGAACCTCATCAGGGTCTTCTGTTTGGCCCTGATGGCAACCTCTACATTGCAAACCACTCCACGGGCCAGATCCGCAAGCACAACGGCACCACGGGTGCGCTGATTAGCTCGGTCATTCTCCCGGTGGCCGGTGCCAGTGGCATGACGTTCGGCCCAGACAGCTCACTCTTCGTCGTCAATGGCACGGCTACCATTTACAAGGTGAACACCACCAGCATGACCTCCACGATCTTCTCCACCGTGACGGGAGATGCCTATTCCAGCGTCGTCTTCAGCCCGGATGGCAGCCTTCTCGCTACTACGAGCGCGGGTGCGGTGCGCAAGCTTCATGGCAGCACCGGCACAGACCTCGGACTGCTTGTTCCCGGAACGGCCAGTCTGCTCAATCCGCGTGACCTCGTGTTCTATCCGCGCTCCATCTTCCTCAGCGTGGGGAATCTGGTCTTCTCAGACCTGAACAACAATGGCCTCTTTGACGCTGGCACCGAGTCCGGAATCAGCGGCGTCACCTTGCAGCTCCTTAATGCGGCCACCGATGCCGTAGTGGCCACCGCCACCACGAATAGTAGCGGCCAGTATCTCTTCTCTGACCTCCTGCCAGGAGAGTTCAAGGTGCGTATTCCCTCGCCACCGGCTTCGAGACCTCTGGCAAGCTCCGTAGTGGTCACCACGGACAACGGTGTGGACAATGACAACAACGGTGACCAGCCCGGCGTTCAGATGACCGCCGTAACCTCGCACCCATTCAGCCTCACGCCACTGGGAGAACCCGGCATCAACGGTGTCACCAACTTCGAGAACACCATCGACTTTGGTCTGCGTCCTGCACCTGTCATCACCATAGCGCCGGCCACACTTCCGCTGGGAACGGAAACCGTACCTTACAGCACCATGCTGACCGCTTCCAATGGCCAAGGCTCATACACCTGGGCTGTGACGGCAGGCAGTTTGCCCCCTGGCTTGAGCCTGAGTACGGTGAGCGGCGTCATTGCCGGCACACCTGTGCTCAAGGGCACTTACACCTTCACCGTCACCGCTACAGACGACAAAGCTGTGGTCGGCACACAAGTGGTCACACTCAAGATCAACCCATGGATCAACGTCAGCCCCATGACGCTGGAAGATGCGTTTGTGGGTCACAGCTACAACCAAGCCACTGCATTCGGTGCCACGAACGGTGCCACTCCATACACCTGGGTCGTCACCAACCTGCCTCCCGGTATGAGCTTCGACTCCGCAACGAGGAAAATCGTTGGCGCACCGACTGCTCTTGGCACCTGGCTGCTCAATGTGACCGTCACGGATGCGGACAACGCTTCCCGAACCATCACGCCCACGCTCACCGTGGTCTGTCCGCCCATCACCATCACGCCCACCACCATGATGGACTCCTACCTTGAGAGTGCCTACCTGCAGCCCGTGCCTTTCGCAGCAAGTGGTGGCACTGCCCCCTACACTTTCGAAATCACAGGCATTCCTCCGGGACTTAGTTTTGACTCGGTTTCATCCCGCCTCGTAGGTACTCCTACCGTAGTGGGCACCTATCCGCTTACGGTAAAGGCCACTGACATCTATGGCTGCCAAGCCACCCGGACCGTCAATATTCGCGCCTGCCCGGTCATCACCATCCTTCCTGCCACACTGCCCTGGGGTACGATCGAAACGCCCTACTCCCATGAGACGCCTTTCTCAGCTTCAGGAGGTAGCGCACCCTACACCTTCACCTTCCAGAACATGCCTCCTGGACTGAGTTTCAACTCAGCGACGGGAATGATCGAGGGCACACCGACCACACCTGGTCTCTACAATCTCATCGTCACCGCCACTGACAGTGACAACTGCTTCGGCACGCGCAGCATACCCTTCCGCATTTGCCCCATCATCACCATCCATCCTTCCACCCTGCCAGACGCGCACGTGGGGCTGGCTTATCAGCAGGGCAGCACCTTCAATGCCACCGGAAGCAGCGAACCCTATAACTGGACCGTCACCGGTCTGCCTCCAGGGCTCACGTTCAATCCATCCACCAAGCAGATCGAAGGCACACCAGAATCCCTCGGTCTTGAGGTGCAGACTTTCGTCATCAATGCGTCTGTCACGGACCCAGATGGATGCCCAGGCTCACGCCAGCTCACGCTCCGGGTGATCCCGGCCATGAAGGTAGGCAACCAGATTTGGCTCGACGTCAACAACAACGGCCTCAAGGACGCCTCCGAAATGGGAGTCCCTAACATGACAGTCCAGCTCTGGTCCGCTGGCCCAGACGGCGTGCGAAACAACGCCTCTGGTGATGATGTCAAAATAGCCGCCGATACCGTGACCGACTCCAATGGCTACTACGCCTTCAACAACGTCAAACCCGGCAGCAACATCTACATCCGTCTGCCCATGGTGAAATGCACCGCCATACTGCCGAGCACGGTCTTTGTGAACGCGGACAATGGAGTGGACAATGACAACAACGGCACTCAGCCGGCCGGACTTGCCACCCCGGTTGTCACTCCGCTCTTCGATCTCGCTGTCGGCACCGAACCAGCAGCCGAAGTGGATGGAGATGACGTCAACTCCGAGTCCACCATCGACATCGGCATGAAGCCCACTCACGGTGACCAGATTGTGTTCGGCGAGATACGTCCGTTCAACCCCTTCTCCGGAGATGACAATCCCGGTGACATCTATCGCTGGTTCAACATCACCCACACCGGCACGGGCGAACCTTGGGTGACGGGCACGGATGCCATTGCGTTCTGCGTGGATTCAGGCCGCACTTATGCAGGTCCTGGAGTTCCCTACAACACGATGGAACCGGATCTGCTTCCGGCCATGACCACCTATTACCCTGCCACTGAGGCCCAACGCCTGAAGGCGAGGGGACAGGTGAAATGGCTGGTGGACAACTACTGGACCCAGTGGGTGCTCGGCCCCAGTGCCACCGCAGACACATGGGTGCTCATGCGTGAGGTGCTTCGTGAAGTGATCATGGACGCCGCCAACGGTTTCGACCTTACCTCTGGCAATCACATCTTCCCCAACAGCACCCTCGCCGCCCTGGCCCCGGCGCTGGCTGCAGTCTCACCCAACTACTGCTCACTCACCTACATTGTGGGCGGGGCAGACCCCGATCATCCCACGGATGACCAGAGCCTTGTCTATGTGATGACGGCTCCGATCGTGAACAACCTTCTTATTGGCAGCACGGTCTGGCACGACTACAACGACAACGGCATCCATGATGCGGGTGAACAGGGTGTGCCCAACGTGCGGCTGCAGCTCTTCCATGACCGTGACGGTGACCCGGATAACGGCCTTGAATGGCGTGTCGGTCAGGTGCTGACCAACAGCCAGGGCAACTTCATCTTCAACGGCCTCACTCCCGGACGTTATCAGCTCGTCATTGCATCTTCCAACTTCACCACCGGGCAGGCGCTCGCCTCGCTTCCCTGGAGCAGTAGTGTCACTGACACCACGGACAATGACGAGGATGGAGATGACAATGGCATTCAGTCCGGTGGCATCGGCACCGCAGTGGTCAGCCCCATCATCCAGCTGTCACAGGGCGGAGAACCTGTGGGTGCAGCCGAGTTTGCAGAGGGAGGAAACCAGGACAATGCCTACGATGCGGATGGCAACATGACCGTGGACTTTGGCTTTTTCGCCGGCATGAGCGTGGGTAGCCACATTTGGTACGACGCAGATGAAAGCGGTACCTACAGTCCAGGAGAGGCTGGTGTGGCCACCACCGTGCAGCTCTGGAGCGTGGGTACCAACGGCGAGGTAAACGATGGCTCAGGCGACGACGTGCTCGTGGCCACCACCACTAGCAGCGGAACAGGAGCGTATGCCTTCAGCAAGCTGCCTCAAGGAGCCTACTACGTCAGGCTTCCTTCCCTGCCCGCAAACCACGACGCACCGGCAGTTTACAAGGTCAATGAGGACAACCAGACCGACAATGACAACAACGCCATCCAGCCTGGTGGTATCGGCACGCCTATTCGTTCGCCGAAGTTCGTGCTCACCGCTGACACAGAATCCATCACCGATGGCGACAACAGCAACGGAGAGAACACCATCGACCTTGGTCTTTGGGGCGGCTTCTCCATTGGCAATATGGTCTGGAACGACGTCGGTAACGACGGCGTAAGGAACCACGGAGAAGTGGGCATTCCCGGTGTAACCCTGGAGCTGTACTCTACCGGCGCAGACAACGCCATCGGAGGTTCTGGAGCCAATGCGGACACGCTACTGGCCACCACAGTCTCACAGGCGGACGGCAGCTACCACTTCAACACTCACGTTCCTGGCCGCTATTACATCAAGATCCCTACCCCTCCTGCCGGCCTGCCACTCATCTCTGGCGTGGTTCACTCTCAGGACAATGGTGTGGACGATGACAACAACGGCTACCAACCCACCGGAGTGCTGGGTGCCGTATTCAGCCCCGTGTTCCAGATAGCGCAGGATTTGGAGCCTGGACCCGCAGGTTCTACCAACACGGAATACACCATCGACTTCGGCTATCGTGCACGGCCGGTGATCACCCCCATGCCTGCGGTGCTAGTGCCTCCATATTGGGGAGCGGCTTACAACGAGCAAATCTCAGGCTCCGGAAGTGTGGGACCCTACACCATCATCCTGAAGAGCGGCACCTTACCACCGGGCATCTCCATGTCCTCCAGCGGAGCCCTGACTGGACTGTGCAGCAGCACTGGCACCTACACCTTTACCGTTGAAGCCACGGACATCTACGGTTGCACGGGCGAGCGCACCTACACGGTCACGGTGGGCACCATGTCCATCGGTGATCTGGTTTGGAATGACCGCAACAGCAACGGTATTTACGAGCCGGCCACAGAGTCCGGTCTCAGCGGAGTGTCCGTGAAGCTCTTCAAGGACGGCGGAGATGGAGTGGTGGACAGCGCCGACGACGTTCAGTACGGGGCCACCATCACCACCACGTCCACCGGAGCTTACCTGTTCAGCGGGCTTCCTGTGGGACGCTACTATGTCCACCTTCCTGCGGTGCCGGGTTATCCGTTCAGTGGCGGCACACCCGTAGCCCTGGACAACCAGGTCAATAATGACAACAACGCTCTTCAGCCCGGTGGCCCGGGCACCGGGTTCTTCAGTCCGCTCGTTCGTCTTGATCCGGGAGATGAATCCGTGAACGACGGTGATACCAACACTGACACGGAGCGCACGATCGACTTTGGTCTCTTCACTGGTGGTGTCATAGGCAACCTCGTCTTCCACGACGCCAACAATAACTCCCTCAAGGATGCGGACGAGCCTGGCGTGCCCAACGTGCTGGTGGAAATCTATTCCACCACCAACAGCACCATCGGCGACGGCGACGACCAAATCGCCGGCGTGCAGCTGACTCAGGCCGACGGTTCGTATGGTTTCCAGGCTCTGCGCCCAGGCCTCTACTACGTGAAGGCCTATCCCCCTGCCGCATGGCCTCTCACCAGCGCCCTCGCCGGAATGGACAACGGGGTGGACAATGACAACAACGGCACCCAGACGGGACCCGGCACGCCGGCTTACTCTCCCATCATCACCTACACGGCTGGAGGTGAGCCTGGGAACGCGGGCAACACCAACGTAGAGGACACCATCGACTTCGGGTTCCGCCTCGCGCCACCCATCGACATCACGCCGACGACACTGCCCTTCGCCTATGTCAGTACACCCTATAGCCAGACGCTGACTGCCAGTGGTGGCTCCGCTCCATACACCTGGTCCGTCGTCAGCGGATCGCTCCCCGCATGGCTCTCACTCAACGCTCAGACGGGCGTGCTCTCAGGCACACCACCAGCCACACCCCAGGCTGCTGTGACCTTTACCGTGCGGGCCACGGATGCCTTCGGGGCACCAGGGGTCCAAGAGCTCACGGTGCAGGTGAAGGCGCTCGCCATTGGCAACCTCGTTTGGAATGATGCGAACTACGACGGCATCAAAAACGCCAACGAAACCGGTGTGGCTTCTGCACCTATTGAACTGTGGACCGTCGGTCCAGACGGGTTGGCCCGCACCGCAGATGACACTCGTCTGCGCACCTCTACCACCACCCTCACGGGTGCCTACCTATTCAACAACCTGCCCAGTGGTGACTTCTATGTGAAGCTACCCGTGCCACCTGGATACAGCATCCCAGGCGGGAACGTGGTCAACCTCGACAACGGCGTGGACAATGACAACAACGCCACCCAACCAGGTGGACGCGGCACCGCCTTCTTCAGCCCTGTCATCCGACTTGAGGGCAACGGCGAACCCACCTCTGAAGATGGAAACCCGGACACCGACTTCACGGTGGACTTCGGCTTGTTCACAGGCATGAGCCTTGGCAACCTCGTCTGGTATGACGAGGACAGGAACGGGTTCAAGGACAGTGGTGAAACCGGTGTTCAGGGCGTCACCGTCAGGGTTTATGCTGCGGGTGCCGATGGCAAGGCTGGTGGCCTGGATGACGTGCTCATGGATACCCTGGTGACGAATGCCCAGGGGAACTGGGTCTCCTCCGGTCTGCCTCCTGGCCAGTACTACATGCTGCTTCAGGACCTGCCATGGTGGGCTCCGCTTTCCACTGCCATCACCAGCTTCCTGGACGACAACGTGGACAACGACGACAATGGCATCCAGATCGGAAACGATCCCATTTACTCACCTGTCATCACCCTTACCGCGCTTCAGGAGGGCGGTGTGTCTCTGAATGAGAATATGACCGTTGACTTCGGCATCAATGGTTACCCGCTGGGCGGCTTTGTCACCGCCTCGCTGGATGACAGTGTTCAGATCTTCAACCCCGCGACAGGAAGCTTCTCAGCCATGTTCAAGGATCCGTTCGGCAACTCTCACAGCCAGGGCAATGGCGACTCAGGAGACATTCCCGTGGGCATTGAACTTGGGCCGGATGGTAACATCTACATCGCACACTACGGTGTGGGCAACGTACGCCGCTTCACCCCGGCTGGCGTGGATGTAGGACCGTTCCTAAATAATGTCCCCGGCATCTCGAAGATAGCAGCCTTCACCTTCTCTCCCGCAGGTGACGTGCTGGTGCTTGATGAAGTGGGCAAGCGCGTTGTCCGCTTCCATGGTCCCTTGAGCGCACTCGCCGGGCAGCCCATGGACGCTGCTCCATACACCTTCATCAATCAGGAGGCGACAGACATCGCCATCGGGCCAGATGGAAACATCTATCTGCTGGCCGTAGCGCCTAGCGGACAGACCTTCGTGGCACGTTACAACACCACCACCGGTGCGAAGCTCAATGACGTGGTCACCCACGCGCAGCTCGTCAACCTCGTTGCCGGCGGCTCACCCACGGCGCGCGTCACAGGCATTGACATTGAGGGGAACACTCTCTACGGCGTGAATGAGTTGGACGGTGAAGTCTTTAGAGTCTCGCTCAACAACCCTGCCATGCCACCGGCACCCTTGCTGGTGGGTTACCTCTCGTCCGCAGGTGTGGGAACCTTTGAAACCAGGGACCTCGAGGTGAATCCGGTGGACGGTCACATCTTCATCACAGCCTACAAGTGGCACCGCACCCTCCAGGGAGCCACGCACCTCACGGCTGGTCTGCTTAGAATGAACCCTGCCGAGTCTCCTACGGCTATTCCCACAGTCTATGAGATCGCCATGCCCACGCCTCCCGGCCCCAATGAAGAAGTGTGGCCTGGCCCGCGTGACCTCGCCTTTACCTTCTACCAGGCGTCTGATCAGCCCACCATGTCGATCGGCAACCTCATCTGGAATGACATCAATGCAGACGGTGATGTGGACTTTGGCGAAGGCGGCATAGCTGGTGTTAAAGTGCAGCTTTACAGAGACTATAACAACGACCTGGATGACGGGGCCGAGACGCTCGTTGGCTGGACTTACACCAACCTGCATGGCCACTACTCCTTCAACGGTCTCATGCCCGGTGTGTACCAGGTGGTGGTGCCAGAGGTCAACTTCCTCAGCGGCGGTTCGCTCTTCGGCTACGGAGCTTCCAGCCCAGTTGACGAAAGCTCGGACAACCAGGTGGATGGAGATGACAATGGCATTCAGACCACAGGTGCCTTCACTGAGACGCGCAGTCCCTTCATCACGCTGGCCCTGAATACCGAACCCACAGGGGGTCCGTATGGTGGAGCAGAGACTGGCTCCGGCGGAGACATTGACGATGTCATGGGTGATGCCAATGGCGACATGACCGTGGACTTCGGCTTCGTAGTGCCCGGTCCGCTGGGCATTGGCAACCTTGTATTCGAAGACCTAAACTCCAACGGTGTGGCAGATCCGGGCGAAGGCGTGGACGGCGTGGTCGTGCAGCTCTTTGCCGAGGGCAAGGTTCCAGGTGTGGACCAGCCTCTCGCGCAACAGCTCACCACCGGTGGCGGACTCTATCGCTTCCAGGGTCTGGTGGAGCGAAGCTACTTCGTCCACATTCCTGCTTCCCAGTTCTCATCCTTTGGACCTTTGCGCGGCCTCTACAGCATGCCCGGGGTGGCTGCTGGTGACGATGACGCGGGTGAAGACGGTATCGACAGCGACAACCCAGAATCTACAGGCGTCTCTACCGGACTGGTGGCCATCGCAGAAGGTACCCAGCCGACTGCGGCTGAGGGTGAGACGGGTTACGACTCCGCTTCGGACGATGCTGCGGATACGGATGTGAACTTGATGGTG
Organism: uncultured Verrucomicrobiaceae bacterium; assembly: GCA_964538625.1. Taxonomy (GTDB): domain Bacteria; phylum Verrucomicrobiota; class Verrucomicrobiia; order Verrucomicrobiales; family Verrucomicrobiaceae; genus JAEUHM01. Next base: position 121,390 of record CAZIGH010000002.1, read on the forward strand.
GACCTTGGGTTCTTCCGCCGCACCGGAGTGGGCAACTTCGTGTTCTTTGACCTGAACAATGATGGTCGGGCAAGCCTCGGCGAGGGTGTAGATGGCGTTCCGCTGGAGCTCTATGACGCCATGAGCACGCCCGGTATCGATACGCCGCTGGCAACAACCTACAGCTATGGCGGTGGTCGCTACTTCTTCCGCGATATTGGCTCCGGCGTGTTCCGAATTCATGTGCCGGCATCTGCCTTCGCACAAGGCGGTCCGCTTGAAGGCAAGGTGAGCATCGCGCAGGGACAGTTCGGTGACGATGATGTGGGCGAGGACGGACTCAATGACACGGACCCCGCCGTGGATGGCGTCAGTTCGGGTGTGGTATTCATCGCCGCAGGCGTGGCACCCACGGATGAGAGTGGGGAGACCGGCATAGACAGCTATGTGGACAACAATGTGGATGCCTCCGTGGACCTCACCATCGACTTCGGCTTCCAAGTGCCGCTGGGCGTGGGCAACCTTGTGTTCGAGGATCTGAATCTCAACGGCGTATATGATCCCGGTGAGGGTAAGTCTGGCGTGGTGGTAGAGATCTTCCAGGCAGGAGACCTGCCAGGCTACAACCTGCCGACATCCACCGTCGTCACAGGGGCGGATGGTCACTACCTCTTCAACCGGCTCACTGCGGGAAGCTACTTCGTGCATATCCCTGCGTGGAACTTCCTTTCGGGTGGCCCGCTGGATGGCCTCATCTCCATCAAGGGCACCGAACCTTACGCTACCTCGGATGACAGCGTGGGTGAGAACGGTCTGGATTCACCCAGCCCGTCCTTCACCGGAATCAGCTCCGGCGTCTTTACCATCGCCGCAGGAATGCTTCCGCTGGATTCGGCTCCTGGTGCTGAGCAGGGTGAAAATGGTTTCCTGGCTTCGGAAGACGGAAGTAATGACCCGAACTTCGACCTCACTGTGGACTTCGGATTCGTGCAGCCGGATCTCAACTCCGTCGGCGTGGGCAACACCGTGTATGATGATCTGAATGGAAATGGTGTTTATGACTCAGGTGAAGGCGTAGTGGGCGTCCTGCTCAAACTCTTCCCTGCCACAGAAACGCAGCCGGAGACCGCCACACCGCTGGCCACCACATTGACGACATCTGAGGGCAGCTACTACTTCGGTGATCTGCCTGAGGGTTCTTACTTCGTCCACGTGGCTGCTTCCAACTTCGTCGCGCCCGGCAAGCTCGCTGGCCGGAGACCTCTGCCCGGTCAGGGTGGGGATGAAGGTCTGGATGACGACCAGGATGAGAATGGGAATGACCCCGCCAATCCGGGAGTGACCGGTGTCTCGTCCAACGTGTTCACACTGACCGTTGGCATGGAGCCAACGGACTATACCACCGAAGTGGGACGTGCGGCCTATATGGATGGTGCTCTGGATGAAAATACCGACCTTACCATCGACTTCGGCTTCTTCACTCCCATGGGCGTTGGCAACTTCGTTTACAACGATCTCAATAACAACGGAGTGGCAGACCTCAATGAAGGTGTAGGCGGTGTGCAGGTGAGACTCTTCCCCATAGGTGCGAACCCCATGACGGATGCGCCCGTGGCATTCACCACCACCAGCAACGATGTCACGACACGTGGACGCTGGCTGCTTACGAATGTGCGTCCCGGTCACTACTTCCTTCACATTCCATACACACAGTTCCTGCCCGGCGGACCGCTGCATGGACTGGTGTCTCTGCCATTCTCCAATGCGGCAGGGGACGACAGCGCTGGTGAAGATGGCATCGACACTCAATACCTGGAGGTCGAAGGCATTTCTACCGATGCGTTTGTCCTGACTCCCGGCTATGCACCGGCTGGTTCGTCTGCGGCCAATGGGGAGCCCGGTCGCTTCGGTACGGATGATGACGGCATCAACGGACTGGTGGACAACATGGTGGATCTGACGAGGGACTTCGGCTTTGTCGGTCGCGTGAAGGTAGGTAACCTTATCTTCAAGGACCACAACGCGAATGGTGTGTTCGAGCCTGGGTCTGATCAGGGTGTGAACGGCGTGACCGTGCATCTGTATCGCCAGATCGAAGAAGGCGTGAGCGAACTCATCGAGAGCAAGGTGACCAGCGGAGGCGGTCTCTATAGCTTCGCCGTGGCACCAGGCACGTATTATGTGGAAGTTCCCGGCTCCATGTTTGTCCAGGGTGCTCCTCTCTTCCGGACCTCCTCGTCCGTGGTGGCCAACCAAGTGGACGTCATTGGCTCCACCTCTGGCGGAGGGTCCTCCACCGAGTCCATCTTCGCCGATGATGACGTGGCAGAGGACGGCATTGATGAGCCGGATCCGATTGCCAATGGCGTTCGCACGCCTGCCTTCCCGCTCACCTTGGGCAACATGCCAGACGCGGAGGATGGAGAGACCGGCTACATGAGCAGCTCGGACGATGGTCCTGGCGATGACTCGTCCAATCTCTGCATCGACCTCGGCTTCACACCGCAGGCTCTCTCCGTGGGCAACCTGGTCTTCAGGGATGTGAACTCCAACGGACGTTTTGACCAAGGCACCGACCACGGTGTGGGTGGAGTGCGAGTCAGGTTGTTCGCCGCTGGGCAGAACCCGCTCACGGACACGCCGATCGCCGAAGGTCTCACGCGCAATGATGGCACTTACTTGCTCAGCGTCTTCCCGCCGGGCACCTACTTTGTCCATGTGCCAGCGTCCCAGTTCGCTGAAGGAGCACCGCTCTTCCAGAACGTGCCTTATGGAACAGGTGCGGGCGACAACAACCTGGACGACGGTGTGGATGAAAACACCCTCTCGACGAACAACCCTGCCATCTCCGGGGTCAATACCACCACTTTCGTCCTCGACTACGGCACTGAGCCTCTCTCCACAGGCACGGAGACGGGCTATGACAATGACTCGGACGATCTGGCAGATTCCAACACCAACCTCACGGTGGACTTGGGCTTTGTGGGAAGCACCGTTCCTCCAGCTACCATGTCGCTGGGCAACATCGTCTATGTGGACAACGATGGTAACGGCCGCTTCGACCAAGGCGAAGGCGTGGACGGCGTTCTGATGCGCCTCTACCCGGCTGGATCTGCCTTCGGAAGCACCAACCCTGTGGCCACCACCATGACAGCTGCGGGAGGACGCTACGCCTTCACCGGACTCCAGCCCGGAGCTTACGTGGTGAATGTGGCTGCGGAGAACTTCAAGGCGTCCGTTTCCATCAACGGTGGTCCCATGGGGCCCGGACCTCTCTACAACCGCATCTCGATGCCTGGAGTCGCCCCCATCAATGCAGACAAGGATGACGACGTGGACGAGGACGGCGCTGACGTGCTCAACCCTGAGCAGGTGGGCATCAACTCCCGCCCCGTCTTCCTCGAGATCGGGCTGGAGCCGACCGCTGCCACCACAGAAACCGGTGCTTCCGCTCACGAAGATGACTTCGACGATGCCAATGGAAACTTGACCGTGGACTTCGGATTCGTGCCTCGTGTGGGCGTGGGGAATCTTGTCTTCCGTGACAACGACCTCAATGGCATCTACACTCCCGGAATCGACGTCGGGGTGAATGGCGTGACCGTGCAGCTCTTCAAGGCGGGCCAGAATCCGGCCATTGACAAGCCCATGGACAGCACCATCACCACGTCAGGCGGCACGTATTCGTTTGTTACCGCGCCGGGAACCTACTTCGTCCATGTCCCGGCTTCGATGTTCGGCGTAACCCGCGCGCTTGGCAACACCGTGCCTTCGGCATCCGGAAAACCGACCGGAGATGACAACGCTGGCGAGAACACACTGCCTGCGGTCAACCCCATGGCTACGGGCGTCTCCACCAACAACTTCACGCTCACGCCGAACATGCTGCCGACATTCACACTCGGCGGAGAGACTGGCTTCAAGTGCAACTCTGACGACGGTGTGAACGATGCCTCCACGGACCTCACCATCGACCTCGGCTTCGCACCGAAAGTGCTCACTGCGGGCAACCTGGTCTTCCGAGATCACAACAACACAGGCCGCTTTGACCCGGGCGACCAGCCTGTGCCGGGTGTCACCGTGGAACTCTTCGCTGCCGGAGTTGATCCCTACCTGCCTTCTTCGCCTCGCATCAGTGCGGTGACGGACAGCAACGGTGTCTGGCAGGTGAAGACCTACAAGGCGGGCACCTACTTCGCCTTCATCCCGCCTTCTCAGTTCGCCGCAGGCAAGCCGCTCTACGGCATGATCTCCGTGCCGGGCCACGGCACAGTGGCCGGTGTCGATGACAACGGCGACGAGAATGGCCTGGATCAAGTGGCGCCCATGGTCAAGGGCATAGCCTCCGCTCCATTCACGCTGGCTTACGGGGTGGCACCAGTCTCCACCGGACCTGGAGCCACGGAGACCGGCTTCCAGAACAATGGTGACTTTGGCGATGACGCAGACGGTGACCTCACCATCGACTTCGGCTTCATCTCCGGCGTTGGAGTGGGCAACCTCGTCTTCCGTGACAATGATGGCAGCAGCACCTTCAATACGGGTGACAATGGTGTAGCCAACGTGCCCGTCTTCCTCTATCGCGGCGGAGAGAATCCTCTCACCACCCAGCCTCTAGTCACCACTACCACCGGTACCAACGGACGCTATCTCTTCCACGGTCTCGCACCCGGTTCCTACCTGCTCTACATTCCACCTACCGCGTTCTTCAGCGGTGCACCTCTGGCTGGGCTGGTCAGCTCGCCTGACAACGGCAGCGGCTCATTGGGTGACGACCAAGCAGGAGAAAACGGCATCGACGCGGCTTCTCCAGCCTTCACGGGCATCAGCACGGCAGTCTTTGAGTTGTCGATCGGAGGTGAACCCACCAACTCCGTGGAACTCGGCTTCGAAGGCACTTCGGACGACATCTACGGTGATGCCAACATCGACCTCACCCAAGACTTTGGCTTCATGCCCTCCGGTGGCTCCTTCATCCCGCTCATCTCCGGCACAGTGTATAATGACTTGGATGGCGACGGTATCATCGACCCCAGCGATCTGCCTCTGGAAGGCGTGGAAATGAATCTGCATCGCGATCTGGATGGCGATGGAGAGCTGGACACCTTTGAAATGGCAGCCATGGAAACGGTGACCACCGCTGCGGACGGAACCTATGAGTTCGCCGCTGCCAATGGTGCATTCATCGTAGTGCAGGGCCTGCTTCAGGGTGCCACAGCCACCTTCGACAACGATGGCGGCGACTTCACACGCACTGCGGTCAACGTGAACGGCGGCGTGCCCGTGACCGGGGTCAACTTCGCACAGCTCCAGACCTCCGGCACCTTCGCCGGCTGGCAGCAGCTCAACCCGCTCAACGGTCAAAACGGAGCAACCGCCAACCCGGACTCCGACGGTTATTCCAACTTGCTGGAATACGCCTTCGGACTGGATCCCATGAGCGGTGTCACCGTGAAACCACCCTTCAGGCTGGTGGAAAACGCCTCTGGTGGCGTGGATGCCATCGTTCGCCGCCCATCGGCTCCGCATCCTGACACTGCCATGGTGCTGGAGGGAGCCTACGCCCTCGGTGGCGGCAACTGGACGGCCTTGGGAGTCACACCCACGGTGGTCTCTGTGGGCCAAGGCATGGAGGAGGTCCGCTATGCGAATGTCCACAACTCATCCTTCTTCGCCACTCGGATGATGGGCTACCTCCGCGTCACGGTGAAGCTGGACGCAGATCTCAACGGTATTCCCGAAGCCACTTCCAGCACGAGCGTCTTCGCCTACAACCGGCTGAATCTCCCAGTGGCCCAGACCACACTCTCCCAGCCGCTGCTTCATACCTCCGTGTTCCGCGGAGTGGTGGCTTCTACCTCCACAGGTGCTCTCGTGGTGGATGTGCCTGCTACCTCGGAAGGCGTGGACTCAGCCCTTCTCGCCGGGCGTCAATACTTTGTCCACGTCCTCACCGGCCAGCATGAAGGTCACCGCATTGAAGTCGATGAAGCGGCCACCACGCATCACTCCATAGCCGTTCTTCCAACGAGCAGCCTGGGCACTCTCGGTTCCCTGCCGCCTACGCTGGTGGGTGCGGAGATCGAGGTCCGCCAGCACTGGACCCTGGGTGAAGTGACCCCGACGAACCGCATGGTCAGTAGCAGCTCCAGCACCACCGCAGACCGCATTCTCTTCTTCACGGAGGGGGCCTTTGTTCCTCACTGGCTCCAGACGACAGCGGGCACGGCGCGCTGGGTGAAGGAAGGTGACAATCCTCTCGTGGATGCCGGCGGACGCATCATTCCTCCCGGGGAAGGCTTCCTGGCTCAGCCGCGTAACGCTGCCGTAAGCCTTGTGCATGTCGGTCAAGTCAGAGAACACGTTCTGGTGCTCGCGCTCAATGCCGGCACACAGATGATGGGTTCCACCTCCACCGCACCTCGCACACCAGTGGCCATGGGCTTCTCCATTACCAATGGCTGGGTGGGTTCCTCCTCGGCCATCAATGCCGATAGGCTCCGTCTCTGGCTCGGTGATGATTCGCCGGGTGCTACTGGCTATGAGAACTATCAGCTGACTCCCACGGATGTCTGGGTGCTTGAGGCGGACCCGAACTTCAACAGCCAGAATGGCTCCGACCTGTTCATCCCGTGGAGGTCCACCTTCCTGGTGCTCCAGTCCGCACGGCTGATCACCGTGAATCCCTGATCGGACCTTTGAGAAAGCCATGCGACTACCCACTCGAGCAGTCAGACTTTGCTTCATATTGGAAATGCGAGACAAAAAAACGCGAATGTTCCAAAAATCAGAGTTGATATGAAAAATATAAAAAACTAACTTACCCACTCCCGCCCATTTCCATCCCATGCCTCCCGCATTTTCAGTCGTCAACCCGTGGCACACCGTGCTCCTGCGCGGTGCTTGGTTGATCTTGCTGGCGAGTGGGAGCGTCAGAGGTGCCACGGACTACGGCGACTATTCTGCCTTTGGCTCCGCAGGCGCTGAAGTGGTGGATGGCCTGCGCATTGGAGCCTTGACGGACACCGAAGAGTCTCCCTTTACCAATTCGGCAGCCACTGGCGATGACCTGTCGGGTGTGGATGATGAGGATGGTGTGACGCTCCCGGTCTCAGTGGTGCCGGGTGCGAGCAGCTCGCTCACGGTGAACGTCACGAACACTACGGGTGCCACCGCACTCTTAAATGTTTGGATAGACTTCAATGGCAACGGATTACTGACAGACACCGGTGAACGCGTGGCGTCCAACGTGGTTATTTCAAATGGGACCGTTTCGGCTGCCCGCACGGTCAACTTCACCGTTCCCGTCACTGCGTATCAGGGCCAGGTAGGAGTCCGTGTGAGACTGAGCAGTGCTGGCACCAGCAGCTCTACGGGTGTCGTTGCCAACGGGGAAGTGGAAGATCACCTGCTGCTCATCTCCATGCGGAAGGTGGACGTGGTCATCCTCATGGATCAAGGCAGCAGCATCGGCACCACGGACTTTGCGCAGATGAAGAGCAGTGTGGACGGCATCATCGACCGTGTGCTGGCAGACAATCCACAGAATCGCATCGCTGTCGTACACTACGCAGGCAAGTCAACCACCCCGCCCACACCGCAGTTGTGGATTGAGTCTGACTTTTCCTCTGACGCAGCAGTGGCCAAGAACTTCCAGTGGCGGGCCACCTCAACCGAAGACCCGGGAACCCTTCACAATGGAGATGAAGCTCATGGTGCCGTAGGTTCGCTGGGTCGTGCGCTCGACCTTGTGGCGGATACGTCCATCATCAGCCCGGTCAAAACACTCACCCGTTCACCAGACCGGCCCTTGATCATCTTCCTGGCCACGGATGCGAAGCGAGGGGCAGGTACGAGCTGGCTGGTCAACCCAGCGTCCTCCACAGTCGGGACCGCTGCGGCTTTCCAAAACTACAACCAATTCAAGTCCGCACGTGCAGCGCAGTTTGTCTGCTGGATGGTGGGTGGCAATGCGCAGGACCTCGCGGCTGCGGCGGCCATCGCGTCCACAGGCGGCTCCTATGCAGGCAGTGTGGAAGCCAACCCTGCGGACCCGCAAGGCAACGCTGCAAGTCCCCGTCGCCTCACCGCCACCAGCGGCTTCAGCCTCACTCCTTCTGAGATGGATGCGGTGGCCTTTCAGATCTATCAGGCCGCAGACAACGTAATCCCGGTGACCGATTACAGCGACTACGCGGGTCTGCCGATCGCTGGCAGCATAGCCAGCCAGCTCTTGCGTCTGGGCAGCGCGGTGGATCCTGAGTTTGGAGCCACGCTCAGCGCCTCGGCCACGGGGGATGATCTCAGTGGCATCGATGATGAAGACGCGGTGACCGTACCAGCCAGTGTGACACCTGGCAGCTCCACCTACGTGACGGTGAACGTCACTAACCTCAGCGGTGCCATGAGCTATCTTAATGTGTGGGTGGACTTCAATGGCAACGGCAGCCTGGATGACGCAGGGGAGCGCCAAGTCTCAAATCTCGTGGTGGCCAACAACACGAACGCCGCCACTCGGACCGTCTCCTTTACCATTCCACTCTCAGCCACTCCTGGTAACAAGGCAGTGCGTGCCCGTCTCACCTCCGTGCCCAATCCTGGGCCCTACGGCGTGACAGGAGTGGGTGAAGTGGAGGACCGCCTCATCGCAGTGGTGGCCAACGGAGTGGATTACGGCGACTACACTCCCTTCCCGTCTGCCAGTAGTTACGTCGTGCCTTCACTCAAGCTCGGAGCCACTACGGACACAGAGCTTGCCGCATCCACGGATGCCACCGCCAGCGGTGATGACGTGGCCGGCATCGATGATGAGGATGCGGTGACGCTGTCTGGCCCGCTATTTCCTGGAGTGGCGACAAGCCTAGTGGTCAGCGCGACAAACACCAGCAGCAGCCCTGCCTACCTGAATGCCTGGGTGGATTTCAACCGCAACGGGAGCCTGGCCGACTCAGGCGAGCAGGTGGCTACCAATGTCCTCGTGGCCACGGGCACTGGAAACGGCAGCTTCACTCTGCCTTTCACCACGCCGCTTGCCGCTGTGGCCGGACCTTCTGCCATTCGCGTACGATTGACCACTGTGGCATCACCGGGTCCGGATGGGCTGGATGGCACGGGCGAGGTGGAAGACCACGCCGTGACGATACTGCAACCGGCGGGATCAGACTTCGGCGACGCTCTAGTGTTTCCGGCGGCCAGTCAGACAGTAAGCACGGACATTCGCATCGGCACCACCCCCACGGACGCGGAGTCTTCCACTCCAACCTCTGGTGTCGCCAGTGGTGATGACACTACGGGTGTGGATGATGAAGATCTCATCATGCCCTCCGTAGGTGCTGGAGGCAGCGTGGTGCTCTCCGTACCGGTGCATCTGAATGCCGCTGCACTCACTGGCAATACCGCCAGGCTGGGTGTGTTCGTGGACTGGAATGGTGACGGGGATGTGTCCGATGCGAACGAGACGCTGCCCGCAGTCACGGTCTCGGCCTCGGGCGTGAGCACCTTCATCCTCTCTCCGCCCGAGAGCGTAGCGCCGGGGGCGAAGTTTCTCCGCCTGCGTCTGGTAGAAGGTTCAACCGCACCGGCTCACGGTGGCACCTCCGTTTTTCGAGGCGAGGTGGAAGACTACGTGATTCAGGTGACCCCGCGTAACATGCTTTCCAACGGTTCCTTTGAGACTGTGCAGACTGGAGTCACTTTTGGTTCCACGTTTGAAGGCAGTCCCGCCAGTGTCTTCGGTGGACCTGCAGCGGTGGAAGCCCCCGCCACATGGAAACCCTCTCCGGCAGCCGATGGCACGCTGCACATGCTTCTTCTCAATGACGCATCCAAGGCACGAGACGGAACGAAAGCCGTTTATCTGGATGACAACGACTTCCTCATGGTCGGATTGCAGTCTGGCCAGTCTCACTACGGGCTGAACACGGCCATGGTGGCCGGCCAGCAGTATGACGTTTCTTTCTGGGTAGCGCCCTACACGGCCAATCTGGACGCCTCGGGCAATCTGGTGGCGGGATCCACCGGCAATCAGCGAAGCGCTAAGGCAGGCGGAGTCATTCTTGACCAGGCAGAGGCGAATCTCATTCATGCCGCAGGCATCGAAGTGCCCGCCAGTGGAAGCTGGGGAGCACTGCGCTGGCAGCGGGTTACATTCCGTTTTACCTATGCTGCGGAGCATCGCTGGCTGGCCATTGGAGGAGGGGTGCCGAGAACAGGGGATTCGCTCAGTCCCGGAGGCATGTTGATAGATGATGTCTGGGTCACCCCTGCAACCGGCGCTTGCGGTATCGGAAACCTGGTTTGGAATGACCTCAACGACACAGGTTACAAGGCGACCTCTGAACTTGGGGCGGATGGCGTTACGCTCTCACTGAACTTCGACGCCAACGGGGACGGTGACTTCCTCGATGCTGGAGAGGCAGACGTGCTTCGCACCACCACGGGGTTGGGACGCTTTGGATTCTACAGTTTTGGAAATCTTCCGCCTGGTCGCTATCAAGTGACCATCCCAGCACCGCCTCCTTGGCTCAGCCTTGTTGCATCGGTGGCGAACATGGTCGATGATGATGTGGACAATGACAACAATGCGACGCAGCGCGGCGGCGCGGGAGGACCGATTGAATCCGTGGCCATCATGCTTTCCCCCGGAGAGAATGACAACACGAAGGACATCGCGCTGCGGGGTGCCACCAGAGACTACGGCGACCTCTCCACCCTGCCTTGGGCCGCTAGCCAAGTGAGTGCTCGGCTCTTCATGGGCACGTACGTGGATGCGGAACTTTCCAACCAGGGAAACAGCACCGCAACCGGTGATGATGATGAACTTGTAGATGATGAAGATGGCGTGACCCTGCCGTCCACCTTGCCAAGAGGAGCGCCCGTGACCATCAGTGTGCGGGTTACCAATCAGACCAGTTACACGGCATACCTGAATGCGTGGATCGACTACAACCAGAATGGACTGCTCACGGACTCGGGTGAGCAAATCATCACCAACTCCACAGTGGCCTCAGGCAGTTCGGCAAGTCTGCGGAGCTTCACGTTCACCGTTCCAGCCAGCGCCGCTTTGGGCAATACGGGCCTGCGGGTGCGGCTCACCTCTGCTTCCAGTCCGGGTACTTCCGGATTGGATGACACGGGTGAAGTGGAGGATTACCTGGTAAACATTTCATCGGAGGTCCTTGCGGACTATGGGGACCATTCGGGCTTCCCGAGTGCGAGCCAGATTCCGAGTGCGGACATACGCATCGGTTCCACACCTACCGACGGCGAGGCAGTGAACCCCACCAGCGGGATTGCCGACGCGGATGACCTCACAGGCGTGGATGATGAGGATCTCAGCGTGCCCATCGTCACGGCCGGTCAGACCAGCACGCTGGTCGTGCCCGTTCAGATCAACTCTTCCGCGATCTCCGGAGGGGTGGGACGTCTTCGAGTGTTCGTGGACTGGAATGGAGACGGTGACGTGCTTGATACCAATGAGACTCTCACCACCCAGTCGGTTACTGCATCAGGCAGTTACAACTTTGCTCTCTCGCCGCCGGCATCTACCGCCCCTGGAACCAAGTTCCTCCGGGTTCGTCTCACGGAGGGTACCTCATCGCCCGCAGTGAGCGGCTTCTCGTGGGCAAAGGGAGAGGTGGAGGACTACGCCTTCACACTGCTGCCACCTGCCACGTTGGATTACGGAGACTACAGCGCCTTTCCCATAGCTGGCAGCACCATGGTGAACACGCTCCGCATCGGCGCTACGACGGACGTGGAACTCTCGCCCACCACCAACAGCCTCGCCACGGGTGATGACCTGACGGGCTCCGACGATGAGGATGGACTGGTAGTGCCTGCAGGCGTGGCAAAACTCGGGAGTGGATTCGTTACTGTCATTGTCACCAACACCTCCGGTGCCAGCGCCTATCTGAATGTATGGGTGGACTTTGACAATGATGGAGACCTCTCTGACGCAGGCGAACAGGTGGCCGTAAACCTGGTGATACCCACCGGCACGAGTGCCGCCGAGCGCACGGTAAACTTTACCGTCCCTGCAAGCGCGGTGGTAGGTGCAGTGGGCGTGAGAGCACGGCTGACCAGTGTGAGTTCACCCGGTTTCGATGGAGAAGATGGAAATGGGGAAGTGGAGGATGCTTTGATCAACATTCAGCCGGCGATCGTGAACGACTTCGGTGACAACCCCGCGTTCCCCCAGGCCACACAGCTGGCAAGCTCTGATGTGCGCATGGGGACGAATCCCACCGATGCCGAGGCTTCCAATCCTACCGTGGGAGTGGCTTCTCTGGATGATACCTCTGGCGTGGACGATGAAGACGTGGTTTTGCCGAACTTCTTTGCCGGGTCGGAAACTTGGTTTGAGGTGCCTGTGACCCTGAACAAGGCTGGTCTTTCTGGTGGTGTGGCTACCATTCGCGCCTTTGCAGACTGGAATGCGGACGGTGATGCCTCGGATGCCGGTGAAATGTCTGCGGCCGTAACAGTGGGCACGGAGGGCACCAGTGTGGTGGCACTGTCCTTGAGTCCGCCGTTGGGTACCGGTTTTGGCACTCGCAGTGTGAGGCTGAGGATTGCAGAAGGCACCGAGGCACCTCAGTTCGGTGGTGATTCAGCTGCCAAGGGAGAGGTGGAAGATCATGTGGTCACCATGTTCCAGGATGGCTTCGTGTATGGCGTAAGCCGTGGGAAACTCTACGAGGTAAAAACCAGTGATGGCAGTTCGCTCTTTGCCGCCAACCTGATTTTTGGCAACTCATGGGGCAACGGTTCCGCCTACATGGAGCACTTGGGTGCTGCCGGTGTGGTGGCTTACAGCAGCGGAGAAGTGGGAGATGGTCGGCTTGCCGTTTGGGACCGCGCTACCGGCGTCAGCAATCTGGCCGGGGATCTGGACAGCTTTGGTGTGCCTGCCAACGCGACCGTTCACAACGGCACGTGCTACAATGGCTTCTTCTGGTTCATCATCGAGGAGACGGATGACCTCTGGCGCGTCAAGATAGAGGGCAGCTCCGGAGCCTACTTCATCACCTCCGCGACGAGGATTTCCGACATCTGGAACAACGCCAGAGGGCACGACTTCGGGGACATCGTAGCCAGACCGGACGGCACGGTACTGGCCATTGCCGTCCGCATGGCAACTTGGCAGAAAGACTACTTCGCGTTCAATCTCAATGATGCGTCGCCTAAAGCCACCCTGCTGAGTAATCCTAGCGTGATGCACAACGGCATTGCCTTGCGTCTGGATGGCAGACTTTACGGTGGGCTGGGTACGCTGGCCGAGAACAAAGACTGGTTTGAACTCAATCCTCAGACCGGTCAGTCCACGAGATTCATCGCCACTGGTGCCGTGGTGGACATGACGGACCTGGGGATAGCGGTGGGCACACCTGCTCCGGTACTGAGCCGTACGGACTACGGTGACTATCCTGGCTACCCCGCTGCGGGGCAGGTGGCAGACAGCGCCATTCAAATGGGCACCATCCCCACAGACGGAGACCCCACATCGCCCCCCGCAGGCGCGGCAAATGGCGACGACTTGAGCAATGTGGACGACGAAGATTTGGAGATGCCGGACTTCATCGTTGGAGTGACCACCGCCATTGAAGTTCCTGTGGTGCTCACCGGCGGCATCACGGATGCGCGCATTGGTGCTTGGGTGGACTGGAACGGTGATGGCGACGTGGCAGACCTGGGAGAGACGTTGCCTGCGGTAGCGGTGGCGGCCACGGGTACCGCCTATGTCAACTTGACCCCGCCTCAGGGGACGAGCGCCGGCACCAAGTATCTGCGTCTTCGCATCACTGCGGGCACCACGGCACCGGCATTCTCTGGCGTGGCGAACGTAAAGGGTGAGGTGGAGGACTATGCCATCACGGTGCTGGAGGCCATTGACCACGGTGACTTTTCGCCATTTCCCTCCGCGAGAAGTGTGATCCACAACAGTCTGAGGATCGGGGCCCTGACCGATGCGGAAGCCATACCCGTATTGAACATAACCGCCACAGGAGATGATGTCACGGGGGCTGATGATGAGGACGGTGTGGCGGTGTCGGCTGTCATGGCACACTCTGGTCCCGGCGTGATCACCGCCAACGTGACGAATCAAACCGGTACGACGGCTTACCTGAATGTGTGGGTGGACTTCAACGGGAACGGTTCGCTGACGGACTCGGGAGAGCACGTGGGCGTGAACATCGCCATCACCAGCGGCACGGTCGCGGTCAACCGTACGATCAACTTTACGGTGCCGGCTGACGCCGCCTTGGGCGTGGTGGGTGTGCGCGTGCGCCTTACCAATGAAAGTAGTCCGGGGCCTGACGGCTTGGATGGTTTTGGTGAGGTGGAGGACAATGTGACCAACCTGCAAACGCTGTTGGATTTTGGTGACCACCTGCCATTTGCTGCCGCAGCGCAGCAGGCCAGCAGAGACGCCTATCTGGGCGCAGTGGCGGCAGACGCGGAACGTGCCAATCCCACCACAGGCCTCGCCAATGCAGACGACCTGGCGGACACGGATGACGAAGATCTCTCGCTGCCGACGCTCATGGTAGGGCAGCCGGTTGCCATTCAAGTGCCGGTGGTCTTGAATACCTCAGCGCTGGGCGGTGGCACCGCTACGCTGCGCATCTTTGCAGACTGGAATGGCGACGGGGATGCGAATGACGCAGGAGAGACGCAGCCGGCGAGGGCGGTGAGCGCAAGCGGACTGCAATCCTTCACGCTGACTCCACCGGTGGGCACGTCGCCTGGTCTCAAATACATCCGGTTCCGCTTGAGTGAGGGGGCATCCGTGCCCGCCTTCAGTGGTGTCTCCATGGCAAAGGGTGAGGTGGAAGATGTCACCGTACTCGTGGTGAATCCTCTGACCATAGGCAACCTGGTTTTTGATGACCGGAACTACAATGGAGTGGCGGACGCATTTGAAGGTATCAATGGCATCACGGTGAGACTCTACCGCGAAGGTCAGATACCGGGAGTGGATGCACCTGTGGCGGAACAGATCACTTCCGGTGGAGGATTATACCGGTTCCAGGCGTTGTTTGCCGGCCGCTACTTCGTGCATATTCCCGCCTCCCAGTTCTCAGGTGCAGGGTTGCTCCGTGGTTACTTCAGCGTCTTAGGTACCGTGGAGAGTGACGATCACCTGGGCGAGGACGGTATAGATAGCGCCATTCCCCAGACCACAGGCATCTCCTCTGCAGTCATCAACTTGCAAAACGGCACCCAGCCGACCGCTGCCACGGGAGAGACTGGCATGAACGCTTCCGATGATGATCTTCTGGATTCAGATGGAAACCTGACCATCGACTTCGGCTTCTCCAGGCGAGTGGGTATAGGCAACCTCGTCTTCCGTGATGCAGATGGCAACGGAGTGGCGTCCACTGGTGAAGGGGTCAACGGGGTCGCAGTGGATGTGTATGATGTCATGCAGACGCCGGGTGTGGATGCTCCTGTGGCGTCCACCGTGACGGCGAATGGTGGATTCTACATCGTCAATGGCATTATCCCCGGTGCCTACCGAGTGCACATTCCTGCCCGCATGTTCCGGTCCGGGGGGCCGCTGTTCGGCCTGGTCAGCATCGCGGAAGGGAACGAAGGTGATGACGATGTGGGTGAGAATGGATTGAATCACACCATACCCGAAGTGGATGGCGTGTTGTCGAACGTCGTATTCATAGACCCGGGAGCAGCTCCCACTGCGGCTAGCGGAGAGACAGGGCTGGGGTCTGCGGAGGATGATGACGTGGATGCAGCGATAGACCTCACGATCGACTTCGGTTTCCAGGTGCCCATGGGCATAGGAAACCTGGTATTCATCGACGGCAACGGAAACGGTGTTTACAACGCTGGTGAGGGAGTGGGTGGAGTGGAGGTGGAGCTCTACCATGCTGGCGATGAGCCGGGCTATGTGCTGCCCTACTCCACTGTGACCACAGCGGCCAATGGACGTTATCGTTTTGACCGGGTGCCATCTGGCCGCTGGTTTGTCCACATCCCTGCGGAAAACTTCCAGTTTGGTGGTCCGCTTCAGGGATATGTTTCCATCTCAGGTGTGGAGTCCGAGTTGACTTCGGACGACTCGGTGGGTGAGAACGGATACGATTCCCCGAGTCCGGACTTCACTGGCATCTCGTCCGGAAACATCGTGCTGAGTCCCGGCGGGCAGCCACTCGACTCGGCTCCCGGTGCCGTGACTGGCGAGAACGGTTTCAATGCCACCGAAGACACGCCCAATGATTCGCAGTTCGACCTCACCATCGACTTTGGATTTCGTTTGCCTGACCCGAATGCCGTGGGCGTGGGCAATCTCGTCTTTGATGATGCAAACGGAAATGGCGTCTTCGACGAAGGCGAGGGCGTTGACAACGTGAGCATTCAGGTCTTCAAGGTGGATGGGTCCGGCAATCTGCTCTCGAACAATCCGATCAAGGCAGTGACCACGAGCGCCGGTGTCTATTACATTGGTGATCTGGCAGCCGGGTTCTACCGTGTGCACTTGCCTGCGTCCAACTTCTATTCCGGACGTGCTCTGGCTGGTCGTTACTCGCTGCCTGGTCAGGGAGGGGACAATGGTCGTGATGATGATGTGGATGAAAATGGTGAGGACGTGCTCTACCCTTGGCTCACGGGGGTGTGGTCCGGTGCCATCGAACTCTCCCCCGGGACCGAACCAACCGACGAAGGACAGGAGACTGGCAAGGCCAGCTACATGGACTCCACTGTGGATGCGAATGTGGACCTGACGGTGGACTTCGGCTTCTACCGACCGGTGGGCGTAGGCAACATGGTGTTTATCGACAGCAATCGAAACGGTCGCGCAGATGCAGGAGAGGGCGTGGGCGGAGTGCCGGTAAGGCTTTTTGCTGCGGGGATGAACCCACAGCTGGATGCTCCGCTGGCTACCACCACTACCAGTTCGTCCGACTCCACGAGAGGCAGTTTCCTTTTCACCTCGCTGCGCCCTGGCTACTACTTCCTGCACATTCCCGCGTCCGCATTTCAGCTGCTGGCTCCGCTGGCCGGGCGGATTGTGCTGCCGGTGTCCGTGGCTGATGGAGATGACAACGTGGGCCAGAACGGTCTGGCGGAGGGGGATCCGCGCCTCTTCGGAGTGAAGACCGGTGTCTTTGCCCTTCTGCCCGGTCAAGCTCCGGCGGGGACGGCGGAGGCGGGACTATTCGGCACCTACGATGACAACGCCAACGGTCTGGTGGACAACAACGTGGACCTCACCCAGGACTTCGGTTTCGCATCTGGCATTGGAATTGGGAATCTGGTGTTCCTTGATGTCAATGGCGATGGCATCTTTGACCCGAGCTTCGAGTCTGGCCTGGCCGGGGTGCCGGTGGAACTCTACAGTGTTCCGCTACCCGGCAGTCCCACGCTGGTGAGCACCACCACCACAAACTACGATGGGCTCTACTCCTTCTTCGTGAATACGGGGACATACTTCGTGAAGATCCCGGCCCGCGCCTTCCAGTCAGGTGGTGCGCTGCACACTGGCCGGTCTTCTCCGGATGCGGGACAGCCAACCGGTGTGCGGGATGACGATCAGGCTGAGGATGGCGTGGATGATAACTCGCCAGAGGTCAATGGCATCAGCAGCGCGTCCCTGTTGTACGTGGCCGGGCTTCAGCCTACTGCGACGAGCGGAGAGAAAGGCTACGGCAGCCAGGCGGACGATGGTGCAGATGCAGACTCCAATCTGACGATCGACTTCGGCATCGTCTTTGGTTCTAGCCAGCGTTTCGCCGGCGAACGGTCCACGACCATGGCTCAGCTGAGTAAAGCCAAGCGTACCAAAGTTCCTTCTGAAACCGGAGCCAACCTGGGGACAGACTTGCTGAGTTATGCACTAGGACTTGAATGGAGCGAGGGACTGGTGCCCACTCCGCCGTTCCAGCTCGTGAAGAACGTATCCGGTGGCGTGGACGCCGTTGTCCTTCGCCCCGTAGTCCTTCCGCCAGATGTGCGCTACCGCCTGGAGGGCGCGGCATTTGGCAGCACCTCCTGGAGTGCGCTTGTGACCAGTCCTACAGTGACTTACCCCGGTGACGGGCGGCAGCATGCCGTGTATGAGCGCATCGACGCACAGAGCCTGTTTCAAGCTTCTGAGCAAGGCCAGGTGCGCCTTGTGGTTGAGCTAGACGCGGATCTGAATGGCATCCCTGAAGAGACAGCCAGTACCGCGTCGTGGGGCTTTGCCAAGCGCCGGTTCCCAGTGGGGCAGTCCACCTTCGGCATGCCGCTGCTGGCCGCTCCTGTTTACTCGGGAACGGTGAAAACATCTCAAAATGACGTGCTATCCGTGAAGGGCGTGGCCCAGGCTGGCATCCAATCTGTCCTGGAACCGGGCAGGGAGTACTACATCCAGATCACGGATGGCGTGATGCAAGGGCATCGCCTAGAGGTGAATGAGGCAGCCAGTTCGGCCTCCGATATTGTGCTGTTGGGAGACCACCCACGGAGCACCCTCCAACGAGCAGCGGACATTCCGGCCGGCAGCCGGGTGGCCTTGCGCCCTCATTGGATGCTGGAAGACCTCGCCCCGGCGTCGCGATTCCGTACCGGCCAGGTGGCGGCGGTGGCGGACAATATTCACTTTTTCAGAGACGGTATCTACGAGACTTGGTGGGCTGGGCGCAGCGCATCCGGCGCGGAATGGTTCGCGCCTTCCGGCGCTGCTCAGGAAGGTGCATCACGAGTGATCGGGTATGGAGAAGGCTTCATGATTCATCCGCGAAGCGCTGAAATAAGCCTCACCCTGGTGGGCGAAGTATCTTCTTCCGACATGGCGGTGAGACTTCAGCCTGGCAGTCGGATGCTGGGCGGACTCTCTGTCGCGGCGGTGAGCATGGGTGAGCTGAAGATGAATGCCGCCAACGGTTTCGTGGGCGGGGACGCTTCGACGGGAGACCGTCTGCGGTTCTGGCTGGCGGATCAGCCGGGCGGACCTGCGGCCTACGTGCCCTACTATCTCGACGTGTCCGGCCACTGGCTTGCAGAAGACGCCCCCTCTCAGCCAGACCCAGAATCCATGAAGCTGTTCCAGCCCTGGCGTTCGGCCATCCTGATTCAATCCGGAAATGCCGGATTCCGGGTGAAACCGTGATCGTACGGTTCTCATGCCGCTGCTTCGGGTAGGCGGGGTCTAACGAGTGTTTCTGTGGGTGGGCCGAAAGACCAGGGACCTGGCACACCTGACCAGAGAGGCGAACGACCCGGGGAGCCGCTTTAATTCACAATGCTTAATATAAAAACCATAATATTCATGTTGAGTGTTAATGCAAAATGAGTGAACGTTTCCGGATTCGCCCCCACGGAAATGATGCCTCACAACCGTTCGAACCAGCCCTCCGGTACGCCTCTTGTCGCTCGCAGAAGCTTCAGCGCTTCGCTACACTTCCTTGTTGCTCCGGCGGTTTGCCTTCTCCTCCTTGGTCTGTCGGCAGCGTTTGGGCAGAGCCTCACGGCGCGGATGGATCGCATTCCCACCTTCGCCGGAGACAATACCGGTGGCACTGCGGGTGAGTTTTTTGTGCGCAATCCTTCAAACAATGCGGTGATTGGATGGGGCGTTTGTGCGGAGCCTTACGCTGGGGCACCGGCGGCGGGCGGCACGTTCAACTACACCACCATGCCGGCGGCGAACATGTTTGAGCGTCCCTCGGTGGGGGTGACTGGCATGGGTGCGGTGAACTGGCTGCTGGACAACTACTTTGAGTCCAACGTGGTGACCCTGGACAGCATTGTTCCACTCAATCAAAACAATCACTGGGCCTTCGTGGAGGCGCTTCATGAGGTGCTGAAAGACTGGGGCGTAGGTGGTACCACCATGGCACAGCGCTACGCTGGACTGGATGCGGATACTTACTCCACGCTGGACCCGACCCGCCCCTGGTATAACACTTCAAAGGCTATCATCGCCGCGCTCAAGGCGGCCGCTCCGGCTGCGTCTTACGTGTCCACCAAGTATTCGCTATCCTTTTATGCCAATACGGATGCGGCTCATACCCAGGACATCATGCTGGTCACACCCATTGGCGGTGCGACGCTGGACTTCGGCGATTATGCGTCGTTCCCCGTGGGTTCCAGCACCCGTGTCGCCAGCCTGCGCATCGGGGCGGAGGTGGATGCGGAGATAGGGTTGAACGCCAACGCGGCTGCCACGGGTGACGATGGTGAAGGGCTGGATGACGAGGACGGTATTACCCTACCGGCTTCCATTGACCGCGGACAGACTTACACCATGACAGTGAACGTCACGAACACTTCCGGTGCCACGGCGTACCTCAACGCCTGGATAGACTACAACCGGAACGGTTCGCTTACCGACTCAGGGGAGCAAATCGCCACCAACACCACCGTGGCCAACGGGACGAGTAACTCGAATCGATCCATCACTTTCACAGTCCCTACCGGAGCAAGTCTCGGCGCTTCGGCAGTTAGGGTGAGACTGACCAGTGTGGCGTCACCGGGTCCAGATGGCCGGGACGGGAATGGAGAAGTGGAGGATCAAGCCGTGACCATCAGCCCAGTTCCCACCTCGGACTTCGGCGATTTCAGCTTGTTCGGCAGCGCCTCGAGTACGCTGCTGAGCACCTTGAAAATCGGCGCTACCACGGACATGGAATCCGTACCTGCCACCAACCTCACCGCCTCGGGAGACGATAGCGTGGGGACTGATGACGAGGACGGCGTAACGCTGCCCGCGTCCGTCCTAGCCGGCACCGCCAGCAGCATGACGGTGAACGTCACCAACAACCGTGGTGCCACTTCCTTCCTCAGCGTGTGGATTGACTTCAACAACAACGGCATTCTCACGGACCCCGGAGAACAGGTGGCTTCCAGTGTCTCCATAGCCAACGGGACCACCAACTCCAACCGCACCGTCAACTTCACCGTGCCTGCCTCTGCGTCCGGGAACGTTGGCGTGAGAGTTCGCCTGACCTCGACGAGTTCTGCCGCTCCCACCGGTGCGGTGGGAAGTGGAGAGGTGGAGGACCATCTATTAAACATCACACCAGCAGGTCTATTGTCAGTGGGGAACCGGGTGTGGATCGACACAGACGGGGACGGACTCTTTGAGTTTGCCAATGGTGAGCTACCCGTGGATGGAGTGCGCGTGAACCTCCACAGTGACAACGGAAACGGAGTGCTGGGGGCAGGAGACGTGCTGGTGGCTACCAGGCACACTAGCAACGGCGGCTTCTATCGATTTGATGGACTCACCCCTGGCGAATACATCGTGGAGATTGATGCCTCCAACTTTGCAACGGGAGGGCTTCTGGAGGGCTTCGTGACCACCACAGGAACGAGTGATCCTGACAACAACATCGACAACGATGACAACGGGATTGCCATGGGAACAGGCTCGGTAGCATCCTCAGCCGTGACATTGACTGCGGGTGCAGAGCCTGTGAACGATGGCGACAGTGATGCAAATACCAACCTGAGCGTGGACTTTGGCTTCCGTGCTGCGAATACGCTGGTCTGGGATGCCCAGACATCGAATCATCTTAGGGACACCGTCACTCGCCACACGGGAGATTCTGGAATCTATCTGGCGGACCTGTTTCCTTCCAACCATGGAGGACTCAACCGGCCCTATGACATCCTGACTGGGCCGGGTGGAGATTTGTTTGTCACCTCATCCTTTGACCACAAGGTGGTCCGCTACAAAGGCAGAACCGGTGCACTCGTGGGTACGGCCATACCCGTGGGCAACGGGCTCAATGGGCCAAGCGGCATAACCATGGGTCCAGATGGGCACTGGTATGTGACCAGCCGGAACAGCAATCAGATCAAGCGTTACAACGGCAGCACAGGTGCCTTCATGGACAACTTTGTAGCGTCCGGTCTCAATCAGCCCTTCCAAGGGCTGCTCTGGTCTGCTGACAACAAGCTCTATGTGGGCAACTACGGCAGCGGCCAGATCCAGCGTTATACGACCTTTGGCACCCTGCTTGACTCGGTGAGCCTGCCGGCGGGTGTGCTCACCGTTCGGGGCTTCGTCTTCGGACCGGATGCAAACCTTTACGTCGTGGCTCACAACCAAAACGTCTATCGCGTAACCACAGGTGGCACCATGAGCGTGTCCATTTTTGGCTCCAGCACGGGGGCATTTGGCGGCATCAGCTTTGGGCCAGATGGTCATCTTTATGTGACAGACCTCATGAATAATGTGATCCGCAAGTTTCATGGATCTACCGGGGTGGACCTCGGCATCTGGAGCAGCGGTGGTGCGCTGGGGGAACCCAAGGAGGTCATCTTCCGTCCCCTGAGTCTGCGGCTGGACTATGGAGACCTGGCCAGTGCGCCGGTGGCATCTGCTGAGGTGGACAACCAGCTGCGGCTGGGTCCGCTGGTGGACTCCGAGCTTGCCCCACTGACCAATGCATCTGCCACCGCAGATGACAAAGACGGCACTGATGATGAGGATGGCGTGCAGTTGCCCGCCTCGTTGACGCCTGGGCGCTCGTCATGGCTGCTGGTGACAACGACGAATCTGACTGCGGCAGACGGCTGGCTTAGCGCGTGGGTGGACTTTGACGGCAATGGAAGCTTCTCCGCTTCGGAAAAGGTGGCCTCGGATGTGCGCATCAGCATAGGTAGTGATGCAGCAAGTCGATTCATCAACTTCACCGTGCCTGACTCAGCGGTGAGCGGCAATGCAGGAGTCAGGGTGCGTCTGTGCTCAGTAACTGGTGCGGGCGCTGGAGGCCCTGCCGGACGTGGTGAGGTGGAGGACTACGTGGTGCCAATCGGCGTCCGCGCCCCTACGCTTGACTTTGGGGACTTTTCCAGCTTTCCCTCCGCCTCAAGCCTTGCCGCTTCCGCGCTCATTCTGGGGGCCACGGTTGATGCAGAAAGTGCTGCCTCTACCAACTCGACCGCTACGGGAGACGACCTGTCTGGAACCGACGATGAGGACGGTCTCATTCTTCCGGCTCAACTGATCGCCGGGCATACGGCATCGATAGACGTGGTGGTTCGCAACTACACCGCTTCGCGAGCGTTTCTCAACGTGTGGGTGGACTTTGACCGGAACGGCAGTCTTTCCAACGGCAGTGAGCGCATTGTCCGTGACCGTGCGATCGAGGCCGGCGAAGTCGGAACGAGGACCTTCACTTTTTCGGTGCCAGTGAGTGCCAATCTTGGTCTCGCCGGCGTCAGGGCACGACTGACTTCCATTCCTTCCCCAGGGCCAGGAGGACAGGATGGAGTGGGAGAAGTGGAAGATGCGGTGGTGAACATCACCAGTTCCTTTTCCATAGGTGACCTGGTGTGGTCTGACGTGAACAACAACGGGCTGAAGGACACCCTTGAGACAGGGCTGGCAGGGGTGAGTGTGGAGTTGTGGAATCCGGGCTCGGACAATGCTCGCGGCGGCACTGGCACTGCGGCAGATACGCTCATCACCTCAGCCGTGACTTCAGCGGATGGGCGCTACTTCTTTAACGGGCTGAGCGCCGGCTACTACTTTGTCAAGATTCCCGCTCCCCCCTTAAGCCACGCAAGTTCCGCCGCAGTGACGTTGGACAATGGCGTGGATAATGACAGCAATGGCATTCAGCCTGGCGGACCTGGCACAGCCGTCTTCTCTCCAGTAGTGCGTCTTCAGCCTGGCACCGAACCCGGAACCACCGGCTCCACGAATGTGGATGACACCCTGGATTTTGGATTCCACACCGGAACCACGCCCGTCACATCTCAGTTCTTGATCGATCTCTATACGTCCGGGGGCACCGTGGTGGACAATGGAATCATGAAGACCGTGAGCATCGGTTACACCTGGTCCAGTCTCACCAGCTCCCTGAGCAATGCCCGGGTGGTGGTGGACCTGCCGCTCTCACTTGAGGCCGATAGCACAGCCCAGGTGCAGATGGTGGGTTCAGCCCACACAACCAGTGCCTCATACAACCCTGCCACGCGGAAGATCACTTATGTGTTTGTGGAACCGCTGGCACCGGGTAGCTCTGGGACGCTGGAGTTCTCCGTACGCTTTCCCAATCACACGCCTGATGCCACCCTGGCAAACTTGCAGGGAACTTCTTTTGGGACGGGCATCCAGGACTTCCGAGATAACTTGATTCTGGAATCCAACGCAGATCCAGCAGATGTGCTGGCGGTGTCCATCGATTCTGAGGGGGCAGCCCTACTTGGTCAGCCCGTGACCTACCGCATCCGTGCCACCAACTTCGGCCAGTCCGCTATCGGTTCCTTCCAGCTGGTGCATCAACTGCCCACCGGCACGACGTTCGTGGCGGCCACCAGTGGAGGCGTTTTCAATGGAGCAAGTTCAAGCGTGGCCTGGAGCTTTCCGTTTCTTGATGCCGGGGACTCGGTGGAAGTCACTGTTACAGCGGTCCACGGTGCGCCGCCGTTTGTAGGTAACCAGGTAGTCAGGCACACGGCGACGGCCAGCGGCATCCTGCCACCCTCCACTCCGGTGAGCCGCAGTGCATTCAATGACACCACCCTAATTACCGAGATCGTCGGGCATCATTTCGACAAGATAGGCTCTCCCAGCCCTGCCAGTCTCTCAGGCTACTTCACCTACCACTTGACCACGGCCAACGTAGGCAACGTGCCACTGGAAAACTATGTGGTGGAAGATCCCATGCCGCCTGAGTTCCTGCCCCGCTGGGTGACGGCCGCGTCCGACCTAAGCTCTGGTGCCACCGTAGTCGTAACAGCGAGTTACAAAACCACGGCCAACTCATCCTGGAGAGATATGCCGGGTGGGCCACGCGAAGTGCCTCCCGATACGGACGTTGGCTGGTGGATGCCGGATTTGCTGGCACCCGGTGAGGAAGTGACGGCACTGCGCTTCCACTACAACCAGATTCCACCTGGCTTCTCAGACGGGTGGCGTGGCAGAGCCTTTGGTTACATGGGACATCCAGACACCAGTAGGGATGTCAATGGACAGCCCATTACGGGTCTGCCCAAGGCCGTGTCAAACACAGCTACGGTAACGTACAGGGCCGGTGGTGTGGATACCACCATGACGGATACAGCCATTGTGACCTTGCTCCCAAAGGGACCCATTCCCCAGCTCGCCATGAGCTACGCATCACCGCCCGCTTACTCTCCACTCCAGGAAGCGGAATGGCAGTTCACCATTCACAATGCTGAAGCCGCTAGCGCGCCCCTCATCCATCCAGTGTGCGCGGCGCTTCTGCCGTCTTCGCTTGAGTTTGTTCCCAACTCACTCACACAGCAAGCCGGTGGCGCTCTGCCACCGCCGTCGGTGACTACCATCAACAACTACAACGGCACTGGGCGGCAGCTGCTTAGACTCTCGTGGTCGGGTGATTTGCCTCCGAACTACAGCACATTCAATGGCGTCAACTCCTACTGGGGCCTCGTGGTCAAGTTCAAAACCCGCGTCAAGGCAGCCACCGCAGCCGGCAACTATGCACTCACCATGAAGCTGACTGGTCACGCCAGTGCGTATTTGAATCCGGCGTGGACATGGAACTCTGTTGATGTGGATGACCTGGATGGAGATGGAGACCTGACCGAGCTGCTTCCCTCCACAGAAGGCTACATAGAAGTGGGCAACAGCACGGCCATCGACAGCGTGTTGTGGGTGAAAGGAGACCTCGATGCCGACTTTACCCGTTTCCCAGATGCGGCTATGGCGACGGCTAACGGTGTTGCGCAATACAAGCTCGTGGTGACCAACCCAGGCAACATACCGCTGACCGGCATACGGGTCATGAACATCTTTCCGCACATCGGTGACGTGGGTGTGGTTCTGCATCAGACGCCGCGTGGTAGTAACATGACGCCGGTGCTGAACAGCACCGTCACGGTACCGTCAGGCGTGACCGTGCAGTATGGAATGTCCAGCAATCCAACGCGCTCGGACCTGGATGCCACTCTCACCAGTCCTGTTGGCGCTGCTTCCGGTACGTTCTCTGCGACTCCTCCGGCCATTCTCGCCAACACCAAGGCACTGCTGTTTGACTTTGGAGCCACGGTTCTGGCACCGGGAGAATCCCGGGAACTAACCTGGAGCATGAAAGTGCCTTCCAGTGCTCTGCCCGGCCAGGTGGCATGGAGTTCCATTGGGCAGCGTGCTCAATCCACCGCCGGCTTGATGCTTCCGCCTAGCGAACCGAGAAAGGTAGGACTCACCGTGCCCTTTTCCATTGGCTCACTGGTGTGGAGTGACCTGAACTACAACGGCGTGCATGATGCAGGAGAACCGGGCATTCCAGGGGTGACACTTACGCTGCACAAGCCGGATGGCTCACCCGCAGTCGATCCCCTGGGAGCCGTCGTGCCCTCAGTCACCACCAACGCATCTGGGGTCTATGCTTTCCCCTCCGTTGCATTCGGAGACTATTTCGTGAGGGTAGCTGCACCTTCCGGCTACGTGCCCACCTATGGACAGGTGGCTGATCCGGACAACGACGTGGATGGTGACAGCAATCTTGACCTTTCTCGAAGCCCACCTCCCGGCTTCTATGAGTCTGGCATCCTCACCTTTTCAAAGGACTCGGAACCCGTGGTGGAACCAGGTCCTGGCGGTGACCAGGATGATTCCAATGATGATGACGGCAACATGACGGTGGACTTCGGGTTCCACTTGCCTACCAGCGACTTCGGGGACATGCAGGGCTTCCCGGTTGCCAGCAGCATCGCCACCACCACGATCAAAATGGGTCCGCTTGCTCCAGATGCGGAGCCGATCACTCTCGCAACTTCCATGGCGAGCGGTGATGACGCAAGTGGTGTCGATGACGAGGATGGAGTCAAACTTCCATTCGCCGTGGCTCCAGGCGCTACGGCGAGCATGACTGTCAATGTGAGCAACAGCTCCGGGGCAGCGGCGTATCTGAATGCGTGGATGGACTTCAACCGCAACGGCGTGCTCACGGATGCGGGTGAGCAAGTGGCCAGCAACATCGTCGTGCCAAACGGCACTTCGGCTGCAAACCGGGTCGTCAGCTTCACCGTGCCTGCATCGACAGCACTTGGTAATCTCCCCGTACGCGTGCGCCTCACCAGCGTGGCAAGTCCGGGACCCGATGGTGCCGATGGAAGTGGCGAGGTGGAGGATCACATCTTTACCGTTGGCACCTGTCGTGCGGATGTAGTCTTCCTGCTGGACCAGAGTGGCTCTATCGATGCCACAGAATACGCCAACATGACTGCGGCAGTGCATGGCATCATGGATCGTGTGTGGTCCGCAGATCCGACGAACCGTGTTTCTGTGGTAAACTACGCAGGGTCCTATTCCGCTGGCACATTGACCCCACAGATCTGGATCGAGAGTGATTTCACCACCGATGAAGCCACGGCAAAGAGCTTCACCTGGCGCGCAACGACTTGGATGGCACCAGGCACGCTCCATAGTGGCGATGATGCGCATGGTGCCGTCGGTCTCATTGGGAAAGCCATGGATGGGCTTTCGGACTCCGGCATCATCAGCCCCCAAAAAACGCTGTCCCATGTGGCTGACCGCCCGCTAGTCATCTTCCTCTTTACGGATGCTGACCGGAGCAGTGGCACCAGCTATTTGGTCAACACGGCCTCGCCAGGATTCGGTACCGCTGGAGCATTTGAAAACTTCACCACTTTCAAGACGGCCCGTGGTTCCAAGTTCGTCTCAGTCATCGTGCCTGTCACCCCATCCGCTATCTCGACAGCCGCAGCCATCGCATCCGCTGGCGGAAGCTACACTGGACCAGTGGAGCCGAATCCAGCAGATCCGGATGGAAGCGGCTCAAAGCCGAGGCTTTTCAGCACACATGACAACTTTGTTTTCTCCGCCTCGCAACTGGATGAAGTGGCAAGGAATATTTGCATGGCTTCCCAGACGGCTACGCCGGTCGCGGATTTTGGTGATGCGGCATCGTTGCCGCAGGCTTCGAGCATCCGCGTTCCAAGCCTGAGAGTGGGCGCTACAGTCGATTCCGAGTTCGGTGCACCCTTGGATGCGACTGCCACAGGCGATGATCTTTTGGGCAGTGATGATGAAGATGGAGTGACGCTTCCCTCCTGGATTTCCGCCGGAGCATCCGGCAGCATCATCGTGAACGTCACCAACACCTCGGGTTCCACAGCGTATCTGAATGTGTGGGCCGACTTCAATGGCAATGGTTCGCTGTCTGATGCTGGAGAGCAGCTGGCCACCAACGTCGCAGTCGCAAACGGAGCCAGCAACTCAAACCGCACCATCAGCTTTACGGCACCTGCTTCAGCTTCAGGGTTTGTGCCCGTTCGGGTGCGTCTGACGAGCACCGCCAATCCGGGGTGGGCAGGGCCTTCTGGAAACGGCGAGGTGGAGGATCATCTGCTGGAGATTCGAGCACTGTCTGACTACGGAGATGCCACAGGGTATGCGGCTGCCTCTGCGGTGTCCGCAGCCAATACGCCAAAGTTTGGAGCACTGGTGGATTATGAGAACGCAACGCAAGCGGATGACAATGCCGTGGGTGTGGACGAAGACGGAGTCTATGTGGCTACCAACGCCATTTTGGGGAAACATTTGCTCATCAACTATGACGCCAATACTACCGCAGCGTGCTTTGTGAATGTGTGGGTGGACTGGAATCGTGACGGTGACTTCTCCGATGCGGGAGAGCAAGTGCTCACCAACGTAGCCCATGCAGTGCGCACCCCTGGCACACTGCGTATTCCTGTTCCGCTCAATGCCACCCCAGGGCCAAGTTGGGTGCGGGCACGCATTTCGAGCCTCGTCGGTGCTGGACCGACTGGGAGCACTGCGGATGGTGAGGTGGAGGATCATCCCGTGACCATCACTGACAGCATTCAAATCAGTGGGGTCGTTTTTGAGGATGCGAACAACAACGGACAAAGGGACGCGTGGGAGCGCCTGTTGCCAGGCGTTCAGGTGTTTGCCGGTGATATGCTGGCAGGTGGTCAAAGGTCACACGCACTTACAGATGCCACTGGCGGCTATTCTCTCCTGGTTCCGCCTGGTACCTGGAGACTGAGTTTTCACAATCCGGCCATCGGAGCGTTCACCTTCGCAACGCCAAACGTGGGCAGTGACCTCACTGACTCGGATGCTACCGGAGACTCGTTTTCGTTCATAGCGGAGACCGCGAACATGGTATTTGCTGCGGGAGCCAGTGATGTGACCAACGTGGACTGCGGGCTGGTGCCTGCGGCCAACTCGGTCACATACACGGCTGACACTTCCCTCAAAACAGGCGCATGGACGGCCTCTGTCGTTTTGCCAAAATACCATAGTGCCACAGCCAGCCTGGCGTCAGTGAGTTCCAGAGTGACGGTTGCAATGTCACAGGACATGTATCTTGAGAATCGTCACTCCCTGCCGGCCACCATGTCGCTCACCAGCTCCGGAGCGAATGCGACGGCCACCTTCCCCACGGGTTCTGTGAGTTCTGGATTGGCTGGAGACACACTCCCGGGGACTACTCTGCTACCGGATGACGGTGTCTATGCGTTCAATCCTGGTGCCGGCCTGACCCTTGGTGCATTCAACACCAGGGCGGTCAACTCAGCCAGCGCAGGGGCATTTTTGGCAGTGAGTCCTGCTTACCAAGGGGCGGCCCCGGGTGAGACGATGACCATTCCTTTGTCCGTGACCGATACAAACAACTGGAGTGGGGGCACCACGTTCGATGCCAAACTCACCACTTACTCGCAGGCCGGCGTATCAATCACTTACTACTTTGAAGACCGGGACTATGGTGACCACAGCAGTTTGGCTATGGCTTCCAGCCGTCTGCTTTCGACGCTTCGGATGGGAGCGAGCGTTGACCATGAGCGGACCACCTTGGGAAATGCCACGGCCACAGGGGATGACAGCGATGGTTTGGACGATGAGGACGGTGTGACCGTGCCCACAACTTTGCTGGCTGGCCAGTCATCCAGCTTGTTGGTGGATGTAACCAATACCTCGGGGGCAACGGCCTACCTGAATGCCTGGATCGACTTCAATCGAAATGGATCGCTGACTGATGCTGGTGAGCAGATAGCCTCGAACACGGCTGTGGCCACCGGCTCGGTCAACTCCAGCCGCACGATTAACTTTACGGTTCCTGCCTCAGTCAGTGCAGGGGCTGCAGCAGTGCGCGTCCGCCTCACCAGTGTCGCTACCCCCGGACCAGATGGCCATGATGGAAATGGGGAAGTGGAGGACTACGTGACCAATCTTCAGTCCGGAACCGAAGTGTCTGGTGTGGTGTTTGAGGACATCAACTATGGTGGTGGGGCGGGACGTAGTTTGGCGGCGGCGGTTGGCACTGGCATCAATGGGGTGCGTGTGGAGCTGTATCGTCTGAGCGCCAGCGTGTATCAGTTCCAGGGATTCACGACCACGGCCACGCTCTCCTCTCAGCCGGGTTCGTATCGTTTCACTGGACTCTCCGCAGGGAACTACGCCGTGCGAGTGGTGAACAGTGGAAGTAACCGCATACCATCCACTCGCAGCGGAGATGGAAGTAGCGTTTTCTTGACTCAAACCTTCCGGACGGACGCAAGCAGCGGTGCACCAGCGGCGGTGACCGGTGAAGTGGGCGGACGAAACCCCGCAGCGATCAGTGATGATCTTGCCTCTCCAGGAACGCCGCTTTTGCCCATGCCCGTCGGCTCATTGTTCTGGGCACCCGTCACACTGGGTACCACACCGGTGACGGGAGTGGACTTTGGTTTCAGCGCTTGTGTGGTCGTGAACACCAATGACTCGGGCCTAGGTTCGTTGAGGCAGTCCATCATCAATGCGAATGCCCTGTCCAACCTAGGCATGGCTTCGGCGGGTCTTGTGCCTGGGATGGACAACATCGTCTTCACCATTCCGGGAGCAGGGCCGCACACCATCGCACTCACCTCGGGGGCGCTTCCCGTGGCTTCGACTGCGTTGGCGGTGCAGGGCTTCACGCAGCCTGGTTCATCCACCAACACGCTGCTTGTGGGCAGCAACGCCTCATTGCGCATTGTCATTGATGGTCTCACCACAGCCACTTCAAGCGGACTCACGCTCGGGTCGGCAGCGTTGGGTTCAGTGATCCGGGGCGTGGCGGTAGTCCGTTGTGGCATAGGGATAGCCGTGGATGCCCCGGGCTGTAACATCGAAGGGGTGTATCTCGGCTTGCTGCCGGACGGTCTGACAGCGAGGCCAAACTCCACCGGGGTGCGGTTCACCGCGCCGTCTTCCACGCTCGGCGGCACGTCTGCGTCAGCGCGTTGCGTTATCTCTGGAAATGACGCTTATGGCGTCCTGGTTAGTGGGGACGCGGCGGATTCCAACTACATCGTTGGCTGCTACATAGGCACCAACGCCGCCGGCACTGCTGCCAGGCCGAATGGATTGAACGGCATCTACATCTTTGCCGGAGACAGCAATGTCATCGGCGACTCGTTGGCAGCCGCACGCGTGGTTATCTCCGGTAACGGGGGATCAGGCATACGCATGGATTCCGGAGCCACCTCGAACAAGATCCAAAACTGCTACATAGGCCTCACTGCCGACGGGCTCGCGGCGCTTGGCAACGCCGGGCGCGGCTTGGATATCACCAGCAGTTCCACTGGAAATCTCATCGGCGGAGATGCCCCTGGGGCAGGGAATGTCATCTCCGGTAACACCATGGATGGCGTTCGCTTGCAGACCTCAGGGAACATCGTGCAAGGCAACATCATCGGCCTCAATGCGCCAGGCACGGCTGCCATTCCGAATGCTTACAATGGGATCGAACTGCAGGCTGGTGGCAACACGTTGGGGGGGGCCAATGCTGGTGCTCGGAATGTGGTCTCTGGCAATACTGGAAGCGGGATTGCGGTGGTTTCTGGTAGTGGCAACGTGGTGCAGGGCAACTACCTCGGGCTGAATGCGGCGGGCACAGCCACCATAGGCAATGGCTCTCGTGGCATCTATTCCACCACTGCGAACACAGTCATCGGAGGTGCGCTGGCGGGGCAGGGGAACTGGGTAGCGGGTAACCTGTCCCAGGGCATCATGGTCTCCACTGCCGCCGCTCAGGGAGTGAGTATTCGGGGGAACTCCGTGTGGGGCAACGTTGGCCTTGGCATTGACATAGGCAATGTCACCGGGATCACGCCGAATGATGGACTCAAGAATGCAGCCGTGGCCAACAGTGACATGGATTATCCCGTGTTGACGAGTGTGTTCCTGGCCGGCAGCAGTCTGCAAATCGCTGGTTATGTGGGCAATGATCCGTCTGGGAGCACCACATTTGGTGGAGCGGTGGTGGAGGTGTTTCTGGCGGACAACTCGCCTGCGGATCAGAATGGCCCCATCGTGCTGGGTGACGGGCGGAGCGAACCCCACGGCGAAGGCCGCTATTTCATCGGTACGCTGACGGCCAGTGCAACGGGTCTGTTTTCCGGAACGCTAACCATTCCGGCCGCATGGATACCTCTGCTGGGAGCCGCTCCCACGTTTACGGCCACAGCGACGGATGCCGCCGGAAACACATCAGAGTTCGCGGCAAATTTGGGTGTTTCGGACTTCGGGGATTCCATGCTCCCGGTGGCGGCCAGTCAGGTGCGACCCGAACTGAAGATTGGCGCGCTGACGGATGTGGAAGTTCCCTCGCAACGTAATGCAGCGGCTACTGCTGATGACCTGGAGGGTGTAGATGATGAGGACGGTGTGACGCTGCCCTCTTCGGTGGCCGCAGGCTCGGCCTCAAGCATGGTGGTGAACGTGACCAACACCACGGGTTCAGCTGCCTTCCTCAATGTGTGGATTGATTTCAATAACAATGGACAGGTCACGGATGCGGGAGAGCAGGTGGCCTCGAACTTGGTCGTGGCTAACGGAACGAATGGTTCCAACCGCACCATCAACTTCACTGTGCCTTCCACTGCTCCGTCTGGGAATGTGCCCGTACGTGTGCGGCTCACCAGCGTCTCTGCACCGGGTCACGATGGCAATGATGGCTTCGGAGAGGTAGAGGACCATCTGTTGCTCATCGAAAAACGTTTGACGGTGGGGAACTTGGTTTTCGTGGACCACAACTTCAATGGTGTGGCAGATGCGGGAGAGGGTATTTCCAACGTGACAGTCCAGCTTTTCGCGGAAGGAGCGGTGCCAGGAGTAACCGCGCCATTTGCAAGCCAAGTGACGAGCAGCTTGGGAACTTACCTTTTCACATCCGTCCCCTCTGGACGCTGGTTTGTGCATATCCCGGCGTCCCAGTTCGGTCCATCTGGCGTGCTGCGAAACCACTTCAGTGTGCCGGGCCAAGTGGCCGGGGACGATCATTTGGGAGAGGATGGCATCGATGCCACCAGCCCGCATACCACAGGGGTGTCTTCTGCGGTGGTAGAGCTGCTGCCGAATGTGCAGCCAACGGCCGCTACGGGCGAGATTGGAATCGGCGCAGATGCGGATGATGCAGATGATGCCAACGGGAACCTCACGATCGACTTTGGCTTCCAGCAAAGTGTGGGCATTGGAAACCTGGTCTTTATCGACGCGAACTTCGATGGCGTGGCTTCCGCGAGTGAGGGAGTCAATGGCGTGAGAGTGGAAGTCTATGATGTCATGGACGTTCCCGGACTTGACACACCGCTGCGCTTCACCACGACGAGCGGCGGAGGCCTCTATTCGTTCATGGGACTGCCGCCTGGCGTGTATCGCTTGCACATTCCTGCGTCCAACTTTCAACAGGGCCAGCCATTGCACGGGTATGTCAGCGGAACTTCGGGAAGTCATGGAGATGATAATGTGGGTGAGGACGGGAACAATGACACGGTGCCGGCCATAGACGGCGTTTCGTCTGGCGTTGTGTTTGTGGCGCCCGGAGCCGCTCCCACAGCCGCTAGCGGAGAGACGGGCATAGCTTCCAGTTCGGATGACGCCATGGATGCCTCGGTGGACCTGACGATCGACTTCGGATTCCAGACACCGATGGGCGTGGGGAACCTTGTCTTCGCAGATGCGAATGGCAATGGACGGTATGATGCCGATGAGGGCGTGGAAGGCGTGGAAGTGGAGCTGTATAGCGGAGGCGCAGTGCCTGGTTACAGTCTGCCCTATGCCCAGACATGGACGAACGCGCAGGGTCGCTACCGTTTTGACTTGGTTCCTTCCGGTGCGTGGAAGGTACACATTCCACAGGGGAACTTCATGTATGGAGCACCGCTTGGGGGCATGGTTTCGGTACCGGGCATTGACGCGCATCCGAATGCGGATGACAGGCTTTCGGAGAATGGCCTGGATTCGCCAAGTCCTGAGTACACAGGCATCACTTCTTCGGTGTTTGAGATTGCACCCGGCAGCCAGCCTGTGGACTCCAGTGCCACCGCAAGCCAAGGTGAAAATGGATTCCTCTTTGCAGAGGATTCTCCGAACGATGCAGACTACGACCTGACGATTGACTTCGGTTTCACACTGCCAGACCTGACCAAGGTGGGTGTGGGCAATCTTGTGTTTGAAGACAAAGATGGAGATGGGGTGGCCGGAGCGGGTGAGGGCATCTCTGGTGTGACGCTGAGACTTTATGCTGCTGATGCCTTGGGCAGCGCGGTTGGAAACATCCTGGCCACCACCACGACCAACTCGGACGGGCACTACTACTTTGGGAACCTCCAGCCCGGGCGCTACATCATCCACATCCCCGGAAACAATTTCAACAGCAGCGGCAGCCTGTCTGGACGCCTCTGCCTTCCGGGTGGTTCTGGAGACAATGGTGTGGATGACAACCTGGGCCACAACGCCGCTTATACAGACAATCCCAGAAGCAACGGCGTGTGGTCCTGCGCGTTCGACCTAGCGGTGGATACGGAGCCTGTGGACTCTGGGTCTGAGAATGGTCGCGGTGCCTATATGGATGCGAGCATGGACGCGAATGTGGACCTCACGATTGACTTCGGTTTCTACCAACCGATGGGCGTGGGGAACCTGGTGTTCGTGGACATGAACGGTAACGGTAAGGCAGAAGCCTCAGAGGGGTTGGGTGGGGTGCTGGTGCAGGTGTATCGCGCGGGGGATGTCCCAGGTGTTAGCACTCCTGTGGGCAGCGCCATCACGGAGTCTGGCACCAAGAAAGGCCGCTACATGATCTTGGGACTGCTCCCCGGGTATTACTTCGTTCATCTTCCGGCGTCTGAGTTCCAAGTAGGAAAGCCACTCTACAATCGGAACCTCATGGCTACCCAGACGACGTTGGGTGACGACAACCTGGGGCAGGACGGCATAGCGAACGGGAGTCCGCTTGTGCATGGCGTGTCCACAGCCGTGTTTCCGCTTCTCACCGGTCAGGCACCGGCGGGCAATACCACCGAAGGCGGACTGTATGGAACGGACGATGACAACGGGGCATCTGGACTCAACGGCTACAATACCGACCTGACGCGGGACTTCGGATTCCTGCCCGGTGCGGGTGTTGGAAACCTTGTCTTCCATGATGAGAACAACAATGGGCGCTTTGATCCAGCTACGGAGTCTCCCATCAGCGGGGTGCCCGTGCAGATTTGGACTTCGGCGGTGCCGCCGGTGCTGATTGCCTCCACCGTGACCAACGAAGACGGCCTTTATCTGTTCAATGTGTCTCCCGGCACTTACCATCTCCGCATCCCGGCCACGGCCTTCGCTCCGGGTGCTCCGCTGCACGGTGCGCTCTCCTCTACAGACCCGGCTGCCAGCAGCGCTGCCCTGGATGACAATGGCGGGGAGGATGGGCAAGATGACGCCAATCCTTCCGTGCAGGGCATACGCACCAGGGATCTGACTTTGGCACTGACCGGGCAACCCACCAGTGCCACGGGGGAGACGGGCTATGAGTCGGCAATGGATGACGCGTTTGATGCGAGCTGCAATCTGACGATCGACTTTGGCTTCCGTTTCCCGCCGGAGACGCCGCCGCAGACCTTTGCGCAGTGGCAGGCACAGAATAGCGGGCTGCCTGCCACAGGTGCTACGGATGATGCGGATAACGACGGAATGGCCAATCTGCTGGAGCACGCCCTGGGTCTCAATCCTCTGACGACCGTGGCGGGACCTGCTCGCTTCCGTGTGGAGCGCTCGCAGACCGGTCAGGCGGACATCGTTCTCGTGCGTCCGGTGGCCATGTCTCCAGATATCCGATACGTCATCCAGGGATCTTCAATAGGTGGCAACTGGACCACGCTCTCACTCACGCCCGTTGGCACCTTCCCCGGAGACGGCACACAGGTGCTGCGTTACCCAGCGGTGAACAATTTGTCCCTCTTCTCCTCGGCGCAGGCTGGGCGCATCCGGCTGGTGGTGGAGTTGGATGCGGATCTCAATGGTGTGGCGGAAGCCTCAGCCACGAGTGCAATTCAGGTGTTCATGAAGCGTGACCTACCAGCGGGGCGGACGACGTTAAGCCAGCCTTTGATGAATGCACCCGTCATCACTGGCGTGGTGGGGACCATGGTGGGTGCACAGGTGACTCTGGCCGGAGCGGCTGGCTCCCACGGTGTCGCTGGTGCTTTGGTCTCTGGCCGACAGTACTTCCTTCACGTCTTGAATGGGACTTTGGCCGGTCATCGCTTCGAGGTCAATGAGAGCGGGTGCGGTGCCTCCAGCATCGCTCTGGTGACTACCAGCCCGCTCAATACGCTGGCCGCGCTGCCCTCGAGTCTGGTGGGTTCCAGGGTGGCACTTCGCATGCACATGACGGTGGCTGAGGTGCTCCCCTTCAGCTCGGTCTCTCCGGGATACTCACCGGCCACGGCAGACAACCTGCTTGTCTTTGAGAATGGAGCGTTCGTGACGCTGTGGGCCGGTGAGCACGGGGGTGTCTTCCAGTGGCTCTCCGGTGAGGGCGTGAGCACCGTGGCTGCGGGTGGCCGTATTGTTTCGTATGGGGAGGGGTTGATGGTTCACCTCAGAAGTTCGGCATCCTCTACGATGATGGTGGGTGAAGAGTCTCCGGTGCGCACCGTGATCCGCCTTGGGGCAGGTTCTACCTTTGTAGGCACGCCCGGCTTCGTGGCACAGAGTCCTCAGTCACTCGGTATGCTGACGGCGGGGAACTTCGTGACGGGTACACCCTCCACAGGTGACCGAGTACGTGTGTGGCAGGGGGATGCGAACCCGCTGCTCTCTGCTTATGATCCGTATTACTACGCTACGCCTGCTGACTGGCGTCTTGAGGGTGATGCGGGGCTGGCGAGCTTCACCACGGCACCGCTGTTCAAACCGTGGCGCGCCACATTCATCGTGACGTCTGGAGAGCGCTGGATCTACTGGCAGCCATAGCGGCTGCCGCTTCATGGCGGGGTCACGATGAGGACGCGCCCGCTGAGGATGGGAGTTCTGGCGGGATTGGTCTCCGTGGCAAAGGGGAGGCGGGCTAGGTTGAAGTGGCCGAGCCCTTGGTTGAGGCGCTGGATGAATGCGCCTGAGAAGGGGGCGGTGCGGGGGATGTTTTGGGTGCCAACGATGACGGGATTATCATCCACGGTGGTGAAGCGGCCTGTGAAGAGGCCAGTCACGAGATCAGGTACCAAGCTGATGCCACCCGGTTTGGGAGTGGGCAGGAGAAGGGACGATGCCGGGCTGGAACGAATGCGGAATGGAACGGAGAAGGTTCCTCCCGGTGCGAGGTAACTGGTGTTGATAAAGGCGTTGGTGAAGTCGATGCGGGCGTTGTTGTCTCCTGCATCAGTGACGCCGAGCAGAAGGGTGGGTGAGACGGGTCTGATCCACTTGCCTCCGATAAGGGTGAGGTTGTGCAGGGTGATACCGCTGACGTAACTTCGTGTGGAGCCCGCCAATTGGCCGGACTTACGCCAGGTGAGGTTGCTGCCTATCTGGTTGTCCCAGTTTCCGCTGGCGGAGGTGATGAGGCTGTTGCCGTGCAGGCTGCCGGTGTTGTTGTAGGCTCCAAGGTGGAGTGGTACTTGGCCGTTGTCTGCTACTTTGGTGAAGCATGTGCCGCGGGTGCCATCCGCCAGGCGGATGGTGGCGGTGACGTTTCCGGATGTGTCGATGGTGGAGGAGATGACGCTGTGGCCCAGGGGATTGTTTGGTTCCACGAGTCCGGTGCTTTGGAGCACGGCGGTGTATCTTGCCGCGTAGTCGGTAGCGGGCGCGGAAGTTCGCTTCCAGGGGATACGGCGTGCGTTGAGACTTGGGTAGTAGGCGTAGGTGCCGCCGGCGTGTTTCATGAGGCCACTTACTGAGCCAGTGATGGCACCGGTGCTGCTGTTGACGTTGAGATTCACTGTAAGCGGCAATGATGTGCCTGCCGGTACTTTGGCGGAGCCGTAGAAGGTGCCGCCGCTTGGGTTGGAATCATAGGTGGTGGACGTGAAGGGGTAGCTGCGGGTGCCGATGCGAAACTTTCCGGTGAGCACGCCGAGGTTGGTGATGTTGACCTGAAGACTTGCTCCCATGCTGCTGTCTGCGCTGCCATAGCGGTCGATGAGTCCTCTGAACTCGCCGTAAGCGGTGCCGGGCAGACTGAGGAAGGGTACGGTGACCGTGACTTCGTTGCTGCTGCCGGTGCCGTTGGTGGCGATGATTTTGAGGGTGACTTGGGAAAGGCCGGTGGCGCGCACGGTACCAGTGACGAAGCCGGTGGCGGGGTTGTAGGTGAGGCCGCGCGGCAGCCCGCGGATGAGGTAGCTGGTGGGCAGGTGCTGAGTCTGGTTATTGGTCTGGCTGATGAAGTTGCTGATGTTCCAGTTGATGATGTCACTTGTCATCAGGGTGGGAGGTGAAGGGTTGGCGGTTATGACAGGGGCGTCACGGACCAGGGCGGTCTGGGCACCTGTGGTCAGCTCCTGATCGTCCAGGCGCACGCGGCAGCGAAAGTCATTCCCCGCCAGTACATCAGCAGCGGTGAAGCGGGCTATGGTGA
Organism: uncultured Verrucomicrobiaceae bacterium; assembly: GCA_964538625.1. Taxonomy (GTDB): domain Bacteria; phylum Verrucomicrobiota; class Verrucomicrobiia; order Verrucomicrobiales; family Verrucomicrobiaceae; genus JAEUHM01. Next base: position 160,179 of record CAZIGH010000002.1, read on the forward strand.
GCGTGGGACTGGTGGTTCCGGTGACGCGACGGTTCAGGTCTCCGTTGTTGAGCTGCACGCCATTTCGGAACCACTGGAAGCTGAGATTCCTTCCGGAGTAAGGCACCTTAATGGTGAGGTTCTTTCCGTCCGTGAATGGTATCACGCGGGAGGCGAGGTCCACAACGGCCAGTTGAGCCTCGGCGGTGGTGGCGCTGCCTGCCTGGTTGGTGAGCTTGACTTTGTAGGAGCCGGCTTTGGCTAATGAGGGCAGTCCGAGTAGGAGGGTCTGTTCCGTATTGGGGTAGGCTTTGCCGTTTTTATACCACTGGAATCTCATCAGCTCGGAACCGGTGTATTGGACGGTGAAGGAGTGGGCTGGCGAACTGTTGCTGGCCCGCAAAGCGGTGACCAGGGGCGCTGTGATGACGGGTTTCGCCGTGACGTTGAAAATGAGCGGGCGTCTTTGGGTGGTGCCATTGCCGACGTTGGTGATGATGAGGGTGTCATGCTTTTCACCGAAGGTGAGGTTCTTTGCTGTGCTGTTGATTTTCCAGGTGATGGTGACGCGGCTTCCCGGGGCGAGTGTGCCGTTTGTGGGGGTGACGGTGGTCCAGGTCTGGGTGGCCGCAGCAGTCCAGTTGAGTGGGGTGATGCCGTTATTCTTCAGGACGTAGGTCTTGCTACCGCCGGTGACGGTGCTGGCTCCTTGATTGGCTCGGGCTTCAAAGGCGAGGACCGGTGTGACCAACATGTCTCCCGGTACGTCAAAGGCTTCTTCCACATCGTCCGAATGGTCGTTGTTTGGGCTTTGGGAGCTGAAGCCGAAGCCGCGTCTGGCAAAGCCGTCCCAAATCTCCGAGAGGTTGTCCCCTGAAGTGGAGTTGAGATCTGCCTGCAGGATGGCATCTCGTGCCTCGATGAAGGTGGGGTCGATGGGGCAGAGCTTCATGCCGTCGGTGACAAGTTGAAGCGCGAGTTCGTTGCCGATGGCAAATCCATGCTTCTGGATGAGAAGCCGCCGTACTTCGAGCAGGGCGCTGCACCAGATCTCGCCCATATTGTGGACTTGGCTGGGGTCTTCGTTGGAGAAGCTGAAGAAGCTCTTGTTCAGGAAGATGCCGTCATGCAGGCGTGCTCTGTCCCAGACGGTGTCCTGCAGGGTGAGTGGGTTGATGGCTTTGTCCGGGCTGTAAGGGTAGCGGCGAATGCCGGTGTAGTAGTTGGTCTCGTTGCCATACAGCTTGTAGGTGGCATAGCCGCCCTTGGCCTGGGCGTGATCTGGGTTGTCCGTGGGTAGGGCTAACATGGCGAGTGCGTAGAAGTCCGACCAGCCTTCTCCCATGCCTTTGGTGACCCATTTCGTGATGAGTGCGCCGCCGCCTACTAGCCTGTTGCTGAGACCGTGGACATACTCGTGAATGATGATCTGGTTGTCAAAGCTGCTGTCCCGGTCCGGATTGGGATCGTCCCAGATGAACATTTGCATTCTTCCTGGGGAGCCGTCGGCTGGGGTGGAGAAGTTGGCGTTGTTAACTCCGCTGCCATCTTGTGCGTCGGCAAGCACGGCGTCGTTCTGCGCGCCACCTCTGCCGTAGTTGTTGGTTTGGAAGTTGCGCGCGGTCTCGGTGAAGCCAAGCTGGTAGAGACGATCATGCAGCCAGTTGTTAACGTAAAAGAGATTAACGATGGCGGCGCTGCGGTAGGTGGAAGGGGCTAGGGTGAGGTTTACCGGGAAGTCGAAATCACGGCCGACACCGCCGTTGGGTCGGGGCAGATCCGGGCTGTTGTTGGCATCCACGTCGGCGTGGGCGGCGACGTTGTTGCCAATGGTTTCGGGGTTGGTGCCGTCGGCTACCCAGCCAGCCGGGGAGGCGGTGGTGTCAAGTGCTGAGAGTGTGACGCTCTGGCGATCGACAGTGGTGGGTTGGTCGGTGAGTGGTGTTTGGTGAGAGGGGTGCATGGGGCTGGGGCTGTGCAGCGGCATCTTGGTGACGGCATCTGCGTACACTCTGTAGGTGGCGTCGCTGATGGTGGTGGTGAGGTTGTGACGCACCAGCACCTCGCCGCTGGCTGCATCTACCACCATGCGGAACATGGCTCTGTGAGCCTGGCTGGTGAGGGTGATGTCCCATCCGAGGCGCACGTCGGTACGGTTCATGGGCAGGTAGGTCAGGAGCGCTGTGGTGTCAGTGAGGCCTTCTGCCGTGAAGCTCTGCCGCAGCTCATTGCCCTCCGGTTTGCCGAGGGGCTGGATTTGCGTGGTGGTCACGTTATCTCCAAGGGAGGCTGCGGCGTGGACGATGGCTTCCTGGGCGGGAAGTGCCGGGGTTTCGCGGTTGGGTTTGACTGTGGAAAGGAACCGGCTGCTGAGGCTGAGGAGCTGGCCGTCTTTTCCGAGATTGGCGATGAAGCTGGTGCGGAACAGGCGGATGCCTTTGAGTTCCTGCTCCCAGGTGATGGACTTGAGGCCGGTCTTTGCAGTGGTGTCATCCATGGTGACGCGTGCCTGCTTTTCCAGGGTCTCTGCGGTGTGGCCAAAGATGGCCTGATAGCGATTCACGAAGGATGCGATGATCTGCTTTGCCGGCACACCCGGTGCGGGCGGGGTGAGGAAGCGACCCACGGCGATGATACGGGAGGGTGCGTCGCTCAGTGGATCGAACGTGACCTGCACGCCGGGCACGTCTTTTTGCAGTTGTTCGAGCGCGAGCTGGCGGTCTGGCGAGACGGCTGTGGGCTGGTTCTTCAGCGTGAGGTCGCGAACGTCGAGCGGTTTGACCTCTGGGCGTTTTTGTACACGCTTGACTTGAAATGGCTGGCGGGTGGGCTTCGCGGGTGCCCGTGCTGCTGTGTGGTTATGCTCAACGAGCCGTTGGGCGACGCTGCTGGCGGTGGGCGATGGGGGGGCCGCGAACCATAGCCCCAGGAGCATCATCAGTGCGAGCACTGATCCGAAAAGTGCCGGTATGGACGCCTTCATGGGGGCGACTCATACTCGCATTTAAGCGATGATCCAGCTCGGATTACGTCATCCTCCGCGCCATGGCCCAGCGAAGCACGAAACGGGGTAAGATGCGGAAGAGGGTGGCGGCGATGGTGACGGGCAGGCCGGGATGGACGGTGGGGTGGCCTGCGGTAAGGGCCGAGAGTCCTTCGGCGACGACTTTTTCGGGGGGTTGGCGGAGGAGGCTTTGGCCACTGCGGTTGGTATCGGTGCCGTCGGGTCGTTTGGCAGTCTTGCTGAAGTTGGTGGGTGTGGGGCCGGGGCAGACGGCGGTGACGGTGATGCCTTTATGTTTGAGTTCGATGTGTAGGGCCTCGCTGAAGCTGGAGACGAAGGACTTGCTGGCGGCGTAGATGGCCAGCTCTGGCATGAAGATGCTGGCGGCGAGGGAGCTGACATTCAGGATGCCTGCGGGACGTTGCAAGAGTGGCAGCAGGGCGTGGGTGAGCAGGACGAGGCCGTTGATGTTCACGTTGAGCAGTGCGGTGATGCGGGCGGGATCGGCTGACTCAAAGGCTCCGTAGTCACCCATGCCGGCGTTGTTGATGAGGAGGTTCGGCTTCACCGGGAGGGAGCGGATGGATTGGATAAGCGTGCGGCGGTCTGTTTCGGATGCGATGTCAGCTACGACCAGATGCACTTGCAGTCTTGCGTTGAGCGTTAGTAGTTCGTCACGGGCTTTCTCCAACTCAGACTGGCGGCGGGCGACGAGGATGAGCGCGTGGGCTTGTGGGGCGAGCTGGCGGGCGAACTCGACGCCGAGGCCTGACGAGGCGCCGGTGATGATGGCGGTGCAGTCGGTGAGGGCGAAAGACATTGAACGCTGAACATCGAACAGCGAACGCTCAACGTCCAATGGCTAATCACCAATGACCGATTGCTTTTTCAGTTGGATGAAGGCTCGAAGCGTTTGCGCAACTCATTGAAGTAGCGGCGGATGTGCTCTCGGCGTGCGGGTGGGAGAGAGGCGTCATCGAGGGCTTCTTCCTCGCGCTGGATCTGGAGGAGCGCTTCTTGGGTGCTGGTGCGGCTGGCGGCTTCGTCGCGGGCTTGGCCCTCGATTTGTCGTGTGGTGGATGGGCCTTCACCGGAGGGAGCTGCGTTCACCATGGAAGAACTGGCGGCTTTGGTCTGGGTGGTGGGTGTGTTGTTGAGTTCTGCGGTGCCGGAGCCTGCGTCTCTTCCTGAGGAGGGTATGGCTATGCTGCCTTCGGGATTTTGTGGGGCGTTGGGCATGGTGAGGAGCATGGAGGGTTGCTGGTCCTGCGGCTTGCCGGGGATGGGTGCGAGCAGGCGTGGCCGGTTGTTCTGGGGCTGGCCCTGGCCTTGCTGCATTTGGCCGCTGCGTTGCTGGCCTATTGCTATCTGGGTTTGCTGTGCGCTCTGTCTGGTGTTGGGCTGCTGGGTGAGCATTTGCATTTGCTGCTGCTGGCCTACGCCGGGTGGTGCCAGCTGTGGCTGTTGTGTCTGTGCTGCTCCGGGCTGGGCCTGGGGCATCGGTTGCGGCTGTGCCTGTGCTACGTTGGACGCTTGGCCCACGGGCTTCATGGCTTCGAGTGCGCCGGTGGGTTTGTTGTCCTGTGCGGTTTTGCTGCCTGCGTTGCGAAGCTGCTGGGCGAGATTTTGAAGTTGTTTCTGTGCGGCCTCGCGCTTCATGATGTCCTGCATGTGCAGGGAGAGGGACTCGAGATGTTGGGCGGCGATGTCTGACTGGCGCTTCTGCAAGGCGCTGGCGGCACTCAGCACGGGGCGGCCTACGGTGCGTTCCTGGTCCTTGACTTCGGCTTTGGAGGCGGCAGCGCTGAATGCGTCGGTGATGCGTTGCAGGGTGGAGGCGGGGAGCTGTGCCTGACGGAGCTGCGCGGCGAGTGCGAGGGCGGCGGTGGAGAGCTGTGCGGCGTTGCGTGCGGCGGTGGCATCCCCGAGATCGGCTGTGTCGGTGTACTGGCGGAGTGCGGTGATCAATGCGGTGCTGGCCCAGTCCTGTGAACTTTCTCCAAGTTTGCGGGCTAGGTCTTCTGCGGCGTTTGCACTGGCTCCGAGGGCGCTTAGAGCATCTCGTGCTGTGGCGGAGCCCGCTTCTGAGCTGAGTTTTTTCACAGTGTCCCGTAGTTGTTGCTGAAGTGCGGCCAGGGCGGCTTTGTCTTCATCTTTGAGTTCGGTGAGTGCTTTTTTCTCCAGCTCTTCTGTGGTGATGCGGCTGGTCTCTGCGGTGATGGCGTTCAGTGAATCTGTGTCGAGGGTGGGTTCGGTGGTGCCGGGGCGCAGGCTCCAGGCGAGCGGCATCAGGATGACGAAGGGGATGAGCCAAAGCATTCGGTGCGGTTTGAGCGGGAGCTCTCGAGCCAAAGCGGGCAGGGCGGTGGGTAAGAGGAGGCTCTGGGTGTGGAGATGCTGTTCTTGGAGAGGGGTGCGGGTCTGCTGCTGCTCGAACCACCATGCAGCGGCGAAGGCTTCACTGCGCCCGGCGGCTTTGTCCCAGGCGGCGAGTGCTTCATATCCGGTAGGTCGGGTGTGCCATGTGTGCCATGCCATTGCGGCGAGCCACAGTGCTGTGAGCAGCAGTGGCAGACCAGGGTGCAGCAGTGCGCTGGCGAGCGTGAGCAGCAGTGCCCACGACAGGGTGCGGTGCATCGCGCCGAGCATCCGCCGCATGAGGATGCGGTTCACCACGCGGGGTGCGGCGGAGGCGAAGGTCATGGGTGGAGTGTGCCGTTAGTTGACCTTGGGCTCAAGGCTGAACTCCAACAGCCAGAGCGGTGTGTCTCGTATGGGGTCGGTGAGTGCGTGCATGGCAAGCGGTGTGCGCAGGCGGTCCTCGATGGCACCCCGGACGCGGTCGTCTTTCCAGAGTTCCTGTGGAACGATCATCCAGCGGGTGGGGCGGGGGCGGAGCTTCAGGTCGGTGATCTCTAAGCAGTTCATGCCGAGGTAGAATGGCCACATGTTCTCTCCGACGCGGTAGAGCACGATGGGGTCCTCTGGTCCGGTGAGGCTGCGGATGTATGCGGCGAAGGGGCGTAGGTCATCATGCCGGACGACGCGTGGCACGATGACGGTGGCAAAGGCGGAGGACAGCGTCATGAAGCTGAGTACGAGGTAGAGTGCGAGCCGACGCGGACTGGTGGGGTTCAGATTGCGGATCTTCAGTAGATACAGCACTACGCCGAGGCTGAATGCGGTGGAGAGGGCTACGAGCGGCCAGTGGAAGTCTGGCTCGGGATGGATGGCTCCGTTTGCCAGTACGCAGGTGGCGGTGAAGGCGATGAGCCAGCAGACCCAGCGCCAGGGCAGGCTGATGCGGGCGATCCAGTCTGGTGCTACGGCGTAGAGGGCGTGGGCGGTGAGGATGGCGGCTGAGACGTTGCACGGGAGCATGAAACGCGGGCGGGAGGAGGGGAGTACGGCGATGATGAAGAAGCTGATGAGGGTGCCGTATTTGATGGCGCGGATGAGGGTGGGCCTGCCGGTTTCCGCTTTGGGCACGAGAAACCAGAGGGGGATGAAGATGGCCCACGGGAGGAAGTTGACAAAGCTCTGGGGAACCTGAAGGGCGTAGTTCACGAAGTCGAACTCGATGAAACCGAGCCGGTGGGTGATCTGGTCCGACCACTCTCTGGCGGAGTCTTTTTGCGGGTTGCGGCTCATGTTGATGAGCGCCCAGGGCAGCCACATGAGGAGGAAGAGTGCGCCGGAAGCGAGGTGCGGCCAGCTGAGGAGTTCCTTGAGTTTTCCCTCTGCCTTGAGCACGGCGATGATGATGAGGTAGAGGTAGAGCAGATGCGGCGGCCCCTTGGCGAGGAAGGCTAGGCCGCTGAATACGCCGCAGAGAAGCCAGGCGGTGAGAGGCCGGTCATTGAAGCGCAGGCCGAGCCAGAGGACGAGGGCGATGCCGTAGAGTGAGTAATACAGGGCCTCAATCTCGATGAGGCGGCCCTTTTCGATGAAGCCGATATTGGTCAGCAGGATGAGTGCGGTGAGGAAACTGATGTCTTTGCCCAGCCAAGCGCGCAGGGCGTAGTAGCTGGTGAGGGCGAGCGCCAGCATCATGAGCACGGAGGGCAGGCGTACGGTCCACTCGTTCATGCTTCCGGTGAGGGTGATGGCCGCTGCGCTGACCCAGTTCACGAGGGGGGGTTTGCGGTTGTAGATTTGTCCTCCACTGCGTGGGACCATGAACTCGCCTGTTTGCAGCATGGTGCGCCCGGGCAGCACGCGGCGAGCTTCCTCTCCCTGCAGCTCGCGGGTGCCGAGCGCTGGGAGATACAGCGCGGCCCAGGTCACGAGGATGGCCAGGAGATGAAAATGACGCATGAGGAGGCTGCGGTGGGTGGGAGGTGGAGGTTGCGGAACGCTCTTGGTTGCACGGACAGGGGGACGCTGCAACGATTTGCGGCACATGGAGTTGGATTGGGAAATGCCGAACGTTCTCTGGCTGGCGCTGCCGGCGATGGCGTTCTTGATCTGGGCGGAGGGCCGCTCGGTGCATCCCATGACCGGGTTGCGCAAGCGCTTGCTCCTGGTAGTGCGTGCGTTGTGCGTGCTTTTGGTGCTGTTGGCACTGGCGGGTCCGGCGCGGGTGGCGCAGTCCTCCCGCCGTGCGGTGGTGCTGTTGGTGGACTGGAGCCAGAGCATGGGAGAGGGGGGGGTGAAGCGGGTGACGGAGGCTGCGGCTGCGTTGCAGCGTACGAATGCTGGCATCGAGTGGCAGACGGTGGCCATAGGCAGCGAGCCGGAGCGCATTGCTGACTCTTCGCCAGATGCGGGGGGGTGGATGGCGCGGCATGGAACGCAGAGCGACTACGCTGCGGCAGTGGACTTTGCGCAAGCTCTGTTCCCTGCGGGTACGAGCCGGGAGGTGGTGGTGGTAGGGGACGGGCATGAGACTCGCGGCTCGCTGGCGGAGGCGGCCCGCTTGGCAGCCATGAATGGAGTGGTCATTCACACGCTGGGTGTGGAGGGCGAGCAGCGGCCGGATGTGCGGGTGAGTGAACTGCTGGCCAGCCGGAGCCGCATTCACGAGGGCGCTGCGCTGCGGCTGACGGCTGAGGTGGAGAGTACGCTGGAGGGTAGCGGCGTGATGCGGCTTTTTGAGAACGGTCTGGAAGTGGAGCGCAGGGAGTTGGCTCTGAAGCCGGGGGAGCGCCGGAGTATCGAGTTTCAACGGCAGCCGAAGGGGAGGAACGTGTTTCGCTATCGCGCGGTGGTGGAGGGGTTTGCTGGTGATGTGATGCCGGCCAATGATGCGGCCTTGGCCATCGTGGATGTGAGGGGTGCGCTGCGGCTGCTTTACGCGGAGGGTGAGGGGGGGGAGGGGGCGCAGTTCGTGGAGGCCATGCAACGTGAAGGCATCTCGCTGGATCGTCGTGGACCTGGGCAGGTACCGGCCACACTGACCGAGCTGGCGGGCTACGATGGCGTGATCCTCTCTGACATAGCGGCCAGGTCCGTGGGAGAGGTGGCCATGAATGCGCTGCGGGAGTATGTGGAGCGGCTGGGCGGGGGACTCATCATGATGGGTGGGCCGAACGCCTTCGGTGTGGGGGGCTACTACAAGTCTCCGCTGGATGAGGTGCTGCCGGTGAGACTAAAGGCTCCGGATGAGGAGGAAAAGCAGTCCTCAGCGGTGGCGATCGTGATGGACCGGAGCGGTTCGATGGCGGGCGAGAAGCTGGAGACGGCCAAGTCTGCTGCGGTGGCGGCTGCTGAGTTGTTGGGGAGGAATGACTCATTGGGCGTGTATGCGTTTGATTCGGAGGCACACGTGGTGGTGCCTATGACGAGGCTGACGTCCATGAGTTCGGTGGCGGGACAAATCGCAGCCTTGGCCTCTGGTGGTGGGACGAACTTGGAGCCTGCGTTTCGGCAGGCGCGTGAGGCGCTTCAGCGGGTGCGCGCGAAGATCCGGCACATGATTATCCTCACGGATGGGCAGACTTCGGGCGGGGGCTACGAGGCGCTGGCCGCGCAATGCCGGGCGGAGGGCATGACGATTTCCACCGTGGCCATAGGAGAGGGTAGTCACGTGGGGCTGCTGCAGGCCATCGCTGCGGCGGGAGGGGGACAGTCTTACAGCACGACGGACGTGGCCAGCATCACACGGATTTTCACTCAGGACACGCTGATGCACACTGGGCAGATGCTCAGAGAGGAACCGTTTGAAGCGCAGGTCGTGGAGAAGAGTCCGCTGCTCGGCGAGCTGGAGAAATGGGATGCGCCTGCTCTACTGGGCTACGTGAAGACGATTCGCAAGGCCAGTGCGCAGGTGCCGCTGGTGACGGATGCAGGGGACCCTCTGCTGGCGCACTGGAGATTTGGCTTGGGAAAGGTGACTGCGTTCACCAGCGATGCAAAGAGCCGCTGGGGTGGACTGTGGATCAGTCGGTGGCAGGGGTATAGTGCGTTCTGGGGGCAAGTGCTGAGGGAGACGGCACGCGCTCCGCAGGGGCAGAAGATGGACATTCGCTGCACCATGCAGGGGGCGGATGCCAGGCTGGTGGTCGATGTGCTGGAAGACGCGGCTACAAGGGCCGACGGACTGGACGTGCAGGCGGAGGTGTTTCACGTGGGCGCGGAGGTGCTGGGAGCGCCGTTGCGCAGTGTGACCACGCTGAAGCTGCGGCAGGAGGGGCCAGGGAGATACGAGGGGCGCTTCTTGCCGGATGAACCGGGGGTGTATCTGGTGCGTGCTCAGGCTGCTGGAGAACTTGTCTCTGCCGGGCTGGTTCATCAGCCCTCCAGTGAGGCGAGCTTGGGAACGACAAATGACGCCCTTCTGCGAGAGGTGAGCGCGGTCACCGGCGGACAGGTCCTCTCTGCAGCTTCGGAGGCGCTGGCACCTACTCTGCCTGCCGCGCAGACGCAGGCGCACGAGGAACTCTGGCCTCTGCTGGTGAAGCTACTGCTGCTGCTGTGGATGGTGGATGTGCTTCTCCGCAGGTGGGAGCATGTGCGTGGCTTGCTGAGACTGGGGGCTTGAGGGACGGCAGCCAAAGCGGGTCAAGGGGCGGTGACGGTGACTTTGGTTAGGTGGGCTTTTTTGCCGCTGTGGGTCATGACGGGGAAGGGGAGGGTGAGGGCGTCCACGGTGCCGTTGCTGGCGACGAGGGTGGGTGTTGCGGTGTTGGTCTGCCAGTGGAGGAGGTCATCGCTGAAGTGGACGGTGTAGTTCATGCCGAGGCTGCTGAAGCTGGTGAGGCGGGGATAGAGCAAGAGCATTCCGGGCCCGTTTGGATTCGGGATGATGGTTGGCTTTCCGGGGGCGATGATGATGCTGCCACTGATTTCCATGGGGTCGGATGTGGGGAGGGTGGGGCTGAGGCCGTAGGAGAACTCCAGGAGGTTGGCTATGCCGTCGCCGTCTGGATCGGCATTTGGGTCTGCGGTGATGCTGTTGGCGGCAGCCCAGTCCATGAAGGGGGTGGTGCTGGTGAAGGTGATTTGGTAGGTTTTGGTGACGGCGAGGTTCTGCGAGGTGACGACGACGTTGATGGTGCTGCCGCTGCTGACACTGACGGGTCCGCTGGGGCTGCCGGAGGTGACTGGGACGCTGTTGACGGTGACGCTGGCACCCGGCTCTGCTAGGGTGGGAGTGAAGATGGTGCTGGTGACGCCGACTGGCAGGCGGCTGCTGTATTGGGTGGTGGTGGGGTCGAATGCGGGGAAGAGGCTGCCGGTGCTGACGGTGAGTGACTGGAGGTCTGCGATGGCGTAGCTGATGCTCGCTTGCGTGACGGGGGTGTTGTGCCACACAGGGCGTGCTCCTGTTTGGGCGGCGAAGAGCTTGACCTGGCCCGGGCCGGTGATGGTGAGCTGGTTGCCGCTGAGGCTGGCCGGGCCGCTGACGTAGTAGTCCACTGGCAGGCCGCTGGTGGCGGTGGCGTTGAGGGTGACGGGGACGTTGTAGGCTGGGATGGTGACTCCGGGGAAGGTGATGGTCTGGGTGGTGATGCCGGGGTGGGCGTAGTCGAAGAGGGAGTTTACCCTGGCGGCGCTGGTGGTCTGGTAGTCGGCATTCGAACCGAAGCCCCAAAGAGTGCCGTCGCTGCTCTGGATGAGAGTGTGGACGGCATACCCATGGCCGAGCTTGGACCAGATGGAGTGGCCGCCCAGGATGATTTGGGGGCTGGAGATGACGGTGCTGTGGCCGCTTTGAGCGTAGAAGGAGCCACCCCATCCGAAGGCGGTGCCGTTGGTGCGGAGAGCCAGGGTGTGATCCAGCTCGGCATCAATCTCCGCCCAGTCTGTGGCGCTGCCGATTTGGACGGGGCTGAGGCGGTTGGTGGTGGTGCCGTCGCCAAGTTGGCCGGTGGAGTTGAGACCCCAGGCCCAGAGGGTGCCGTTGGAGCGGAGGGCGAGGGTGCAGTTGGTCCCGGCGGAGATCTTGGTCCATACGGCGGCACCGGAGAGCTGAACGGGTGAGGTGTGCGAGGCGAAGCTTCCATTTCCCAACTGGCCGGAGGTGTTGCCGCCCCAGGTCCAGAGGGTGCCGTTGGTCTTGAGCGCGACGCTGTGGAGTTCTCCGGCCTCGACGTCTGCCCAGTCATTTGCGGTTCCGATGCGTACGGGGGTGAGGCGGTTGGTGGTGGTGCCGTCTCCCAGTTGGCTGCTGGAGTTGAGGCCCCAGGCCCAGAGGCTGCCGTCTGTCTGGATGCCGAGGGCGTGGTTGAGTCCTCCGGCCACCTTGGCCCAGGTGGCGGTGCCGATGCGGGTGAATGCGGAACGCGTGACGGTGGTGCCGTCGCCTAGCTGGCCGTTGCTGTTGAGTCCGGCGGCCCAGAGGCTGCCATCTGTCTTCAGGGCGAAGGTGAAGGCTTGGCCGGTGGAGAGGGTCTGCCAGTCGGTGTCCGTGCCGATCTGTATGGGCATGGGACGCCTTGTGCTGGTGCCGTCTCCGTGGACGTTGACGTTGGAACCCACGGCCCAGAGGGTGCCGTCTTGCTTGATGAAATGGCTGTACCACGTGCCTGCGGAGAAGGATTTCACGCCGCCGGTGGCGATGGGCACGGGGTTGACGTCTGGGTAGGCGAGCTGGCCGCGATCATTGCCACCGGCGCTCCAGAGGGTGCCGTTGCTGCGGATGGCGAGACTGTGGTGGGGACCGGCGGAGACGGCGGTCCAGTTGGATTCGGTGCCGACGCGGGTGGGTACGCGGCGGGTGGAGCGGTCTCCATGACCTTGAGGGCCTGCGCCGGAGACTCCGCCCCAGGACCAGAGGCTGCCGTCTGCGCGGATGGCCAAGGCGTGCTCGTTTCCACCGGCGATCTCAAGCCAGATGGTGCTGCTGATGAGTGTGGGGACGCTGCGGTTGGTGGTGGTATTGTCACCAAGGGTGGAGTTGGTGTTGTTGCCCCAGGCGTAAAGGGCGAAGTCGAGAAGGGCGAAGCTGGAGTTGGATGCGCAGGCGATTTTGGTCCAGGTGGTGTTGCTGCCGACCTGGGTGGGAACGAGTAGGTCGGTGGTGTTGCCCTGGCCGAGTTGGCTGCTGCTGTTGAGGCCCCAAGACCAGAGGGTTCCATCCGTGCGCCGCGCCAGGGCGTGGGATGCACCGGCGGCGACGGCTGCCCATGTGGTGGCGGTGCCGACTTGGGTGGGGCTGGTGCGGGTGGTGGTGTCGTTGAGGCCGAGCTGGCCGCTGACATTGCTGCCCCAAGCCCAGAGGGTGCCATCTGTGCGGCGGGCGATGACGAAACTGGCTCCTGCTGCGACTTCAGCCCATGTGGTGGCGGTGCCAACTTGGGTGGGAATGCTCAACTGGGTGGTGTTCCCGTGACCGAGCTGGCCGCTTGAGTTCCCGCCCCAGCTCCAGAGGGTGCCGTCGGTGCGGATGGCGATGGTGAAGTTGGCGCCTACTGCGGCGCTGGCCCAGTTGGTGGCGGTACCTATTTTGACGGGGGCGTGGGCGTCTGTGGTGCTGCCGTTGCCGATTTGTCCGTTGGAGTTTCCGCCCCAGGCCCAGAGGGTGCCGTCAGCTTTGATGCCGATGCCGTGGTTGGCCTGGCTGCCGACCGCGAGTTTGGTGAAGGTGCCCTCTGCTACGGTGAAGGTGCGGTAGAGATCCGGCGCTGGGTCGTAACCGCTGCCGCCGGGCTGGGAGATGCGGATGGTGACGGCTCCTCCGCTGCTGGATGGGGTGAAGGTACTGCCAGTGACGGTGCCTCCAGTGCCGCCTGCGACGGTGTAGGTGACGGGCAGGCCGCTGGTGGAGAGGTAGGATAGGGTGAATGGGCCTTGGCTGACAAAGCGGGTCACGGGCAGGTCTGGCCCGCTGATGGTCTGGCCGGGGCCGGGTATGGCTACGGCGTTGGCGCTGAGGAGAAGGAGGAAGGGGCTCTCATCCGGATCATTGTTGGGCAGGGTGAGGGTGACCGTGCGTGTGCCGAGTGCCAGGGGGCGGCAGTGGATGGTAAAGGTGGTGCTCTGTCCGCCGGAGAGGGTGGTGGCCATGCCTGTGGTGACGAGGGTGTAGGAGGCGGTGTCAGGACCAGACAGGGAAGGGGTGCCGAGGGTGATGGTGGAGGCTGGGGTGATGTTGCGCACTGTGAAAGTGTAGGTCTGGGTGCTGGCCATGGAGATGTCACCAAGCGGGAAGGGCTGGCCGGTGGTGGCTTCTGGGCCGCCTGTGAGCTCGATGGCTATATCTCGCTGGAGGGTGGTGAAGTTGGAGATGCTGCTGGTGGCGGTGCCGCCGATGCTGCTGACGAGGGCGCGGTAGTAGTAGGTGGTGTTTTCCTGAAGGCCGGTGAGGGTAAAGGCTGCGCTGGTGCTGGTGGCGGAGGAGCCGAGGACCTGGGGGGTGGTGGAGGTGAAGGTGGTGAGGTCGGGGTCGGTGCCGTATTCGAAGAGGTAGGTGGTTAGCAGTTGATTGGGGTTGGCGGTGACCTCTAGCCGGACGCCGGAGCCGGTGACTTGGGAGTGCGTTACGGTTGTGACGGTGGGGCCTACGGGAATGCCGAGGACGAGTTCGACGGGCGGAGCGGCATCCCAGGCATTTTCATCCCCCGGCTGCCAGGCGACTACGACGATCGGCGCACCTGCGGGTCCGGTGGGGTTGATTTGATCTCCGGAAATCGTGGCCTGTCCGGAGACGAGGGCGAGTTGCACGGGCAGGCCGCTGGTGGCAGTGATGCGGTAAGGGCCGGTGCCGACCGGGGTGGTATTGATGCTCTGGGGACTGAGTCCTGGCACGACGGGCGCTGGTAGGCGGTAGTCTCTGCCTGCTTCGCCGGTGCGGAAGTTGGCGGAGTTGCCGCCCGCCCAGAAGCTGCCGTCATTTCGCAGGAAAAGGTTGTGATAGCCGGAGGGTATGGCTTGCAGCCAGCCGGAGGTGGGGGCGATGGTCTGGGGTGAGCTGGCGTTGGCGGTGGAGCCGTTCATGAGCTGGCCGTAGAGACCCTCTCCCCAGACTAGCACGGAGCCGTCCAGGTGGATTCCTAGGATGTGGTTGGCTCCGGCGCGGACGCTACGCCAGCCTGTCGCGGGTACGATGGAGAATGTGAGGGTGGAGCCGAATGTGCCGTTGCCCAAGACGCCGGTGGCACCGCTGCCAGCAACCCAGAGGGTGCCGTTGGTTTTGCGTGCCACAGTGAAGTTGACCCCTGCATCCACTTCTGCCCAGTCGTTGTCCGTGCCCACACGGACGGGTGAGAGTTGGGAGGTGGTGTTGCCAAGCCCGAGCTGTCCGGAGGAGTTGAAGCCCCAGGTCCAGAGGCTGCCGTCTTGCCGAATGCCAGCGGAGTGGGTGGAGCCGGCTGCGACGCTGCGCCAGGTGTTGGCGCTCCCGATTTGGACTGGGGCGTTGCGCTGGACGGTGGTGCCATCACCCAGTCTGCCGTTACCGTTGCTGCCCCAGGCCCAGAGGGTGCCGTCGGTCTTGATGGCGAGGGTGTGAAACCCTCCGCCATCGATGGTAGCCCAGTCTGTGCTGGTGCTGACTTGCACCGGGGAAGCTCTGGTGGTGGTGGTGCCGTCTCCGAGCTGGCCGCTGCCGTTGCTACCCCAGGCCCAGAGGGTGCCGTCCTTCCGGATGGCGAGGGAGTGGCTGTCGCCAGCGGCAGCGCTTTGCCAGGTGTTGAGTGTGCCGATGCGCGTCCAGGAGCGGACGTCGTTGAAGAAGCCATTCCCGAGCTGACCCGAGCCGCCGGAGCCGAGGGCCCAGAGGCTTCCGTCCGTGCGGACACCGAGTTGGTGACTGAAACCTGCGGTAAGCTGCTGCCACTGAGCGGCTGAAGCCGGGGCTGCACGAGTGAGAGAACGCGGTTTGGTGCCGACGAGCGGGTTGCCATGGCCGATGCACCACACGGTGCCGTCACTTTTTCTGAGATAGGTGGCGGACGTGGCGGCGGAGATGGCCACCCAGTCGATGTCTGCGCCGACGCGGGTGGGTGCGCTGATGTTGGTGGTGTGGCCGAGGCCGAGTTGGCCGGCACCGTTGCTGCCCCAGGCCCAGAGGCTGCCATCGGCCTTCAAGGCGACGACGTGTATGCTTCCGGCGGAGATGGCTACCCAGTCGCTGTCTGAGCCGATCTGGACGGGTGTGAGCTGTGAACTGAAGTTTCCTGTGCCGAGCTGCCCGGTGCTATTGAAGCCCCAGGCCCAGAGGGTGCCGTTGGTTTTTCTGGCTATGGTGAAGTTGGAGCCGCCTGTAACTGCTGCCCAGTCATTGTCGAGGCCGACGCGGACGGGGGCGGTGCGGTTGGTTGTGTCGCCGAGGCCGAGCTGCCCGCTGCTGTTGAAGCCCCAGGCCCAGAGGCTGCCGTCGTTCTTGATGGCAAGGCTGTGTGCGACGCCGCTGCCGATGGTGGCCCAGTCGGTGTCTGAGCCGATTTGAACAGCCAGGGTTTTGTTGGTGGTGGTGCCGTCGCCTATCTGGCCGCTGGAGTTGAAGCCCCAGGCCCAGAGGGTGCCGTTGTTTCGGCGGATGAGGCTGTGGCCGTTGCCTGTGGCTAGGGCGGTGGCTCCGGTGATGCCTAGGACTTGGGTGGGTGTGGAACGGGTGGTGGTGGTGCCGTCTCCTACTTGGCCGCTGGCATTGCTGCCCCAGGCCCAGGCGGTGCCGTCGGACTTGATGGCTGAGGCGAACCCGCTGCCCATGGAGATGGTGGTCCAGCCTGTGGTGGAGGAGGACTGCGCTGGGTATGGCACGGCGTTGCTGCTGCCATTCCCAAGCTGTGACAGGCTGTTGCTGCCCCAGCCCCAGAGGGTGCCATTGGGTGCCACCGCCAGTGCGGACGAGGAGGACGCACCGCTGTAGATGCCTGTGAACCGAACTCCGGTGCCAACGGCAAAGGTGGCAAGTGCGTCTGGCGCGGCGAAGAAGAGGTCGTTGCCGGCTTGGCTGGCTTTCAGGGTGACGGCACCAGCACCGGTGACGGTGACGACGTTGCCGACTACGGTGGCGGGGCCGGTGACGACGCTCCAGGTGATGGGTAGGCCACCGGTGGAGGTGGCGCTGATGGGGAAGGGGGCGTCGGTCGTCTCTTTGGGGGTGATGGTGGCGATCTGGATGGTCTGGGGTGCTTTTTCATGGGTGAGGACGATGTCGTTGCCATCTCCTCCGGTGTAGTCCACCCGGAAGCCGTAGCTGATGCCGTTGAAGGTCATGATGAGGAAGCCGTCCTGTGGGATGCCGGGCAGGGTGCCGTTGATGGGACTGGTGCCGGTGTTGTTGACCAGGGTGAGGAGGGTGCCGAGTTCCGGAGCGAAGCCCAAGGTGGGGCTGAGCACTACGCCAGTGGCACTGAACCCGCCGACGGTGAGGCCAGTGCTGCCCGGTGCGGGAAAGGTGACGGCGAGCC
The DNA here is from genome assembly GCA_964538625.1 of uncultured Verrucomicrobiaceae bacterium. Classification (GTDB taxonomy): domain Bacteria; phylum Verrucomicrobiota; class Verrucomicrobiia; order Verrucomicrobiales; family Verrucomicrobiaceae; genus JAEUHM01. Next base: position 176,961 of record CAZIGH010000002.1, read on the forward strand.
CTGCATCTACGGTGAAGGAGAACTGGGTGGGCGGGATGGCGTCCCAGCCGCTTTCATCGCCGAACTGGAAGGCGGAGAAGGTGACGGTGCCGGAACCGGTGAGGGTGAGTGCGTTTCCGGAGGCGGTGGCTGGGCCTGATTTGACCCGCAGGCCGACGGGCAGGCCTGAGCTGGCGGTGAGTCGTACGGGAGATTCATACAGCTTGTAGTTGGTGGCTATGGGATCTAGGGTCTGGCCTTGCAGTGGGTAGAGGGTGGAGAGCTGTCTGGGGTCCCTCCCGCCGCCCATGGTGCGAGAGGTGGCGCTGCCGGCGGTCCAGAAGCTGCCATCGGCTCGGATGGCGGCCAGGGAAGCTGTGCCCATGGCGACGTGGGAGAAGGAGGGGTCTGCGCAAACGCGGGTGAGGAGGGTCTGGTTGGTGGTCTGTCCGTTGGCTTGCTGGCCGGAGTGGTTAGCTCCACAGGTCCAGATTTCACCGAGGCTGTTGATGGCGGCGGTGGCTTCGGGCCCTGCGGAGATCTTGACCCAGTTGGTGGCGGTGCCGACTTGCTGGGGGGAGTTGAGGTTGGTGGTGTGCCCGTGACCTAACTGGCCGCGTGCGTTCCCGCCCCAGGTCCAGAGGGTGCCGTCGGAGCGTAGGGCGACGGCGTGGTCTGTGCCGCAGGCGATGGCTATCCAGAGGGTGCTAGAGCCGACTTGCACGGGTGTGGGCTGGTTGATGGAGCTGTCACCGAGCTGGCCTACGGTGTTGCTGCCCCAGGCCCAGAGGGTGCCGTTGGTTTTGAGGCCCAGGGAGAAGTTGCCCCCACAGGCTACGGCTGACCAGTTGGTATCCGTTCCGGTCTGGAACGCGGTGGTGCGGCTGCTGGTGCTGCCATTGCCGAGTTGGTGAGAGGCGGAGCTGCCCCAGCCCCAGAGGGTGCCATTGGTCTTTACGGCCATGCCGTGGGAGGTGCCGGCAGAGACTTGTTTCCAGTTGGTGTCGGCACCGATCTGGGTGGGTACGAGTACGGATGTGGTGGTTCCGTTCCCAAGGTTGTAGGCGACGTTGTAGCCCCAGCCCCAGAGGGTGCCGCTGGTCTTGATGCCGAGGGTGAAGTTGTTGAAGAAGGAGTTCCCGCCGGCCGAGACTTGCTGCCAGTCAAAGGCGGTGCCGATTTGGGTGAGCGTACGGACGTCCGTGGTGGAGTTGTTTCCGACTTGGCCTGAGCTGTTCATGCCCCAGCCCCAGAGGCTGCGGTTTGACTGGATGGCGACGAAGTGGGTGGATGAGCCGCTGAGTTGCAGCCAGGAGCTGCTGCCGCTGGAGGCTAGTGCAAGGGAACGGGGAGTGACACCGCTGAAGCCAATGGATTCTCCAGCGACCATGATGACGCCGTCGGTGCGCAGAGCCACGCTGTGATAGCGGCCCATGGCCATGCTCAGCCAGTTGGTGCCGGCGCCGTAGGGGATGGGAGATGCTGAGGAGTTGAAGGTGCCATCTCCAAGCTGGCCGTAGGTGTTGGCTCCCATGACCCAGAGGCTGCCGTCTGCCTTGGAGGCACCGGAGCTGAAGGTGCCAGCGGTGATGCTGGTCCAGTCGGTGTCGGTGCCGGTTTGGGTGGGGGTGGTGCGGCTGAGGCCGGTGCCGTCTCCGAGTTGGCCGCTGGCGCCACTGCCCCAGCCCCATAGGGTGCCGTTTGTTTTGAGGGCAAGGGTGTGATTGGAACCCGAAGCGATCTGCGCCCAGTCGGTGGCGGTGCCGATTTTCACGGGGCTGTTGGACTGGGTGGTGGTGCCATCTCCGAGTTGGCCGCTGGTATTTGATCCCCAAGCCCAGAGTTCTCCGAGGGCATTGAGGGCCACGGTGTGACTGACGCCGCAGGAGACCTTGACCCAGTTGGTGGCGCTACCCACTTGGGTGGGTGTGCTGACGCTGATCGTTCCACCGTGACCGAGCTGACCCGAACTGTTCAATCCCCAGGTCCAAAGGGTGCCATTGGAGCGAACGGCGGCGGAGTGCGTGGTGCCGGCACTGATGGCTGTCCATGTGAAGCCGATTCCGATTTGCACGGGTGAGGTGCGTGTGGTGAGCATGCCATCGCCTATCTGGCCGGAGCTGCTGGAACCCCAGGACCAGAGGGTGCCGTCGGAGCGGAGGGCGAGGCCGTGATCTCCGCCTGCGGCGACATCGGTCCAGTTGGTGGCGGTGCCGATTTGGGCGGGGCTTATGCGCCCTGGGGAAGTGGTGTCTGCCAGGTGCCCTGCGGTGGGTGAGTAACCCCAGGTCCAGAGGGTGCCGTCGGCCTTGATGGCATAAGTGGAATCCGAGCCTGGGCCACTGCTCACTTTGGCAAACTGCTGGCTGGTGCCTACGAAGAAGGAACGCACGACGTCTGGTGCCGGCAGGTAAACTGCGCTGCCGGGCTGGCTGGCGCGAATGGAGACGACGCCGGTCGTGCCCGTTAAGCTGAGAGTGGAGCCGTCCAGGGTGGCGGGGCCTGTGACGAGGGTGAAGCTTACTGGCAGGCCACTGCTGGCGGTGGCAGTGAGGTCGAAGGACGCGGATGTGGTGAGCCGTGGCGGGAGTGGGGCGAAGGTGATGGTCTGGGCTACGGGGGTGGAGGAGAGTTCAAGCAACAAGGGGCGGGTCTGCGTTAACCCGGTGGCGGTGTCGGTGATGGTGAGGAGATCTCGGTGTTCGCCCGTGGGTAGGGTGGATGCGCTGGCGTTGATGGTCCAGGTGAGTGTGACGGAGCTTCCGGGGGCGAGGCTTCCGGAGGTGGCCGAGAGGTCGGTCCACGGTTGCGTCTTGGCTGCGGTCCAGTTCAGGGTGCCTGCGCCTGTGTTGGAGAGGGTGAATGTCATGCTTTCTGGCGCTACCTCACCGCCTTGGACTCCGGCCGCAGCAAATGCGCTGGCAGGCGAGAGACTGGCGACGCCGGGTACGTCGTAAGCCTCGGTGATGCCGATGGTGGTGGAGCTGCCCGGACCGGTGGCGCTGAGGCCCATTCCGCGTTTGGCAAAGCCAGCCCAGATCTCTTGGCTGTTGGCACCGGCGTTGTTGACGAGGTCGGCCTGGATGATGGCATCCCGTGCCTGGAGGAAGGAGGGATTGGCGGGCGAGAGTTTCATGCCGTCGGTGACGATCTGGAGCACTAGTTGGTTACCGATGGCGTAGCCGTGCTTCAGAATGAGATTGCGCCGCACATCCCAGAGCATGTTGCACCAGACTTCGCCCTGGGCGTGGTATTGGTCCGGGCTTCCGTTGGAAACGGAATAGCGTGGACTCAGCGGCACTCCATTGTGTGCACGAGCCTTTCCCGGCTCGATGTCTTGGTAGGTGAGCGGACTCTTTGACATGTCGGGACTGTAGGGATAGCGGCGGATGCCGAAGTAGTAGTTGGTCGTCATGCCGCTGAGAAGATAGGTGGAGTAGCCTCCCTTTCCTTGGGGACTGTCCACGCCATCAGACTCCTGGCTGAGAAGGGTGATGGCGTAAAAGTCTGACCAGCCTTCTCCCATGCCTCGGGATTGCAAGGCACTGATGCCGACTCCACCACCGACTAGGCGGTTGCTGAGGCCGTGCACGTATTCGTGGATGATGATCTCGTTGTCGAAGTCGCTATCACGATCTGGGTCAGGTGCAGTCCAGATGAACATTTGCATCCGTCCAGGTGAGCCGTCAGCTGGGGTGGAGAAGTTTGCGTTGTTGATGCCGCTGCCGTCCTGGGCATCGGCCTGCACAGCGTCGTTACCCAGCCCTCCGCGGCCGAAGTTGTTGGTCTGGAAGTTTCCGGCGCTTTCGGTGAAGCCGAGGGCGTAGAGCTTGTCATGAATCCAATTGTTCATGTAAAAGAGCTGGGTGACGAGCGCGGGCTGGTAGGTGGTGGGTGAGGCGGAAAAGTTGACAGGAAAATCAAACTGCCGCGTCGGTGAGGTGGGTCGTGGGAGGTCAGGTTGATTGTCAGCGTCCACATCCGTGTGGGCATGAACGTTGTTGCCCACGGTGGTGGTGCCTCCATCCGGGATCCAGCCTTCTGGGGATGCGGTGGTGTCCAGAGCATCAAGGGTAAGAAGCTGACGCGGCACTTCCGGTGGTTGCACACTGGAGGGCGTGGTATGCCCTGGCGTCATGGGCATGGGACTGTCAAAAGGCTGCTTGCTGACGCCATCGGCATAAACACGGTAGCTTGCGTTGCTGATGTCGGCGGTGAGGCTCTGGCGGTAGAGGATGTCTCCAGTATCTGCATCCACGACGCTGCGGAACATTTCATTGTGCTCCAGGCTGAAGGTGGTGATGTCATAGGCGGCGCGAAGGCGCTGTCTGTCCATGGGCATGTAGGTGAGCTGCACCGTGGTGTCGCTGATGCCCTTTGCCTCATAGCGCTGCTTGTGCTCGGTGCCTGATGGTTCGCCGAGGGGCCGCACACTGCCCATGTCCAGCTCCACCTCCAGCGCAGCGAGGGCGCTCCGCAGGGCGGCGGTGGCGTCGAGCGTTGCGTTTGCTAGGGCTAGCTCGACCTTTGGCTCAGCAATGAAGTGGCTGCTCAGGGTGATGATGCGTCCGTCTTTGGTGAGGTTTGCTTTGAAGATGGCGTCAAAGACGGGCACGCCTTCCACCTCTTGCTGCCAGACTTTGGTGACCATGCCGTTGTGCGCGGTGACGTCTTCCCGAGTGACGCGGGTCTGGCGCAGCGCTGCTGGTCCGTGGCCAAAGGCTTGAGTATGGCGCTCTACGAAATTTTCCACGGTGGCTTGCACATTGACCTGCGGCACTGAGGAGGGAGGTGTGAGGAAGCCTCCGGTGACTTGAAGCCTTGCCGGTGTGCCTGTGCGTGCATCGTAGTCCACTACCGCTCCGGGTAGTGCCCGGCGAAGCGCTTCGACGGCGGGCACCTTTTCTGCGGGGATGTCAGCCGTGGCGGGCACGGCTCGGACATCAATGGCCGAGACGGCCTTGCGCTTTTTCACGAGTTTGAGCCCTGGTTTGGATGGTTCGCCGGCCTTGGTTTTGTCCGTGGCAGCGGATGCTACGGAGGGAACGTTGGAGGCCTGAGACGCGCTGGCTGAGGCTGGTGGCTGGCTTTTGAAAGGGCTGAATGACTCAGGTCGGCTGGCGAGCCAGAGCACCAGCAAGGCCGGAATCAAGGAGGCGCAGATGGTGAGCGCGAGCTTGCGTTTGGAAGTGTTCATGAGAAGCAGCTTGAGTCGCAGGTGGGGAAATCCTGAATCGAATGCTCTTCCAAATACCAAACTCGGGTGGTTGGGGGCAAGAAAAATTCGGGGAGGGCGTGCAGTGGGAACGGCAAAGGGTGCCGCCTACGGTGAACTGCGGTGAATGCCCGGTCCTTACGCGCGGGGATTCTCGGCCATTCGTGTTCCCAACACGAGGGCCTGCCAACTGACCACGGTTCAGCGATGGCTCAGCCACCGCTCTAACCTAGCTCAGCGTGTGCTCAGCCTCAGCTCTGGTGAAGCTTCCATGGCCGCTGTGACGCCCGGCCAGCCGCCTTCTTTCTGTTTTTGGAACATGGTGAGGTAGAGGGCTACCTTTTCACCGGAGTGCTCTTTGAGCAGGGCTTCGATACCCGCTTTGGCTTTGTCTTCGGCTATTTCATCTGGCAGTTCTTCCACTTCGCCGTCCTTGTGCTCAATGCCGACGGCGTCGAGGAAGGCGGTGAGCATGGGCTGCTGGCCTTTGAGAAGCCAGAGCTGGATGACTTGCTCTGCGATGGTGTCATGCGGCTTCACGCGAAGCTGCTCTAGCATCCAGGTGAACTGCTCTTCCCGGGTCTTCTGCTGGAGGAAGACGGGACGAAGCTTCCGCGCCTGTGCCAGCTGACCCTGCACCATGCGGAAGGCTGCCTTGTGCTGGGTGAACATGTGGCTGACGATCTCCTTCTGGAGTTCGGGGCTGATGGCGCTGAACAACTGGTAGGCTTTCATGGATGGAGTCAAAAAAAGGGGGGGCGCGTGTTGCGGGGCGCGGTTGCTACCACGCATGGTTCAGGGTGGCAAACAGATTGTCACAGGCTGATCTCCAGCGCGGCAGCGGCGCGGCAGGCCTTTGCTCGAGCCGCTTCCGCAGAGGTGTCTCTTGCCAGGGTAACAGCCATGCGGCGCTGACCGGAGACGGAGGGTTTTCCAAAGAGCCGCAGCCCGGTGTCTGGCTCGGCGAGCGCCTTATCCAGCCCGCTGAACTTGACCTCGGTGGATTCTCCCTCTACGAGCACGGCACAGGAAGCGGATGGTCCGTGGAAGTGAATGTTCGGGATGGAGAGGCCCAGCACGGCGCGGGCGTGGAGGGCGAACTCGCTAAGGTCCTGCGAGATGAGCGTCACGAGGCCAGTGTCATGCGGGCGCGGTGAGACCTCGCTGAAGATGACGTCATCTCCCTTCACAAACATTTCTACGCCGAACAATCCTCTGCCGCCGAGTGCTCCGGTGATTTTCCCCGCCATATCCTCGGCCGCTTCCAGCGCTGCTTGGCTCATGGCAGCGGGCTGCCAGCTCTCGCGATAGTCTCCCTTGATCTGAATGTGACCCACCGGGGGGCAGAAGGAAGTGCCGGCGATGTGGCGCACGGTGAGCATGGTGATCTCGTAATCGAAATCCACGAAACCCTCCACGATGACCTTGCCCTTGCCGGCGCGGCCCCCCTCTTGCGCGTACGTCCATGCGTGGTCGATGTCGGCTGCGGACTTGATGACGCTCTGCCCTTTGCCGCTGCTGCTCATGATGGGCTTCACTACGCAGGGAATGCCGATCTCTGCCACGGCCGCATCGTATTCCTCCCGGGTAGAGGCAAATCGGTAGGTGGAGGTCTTCAGGCCTAGCTCCTCGGCAGCAAGGCGGCGAATGCCCTCGCGGTTCATGGTCAGACGGGCCGCGCGCGCGGTCGGCACCACAGTGAAGCCCTCCGTCTCCAACTCGATGAGCGTGTCCGTGGCGATGGCTTCGATTTCCGGCACGATGTAGTGAGGGCGCTCCTGTTCGATGACCTGTCGCAGCGCTGCACCATCCAGCATGGAGATGACGTGGCTGCGATGCGCCACCTGCATGGCCGGCGCATCAGCATAACGATCCACTGCGATGACCTCCACTCCTAGACGCTGCAGTTCGATGACGACCTCCTTCCCCAGCTCGCCGGAGCCGAGCATCATGACTTTGGTGGAGGAGGAGGAAAGCGGTGTGCCGATGGTAGCCATGAGATTCGTTTACGCGCTGATTCCCGCTTTGCAAAGGGAAGGTCCGGGCGTTCACTGTGGGATGCACATTCCTACCATGATCGAGCGCAAGCGAGAAGGCGGCAGCCTCACGGCGGACGAGATACGCGCAGTCATAGCGGGCTTTACCTCAGGCGAAGTGCCGGACTACCAAATGAGTGCGCTGGCCATGGCCATCTTCTTCAGAGGCATGTCAGACGACGAGACGGCGGCGCTCACGGATGCGATGCTGAACAGTGGTGGCACGTTGACCTGGAGGCCTAATGATCCTCTGCGTGTGGACAAACATAGCACCGGAGGCATAGGAGACAAAACCTCTCTCATCCTGGCACCGCTCTTGGCCTGCGACGGACTGTGGGTGCCCATGATTTCCGGGCGTGGACTGGGCATCACAGGCGGCACGCTGGACAAGCTGGACTCCATACCTGGCTTCAAAACTTCATTGGGAGAGGAGGACATCCGCCGCGTCATCGAGACGGTGGGTTGCGTGATGGTGGGCCAGACTGCGAACATCTGCCCCGCTGACAAAAAGCTCTATGCGCTCCGGGACGTGACCGGCACGGTGCCCAGCATCCCGCTCATCATCGCTTCCATCATGAGCAAGAAACTGGCCGAGGGGCTGAATCGTCTGGTGCTGGATGTGAAGTTCGGCAGCGGTGCCTTTATGAAGAAGCGTGAAGAGGCCGAGAAGCTCGCTGCGGGTCTGGCGGGTACGGGGAACTCGCTCGGGGTCAGGACAAGCTATCTGCTCACGCCCATGGATGAACCGCTGGGAGAATCCGCCGGGAACGCGCTGGAGGTGGCAGAGTGTGTGCGCTGTCTTCAAGGCGGCGGCCCGGCTGATCTTGAGGAACTCACGCTAGACCTAGCTGCCGAGGTGTCCAACTCCGGCCGTGAGCAACTCCGCACTTGGCTGCATGACGGCACCGCCTGGAAGCGCTTCCAGCTGATGGTGGCGGCTCAGGGCGGCGAAGTGGATGCGTTGGAAAAGCTCACTCAAATCCACGCAGCACCGGTCATCCGTGAACTGAAAGCCTCATCCAGTGGCATGGTAACCAAAGTGGATGCCGGAACCGTAGGCGTGACCTGCGTGCAACTAGGTGCAGGGCGTGCGAGAGCGACGGATGCAATTGATTATGCCGTGGGTGTGGACCGTCTCATCAAGACGGGTGTCACAGTGAAAGCTGGAGATGTCCTTCTCCGCGTCCACGCGCCGAGCGAGGTAAAGGCAGACGAAGCGCTGGTGGCGCTGGCTACAGGAGTGGTAGTGCAGAGCTGACATAAGGGAACCGCATCGACCCACTCGTCAGGGGCAGCAGCTCCATGGACTGCGGCAGAGGCCCCGCTGCTTTGGAGAGCTGCTAGCCCGGCTGGAGGGCACGAGATCGAGAGCGTGGCTCCCTGCCGCAGCAGGCTGCAGCCGGACGGAAAGCGGCAGCGGGCTGCCGCAGTCCAAAGCGCTCATGGGGCCTCACGGGCTCGTTGCGGCCTCGCAGGGCTAAGCGGTGCTGTCAGTGCCCATGTCCTGGCGCGGAGTGAAGGCTTTGCAGATGGCGGCGTGGGCGGACTCGATGGATGGGATGCTCGCTCGGAGCGCGGCGTAGCGCATGGCAAAGCTCTCCGGGTGGGTGGATCCGGTGAGCAGATGCTGCGCTTCACCCACCAGTTCATCCGCACGTTCAGAAGAGATGGGCGGCTTTTCCTCCATGGCTTCATCCATGATGACCACAAGCTGTGAAAGCTGACGGAGCCAAGCAAAGCGTTCGTTTTCCGTTAAGAGCTGGAGGAAGTGCATCGGAGACTGGATCACGTTTCCCTCTTTCTCATACGCGGCACGCTCCGCCAGCATGAGGATCTTGTGCAGAGCGAGTAGCTGGTTGCGTAGAGAGGGCAGGGGATGGTCATTCATGGGCCGCAGAGTGCCCTTTTCCCGCTCTTTGTGCAAGCGTGCTTGCCGTTGGCCGTCTTGTCGCTAGCCTCCGCAGACAAGTTCAACACGTTCTCACTCCATTCATGTCCGACATCGCTCTCGCCAAAGGGGAAAAGTTTCTCGAAGACAACGCCAAAAACGAGGGCGTAATCGTCACTGCCAGCGGCCTTCAGTACAAGGTCATCACCCCAGGTACGGGTAAAAGCCCGGCAGCGACTGATACGGTGGAAGTGCACTACGAGGGCACGCTGATTGACGGCACGGTATTCGACAGCTCTTACCGCCGCGGACAGTCCATTGAGTTTCCTCTGAACCGGGTCATCGCGGGCTGGACCGAGGGTGTGCAGCTCATGCAGGAGGGAGCGAAGTATCGCTTTTTCATCCCCTCGCGGCTGGCCTACGGCTCCCGTGGGGCGGGTGGCGTCATTGGCCCCAACCAGGCGCTCATCTTTGATGTGGAGCTGATCCGGGTCCGGTAAGGGCGGCCTGCATTTCCCTCCAAAGCTCTCCCTTCCTGCGAAGGACGGGCCTAACATCCAGGGCTCTGGGCTTCCTATCGCCCAGATTCTTCGTAAGCCTCACGGCATGAGCCTCAGGCTACTGCTTGGCTTGGGGTGGTAGAGCGGGGGAGCGGGTGGTTGGGCCGGGGTGGTTCTTCTCTTCGCCCAGGCTTCGATGAGGGGGTAGAGAATAGCACTTCGCTTCCCAGGGAAGTCTCACGACTTCCTCTACGGCCCCACCGTAGAAGCAAACGTGAGTTTGCCCGCCAAGCGCTCGGACACTCATCACGCCTTCGCTTCCCAGGGAAGTCTCACGACTTCCTCTACGGCCCCACCGTAGAAGCAAACGTGAGTTTGCCAGCCAAGCGCTCGGACACCCAGCACGCCTTCGCTTCCCAGGGAAGTCTCACGACTTCCTCTACGGCTCTACCGCAGAAGCAA
>CAZIGH010000003.1:0-172853 GCA_964538625.1 uncultured Verrucomicrobiaceae bacterium
TTGCTCGGCGCTCATTTTGCAAACGTAACCGAGATCAGCACCGCCATCGCCCAGATCGGCAAATCGGCAGAGGGTATAGCCGACGACGCTGCAAGCCATCTGCGCCATTACCTGAACTCCACGGCACCAGTGGGGGTGCATCTCGCAGACCAGTTGCTTATGCCCATGGCCCTCGCTGGCAGAGGCGTGTTTCGCACCGTCAAGCTGAGCGAACACACCCGAACTAACCTGCGAATGATCGAAACCTTTCTGCCATTGCAGTTCGCGGTGAAGGAGCTTGATGGAGGAGCGGTGGAAATGGCGCTTTGACCTGGAAGGTACAGCAGGCCCGTCTCACCCTTGCCCGCAGTCAATGCAGGAGAGGCGCACGAACGTGGCACCCCAGCCGCCGAATCGCTCATGAACCGGCCAAGTCCAGTCCACAATGCCAGGCATCTTCTCCAACAGGGAATGAACGCCTTCACGCAGGGCGCCGGTGCCTTTGCCATGCACCACGCGGACGGTAAGAATGCCGCGCTTCCGGCACTCGGCGAAGTACTCGGGCAGTAGGCTGCCGAGATCGCGGGGATGAAAGGTATGCAGATCCAGCTCGCCGGTGATGGGGATCTCCACGGGTGCTTCGGCCTCTGGGTTGTCTTCGTTCACGGTGCTCGACTATTCCTCATGCTGCTGCAAGTTCCACTGCCATGCGCCGCGCCGCCCTGTTTTGTTTTCTGATGATGTCCCGCTCTTCTGCTGCCGACGTGCTACGTGTCCACTCTGCGAATCCTCGATACCTGGAGTGGCGTGGGCGGCCCTTGGTCTTGGTTGGGTCCGGCGAGCACTATGGTGCGCTCATCAATCTGGACTTCGACTTCATCCGCTACTTGAGCGCGCTGAAACAGGACGGGCTGAACGTGACGCGGGTCTTCAGTGGCGCGGCGTATGTGGAGCCGCAGGGAGCGTTCAACATCGAACGCAACACACTCGCCCCGGCTCCAGGTCGCTACCTCGCTCCATGGGGCAAAACGGATCGGGCTGGTGTCTGGGATCTGAACCGGTGGAATGAGGATTACTTTACTCGGTTGCGGGCGCTGGTGAGGGCCGCGAATGAGGCGGGTGTCATCGTGGAGTTCACCCTGTTCTGTCCGTTTTATCCCGATGCCAAAGAGAAGACAAAGTCGCCCATGTGGCCGCTGAGTCCTTTTCATCCGAAGAACCGAGTGACGGATCTCGGTGATGTGTCGCACGAGAAGGTCCACACCCTAGAGGCGGATCCGCGCGTATTGGCGGCGCAGGAACGCTTTGTAAAGCGTGTGGTGGAGGAACTGAGGGAAGCGAGCAATGTGTATTACGAGATCTGCAACGAGCCCTACATCTGCCAGGTACCGATGGCTTGGCAGGAGCGAATGGTGGATGTCATCGTGGAGGCGCAGAGAGATCATGCCGAGAAGAAGCTTATCTCCCTGAACGTCGCCAACAAGACGGCGAAGATCGTCGAGCCGCATCCGGCGGTGAGTTTGTTTAACTTCCACTACACCTATCCGCCCGTCGCCGTGGCGGACAACCGGTCGCTTAACAAGGCGATCGGGCACAATGAGTCCGGCTTTCGCGGGCAGCTGGATGAGGTGTATCGGAATGAAGCCTGGGACTGGATGCTGGCAGGGGGAGCGAGCTTCAATCACCTGGACTACTCTTTTGTGGCAGGGCATGAAGACGGCAGCTTCGACTACCCCGATACGCAGCCGGGTGGTGGCAGCGCGGCGCTGAGGAAACAGTTGGCGGTGTTGAAGCGCTTCATGGAAGGGCTGGATTTTGTGAACATGAAGCCTGCGAACGAACGGGTGAGCGGACTGGAGAGAGGGGCGTCCATTCAGTTGCTGGCAAAGCACCACGAGGCATGGGCGGCTTACTTGCATCACAGTGGCAAGAAGTCCAGGGAGCTGACACACGGGACGTGGCAAGATCGTTTTCGCATCGAAGCACCGGCAGGTCGCTATCAGGTGGAGTGGGTGGATGTCATCACGGGTCGCGTCATTGAAGCGCAGACGATGACGAAGCTGGAACTGACGACCCCAGTGTATGAGACGGAGATGGCGGTGCGGATCCGGAAGCTGTAGCCGCACCGAATCCGATGATGCGGTGGCTCAAACTGCTGCTTTGACCGGAGCGGCCCCAGGAGCCAGAGTGTTCCGAAGTCTCAGCCATGGCTCACGTCACTGTTATCGGATCCTTGAACTATGATTGCATCGCGCGCGTGGCGGAGTTTCCCCGCAGCGGGCAGTCCGTGCTTGCAAAGGAGCTGGAGTTCCGACTCGGCGGGCACGGTGGGATCCAGGCAGTTGCCGCGGCAAGGCAGGGTGCTAGTGTATCGTTGCTGGGGTCGGTGGGTGATGACAGCGCTGGCGCTGAGTATCTGGAGGCGCTGAAGAAGCATGGTGTGGAGACGGATGGCATCGTGGTGCGAACTGGAGTATCCACGGGAACCGCCTTTGTCATGGTGGCAGAGCGTGGCGATGGGCAGACTGTCATCGCGGCGGGCGCGAATGCTGTGATTGACGCCACTGAGCTGGAGGCGTTTCGCCCCTTCATCGCACGAGCCAGCATCTTACTCGCACAAATGGACCTGCCGTTGGATGTGGTGGTGGAGGTGCTCAAACTCGCACCCATGATGGGCACGGCGACCTGCCTGAGTGCTTCCCCATGGCGTGACGATTTTCCGTGGGGCGCGGTGGAGCTGGATTTTGTCATCGTGAATGAAGCCGAGGTGCGGGAGCTTTTGGGGCGCGTGGTGCTTCATCTCGGGGATGGTACATGGCTCATGCCCAGGCTGGAAGAGCTGGGGGTTCAGACGTTGATCGTCACCCGCGGAGCGGACAGCACGCTGGTCTTCTCACGCCGCCAAGGACTCATGGAGATACCCACGCTCCAGGTCATGCCGGCAGATCTCACCGGGGCGGGTGACGCATTCGCGGGTGCATTTGCAGCGCATTGGGCGGAGAGCCGTGACCTGACCAGGAGTCTGCGCGCCGCGAGCGTAGCGGCCACCTTGACCGTGGGACGGGTGGGAAACATGGAGGCGCTACCGTCTCGGGAGAAAGTGGATGCGATGGTCGGACAACTTGGGCATGGGTGAGGGAATGCATTCCCTCATCCAAGCCGAGAAACGGCACACCTGGCACCCCTTCACGCCTATGGATGGCTGGTGCGCTGACGGGCATGAACCCCTCATGCTTGTGGCTGGCACTGGCTGCGTGCTTGTGGACCAGCATGGGCGCGAGTATCTGGACGGCAACTCCTCCATTTGGACGAACATCCACGGTCACAATCATCCGGTCATCAATGCTGCCATCAAGGAGCAGCTGGATCGTGTGGCACACACTTCCTTTTTGGGCTTCAGTCACCCCGGCGCTGCCCAGCTAGCCACCGAACTGGTGGACCTTGTGCCCGGCACTGGCATGGAGCGCGTCTTTTATTCCGACGACGGATCGACTGCGGTGGAAGCTGCCGTCCGCATGGCGTTGCAATATCACCGGCAGAATGGTGCTCCGCAGAGGAACACACTGGTGGCTTTTCAGAGGGGTTACCACGGCGACACGTTGGGTGCGGCCAGCTTGGGAGGACTGCCCTTGTTCAAGGGCGCTGCGAACGACTTCGGCTACCACGTCGTCCGTGTGGGCAGCATGGAGGACCTGGTCAAGCTGGATACTTCCACCTTCGCTGCTGTCATCATCGAGCCCCTTATTCAGGGAGCTGCGGGAATGCGGACCTGGCCTCAGGGCATGCTTGCGGAACTGCGCCGCTGGTCGAATCAAAAGGAAGTGCTGCTGATCCTCGATGAGGTAATGACGGGATTTGGCCGCACCGGAAAAATGTTTGCCTTCCAGCATGAAGACGTGGCACCGGATTTCCTCTGCCTAGCCAAGGGACTGACAGGAGGTTATCTGCCCCTTGCCGTGACCATGACGTCCGAAAAGATTTTTTCTGGCTTCCTAGGTGACGCTTCACGGGCCTTCTACTACGGGCACAGCTACACTGCGAATCAACTGGGCTGTGCTGCTGCTCTGGCAAGCCAGCGCGTGTTTCGGGAAGAACGGGTGCTGGAGAACCTGCCGGAAAAGGTGGCTCTCTTTTCGACCTTGCTGAAGCGCATCCCCGCCAAGGAAGTCAGACAATGCGGACTCATAGCCGGCATCGAGCTGGAGGGGCCGGTCGGTACCGGGGCGGCCGTATGTCAGCGCGCACGAAGTCACGGCCTGCTCACGCGGCCCATAGGGAACGTGGTGGTACTCATGCCGCCGCTGTGCGTCACCAGTGCCGAACTGGAGCGAATGGTGGATGCTCTCCTGGAGGCTCTATCAGCCTTGTAGCTTGGGTGGGATAATGGCCCCCCACCTGCTGAAGTTGTCACTTGGAATTCATCCCCCGCCTGCAAACCTGCTCACCTCATGGCAAGAACCATCGCGATCGGAGATATTCATGGCTGCCTCCATGCGCTCAATACGCTGGAGACTCAAATGCAGTGGACTGCGGACGATTGTCTCATCACATTAGGCGACTATGTGGATCGGGGCCCGGACAGCCGAGGCGTACTGGAGTGGGTCCTTGCTCGCAGCCAACAGCCGAGTTTCATTGCGCTAAAGGGGAACCATGAAGTCATGATGCTGATGGCCCGAGAAGATATGCATTCTCAAAAGAGCTGGATGAGCGGCTATGTAGGCGGCAGTCAGACACTTGCTTCCTACGGACGCTATGGGATGCCCGGAAGGCTCAGCGATGTGCCAGACACCCACTGGCACCTCCTGTCCGCAACGCTCAGGTTGTATTGGGAAACGGAAAAGTTCTTCTTTGCCCACGCTGGGGTGGATCCCACAAAACCCCTGAAGGAACAGAAGGAAGAGCGGCTGCTCTGGGAGCGGTTTGGCCCGCAGCCGCTGCACCCCAGCGGCAAGCTGCTGGTCTGCGGGCACACGGAGCAGCCCGATCGAATGCCATTCCTGCTACCCCATGGTATCTGCATTGATACAGGAGTTCATGCCGGTGGATGGCTCACCGCGCTGGATGTGCATACCGGCAGGTATGGACAGGCTACGGATAAGGGAGAATACCGCGAAGGCTTCGTGAAAGGCTGGCCTTCATGAACGGACAGGTTCCACGTCCTCTGCTCTTCGGTGTCTTCGTGCTCTCAGGCATGTCGGCACTCATTTACCAGATGGTCTGGCAGCGGGCGCTGCTCATGATCTTCGGCAGCAATGTGGAGTCCGTAGCCATGGTGGTGGCAGCGTTTCTCATGGGACTCGGCATCGGCAGCCTGGCGGGAGGTTGGGTCAGCAGGTGGTCCAGGGCACCGCTTGTGCTTTGCTTTGGCATCGCAGAGCTGCTCATTGGAGCCTATGGACTGGTTTCTCTGAAACTCTTCCGGTGGGTGGATCACTGGATCAGCGTGCCGGACTCGCTCCTGGTTGGAGTAATGGCCTTCGCGCTTGTCTTTTTCCCCACGCTTCTCATGGGCAGCACGCTCCCCATGCTGGTGGCGAATCAAGTGCGCCAAAACGACAGTGTGGGAGAGTCCGTGAGCTGGCTCTATTTTGTGAACACACTTGGTGCCGCGCTGGGTGCCATCATCGCCGTGACTTGGGTGCTGGGCTCCCTGGGCATGAGCGGTGCTGTTCAACTTGCCGCCACCATCAATGTGCTCGCCGCGCTAGTGGTGTTGGCGGTCGCGGGTCTGAGGAGGTCACCTGCATGAAGCTGCCCTTCCACACTGCACTGACTTGGGCGGCTCTCTCAGGCTTTCTTGCACTGGCATGGGAGATTGTCTGGGCGAGAGTGTTCAACTTTGCCAGCGGTTCGCAGGCCCCCGTTTTTGGCTGGATGCTTGCCAGCTATCTGGCGGGGCTGGCGGCGGGTTCCTTGTGGAGCAGGCACTGGCAAAGGGGTGGCGCAGGTTGGGCGCAGGTGGCTGTTTTGGTCATGCGCGCCAACCTTGCCGCGTTTGTGGTGGCTCCACTAACGGCCATGCTTGCCTCCAGTGTGGGCTGGCAGTGGGGGCTGGCGCTCGTCTCGCTCAGCGGTGCCTTGATGGGTGTCGTTTTCCCGCTGTTATGCCACAGTTCCGTGGCTGCGGATGCCGCCTCTGGGTCACGACTGTCCTGGCTCTACCTGGCCAATATCCTGGGTTCCGGTGCGGGCAGTCTGCTGACAGGATTCTGGTTAATGAATGCGTTTGGAGTTCACCTGATCAGTGTGTTGCTGCTTCTGGTGGCGGTGGCTTGGGCGTTGGTCATAGCACCGGTGCGGAGCATTCACTTCTTCGTTCTGCCAATGTGCATCGTGGCGGTCACGGCACCTGCCTTTGAAAGCCTGTATGAACGCCTGCAATACAAGACCACCTACCAGCGCGGCATGAAGTTTGCCCAGGTGGTAGAGAGCAGGCATGGGGTCATCACTGTGGACACTAGTGGCGCGGTATATGGCAATGGAGCTTATGATGGTGTCATTGAAACGCAGCTGAGACCGGGCTCATGGCTGGTGAGGCCCTACATTTTGCCCGCAGTGGCGGAGAAGCTGGATGAGGTGTTGGTCATCGGAGTCGCCAGTGGCGCGTGGACTCAGATACTCGCCAACTGCCCAAAGGTGAACAAGATCACTGCCATCGAGCTGAGCAGCGGCTATCTGGACGTTATCAAAAGCCACCCGGAAGTCAGCGGCATCCTGGATCATCCAAAAGTAGAACTCGTCGTGGATGACGGACGTCGCTGGTTGAGGAGGAACCCCGGGCGCAAGTTCGACGCCATTGTCATGAACACCACTCATCACTGGAGGGAGTTTGCTAGCGCCCTGCTGTCCAAAGAGTTTCTCTCACAGGTGAAGAGCCATCTGAAGCCGGAAGGGATCGCTTTCTGGAACTGCACCGAGTCAGCCCGTGCGGCCAAGACTGGCATGGAGGTCTTTCCGCATAGCATGATGGTGATCAATCACTGCCTCGCGTCCAACACGCCACTCGCTTTAGATGCCAAGCGCTGGGAAGCTGTGCTGCGTGAATGGCCGGGCGCTTTGGAATCAGAAGGTGATCTGATTTCCATTTTATCCTTTGTGAAGCGCAAGGCTTTCCCCAAAGAAGAGGACAAATGGACGTGGATGGACCGTGCCATGATGCAGGAGCGGTTTGGTGATGCAGAAGTCATCACAGACGAAAACCTCGGCCACGAATACCGGTGACATGAAGTCACCAGTTTCTGAGTAACAGGTTCGACAAACAAGGAAGCTACGAAGCCCGAAAAACAGGGCGTCTGACGACACTGTCACTTCAACGAAATGTTCACACCAATAACGAAGTAAAGGCACTCTGCTGTGTCACGGATGGCGCGCTCCAACCCGCGTCCATCCGCATGAAACATCTCATCCAGCGCCTTTACGGCCTGTCACTCGTCGCCCTGCTCGCCCCAGCGCAGCTCTCAGCCGCACCATTCACTCCGGGCAATGTGGTGGTCTATCGCACTGGTGATGGTTCCGGTGCGCTGGCTAACACCGGCAATGCAGTCTTCCTGGACGAGTTCACGCCTTCAGGAACGCTTGTGCAGTCCATCGCACTGCCGACGACGGTAAGTGGGGCCAACAAACGACTTGTAGCCAGCGGCACCGCCACCTCTGAGGGCCTGCTTTCGCGTTCGGCAGATGGACAGTATCTCGTGCTGACAGGTTATGATGTTACACCACCTCATTCTGCCTCGCTGACGAGTTCGGCTGGGGCTACCGTCAACCGCGTCATCGGCAGAGTCAATGCAGCCGGAACTGTGGACACGAGCACAGCGCTACCGGATTTTGCAAGTGGCAACAACCCTCGAAGTGCCGTTTCCTCGGACGGCACCAAGTTTTGGATGGCGGGCGGAGCGGGCGGAGTTCGTCTCGCCCTTCTAGGAGCCACTTCCTCATCTGAGGTGAGCACCACAGTCACGAACCTGAGGCAGCTCGATATTGCTGGCGGCCAGCTCTTCGTCACTACTGGAAGCGGCTCCGCAGTGCGTCTGGGAAGCGTCGGCACAGGCTTGCCTGAGTCAACGGGACAAACCATCACCAACCTCACGGGTATCCCCACCAACGGCTCACCCTACGCCATCTTCTTTGCAGATCTGGACGCTGGGGTTGCCGGAGCAGACACGGTTTACATAGCAGATGACAGCAACACGGCTGGCATAGGCGGCATCCGCAAGTTCTCGCTCGTGAGCGGCACATGGACGGCGAGCGGAGTGGCGGGAGCGCACGGCGATGCGTATCGCGGTCTTACCGGTGTTGTCAGCGGTGCAACGGTCACGCTCTACGCCACCAGGAAAGGGACTGAACTGGTTAGCTTGGTGGATACGACGGGGTACAACGCCAACATCACCGCTACCCCGGTACTGCTGGCCACGGCTGGCACCAACACCGCGTTCCGTGGCGTGGCACGAGCACCCGTGGAAGTACCACAGATCATTCTGACGGAGATCAACTCGAGCGCCGCCGGAGGTGATTTTTGGGAGATGACGAATGTGGGCATCACCACGCAGAACATCGGTGGATGGAAATGGATTGATTCAGGACAAAGCCTTCCCGCCCCCGCCGTGCAGGTCTTCCCGGCAGGAACGAGTATCGCACCCGGTGAATCCGTGGTCATCATCACCGGCACCTCGGATTCCACCACGTTCCTAAACGCCTGGGGTCCGCTCACCGGGATCCAGAAGTTCGTTGGTGGCCCGGGGCTCGGAACGAATGACTCTGTGGCGCTCTACGACAGCAGTGACAATCTCATCTTCCACTTCAGCTACGCAGCCGGTGGCTTTACGCAGAGCAGCGGCAGCGCCGCAGCCGGTGGACACGCCGGAGCTTCGGCGGGTGGCGTGGCCGCGCAGTCGGCAGTAATCGACCCTGCCTTTGGAACAGGAGCTGGCAGACGTTACAAAGCAGCTGCAGTGGGCTTGCACGGCGGCTATGCCAACGCCTCCGGTGGCAACAACATCGGTTCGCCAGGCGTGACGGGACTGACTTTTGGAAGCGGCCCCTCCATTACTCTCACCCTCGACATCACACCTTCTTCATTCTCTGAAAGTGCCAGTAACCCTGCGGCCACGGCGACAGTGAGCCGAGCCACGAGCGGCACCACTGATCTCGTGGTGAATCTCAGCTCCAGCGACACTACGGAGGCGACGGTGCCTTCTACCATCACCATCCCTGCCAACCAAACCAGCGCAACCTTTCAAGTCACCGCCGTGAACGATTCGTTCCCGGACGGGGACAAACTGGTGACGATCACTGCCAGCGCTACCGATGCCACTGTGGCCACCTTTGACATCACCGTTCAGGATGACGGAGACGTCCTGCAAAACAATCTACTGCTTACCGAGGTGCAGTCCCAGCAGGCGGCTGCGGGAGTGGATGACTTCTGGGAGTTGACAAACATCAGTGCTGCTCCCGTCTCGCTGGCTGGTTACAGTTGGCATGACAGTGGACGGTCCGCTGCCGCTGCGGCGGCATACAAACTGCCTGCTGGTTCCACCATCGCACCCGGCGAGTCGGTCATTTTTACCACCATGACGCCCACGGCCTTCCGCGCTTGGTGGGGCATTTCCAACACTGTGCAAGTCTTCCAGACGGTCGGCTCGCCGGGACTTGGTCAGGGCGACGGCGTGGCCTTGTTTGACGAGGGTGGCAATGAACTCTTTTACTTCAGCTACGCAGCGGGCGGCTTCACAAGAGCGGATGGCAGCCCTTCCACCGGCGGACACGCCGGCCCATCTGCCGGTGCCTCTACCGCAACGCAATCCGCCGTATGGGTTCCCTCATCCGGCACCGCCACGCCCCGTTACACCTTCGCGACCGTGAACCATCTCGGGTGCTTCGCCGCAGCCACGAACGCGGCGGACGTTGGCTCGCCTGGAGTCACCTCAGGAGGCCCCACGGTCAGCATTGCTGACGCGTTCACAACGGAGGGAAACAGCGGCACATCCATCCTCACGCTGGAGGTGACGCGCAGCGACACCGCCACTGCATTCACAGTGGATTACGCCGTCACCGGCGGCACCGCCACTGCGGGTGTGGACTTCGCTACACTTGCGTCCGGCACCTTGACGTTCACTGCCGGAGGTCCGGCCATGCTTCCAATCCAGATCACCGTCAATGGAGACACAGAGTCCGAGCCAGATGAAACCATATTCATCACACTGTCGAATGTGGTCAACGCTACCGGTACCACGGTCATCTCCAATGCGGTGGGCGTGGGCACCATCCTCAATGATGACGTCATCTTGCCCTCGATCACCAGGCAGCCGACTGCCACCACTATCGCCACCGGCTACACCGCCACGCTTTCACTTGCCGCTACCGGTACGCCGTCACCCTCCATCCAGTGGTACCAAGGTGTTTCGGGTGATACCTCCACACCCGTGGGGAACAACTCAAGCATCTTCACCACGCCAGTCTTTACAAGCACCACGGACTATTGGGCGCGGGTCACCAACACGGGCGGCAGTGTGGACAGCGCCACAGCAACAGTGACCGTGACCACTGGAGTCACGTCTGTGGACCTTTCCACCTATGTCCGTGTGGGGCGCTATGATCTGCCCGAGTACCGTCGCACGCCGCTGCCGCCCGGCACTGCGTCGCACAACGTGCTCTGCGATGAAGCCTCCGGCGTGGCCTACAACTGGGACACAGACACTCTCTTCATCTGTGGAGACGGTGGACGCTCCATCACCCAGGTGACTAAAACCGGTCAACTCGTGGACACGATGTCTCTCGCTCTGAACGCGGCCAATCCTCAAGGCACGGAGTTCTACGACCCGGAAGGCATCACCTACATCGGCGGCGGACAGTTCGTCTTCACCGAGGAGCGCGAGCGCCGTCTGGTCAAGTTCACCTATGCGGCAGGCAACACGCTGACCCGTGCGGCAGCGCAGACAGTGGACTTGGGCACGTTTGATGACAACACAGGCACCGAAGGTCTCTCCTATGACCCATTGACCAGCGGCTACATCGTGCTGAAGGAGAAGAACCCCATCGGCGTCTTCCAGACCGGGGTGGACTTTGCGGCAGGCACCGCCACAAACGGCTCGCCCACCACCATCAACTCCACGAACCTGTTCGATACCTCACTCCTCGGCATGACTGACGTGGCGGATGTGTTTGCCTTCTCCTGCCTGCCTTCCGTGGCTTCACAGACGCAGGAGGACCACATGCTGATCATCGGTCAGGAAAATGCGCGCGTTGTTCTCGTGGACCGCAACGGCGTCATTCACAGCACGCTCAACATTGCTTCCGACCCCGGTAATCCCCTCAGCGCTGCTGATCAACAGCACGAAGGCATCACCATGGACCGCGCCGGCATCATCTACATAGTCAATGAGAACGGTGGCGGCAGTATCCAGTATCCGCAGCTCTGGGTTTATGCACCCTCCAGCCTGCCCAACCAGGCACCGACCGGCATCACTCTGAACAACGAAATCACCTCACTTGAAGAAAACACCAGCACCGCGTCACCCATCAAGCTCGCTGACATCATTGTGACAGACGACGGCCTGGGCAACAATCAGCTCAGTCTCTCAGGTGCAGATGCTGCAGCCTTCCAAATCACAGGCACATCCTTGTTTCTAAAGGCGGGCGTCATGCTTGATTTCGAGACCAAGAACTCCTACGCCGTCACTATTCATGTGGATGACGCCACTGTCGGCACCACGCCGGACGCCAGTTACAACTACACTCTCACGGTCACGGACCAGCTCTTGGAAACGCCTCCTCCTCCGGCGCTGGTGGTGACTGAAGTGGCTCCTTGGGCAAGTGGCAACGGAGCCGTTGGCGCAGACTGGTTTGAAGTCACCAATGTCAGCGCCAACATCGTGGACATCACCGGCTGGAAGGTGGATGACAGCTCAAACCTCTTCGCTCAGGCGGTGGCGCTCAATGGCATCACAACCATCGCCCCGGGCGAGTCCGTTATTTTCATCGAAAGCAACGCCAGCAACCAAGCCACCATCGTGGACACCTTCAAAAGCGTATGGTTCGGTGCAAGTGTCCCCTCTGGGCTTCAAGTGGGCACCTATCAGGGGTCAGGCATTGGCCTCGGCACGGCGGGTGACGCTGTCAATCTTTTCACCGCAGGCGGCACCCGTCACAGCGGCATCAGCTTCGGAGCATCGGACAACACGTCGCCGTTTCAAACCTTCGACAACACCTCTGCCGCGAATGACACAACCATCTCCTTGCTTAGCCAGGTGGGTGTGAACGGAGCCTTTGTTGCCGCCAACAGCGCGGTGGAAATAGGCTCACCCGGCTATTCGGCACCTGGTGTGCTGCGCATTACGGAAGTGGCCCCGTGGAGCAGCGGGAATAGCCCCGTGGGTGCGGACTGGTTTGAAGTAACCAACATCGGTGCACGAGCCGTGGACATCACTGGGTGGAAAATGGATGACAGCTCCGAGTCTCCTGCTGCGGCCGTACCGCTCAGCGGCATCACCAGCATCGCTCCCGGTGAGTCAGTCATCTTTGTAGAGACCACCACCCTTGCCGCCACCAAGGCCACGTTTCTTTCCAACTGGTTCGGAGCCAGCCCGCCTACCGCATTGCAAGTCGGCGCCTATTCCGGGGCGGGCGTCGGGTTGGGCACCGGCGGTGACGCGGTCAACCTGTATGACCCAAACAACGTACGCCGAGCCAGTGTGTCCTTTGGTCTCTCTCCTTCAGCGGCGCCTTTCACCACCTTTGACAACGCTGCCGCGCAGGATGTCGTCATGCTCACCCAGTTCAGCGCTGTGGGCGTGAATGGAGCCTTCACCGCTATTAACAGCGCGGTGGAAGTTGGCTCCCCCGGCACCACGGTCAATCCCCAGCCAGCGGTGGCTTATACGCTTCAGCTCCTCCACTTTGCTGATGCGGAGGCGGGCCTGCTGGCCCCGCATACCGCGCCGAACCTCGCCGCGTTGGTCGATGCCTTCGATCACACTTATCCCCACACAATCATCTTGGCCGGAGGGGACAACTACATCCCCGGACCCTTCGCCGCCGCCGGTACGGATGCGCTCGTGGCCGCCACTCACAACAAGGGGAACAACCCCTTCGCCGCTGACATCGAGATCCACAATCGCATCGGCGTGGAAGCTTCCACCGTTGGTAACCATGAGTTCGACTTCGGCACCAATGCCTTCTCAGACGCCATAGCCGACACCAACTTCCCCTACCTCACGGCGAACCTCGACTTCTCCGGCGATGCAGGCATTTCCGCCCGCTACCAGGAGACCGTGGGTGTGGGTGGACTGGAGGAGGCCTCCAGCTTGAAGAACAAAATCGTCCCAAGCTGTGTGCTGACCAAAGGCACGGAAAAGATCGGTCTTGTCGGCGTCACGACTCAAATCCTCGAAAGCATCTCCTCCACTGGAAATGTGGAGGTGAAGGGCTTCGCCGGAGATGGAAGTGAGACCAACGACATGGCGCTTCTCGCCACCCAGCTTCAGCCGGTCATCGATGATCTGAAAACACAGGGCGTGAACAAAATCATCCTCATGGCCCACCTTCAACAGCTTACCTATGAAGTGTCGCTGGCACCGCTTCTTACAGACGTGGACATCATCCTCGCTGCAGGCTCCAACACGCGTCTTGGAGATGCGAACGATGTGGCCGTAGCCTTCACAGGTCACGCGGCGGACTTTGCAGCGGGCTATCCCATCTACACTGCCGGTGCGGATGGCAAGCCGACCGTCATCGTGAACACCGACAACGAGTTCACCTATCTAGGTCGCCTTGTGGTGGACTTTGACGCCGATGGCCACCTCATCGTACCCAATCTCCAAGCCAACACTGTGGTGAACGGAGCCTACGCCGCCACCGCTTCAAACGTGGCCGCTGCGTGGAATGTGGCCGAAGCCGATCTCGCATCCACCGCCTTCGCGCCCGGCACCAAGGGTGCGCTCGTCAAACAGATTACGGACGCCGTGCAGGGTGTCATCTTTGCCAAAGACGGCAACATTGCAGGATACACCACCGTGTATCTCGAAGGAGAGCGCGCCTTTGTTCGCAGCCAGGAGACCAATCTTGGAAACATCACTGCCGACGCCAACGCCCTCGCACTCAAGACCGCTCAATCCGGAAGCACCATACCCGTGGTGTCACTGAAGAACGGTGGCGGCATTCGTGCGCAGGTCGGTTCCGTAGATGTCATCACCGGCGCGAAACTGCCACCACTGGCCAATCCTGCCGCAGGCAAACCGACAGGTGCCGTGTCGCTGTTGGATGTGGAGAACGCGCTGAGATTCAACAATCGCCTCATGGTCTGCGAGACTACGCCTGCTGGACTTAAGGCCCTGCTAGAGCACGGGGTAGCCGCCTATCCGAACCAGGGCCGGTTCCCTCAGGTCGGCGGCGTTTCCTTTGCATGGGACCCTTCGCGCACCCCGGGGGATCGCATCACGTCAATCTCGCTCATCGATGATGCTGGAGCGCCCACCCACATCCTTTACAAAGCGGGTCCCCTCGGTGCAGCCACCCTCCGCGCCGCACCACCGGTCATCCGCCTGGTGACGCTGAACTTCCTCGCCAACAATGGAGACGGTTATCCGAGTAAGGCGAACTGCGACAACTTCCGCTTCTTGCTGGACGACGGAACGCTTGGCGAACCCGTAGCAGAGACAGAAGACTACAGCAGCACCGCCGTCATACCTGGTCAAGCACTCGGCGAGCAGCAAGCCTTCGTGAGTTACCTCCGAGCCCGACACGGTTCGCCCGAAAATGCTTACAACGCTGTGGACACCACTCCGCAGGAAGACACACGTATTCAAATAGCTACCTTCCGTCCGGATGGAGTGCTGCCGCTCTCCACCACGGACACGGATGGTGATGGACTCACCGATGTGGAGGAAGCCATTTTGGGAACGGATCCCACCACACCTTTCGCAGCCGGCAATGCGGTAGATCTCAACCTTGCAGCTCTTGCTTCCACTGGGAACACGCTCAGCATCAGCGGAACCCTCCCGTCCGGGCTCAGCTTCAACACCGCCACCAACCGCATCACCGGCACACTGACTCATCCCGTTGGCGACTTCACCTTCACCGTGGAAGAGCGCAATGGAGCCTCCGCCCTCGTGGCCAGTTTCCCACTCACACTTCGCGTGGCCTCCAACTGCTTTGTTCTCCAGCTGCTCCATCTTGCGGATGGCGAAGCTGGTCTTCTCGCCTCCCAGACGGCGCCGAATCTCGCAGCCCTTGTGGACGCGTTTGATGATGACTACGCCAACACACTCATCCTTGCCGGAGGCGACAACTTTATCCCAAGCCCGTTCCTCAATGCAGGAACCGATCCTGCACTCAATGCCGTTCCTTCCGTAGGCAAGACAGCCTTTGCGCGACCGGACATCGCCATTCACAACCTCATCGGCGTAGAGGCCTCCGCCATAGGCAACCATGAGTGGGACCTAGGCAGCCCCGTGTTCATGGACGCCATCAGGCCAGATTCACCCTGGGTCGGCGCACAGTTCCCCTGTGTCTCGGCCAACCTGGACTACAGTTTGGACAGCGCCGCACTTGCAAGGTTTAGCGACGTTCCGCGGGATGGTGCCGCCACACCTGTGCCCGAAGCAGCTAGCCGCAAAGGCCGCCTGGTCCCCATGACCGTCATCACCGAGGGCACGGAGAAGATCGGCATCGTGGGCGTGACTACGCAACTTTTGCGCTCCATATCCTCACCCAGCGGCACTTTCGTCAAGGGCTTCCCGGTCGGCAGCACCGCCGCAGACGACATGGACCAGCTCGCCACCGTTCTGCAGCCCTACGTCAATGAGCTCATCGCCGAAGGCGTGAACAAAGTCGTTCTGCTGGCTCACCTTCAACAGCTTACCAATGAACGTCTGCTGGCCACAAAACTCAGTGGCGTGGACATCATCCTCGCCGCAGGCAGTAACACGCGCCTTGGTGATGCTGACGACGTAGCGGTACCTTTCCCAGGGCACGCGGCGAACTTTGCCGACACCTACCCCATCGTCACCGCCGGTGCAGACACGAAACCCGTGCTCATCGTCAACACGGACAATGAGTACACCTATCTCGGAAGACTGGTTGTGGAGTTTGATACAGCAGGAGAGATCATCCTCAGTGCGCTCACCTCACGAGTGGCAGAGAATGGTGCTTACGCAGCTACTGCGGCCAACGTGGCCTCCGCCTGGGGAGTGGCACAGGGAGATCTCGCAACCACCGCCTTCGCACCGGGCACCAAAGGTGCTGCCGTAAAACAAGTTACCGACGCCGTGCAGTCCATCATCAACGCAAAGGACGGACAGGTCTATGGTTACACCGCAGTGTATTTGGAAGGCGAGCGCGCTTTTGTCCGCAGCGAAGAGACCAACCTCGGCAACCTCACCGCCGATGCCAATCAAGACAGCCTGCGCCGTGTCATCGGAGGAGCTGCCCCCATCGTTTCGTTGAAGAATGGCGGCGGAATCCGCGCCCAGATTGGCGCGGTGTCCAGCGCTGGAGGATCAGCCGCCAAGCTCCCGCCCCCTGCCAACTTGGCAGTAGGCAAGTCAGAAGGCGGCATCTCACAACTCGACATTGAGAACGCACTTCGCTTCAACAACCGGCTCATGGCCTTTGACACGACGCCAGCGGGGTTGAAAAACATCCTCGAGCACGGCGTGGCCAGTTATCCAAACCAAGGCCGGTTCCCGCAGATAGGTGGTGTGGCCTTTGCCTGGGACCCCACCCGTCCTCCTGGCAGCCGCATCACCTCCATCTCGCTCGTCAATGACAACGGCAGCCCCGGCGCGCCTATCTACAAAGAAGGGCCGCTCTCCGCTGCCGTCATCCGCGCGGCACCTGCCACCATCACCGTCGTCACTCTCAACTTCCTGGCAAATGACGGCGACGGCTACCCCATGAAGGCGAACGGCAACAACTTCCGTTACATCTTGGACAACGGCACCCTGGGCCCGATCATCACCAACAAGACACTCAACTTCACCGTGGCACCACAGCTGCCCGACAACGCGCTTGGTGAGCAAACCGCGCTGGCCACCTTCCTCACGACACGTCATGGAAGCCTAGCCACAGCCTACCGTGGGGCCGATACTCCCATGAACATGGACTTGCGCATACAGAATCTCGGCCAGCGCACCGACACGATCCCGCCCACACTCGGCACCGACACAGATGGAGACGGACTGACCGATCTCGAGGAGCAGCTCTATGGACTCAATCCGAATGCAGGCCTTCGCGTGGGAGAAAATCTCACTCTGAACTTCGGTGCCCTTGGCATGCCGGGCAGCACCTACAAGTTGGTGGGCAGACTGCCTGCTGGCCTCAAGTTCTCCGCAGCGACTGGCATGGTCACCGGTCAGCTACTGGGCACACCAGGAAACTATCAGCTTCAGATCCAGGAGCTGCAAGGCTCCGCCGTGGTGAACACCTTCTGGCTGAATCTCACCGTCGCACCCGCACCCGCACTGTTGCTGAGCGGCTACCAGATCCTGCTCGAGGATAGCTCTGGTCGGCCCCGTGGACTGGTCGAAGTCACCCTCACCAAGGCTGGCTCATGGACCGGAAGTCTCACCTGGGCAGGCAGCTCCAAGCGCTCCACCAAAGGTTTCTTTGCCCTGCCATCCGGTTCGTCCCAAGCCAGCTTCGTGCTCGATCTGGCTGCCACGACCAGACTGCCAGCCGCCTCTGTGCTAGTAACGGTGGACTCCGCCTCACCGCTCGTTACCGCCACCTATCAGGTGGGTGCTGAGAACGGCACGGGACGGGGTGCACGATTGGCCAATCGAACCTCCAGTACACCGGTCAACCAGCTCCTGACGATGGTGCTTGATGCAGGAGTGCAGAACGGCACCACTTACCCAGCCGGCCTAGGCAGCCTTCGCGGCACCTGCAGTACAGGCGGAACTCTGGCTCTGCGCGGCATGCTAGGTGACGCCCGTATGCTGACGATGGGCCTCAAGCTCACCGCCACCGGCCAGGCCCTCGTCTGGTCACAGCCGTACGCCAGCAAAGAGTCCTACATAGGCGGTGTCTTGACGGCAGAGAATCTGGGTCAGCCGCTTCCCTTCCCTCAACGCCTCAGCGCCGGGATGAAGTGGTTCAAGGCAGCAGACAGCAAGGAGCTGGCCTATGAAACCGGCTTCGCTTCGCCGCTAGAAGTGTCCGCCCTCGTCAGCCGCTGGGCTGTGCCAGCCACATCCACGCTCTTGGAAACCCAGCTTGGACTTACCGCCTCGGCCTTAGACGTCATCATCGAAGGTGCAGGATTGGACAGCGCAGCAGCCACTCCACCCGTGCTGCCCACCAGCTTCCTGCTCAGCAGCAAGTTCGCTCTCACCACCAGACAGCCTATCAGTCCGGCGCCCGTGCCATGGAAAGGTAGCATCGCCAGAATGGACGGCTCTCTCACGGGGTCTTTCACCCTGACTGCTGGCGTCTCTAACATCGCCGGAGCTGGCGCACTCCACGCGGTGCTGCTCCAGAGCGCAACCTTCGGTGACACCATAGGCGGCGGCTTGGTAAAAGTTCCCGTAGCAGGAAAGAAGGGCGCTTATCGAACAGCATCCGTCCTACTTGAAAAGTAAGGCGGTGGCAGAAGGCCTCTACAAACCATACGGTGATCTTTTGGTCGCCGTATGATGTTTCAAAGATTCCGTTCACGACCTGGCGGCGTAACGCCTCAGGTCATGAATGAGTTCATTTTCCTCGCAGGCGTGGCGCTGTTGTTGGCGGCAGCCATCTTCTGGCTCGTCTGGTTGTTGGCTCGGCGCATCGACAACTTCAGCATCGTGGACATAGCGTGGTCCTACACGTTGCTTCCCATCGTGCTCTGGTATGCAGCGGCTGGCAGTGGAGACCCGCTTCGGAAGGCCGTCGCCGTCACTCTTGGCGGAGTCTGGAGCCTGCGGCTCGGCACTTATCTCCTCCGCAGAATCGCAAAGCACCACCCCCACGAGGACGTGCGCTATCAAGTGCTCAGGGAAAAGTGGAAGGGCAGACTCGGCTGGGCGTTCTTCTGGTTCTTCGAAGCGCAGGCAGTGCTCATCTGGCTGCTCTCCTTCCCCCTCCTTCTGGCTTGCATCAACCCTGCACCGCAAATGAACTGGGTGGAGTGGCTTGGGGTTGCGGCATGGATCATCGGCCTGGGAGGGGAAGCCTTGAGCGATGCGCAGATGGCGGCGTTCAAAGCCGATCCAGCAAACAAGGGTAAGGTCTGCCGCGTCGGTTTGTGGAACTGGTCTCGTCATCCGAACTACTTCTTTGAGAGCGTCGTGTGGTTTGGGTTCTGGTTGTTCGCCTGTGGTTCGCCGTGGGGCGCGCTCACCGTTTACGCGCCACTCTTGATTCTCTATTTCCTCCTGCGCGTCACCGGCATACCGCTCACTGAAGAGTGCGCTGTGCGGAGCAAAGGAGACGCCTACCGGGATTACCAACGCACCACCAGCGCCTTCGTCCCCCTGCCGCCTCGGCGCGGTTAGCAAACGCCGCCATGGACAGACGGCGATGCATCGTTAGCGTGTGCGGCCTTGAAGACCCTATGGATGCAACTGGAAGCCGAGCTGTGGAAGCTCTTCGCGCGCAAGCGCACCTACATGGGTTTCGGTGCCTTCCTGCTGCTCGAATGCGCTTTTCTGACGATCTTCTATGTGAAGGGCGGTGATGAGTTCTTCAAGACGCTCATCACCAGACAGGGCGAAGGCTTTGACGAATACTTCTCCGCGCTGACGCTGGGCCACTTCATCCTGCGCATTTCCATGCTGCTACTCGGCGCACTCTTCCTAGCGCTGGTTACCGGTGACATCGTGGCTAAAGAGAGCGAGGACGGCCACATGCGTCTCATTCTCGCGCGGCCCATCAGCCGTCTGCGGCTGCTTACGCTCAAGTTCGTCGCGTCCATGTTCTACTCCGTCACCTCCGTTCTCATCATCGCCCTCAGCACGCTGCTGCTCGGCATGGTGATGCGAGGCTGGGGCGGGGGCATGTTCGTCTTTGCTCCGGAGGTGAGCCTGGTGAACTTTTTTGACTGGAATGAGGGCCTCATGCGATTCGGCATTGGTGCCTTCGTGCTTGGTGTAGTGATGTCAGTCGTGAGCGCACTGGGTTTCTTTTTCTCCTGCATGAGGATCAAACCAGCAGCGGCCACCATCGCAGCGCTGAGCTACATCCTCGTTGATTTCATCCTGCACCAAAGCAAGATGATGACGAACTACGACTACCTGCTCATGACGAAGTACATGGGCGCGTGGATTCACGTTTTCGCAGACCCGGTTCCGCTGGCCGAGATGGCGCGTGATCTGGCCGTGGTGCTTGGATTCAATCTGAGCCTCTTCGTACTTGGGGCTGCCATCTTTGAAGGAAGGGACCTGAAGTCATGAAGATCGTGCACAGCATCGCGGAACTGCGCGAGTGGCGTCGAGAAGTTGGCGCGCGTCGAGTCGTGCTCGTCCCCACCATGGGCGCACTGCATGAGGGGCATATCAACCTTGTCCGGGCAGCTCGTGAACTGGCGGGTCCAGAAGGTTTCGTAGGCGTCAGCATCTTTGTGAACCCGCTCCAGTTCGGTCCCAACGAAGACTTTGGCCGCTATCCTCGTGAGCTGGAGAGTGACGCCGCCAAGTGCGAAGCCGCAGGTGCGGATCTCATCTTTGCCCCCCCCGTGGAGGAAGTCTATGCGCCGGACCGCAGCGTCATCATCCTGGAGAAAAGCCTCTCAACCGTCCTGTGCGGAGCCAGCCGCCCCGGACACTTTGATGGCGTGTGCACCGTCGTCGCGAAGCTCTTCAACCTCTTCCAGCCAGACGACGCCATCTTCGGAAAAAAAGACTACCAGCAGCTCGCCATCATCCGCCGCCTAGTGAGAGACTTGAACTTCCCGGTGACGATCCACGGCATGGACACCGTGCGCGAAGCTGATGGCCTTGCCATGAGTTCAAGAAACCGTTACCTTGATGCCGACGAGCGCCGCCAAGCTCCAGCCTTGCGTGCCGCATTGCTGCGTGCGCTGAAAGCCTGGCAGGAGGGCGAGCACAGTGCCACCGCGCTACGCGAAATCGCCAGTGAGATTCTCGCCGACGAAGCCCCGCTGGGCCGACTCGACTATTTGGAGGTCGTAGATGCAGACACCCTGCAGAAGCTCGACCAAGTGACAGACCGCGGCCTCATCGCCCTCGCCGTCTTCTTCGGCAAGGCTCGGCTCATTGACAACATTGAGCTGGTGTGAGTCCGTCCTACGCCTGAAGCACTTCAAACACGGCTTTCACATCCAGTGATACACGGATGCTACCAGTGGTGCTCAGACTTCCATCGCGGACTTTGCCGCTCTCGGTATAGCTGCCTTCTTTTGGGGCATGGAAGAACTCGATGCAACGGTCCGGCACGTTCACAATCCAATAATCACTTACGCCTGCCTCGGCATAGACTCCGGCCATTTCTCGATCTTCGGCGAGTGTGCTTACCGACACTTCGACCACTAGACAGGCAGTGCTGGGGTGTTGCTGGAAGCTAGAGACAGCGCCTTGGACAATAGAAATGTCAGGCTCGGGTTCGGAATCTCGAAACGTCAGCGGGTCTTCCTTCCGCAACCAAATGCCCTCACCCACCTGCTCCTGCAGCAGCTCCATCAACCGGGCAAGCACACGAACGTGATGAAAGGACTTGGATATTTTCTCAACGACAACACCGCGAATGAGCTCGGCACGCTTCGGCGCGAGTCCCTGCCGGATGACTTCATGCCAAGCCTCCACCGACAACGGGCAGGCGCGGCGGAGAAATCCTGGTTCTTTAAGCTGGATCGGCATCGTGGGAAAACGTCCAGCATGTTATGTCAAAAGCAAGCAGGCTTGATCCTGCTTGAGACATGGCGCGTTTCACGCTCTCTATGTGCCGTCCATGTCACAATACGACTTCCTGATTATTGGTTCTGGAGCGGGCGGTTTGAGTGCCGCGCTCCACGCCGCAAAGCATGGGCGCGTCTGCCTCATCACCAAGCGCAGCGCTCCAGAGTCCAACTCCTCTTGGGCGCAGGGCGGCATAGCCTGTGTGAAGGCAGATGACGACTCGGTGGAGCAGCACGTCAATGACACGCTCATTGCCGGTGCCGGACTCTGCCGAGAAGCTGCCGTGCGCACCATCGTCAGTGAAGGACCACAGCGCATCGAGGAGCTGCTGCGACTCGGCGTTGACTTCGATCAAAAGGAAAGCCCCGATGGGCATCTCGAGTTCGACCTCACACGCGAAGGCGGTCACACGCGCCGCCGTGTCCTGCATCATCAGGACGCGACCGGAAAAGAGATTACCGACAAGCTCCTCGCCGCCGTGCGTGCAGAGAAGAACATCGAGATGCTGGAGGGGCATTTCGCCATCGACCTCATCACCACCGCGAAGCTCGGGCTTGTGTCAGAGGACCGTGTGCTGGGGGCCTATGTGCTGGAGGAGAAAACGGGTAAAGTGAAGGCCTTTCGCTCAGACCGCATCATTCTGGCCACTGGTGGATGTGGCCGCGTTTATCTTTACACCACGAACCCCAGCATCGCGACCGGTGACGGCGTGGCCATGGCCTGGCGGGCGGGCGCAAGCATCGCGAACATGGAGTTCATCCAGTTCCACCCCACCTGCTTGTATCATCCGCAGAAGCGCTCGTTCCTCATCACGGAAGCCATGCGCGGAGAGGGCGCACGCTTGATCGGGAAAGACGGCAAAGAGTTCATGCAGCGCTACGATGAACGAGGCTCGCTCGCACCGCGCGATGTCGTCGCCCGCGCTATCGACTCCGAGATCAAACGTACCGGCGGCCCCTGCGTGTATCTCGACATCAGCCACAAGCCAGCGGACTTCATCATCAGCCACTTCCCGAACATTCACCGCACCTGCCTGGAGGTCGGCATCGACATCACGAAGGACCCCATCCCTGTCGTCCCCGCAGCGCACTATCAATGCGGCGGCGTGCTCACCGACGTGAATGGAGCCACCAGCATCCGTGGCCTGTGCGCTGTGGGGGAAGTGGGCTGCACCGGTTTGCATGGTGCGAACAGGCTGGCCAGCAACTCCCTGTTGGAGTGTCTCGTGCTGGCCAAACGCTCCGTGGACCTCCTCATTCGCAAGCTGCCATGCGGGAAGACATCGGACCAAGACTATGCCATCCCAGAGTGGCGCACGGGGAACGCGGTGGATGTGGACGAGCTCGTGGTCATCTATCACAACTGGGATGAAATCCGCCGCCTCATGGGTGACTACGTCTCCATCGTCCGCACCACCAAGCGCCTGCAACGCGCCGCCGCACGTCTGCGGAATCTCAAACGCGAAGTGCAGGAGTTTTACTGGAACTTCAAAGTCACCACCGAAGTGCTGGAACTGAGGAACCTAGTTGAGACCGCCTCCCTCATCGTGGACAGCGCCATCCGCCGCCATGAGAGCCGCGGCCTGCACTACACACTCGACTACCCCGAGCTAGACCACTCCCGTCCCCCTGCCGACACCGTCCTGCGAAGGTATTGAAGCGCCAAGCCAGCGCCTGCCGCTGGGAGGTTGAGGTGTCACCAATTCAAAAGTCCTCTGGGTGCCATTTGCCCAGCTTTGTAGAGCCGGAGATTTTGTGCTCCTAGAGCTGCTTCAGCCGTCGCGAGACACAGGCACCATTTCCGGCAGATTGTCCGCCGGGATCTCACGGTTCTGTGGACAAGATGCCATTGTCACTAGAGCGGAATCGCGCACTGGCGAGGTGCCGGTTGCGGGAAGATGAATTTTTTCCTCCTAGTCTGTAACCACTGCCCGGAAAGTTGGTAGAGGATAATGTGGAACAAGTTGTTCAAGGTGAGAGGTTGGAGCACGGTGTGCGGCGCATTCCGGAGGGTGCGCCGTGCACCGTTGGTATGATGAAGGTCGGTGCTACTGGGAGGTCAACGGAGCCGCTGCGGCCTTGTTGTGCCTTGTGCATCTCGTGTGAGAAGTGCCTGATGAACCGGAGCGAGCGCTGCGACCTTTGCAGACAATGCTCTTTGTGCAGTATGGATCTTAGGTGAAATGCCAGTTGCGGATAAAGAAGAAAAGTCATTGAATCTTATCCCGCCACTGAATAGGTAAACGCAGGATCAAGCATCCAGCCCGTTTCTCTCCCGGCTCTCAAGACCAAGAGGAATCTTGGAGCGGCGGTCGTGAGGCCGTCGCTCCTTGTTGGTTGCAAGGAAGCATTTTACCGAGGTATTACACCATGCGCAGACTTGACCTTTGTCTCCT
The DNA here is from genome assembly GCA_964538625.1 of uncultured Verrucomicrobiaceae bacterium. Taxonomy (GTDB): domain Bacteria; phylum Verrucomicrobiota; class Verrucomicrobiia; order Verrucomicrobiales; family Verrucomicrobiaceae; genus JAEUHM01. The sequence goes on from CAZIGH010000003.1 coordinate 24,199, forward strand.
CCTCGTTGTCTCTGCTGGCTTCAAACTCATGTCGGCCGAACCCCCATCTGCAGGTGTCTCATGGCTGGCCGGACTCGCGCCGGTACCCGCGCTGACCATTCCGGATTCGATGTCAGAGTGGGGCAAACAACGTGCCGCCATCCGCGCCAAGTTGTGGAATCTCCTTGGTGATCTGCCTCCAAGACCAGCGAAACCTGAGGTGATCATCTTGAGCCATGAGCAAAAGGATGGCTTCTCGCTGGAGATCTTCGAGTTCGACAATGGCGCGGGCGAAAAGGTGCGGGGCTACTGCTTTGTGCCGGATGGTGTGGGCGCTACGAAAAAAGCACCGGCCATTCTGTATTGTCACTGGCATGGCGGGCAGTATGACATCGGCAAAGACGAGATGCTGCAAACCCATGCGACTCCGGTGCCCGTTGGTCCCACGCTGGCTCGTGAAGGCTACGTAGTGCTGGGCATCGACGCGTGTGGCTTCGGCGAGCGCAATGGAAAAGGGCCGGATGGGCCGGAGCAAAAAGGCAGCGCAGGCGAGATGACGGCGGCGAAGTTCAACCTCTGGGCGGGGCGCACGCTGTGGGGCATGATTGTCCGAGATGACTTGATGGCGCTGGACTACCTAGCCAGTCGTGTGGAGGTGGATGCAGCACGCATCGGAGTCACGGGCATCAGCATGGGCAGCACGCGGGCGTGGTGGCTGATGGCGCTGGATGATCGTCCGAAGGCAGCTGTCTGTGTGGCCTGCATGACGCGCTACCAGGACTTGATTGAAGCCGGGATGCTGAAGGCGCATGGCATCTACTACTATGTGCCGGGAATGCTGAAGCACTTCGACACAGAGGCGGTCATCGCCTGTGCTTCACCACGGCCCATGCTGTTCATGACGGGTGATCAAGATGCAGGTTCGCCGGTCAACGGTGTGCGTAAGCTCGGTGAGGTGGTGGAGAGGGTCTATGCGTTGCACGATGCGGCGGGTTCATTTCAGAGCGATGTGTATCCGGGTGTAGGGCATGTGTATTTGCCGGAGATGTGGGAGAAGACGAAGCGATGGTTCGGCCAGCACTTGAAATAGGGAGGCGGCGGGGTTTCCATGACGGTGATGAAAAATGAGGCTGCACCAACCACCCGAGATGAACGCATTCGCGGGCCTGTGGTCATCACTGAGGTGCTGAGCGTGCGCACGTATCATGGCTCGCTGCCGAACGGGAAGCGGGTGCTGGCATTTTATCCCAAGACCCGGGTGGGCCGTCCGCTGAGCGTGGGAGACAGGGTGGTCATCGAGCTATCATTGTTTGATTTCTCGGAGGGGGAGATTGTGGAAGTGACGTCGTTGTGCTCAGGTGAAGCCCGTGGAGACGAAGTCGGGCAGTGAACTGAACGCCATCACGCTGCGCACCATCGGGTGGGCGGCGCTTTGGGTCTTCGTCATTAGCGCTGCGATGTGGCTGGTGTTTCCGGACACTTACCGCTGGCACTGGGCGGCGTTTTGGGAATCACAAAGCCTGTTCTGGCGCGGCTGGCGGCTCATGATCGGCATCTCGCTGGTGGCCATGGTGCTGAGCGTGCTGATGGGTTTTGGATTGATGATGGGCGGGAGGGTGCCGTTGGAGCCGGTGCGTGTGGCCTGCCGCGGGTATGTGACCTTAATGCGCGGCACACCGCTACTGGTGGTGCTGCTGCTGGGTTACTACGGTGTGGTGTCACCTCTCCAACTCGGTAGTGCACTCACTGCTGGAACGGTGTTGCTGGCCATGTTTGAGGCGGCGTATCTGGCGGAGATCTTCCGCGGTGCGCTGGAGTCTGTGAGCGCGAGTCAGCGTGAGGCGGCGCGAGCGGTGGGGTTCAATCGACTTCAAATGTATCGCTACGTGCTGGTGCCGCAAGCGGTGCGGCGTGCGCTTCCCGGTGTGGCTGGTGAGCTGGTCAGCTTAGTGAAGAGTTCCTCCCTGCTCTCTGTGCTCGGCATCGAAGAAGTGACGCAGGTGACGAAGCTCATCAATGCACGCAACTACTCCGCGCTGGAGGGTTACATTCCGCTGGCGCTCGCCTACCTGGCGGTGACGCTGCCGCTGACATGGTGGGCCATGCGCATGGAAAGGAAGTTCGCGTATGAGACTTGAGGCGCGCGATTTGGTGAAAACTTATGGTTCCATGCGAGCGCTCGATGGGGCCAGCTTCGCTACGGGCGATCAGCAGCGTGTGGTGGCGCTGCTAGGACCGTCCGGCGGTGGGAAATCGACGCTCCTGCGTGTGCTCGGCTGTTTGCTTGTAGCAGATGGTGGGAAGGTCTATGTGGACGGCAAGGAACTGCCTCATGACGAAGCGGGTGCGCTTATGGCACGAAGAGGCAATGGGTTCGTTTTCCAAGGATACAATCTCTTTCCTCATCTGTCCGCGCTAGAAAATGTGGCGCTGCCACTGCGGATCGTTCATGGCTGGCCTGCGGAGGAGGCGGAGAGCAGAGCGCGGGAGATGCTGGCCCGCCTTGGCTTGCAAGAGCATGTAATGAAGCGTCCGGCAGAGCTCTCAGGTGGGCAGCAGCAGCGGGCTGCCATCGCTAGGGCACTGGCTCCGAGGCCGGGTCTGCTCCTGCTCGACGAGCCGACCTCTGCGCTTGATCCAGTCATGACCGGGGAGGTGCTGGAGGTCATCCGCGAGCTGGCTGAGGGCGGGCAGCAGATCGTGCTGGCCACGCATGAGGTGGCCTTCGCGCGCAAGGTCGCGGACTGGGTGGTCTTCCTCGCCGCTGGACAAGTGGTGGAGTCCAGGGCTGCGGAGGACTTTTTTTCCTCGCCGCAGTCTGACATGGCCCAGGCCTACCTAAGTGAGCTGGGGCGGTATCGCTAGCAGAGCCGCAACTTCAGATTGGCAGCGGGCGGCAGACCTGCTAGCCTCATATCCGTCTTCCTTCGTTTCTTCATTTTCCTTAACGCAAGCACCCCACCGGATGGCGGATCAGCGCTACAAAATTTACGAGCAACTCGGCGCCGGCGGCAACGGTGCGGTCTATCGGGCATACGATACACAGTTGAAACGCTGGGTTGCCATCAAGAGACTGCTCACCGCTACCGAGGCAGCGAGTGAGGACCCCTCCACTGCGGAACTGCGCCGGGAGGCTGACACACTGGCTTCCCTTAGGAATGCGAACATCGTCACCATCTTCGACGTGGGCACGGATGACGAGGGGCTGTTCATGGTCATGGAGTTGCTGGAAGGTCCGGACTTGGCAGACACCATCGCTACCGCGCCGCTTGGTTTTGATGACTTCAAGCAGCTTGCCGAGCAGACGCTGGAGGCACTACTTGCCGCTCATCAACTGCGCATCCTCCACCGCGATATTAAGCCGGAAAACATTAAGGTGGAGCGGCTTCCCGGTGGTCGCCTGCAGGCGAAGCTCATCGACTTCGGGCTGGCTCGCGCCGGGCTCGGTGCACGCAAGCAGACAGAGGACCACACCGGCTCGGTGATGGGGTCCATTTATTACATGGCGCCGGAGCAACTCTCCCGAGAGCCAGTGGACGTGAGGACGGACCTTTACGCTCTTGGTTGTGTGCTCTATGAAGCCATCGCCGCACGAAAGCCCTTCGATGGCAAGACCGTCAACGAGGTCATCGACAAGCATCTCGATCACGATGTGGTGCCGCTGGGCCAGCTCTGCCCTCACCTTCCGCAATGGTTGACTTATTGGGTCATGCGGCTGATGGCGTGCAAGCCGGATGATCGACCGGCGACGGCGCAGCAGGCTATCGAAGAGTTTCGCGCCTGGGAGAAACTGCCGCCGCAGCCGCAGATGATGCCGTGGATGCCGCAGGGTTATGGCTACGGTGGGTATGCGATGCCACCCGGTCAGGCTTACGTCATGCCGCCGCAGACAGGCGGCATTCCGTTGCAAACCACAGGCTACCACCTGCCCGCCCAGCCACAGAGCGGCAGCGCGCCCATCGCTGTGCCGGTGGCGCAACCTGCGGAGGAACCGGTGCTCTATGCCACCGCAGTCGCTGAACAGCCCCAAGTCGTAGCTCCGCCGAAGCCACAGAGTCGGCAGGGCAAGCCCGGGAAACCGTTTGCCGCTACCAAGCCCACGCCCGGAGCAACGCCCCAGCCAGGAGCGAACAACAAAAAGTGGATCTTCATCGGTGCAGCGGCAGTGGTCGTCATCACCGCGCTGGTAATGCTGCTTTCCGGAGGCAAAGAAAAGACGCCGGCCCCCGTCGCATCATCCTCTCCCAAACCTTCCACCGGTGGCAACCCGGCCACGACTTTCAGCGACGCGGATGAAAGCCAGTTCCCATCCGATAGGCCGGTTCCCATCGTGGATCATGTCCGCGTCGTTCATTACATCGCCAAAGCTGGCGTACGAAATCGCGACGCCAAGCCGGTGGATGCCAATCAGAATGAAGCCGCATTTTGGGCGGACCTTGCGGCGCGTGGCAGGAACACCCAGCTTGCGGTGGAGAGCGGGCGTGGAGTACCGCCGAGGCGTGTTTCCTGGAGCGGCGGTGCCTTGAAGGCCGAGCGTTTTGCACTGCGCTTCTCGCAGTCAGACCAGCCGTCTGCCATGCGGATCAAGTGGTCAGACCAAGTGAAGAACGAGTTCCCCTTTGCCGCGAACATTCCTGGGCACGCCAGAGGACTCACGCTGGGTGTGGCCCTCCAGGCTGATAAAAACCGCCTGCCTACGCGCGTGCTCACCCTTTCGTGCCCAGATGGAAAGGGCTCTGTCGTTCTCCGTATTAACAAAGCCGGCGCGGCGGAAGCCACCTTCACCTCTGACGCAGGCACCAAAACGCTCACCGTGCCTGAGGTGAACTGCACCGAGGCGGCCACACTCTTTGTGCGTTGGAATGGTGAGACCGGAGACATCCAGCTCCGCGCACGCAACCACAAGTCCAACATCGCAAAGGACGACAACCTCAAAGCGCCTTCCAGCGCCGCCTATGGCTTGGCCGTGGGAGATGCCGGTGACAGCCCGGCAGATCAGTTCCACGGTCACCTGGCCGAGTGCGTTGTATATGCGGCCGCGCTCAAGGATGACCAACTGGCGCTCCTGTCCAAGAGTGTGAATGACTACTACATCCAGGTGGTGACCAATCCGCCCAAACCACCCGGCAAGTAGGGAGTTCAGCGTTTCAGCAGAGCGGCTGCGGTGCGGCTGCCCAGCGAGGCACCGAGCTTGAGCCAGGACGACTCTGCACATGCTTTCTGCAAAGCGGCCAGCTTATCCTGCGCACTCTTTCCCTCCCGGCGTTGTAGTGCTTTGACCCTGCCCAGCAGGGCACCGAGTGCCACCCAGCGAGAAGACTGCAGCGCTTGCCTTATCTCTGCCAAGTCCTTCAAAGCACTGCGCTCCTCGCTCAAACGCGCCTTTTCGGCTCGGTGCTGGTCCAGTTTGGCATTGAGCACGAGAGAGGACAGGGCCTGAGTTCCGTCGTACGCACCTGCAAGGTCATGACTGGGAGACACCTCGAACTCCGGCCCCTGCAATGAGGCGGACAGATCTGCCAGCTCCTCCTCCGTGGCACCCGCCGCGAGCTGAGCCAGTGCCACCTGGAACAGCCCTGCATGGAAACTGGAGATATTGCTCCACAATGCCGCGCCGTATTCTGCAAAGCGTTCGCGCATGGCTGCATCCGCCGCCAGTTCGCGTGCGTGGTGCCGGTAGAGGTCCAGGTGCATGCGGAGCATCTCACGCATCAGAGGCTCGGGCTTGGTGGTGATGGTGTTGCTGCCGTGGACACGGTACTGCATCAGCACCTCGTCACTCAGTGCTATCTTATCCCTCCACGCAGCGCCTGCGAGGAAGAAGTAGTCATGATTGAAGCGATAGGGGCGGAAAGGATTTGCGAGAAGGTAATCCGCTGTGGCAAACACATTGCTGGTGGTGGCGATAAAGTTCGCGCGGCCAAGCATTTCAGTCACCGAAGCATCCGGAGCGTGGGTCACTGTTTGTGCTCCATAAAACCACCTCGCCCGAGCCGCATCTTGCGGCATCACCGCGCCATTGCCATCGATCACTTCCAGCCGTCCGCTGATGACCTCCTTGCCAGGGTTGGATGCAGCCACTTGTTCACACACCTCAAGCCTGCGTGGCAGGAAGCGATCGTCCGAGTTGAGGATGTTGATCCACTGGCAGTCTTTTGCGGCCAGCGCCACGAGTTCATTGATGGTGTTGTGAGCGCCACGGTTCTCCCTGCCAGAAGCCTCCACCCCCTGAGCTGCATAACGCCTCGCCACGGCCAGCGAGTCGTCCCGGGACCCGTCGTCAATAACGAGGATGCGGTCTGGCCTACGCGTTTGGTTGAGCACGGACTCGATGGCCTCACCCACATAGTGCGCGTGGTTGTAAACGGGAATGATGACCGCGATGCGTCCGTTCATGGCAGAAGATTCTTTAGAAGGCCGAGCCAGCGTGACTCCACGGCGGACCGATCCACCACTGGAGCCCGTCTGCGATAGCTGACTCTGATGGGGCCAGCGCTGAACTGTTTGCGCACGTGAGGGAGATGAAGTTTCAGGATGTCCTCCTGCGGCTGCTTGAGCATCTGCCGCAACTTTTCGTCAGAAACGCTTACCAAATCAAAGTGAGGAATGATCCGCTTGAGGACTCCACGCGGCAGGGATGGCTCCTCCTCCACGGCAGCAGTGATTCGGAACGCCGGCCGCAGTTTCTTGAGCATCCAGACCGTCAGAAGGGAGGTGGCGCTACGAGCATGGATGAGCTTCACATCCCTGCGCGTGAAAATGTCAGCCAGATAAACGGCGCGCCTTGCAGTGGCATAGAACACGTTCCCATCTATCGCATCACCCAGTTCACCGCGCACGGCCTCGATCCGCGCTCGATCCGCACCGCGCCGCAGCCAAAGGCTCTCCACCACATTGGCATCTGGAAAGGTCTCCATACGCTCCAGAGTGGCGGGGTGGCGGCGGCCCTTGATCTCAGGTGTGCCCTCCGCGATCCAGCGCACCCCATGCTCATGAGACGGAACATGCGGGTGCCAGGGCTCTCCCAGCCACTCCTGCGCCAGATAGACGATAGGCGTATCAAGCCGCGAAGCAGCGCGTGACACCTTTACCTTGTTCTCAAACATCTCTCCCAACACTTTCGCCGTGCTCTCGAAAGTGAAGAGCCTCTCCGCTCTCAGTCTGCCCGCTGCGCCCATGCTGCGACGCAGTTCCGGGCGGCCAGCCAGGGTGGCTATGGCATCTGCGAGCGCAGGCGCATCAGAAGGCTCCACCAGAAGGCCGGATTCCCCATGAGCCACCATTTCGGGGATACCCGCCACCGTGGTGCTCACCACCGGCAGAGAGCTAGCCATCGCCTCCGTGATGACCGTGGGCAGAATGTCACAGGCACCCACCGAGTCAAAAATGCTCGGCAGCACAAAGAAGTCAGCCTCATTGAGTTCGCGCTTCACCTCCTCCTGCGAGCGCATCCCGAGCAGCTTCACCACATCACCCACATTTTCATCCGCGATGCGCTTCTCCAGCTCTGGTCGGATGGGTCCCTCCCCGATGATGCGCAAATCCACCGCCACGCCATGACGCTTCAGAATCGCCGCTGCGGAAATGAGGTGCTGGAAGCCCTTGAACTCAATGAGTCGGCCTATCGAAACGCCGCGAACCGGTTTGCGATCCCTCACCGGCACCGCGTGGAAATCATTCACCTCAATGCCGTTGTAGATACGGTGGATTTTGTGTGCGCTCTCCTGGCAGATCTCGCCCAGAAGCCCCTTGGAGTAATCACTGACCGCCACGACAAACTCTGCCTCACGCGCCATCTCGGCCAGCAGGTCATTGCGCCCCAGATCAAACATGAAGTCCTGAGCGTGGGCGGTGAAGCTAAAGGAGAAGCCAAGCCGCTTGAGGAAGAGAGCTGAGTGCGTGGCACGATTGGCAAAGTGAATGTGCACATGCTGCACGCCCAGCCTGCGGAACACCTTGGCGAAGTACCAGGCATTTCTGGCCCGAATCTTCGCTTTGTAGCTCGTGCCGTAGCGCTCGTCGTGGTCTGCCACCATATCGCCGAGCGCTGCCTTGAACTCCGGGTTTTTGGCCAGCTCGTCCCGCACGTCGGGAGGGGGAGGGTAATGAATCTCCGCCTTCAGGCGGTCTAGCCGCTCATGCCTGAAAGAACTGGGTGGAGGATTCAGCGAGCCAATCTCCAGCTCGAAGCCGCGCTCCTCCAGCGCCAGCATCTCGGAGTCACAGAAGGTCTGCGAGACAACAGGATAGCGGGAGAACAGGTAAGCAACACGGGGTTTGGGCATCGACTCAGCAAGGTGAAGAAAACCCCCGCCGGGGCAAATGGGAATGTGGTGGACTGACAGACTGGTGGCGGAGGGCCGTAGTGGTGGGCATGTCTGTTCGCTCGCTTGCCATTGTGTTGCTCATGACTTCGCTTCTCGCCCCCGCTGAAGAACTCTTTGTCGCCAGTCCCCTTACCAAGGATCATGTTTTCACCAAGGGAATCGAAGGCCCTGCTTGCGACAGGGACGGGAATATTTATGCGGTCAACTTCGGGGCAGAGCAGACGATTGGGCGCGTGGCGCCATCTGGCACTGCGGAGTTGTTTGTCACTCTGCCGGACAAGAGCACTGGGAACGGCATTCGTATCACGCGCGAGGGCACGCTTTTCGTGGCCGACTACGTGGAGCACAAGGTTTTGCGCATTGACCCCAAGTCGCGCTCCATAGCGGTTCATGCGTTTGAACCAGCGATGAACCAGCCCAATGACTTGGCGCTTGCTCCTGATGAGAGCCTTTACGCCAGTGATCCGAACTGGAAGGAGGGCACGGGCCAGGTCTGGCATATCACGAAGGATGGCCGTGTGCGCCGTGTGGCTGAAAACATGGGCACCACGAACGGCATCGATCTCAGTCCGGATGGCAGGACTCTGTATGTGAATGAGAGCGTGCAGCGCAATGTGTGGGCCTTCGATGTGAGTGCGGATGGCTCGCTGGGGAACAAGCGGCTGCTGAAGGCTTTTCCGGACTTCGGTTTCGACGGAATGAGATGTGACGTGGAGGGGAATCTGTATATCACCCGCCATGGCAAGGGCACGGTGGTCAAGCTCTCTCCAAATGGGGAAGTGCTGCGGGAGATCGACGTGCTCGGACCGCACCCGACGAATCTTTGCTTCGGTGGCCCGGACGGACGGACGGTCTATGTGACCGAGGTGGAGCATGGCCGCATCGTACACTTCCGCGTGGATGCGCCGGGGCAGGAGTGGAAGGTCAAGCAGCAGTGAGTGGCAGATGGCGACCCTGACGCTTGCTGAACGGCTATAACTTGAACTCGAGGGGCAGAAGGGGCTTCAGGCGAAGGGGTCGTCCGTGTGCGCTATTTCTGGGCTACGCCTTTGGGTTTGCGGATCTTTAGCAGAACGGGGTAGCTGGTCGCCAAGCCTTCGCTGCTCTGCTCCGTTCTGGCTGAGGCCACGGCGGCGTGGATAAGCCGTTCCTGCTCAGGCACCCACTTTGCGGCGGTGAGGAAGATTTCTCGCACGTCTTCGCCCTCACGCACCTGCACGCCATTGAGGCCGATGTTGTCCACGATGACGCCGAAGGGCAGATTGTGGACGTCGAAGTTCAAGAGGCCCTTTTCATCCCTGCGATCCACGCGAATGAAAGCCGGCACGGATTCACCGGGTGCAAGCACGATTTCCTGCGGCTGGGGCGTGGTTCTGGCAGTGGGCTTGTCGTTGGTCGCTGGTTCGAGATGAGCGATGAACTTGGGGGCCGCTGCCAGCTTGGGCTGTCCAAACGCGGCCGTGAGGTCCTTTGTCACCGTTTTGCCCTCAATGACGGCGCTGGCTGTGACGCGCACTTTTGAGAAGTCTGCATTTGCAGGGGCGTTCGCCTCGGCATGAAGGGAACCTGTGGCCAATGCATGACCGGCTTGAATGATGACTGGCGTGGAGGCAAACCAGCCTTGTGGCAGCCCGGAGATCTCCACTTTGATCGAATCCTCAAACCCGTCTTGCCGGTCGGCGCGCAGGGAGAAGCCCATGCTACCACCTGCACCTACGGACTGAGCGTTCGTGCCGGTGAGGGCTATTTGGAAGTCTGGCTTTGGTTCACGGAGGATGAGGCGGTAGGCAAAACGCTCGCCGCTCCAGCCTCTGGAGTCCGTGACGCGAATGATGTAACGACCATCTGCGGGAGCGGTGAAGGTGAGGCGGGAGTCACGGCCCATCCGGCGGAGGCCGTCATCATCATTGGCGAAGGGCAAACTGAAGACGGGTAGCCCATTGGGCACGGGGTTTTCTCCGGGCTTAAGAGGCTGGACGACGTAGGCCGGTTCATCAAGGGCATGACCTGTGGCCGTGGTGTCGAACCAGGCGATGCGTTTGTTGTTGTGGTTGTAGAAGAGGAAGCCGGCGTCCGGGCCGCGTGGGTTGCGGAAGATGCGCATGACGTCGCCGTTGAAATAGACGTAGTCATCCAGGTCCATCTCTGTCCAGTATTCGAGACGGATGTCTGGGTTGTCCGCGTCCACGCTACGAAAGTTATTCCAGGTGTCACGCACGGCGCGCAGTCTGATGCGCTCTAAGGCGGCCCCGTCTGGGGTGAGAACCTCTATCTTGGTGTCCGTGGGCGCATTGTAACGCGCTGCTGCGGTCTCAATGATCCAGCTCTGTCCTGCTTTTGCTTCGATGCTGAAGCAATCAACATCAGGCTGGTCACTGTCAGCACTATTGTAGAGTCTGCCGTTGATGGCGCCGGGAGTGCGTAGCGGTGTGGCCGTGGTCACCTGGTCATTTGGCTCTGATTCCAGTGACTCCCGCATGGGACTCGTGGGGATTTTCAGCGGATAGCGTGACCTCAGATTCCGAAGTTCCTCTGGCAGTGGTGCCATGTCGTTCGGGCCGGCTGAGACTTGAACCTTCGTGGCTTGCAGATTGTATCCCACCAGGTTGAGTTCACTGCTTGTGCCGGCCGGGACCTCTAGGGGCCACCAGCCTACGATGAAGGGTAGTCTGCCAAGTGTGAGACGGTAGAAGTGCAGGTCGGAGCCATCGAGCGTGGTCTCGCTGACTCGGGCGGTGAACGTGCCGTCGTGTGGTGCCTGGAATGCGATGAAGGGATCGGTGCCACTGTCGAGCCCACGATTCAGGGCAAGGCGCTGGCCGCTCGAGTCGAAGACTTCCAGCTGAATCGTTTCCGCCTTGGAACCAATGGTCTTCGCGGTGAGGTCAAGCACCGTGATTTCGCCCTTCTTTGCGGCAAAGGGGTAACCGTCCTGCTGCCCCACGCTTTTCAGTGTGCCGAAGTAGCAACCTGGGGAGGAGATGGCTTCTTTTGGCGGTGAAGTGAAGTGGGGAAGCTCATCGGCGAGGAGCATCATGCGCGCAGTCTCGCCGCCAGCGGTGAGCAGTGACAGGCCGTATGAACCGCGGGGAAGATCAGGTGCGCTCTCGATTTCGATCAGCGGGGATGCAGCATCTTCGACGAGCTTTGCTTTCACTCGAAGGTCCGTGCTCTTCACTTCTTTGACCCCTGCCAGATTCTTGCCAAGCGCACGAATACGGGTGGTGGCTCCGATCTGAAAGCCGGGTGGATCGAAGCGGGTGAGCTCTGGTTTTACCGGCTTGGGAGTGGGCTTGGCGGGTGGGGCGGGCTTTGGCTTGGCGACTGCGAGGAGGGGCTCGGGTGAGCTGGGCTTCACAGTGGCATAGAGGGCGCTGGTGCCGTCTTGCCTGGCCACGAGTAGGCGGTCACTTCCCACCCATGCTGCGGCGTTGGGCCAGTCACTCTGCGTTTCAAGTAGCGCTCGCTCGGTTAGGGATGCGGCTTCCCAGAGTTTGATGGTCTTATCCGAAGCGGCAGATAGCAGCGTCATGCCGTCGGGTGAAAGCACTAGACCTAGCAGTGTGCCTTCATGTGCGAACTTGGTGGCGAGCAGCGGATTGGTGCCCTCAGTGGCCTTGGGGCTGATGCTCCACATGCGTGCGCGGTTGTCTGCGCCGCCGGCGAAGAGGGCCTTGCCATCCTGAGAAAAGGCCACGGCAAACTGTTCCTTCGTCGGCTGGGAAAAGGTGTCAAGACGGGTGCCTGAGGGCACCTCCCAGAGCTTAATGGTGCGGTCCGCACTGGCGCTGGCGAGGACCTTGCCGTCTGGGCGGAAGCACAAGCCGTTGATGCTGCCGTTGTGGCCGGTGAGCACTTTCACCTCGCTGCCGCTAGCCACATCCCACAGGCGAATCTTTTGATCGTAGCCACCGGTGGCCAGCAAGCTGCCATCCGGCGAGAGTGCCAGGGTGTGCAGTGCATCCGTGTGACCGGTGAAGGTCTTCAAGATAGTGCCATCGGCGCTGCGGATGGCGTAGGCCACTCCACGGACGCCGGCATCACCCGCAGCGGCGAAGAGTGTGCTGCCGTCTCGGGAGAAGGTGAGAGCTGAGGGCTTGCCGGCGATTCCGGTCACCGTGCGCAGAAGCTGACGGGCGGTGAGATCGATGAACTCCAAGCTTCCATAACGACCAAGTGCGGCGAGTTTGCCGTCTGATGAGACGGCGGCCGAATGGATGGAGCGCACGGCGGATTTGGTGGCTATCTTCGGCAGCTTGGCCAAAGGGTCCGCCGGACCGGTGCCATGGGGTGCCTTTGCGCCCTCATTGATCCACTGTTTGACCAGAGCGATTTCCTCCGGCTTCAAGTGTTCACGCTTGCCCGGTGGCATGAACTGGTTTTTGCCTGAGCGTCCGCTTCTGCCTTCCAGAAACTTGATCAGGAGAGACTCATCCGCCTTGCCGGGAATGATGACTTGGCCGGATTCACCGCCCTTGAGCAGGGCCTCCACCGTGTCGATGGCGAAGTCACCGTCCGCATCTGAAGCGCTGTGACAGTCCGTGCAGTGTGCATCCCAGAGCGGCTGGACTTGGCTGGCGTAGTCCACGGCAGCATGACCTGCCTGCGGGATGGAGAGCAGGGCAAGGGAAAGTGGAAAGACAATGCGCATGACGAATGGGATAGGATACACCCTTGCCGTGGCGTTTTTGCACCCCGCACCATGGTAAATCGTGCGCTGGCCTGCCGGGCAGCATTTTCTGAAGGAAGCAGGTTTTTTGTTTTCGGGTGTGAAGTGTGCTAAACTGCGCCGCATGGCTTCCGCATCTTCACAGGCCTATTCTTGGCGCACCCCCTCTCAGGGGTCCGGGTTTCGTGTACGACGGGATTCTTCACTGAAATGGTGGTTCATGTTCGCCATCATCCTGTCGTTCGTGTTCCACGGCTTCCTCATTTGGATGTTTGAAAACGTCTCCGCGTTTCGCGCTGTGGTGAGCGCTCCAGAACGCGTGACCACGGAGCGGCTGGCCATCGATCCGCGCCTGCTTCAGCAGCAGGAGGCCATCCGCGAGATACCACAGTCGCTGGCGGATGCGGACAAGCCGGACATTGATGGATTCAAACCTGATCTGGATGCCTTTGACAAGGCGAGCATGATCCCGGAGAACCAGGAGATCGATCTCTCGCCGAATGTGAAGGAGATCCAGAATCTCGTCCGCGCGACGAACCCTGAACAAACGCAGGGCAGTGCTCCGACAGCGGGACGGCTGGCGGACATGCTCGCTTCTGCGCCAGTCACTGGCCCCTCCCAGGAGGATATAGCTAGCGCCATGGCTGCGGTGAAAAGCAGCGTGCTGTCCAGGCCGCTCTCGCAGAAGCAGATGGTGCTGGATGCAACGCCCAGCGGCAGGGGGGACAAGAATATAGGACTCGAGATCCTGAACTCCCTCGGAGATGGCAACTCCAAGACCGCAGCCTCTACGCGCGTGCCCGGCTTCTCCAGTCTGGACGATCTTCTCGCTGGCGGGGGGAAAGTGGGCGGCAGCACCGCGCCCATTCTCATGCCCACGGACCTGCTCTTTGAGTTCGGCAGCGACCAGTTGGCGGAGGGGGCGCGCTTGAGTCTCATGAAGCTGGGGTTCCTCATCCAGAAGAATCCAAACTCCCTCTTCATCATCGAAGGCCACACAGACACCATCGGGTCCGAGAGTTCCAACCTGGACCTCAGCCAGCGCCGCGCGAACGCCGTCGTCGCCTGGTTGGTGAACTCACTTCGTCTTGGCACCGACCGCATCCAGGCCGTCGGCCTGGGTGAAAGCTCGCCGCTTCCCAATGTCAATCCCCGGGGCGACCAAGTGCAGCAAGCGATGAACCGCCGGGTGGAGATCAAGGTGCGCCCGCGCCGCTAACACCAGCGCACGCCACCTTTCAATGCCCGAAGTCGAAGCCGAAACCAGCGCTCCTTCTCCCGCCGCACAGCCTCTGCGGCGGGGCATGACGGGCTTTCGCTGGGTGATTCTGTTGGTGCTTATGACGCTCGTCGCAGCGGCGTATCTGCGCATCGGCACTCTGCTCATCTCACAAACCAACTACACGGACGAAGACATCCTAGGTGGCGACCAGAAGAACAACATCGCCCTGGCCTTAAAGGCGCGGGATGATCTGAAGCTGGACTTTTCCAAAGGCGTGTCTGAGCCGATCAAGAGCTGGTTTCCCCACCGCACGGATGGAGTGGTCAATCCCTTGTGGCCCTGGGTGGCCGCCTGGCTAGCGGATGAAGCGCACCAGCCTTCCGCCGAACACGAAGTCAGCGAAGCGGATCGCGCGTTCTTCAACCGTGGCCGTCACTTTCACCTTGGCTGGACGCTTGGGGCGCTTCTCATCATCGGTATCGCCGCTGCCCGGGTCTTCACGCTGCCCGCCACGCTGAATCTGGTGTTGCTCGTCGGGTTTGGGGCTTTGCTTCCCAGAACCGCTTATTTTCAGCCCGAGCCCCTTTTCTTCGTGTTCTTTCTAGCCACCTGGGTCACATGCCTGCTGGCGCTGCATCGAAATGGCTTGTGGATTCACTCGGTCCTCGGAGTGCTAGGCGGACTTGCTTACCTGGCGAAGGGGTCTGTACAGCCCCTGCTGCTCGCCTACGTCGTCATCAGCACTGGCCGCTGGGCTTGGGGATGGGTGGAAACCTGGCTCGGCCGGGACGGCGGCACCACGCTCTGGCTGAGGCGTAACCACTGGCTGGCGCTCATCATGATGAGTTTCTTTTTCCTCATGACGGCTGGCCCGCGGCTTGTGTATTCAGCAAAGACGTTCGGCGATCCCTTTCACTCATTCCCTGCCTACTGGATGTGGTTTGATGACTTTACTGAGGCCTACGCCTGGATGGGCAAATACAACAACAAAGCCGCGCTGGACGCACTGCCCAAGTCCGAGCGCCCCTCATTCGCCACCTACGCCGCCAGCCACACGTCTGAGCAAATGTGGAGCCGCCTGATCGAGGGGACCAAGGTGAAGCTGACCGAGCTGCTCTCTCCGCCCACGACCCTGCGAGGAACCAAGGTGCCCAAGCCGTGGAAAGGGGTGCTGGAGTGGCGTGGCTGGTACCTCGGCGGCCTGCTCGTCATCTTCACCGGTCTGGCTGCGGCTCTGCGCTGGCGCTGCCCCCCTCCGCTCCATGCGGCTCAGCGGCTGCACCCGGAGACAGCGGCCAAGACGTTGTTCGTGATGGCTGCCGTGGTCGGCTACTCGCTCGCCTATGGCTGGTACACACCCATCGGCAGAGGGGACAGGTTCATGCTCTCTTTGTACGCGCCCATCGTCGTGAGCCTCATCTGGGCGGCGGAGAGCATGTTGAGACGCGCTCAGCGCCGACAGTGCGCTGCATGGATACCTAGGGCATATCTGGCAGCGCACCTGGCACTTGCTCTTGCCATCGCGTGGAGACTGGTGGAAATCCTCCGCCATCCGTATTTCAAAAATGACTGACGGCGCACCCTTACGCCATGGCTGACCCCAAGTTTCGTTTCATCCTCTGCTTTGACTTCGACGGTACGCTCGTGCATCCAGAAGGCGCGGACCTGCGGTTCCATCCCACACTGGGTGAGATGATCCGCGGTCTCCGTGCACAGGGTGCAGCCTGGGTCATCAACACGGGCCGCACGCTTGAGCAGACCTTGCAGGGCCTCGGTCAGTACGGCATCCTCATGGAGCCGGACTTCATCATCGCTCAAGAATGTGATATCCATAAGCCCGGATTCTTCAGCCGCTGGACAGACTTTGGGCCTTGGAACAAACAGGCACGCAAGGCGCACGCGCAGTTCATGAAGAACCACGCTGCCTTTTTCACGCTGCTGAAAAAGCTCATCGCAGCAGAGACCAAAGCGGAGTTTCTCGAAGGGGACTTCGGCCAGGTAGGCATCGTGGCCTCCAGTGATGCGGAGATGGATGAGCTCTGCGCCTTCATCGAGGAGCAGCGCCTTCAGCTCCCTGATCTGGGCTACCAGCGCAACGGCATCTACCTGCGCTTCTCTCATGCGGACTACAGCAAAGGTACGGCCCTCGGCGAACTCGCACGTCTTCTCAAACTCGGTCCGGACCTCACCTTTGCCGCAGGGGACAACTTCAACGACCTCTCCATGCTGGACAAGCGTTATGCGCGGATGATCGCCTGTCCCGGCAACTCACTTCCGCCCATCAAGGCCCACGTGCAGCGCCAGGGTGGCTACTTGGCCAATGGAGAGGCTAGCCTGGGCATGATGGAAGCGCTCACCCACTTCTTCAGCGCCGGGAAATAAAGCGCGCCTACCTACCACTCTTCCCAGTGCTCAGACCACGCAGCAGACCTGCACGCCTGGACCGTGGACCCCTTTGATGAGGATACCCTCCACATCCGCCGTTTTGCTTGGGCCGGTGACGAAGACAGTAGCCCGGTCGTTACCAAGCAAGGCTATGGCTTCCGGAATGGTGGCCAACAAGTGCGCACGGTCCAGAACGGCGATGTGGGTCCACGGTGCCAGCGCGCCGAGTCGGGAACTTGTGCGTGCCTCACTGAGAACCAGGCTGCCGGACTCTGCGATTCCGTACGCTGCACGCGTGACGCTGAACTCGTATTCATCCGCGCTGGCACGGTCGAAGTGAATGCTCACCTCCGCAGGCCAGAGCGGGATGAAATCTCTGAGAGCAGGGTCCACATAGCCGCGCTTCAGTCCGCGGTCCTCTATGAAAGAACGCAGAGCATCCCAGCCCTCCAGCAGAATGCCGCCGGCGTTGTGAACCTTGTCCCGGAAGCGCTCCAGCGTGTCACGATACTCCCGCGCCGGGCGAGAGACTACGAGCGCATCCTCCCAGTCCGGCAGGGGCTCGGGTTCCCTTCCGCTCCGCTGAAGAGCGGAGCGGATGTTCGCCATCACGATAACGCGGTCGTCGTTCATGTCATCACACAGAGCGCGCGTGGCGCTGGAGGAGATGATACTCAATACCGTCCACCAGCGCCTCCCAGCTGGCGTCGATGATATTGGTACTCACGCCCACGGTGCCCCAGGAGCGCTGGCCGTCACTGCTGACCACAAGCACGCGGGTCTTTGCCGCCGTGCCAGCCGCACCGTCGATGATGCGCACCTTGTAGTCCTCCAGGGACATGGAGTCGATCTCCGGGTAGAAGCGCCGAAGTGCCTTGCGCAGCGCGCGGTCGAGAGCATTGACTGGACCGTCGCCCTCATCCACTTCGTAGCAGTTCTCACCGTGAATGTTCAGCTTCACCGTGGCTTCGCAGGTGTTGGTTAAAGCGCGGGCTACACGACGGTGGGTGGTATGCCATTCGATCACCTCGAAGAAAGGTTTGTACTGACCCAGCATCTTGCGGATGAGCATTTCGAATGACGCCTCCGCTGCCTCGAACTCATAGCCCTCGCTCTCCAGACGCTTCACCTCTGAGAGAATTTGCTGCACCTCCGGTGCTCCCTTTTGAAACTTGAACCCAAGCGCCTCGGCGCGCACCAGCACGTTCGACTGGCCAGACATGTCCGAGATGGTGATGATGCGCTCGTTGCCGACCAGGGCGGGATCCACGTGCTCGTAAGTGCGCGCCAGCTTCTGGACGGCATGAACGTGCAGGCCGCCCTTGTGCGTGAATGCAGCCAGCCCCACGTACGGAGCACGGATGTCCGGCGTCACATTGGCCATTTCTGCGATGTAATGGGAGAGTTCACGCAGGCGGGTGAGGTCTATGCCGAGGTCCATGCCCATCTTGATCTGGAGGTTCGGCATCACAGTGATGAGGTTGCAGTTCCCCACGCGTTCACCGTAGCCGTTGATGGTGCCTTGTACCTGCACCGCTCCGGCGCGCACCGCAGCGAGCGCGTTGGCTACTCCCACTCCGCCATCATTGTGGGTGTGAATGCCGACCGGTCGCCCGAGATGCGCGATGACTTTTCGCGTGACCTCCTCCACCCACTCAGGCAGCGCGCCACCATTCGTTTCGCAGAGGACCACGAGGTCCGCGCCGGCATCCTGTGCGGCTTTGACCGTCTTGAGCGAGTATTCAGGATCTTCGCGGAAGCTGTCGAAGAAATGCTCCGCATCATAGAGCACTTCGCGCCCGTGCTGTTTCAGGTAGGCCACGGTGTCGGAGATCATGGACAGGTTTTCCTCCAGACTGACTTGGAAGACCTCCGTCACGTGAAGCGGCCATGTCTTGCCGACGACCGTGACCGCAGGGGTTTGCGCATCCAGCAGCATTTTCACCTGCGGATCTTCCTCCACCTTCATTTTTCCGCGGCGCGTCATGCCGAAGGCAGTGATCTTGGCGTTCTTCCACTTCCTTTTGGCAGCCTCCTGGAAGAAAGCGGCATCTTTGGGGTTAGAGCCGGGCCAGCCGCCTTCGATGTAGTGCACGCCGAAGTCGTCGAGCTTCTCAGCTACGCGGATTTTGTCTAGGGTGCTGAAAGAGATGCCAGTGCCCTGGGTGCCGTCGCGCAGGGTAGTGTCGTAGATGGTAACGGGTGAAGACATGAACAGAAGAAGTAGAGCTGGGTGTTGCGGATGAGATAGGAAAGGGTCACTGACGCATCACCCTCATTCTGAGGGCGCTCCCGCTGTGGCAGGACAGGGCATCTCGGGTGTCCACGGCTGCGTCAGTCGCAGTGGAACCCATTGCTAATTCGAATCTGAATGCTCTGTCCGAGGGTGTTGTTCATCCGGCGGTGTGAGAAACTACGCCAGCGAACCCATCCCCGCAACATCCAATCTGGCAGGACGGGAATGCGACTCCCGGGATGGGTTCCATGGTGCGGTTTCACTCGTTCAAAGATATGGCAATGGGGATGCGTCACCGAAAATCTGCGGCCACGCGGTCCAACCACTTCGCCGCATCAGGTGCCTTGAACTGCTGCATCGCCTCCAGCAGCTGGGAGCCCTCTGTCCCCACCACCAGTAGCTCGCGGTGCTCCGGTTTCAAAAATAGGCACTGCGTCATGTGATCCAAAAAGACCAGCATCGGGTCCCAGAACCCGCTGACATTCAGCAGGCCCACAGGCTTGTGGTGTAACCCAAGCTGCAACCAAGTGAGTGTCTCGAACAGTTCCTCCAGCGTGCCGATGCCGCCGGGCATGGCTACGAAACCGTCCGATAAATCCGCCATCAACTGCTTGCGCTCATGCATCGAGTTCACACGGATCATTTCCGTGGCGCTGGCATGGGCCAGCTCCTTATCCGCAAGGTGATGCGGGATGACTCCCACTACCTCACCGCCGGCCTCCAGCGCACCGTCCGCCACGCGGCCCATCAGGCCCACATTGCCCCCGCCATAGACAAGCCGGATCCCGCGCTCCGCCAGCAGCCTACCGAAAGCTCTCGCTTCCTTGCTGAACACGTCTCCATGACCAGGGCTGGAACCGCAATACACACACACCGACTTCATAGCCTGAGGTACGCCATGTCCCGTCTGGCGCAAGATGGGAAAAAAAACCTCACCGGCAGACGGGCACGTCCCTGCGGTGGCTAGGCTGAGGCATCCTCCTGCAAATGGAGCTGGCACAGCTTGGCCGCCGCACTCACCGCCGCCTTGCTTGTCTGCTCTTCATCATGGACCACGGCATCAGCGCCCAGGAGCTTCAGGCGCTTGCGGTCTGAGGCGAACCGCGCCCGCGCCAGCACTGTCACCTCGGGAGAGTGCTCACGCACCATTTCCAGAGCCGTCGCTGTCACGGAGGCATCCGGAAACGTGAACGCTACGAGTTGCGCCTTGGGCAGCTGTGCCAGCTCCCACGTTTCACTGTGCGCTGCATCGGCAAAGAGCACTGGCTGACCTGCCTTTTGCAGCTTGCGCACCGTATCGGCATTCAGATCAATAACAAGCGTCTGCACGCCCTGATCCTTTAGTGACTCGTTCAGGTGCTGCCCCACTGGGCCGAAGCCGCAGATGATAGCGTGCCGGTTCAAGGCAGACACCTTTCTGCGGAGCGTCGCCGCGTCTGGCAGTGGGGTGGTGCGTGGCTTCCAGCCCCAAGCTTCGAGCTTCTCACCCAGCGGTACACTGGCCCTCATCGCCGCTGGGAGCAGCCCCATGGAGAGCGCCGCGCTGGCCAGCATGATCTGTTGCCACTCCGCCGTCCAGAAGCCCTCACCGCCCACCTTTTGAAGCAGCAGCAGGGAGAACTCCCCTGCCGAAGCCAGGCTCACCCCACCCACCACAGCCACTTTGGGCACCAGCCCCAGCCAGCGAGCTACCACCGTGATGACCACCGTCTTCATGATCATGATGCCCAGAGTCAGCCACAGAATGCTCTTCCACAGCGGCAGCGCCACCTTCAAATCAATCATCAGTCCCACCGAGACAAAGAACAGCGTGAGGAAAAGGTCTTTCATGGGCAGCACGTCAGCCAGGATGCGGTGCTTGTAGATGGACTCGCTCACGGCTAGTCCCGCCACAAAGGCCCCCAGGGCCAGGCTCAGTTGTAGCAAGCCGCCGGCGAACGCCACACCGATGCACAACCCCACCACCGTAAGCGTAAACAGTTCCCGGTTTCGCGTGCGGGCCACCGCATAGAGCAAACGTGGAATGACCCACTTCGCCAGCACCCAGGCCAGTAGCACAAATAGCAGGCCCCGCCCGGAAAGCAGCAATACCTGCCCCACGATACCCTCCGAGCCCGTACTGGCGATCAGCATGGGCAGCAAAAGCAGGAAGCCAATAATGAACAAGTCCTGAAAAATCGCCACTCCCAGTGCCAAGCGGGCCGGTGGACTACCCGCAAGGTCCATGTCCTGAAAGGACTTCACGCTCACCGCAGTAGAACTCATCGCCAGCGCCACAGCCAGGATCACTGCTCCCTGCCATGAAATGCCTGCTCCCCACAAAGCCACCCCGAATACCGGCAGCGCGCACAAGGTCATTTGCAGCACACCGCCGCCCAGCGCCAGCCGGCGAAGATACTTCAAATCACTCAGGGAAAACTCCAGCCCCAGCGTGAACATGAGCAGCATCACCCCAAACTCGGACATCTGGGAGATGCCGCCCTGCATGGACTCACCTCCGAGTAGGCCCAACACCCCACTGTTCGCTATCGCCACACCGCTCAGGAAGTATCCTATCAGCAAGGACTGTTGTAGCCTCAACAAGAGAAGGGAAGCCAGCACCACCCCCACCAGCATCACCGCCAAAAGCGCGAAGAGAGGCGGCATCCCACCGTGAGCCTCCGCCCCGGCTGCCGCAAGAATCACTGGTCCTTTCAAATCACCCATTCACATCACCAAGCAGGCTTCACGCCATCAAGTGGTATCCCGGACAGGAATCGAACCTGTATTTAGAGTTTAGGAAACCCTCGTTCTATCCATTGAACTACCGGGACAACGACCTGCTGCCAGCATGACCGCGAGACCGGGTTCCGGCAAGCGGGGATTGTCGGTGAAGCGGAGTCCGCGCGCTCCAGTCTAGCCAGCCGTGCCAGAAAGCAGAGAAGGCAAAGCGGTGGCGGAATCCCATTCGTGCGGCCAAGCCAGAATGTCACTCAACACGAAAAGTATGGATTAGCGAAACAAACGGTTGCAGAAAGACATTCAAATCATTATGCTTATGGCTATTATATGAAAAACGTCCGCCTCATGCCACCATTTCCAGGATTGCTCCTGCCGCCGCTCCGTCTGGCGGTGCTACTGGCAGTCATCCTCACGGCTGTCACGGCAGAGCGTACGAATGCGCAGCTGCCGCCCTCCCAGCCCACCGCTCCGGCGGGCAGCATCAGTCCCACTAATCAGCCTCTTTCCGACGATGCGACAGTGAAGGTGAACTTCCCCAACACCCCCATCCAGGGCATCATTCCCTTCTATCAGCAGCTTACGGGCAAAATGATGATCCTGGACGGGTCGTTGCAAGGCGAGTCGTTGCGCATCATCGGGACCAGACCGCTGAGCAAGAAGGAAGCGCTGAACTTCATCGAAGCGTCTCTGTTGCTGAACGGTTACGCCATCATCGACGTGGATCCCCAGACGGTGAAGCTCATCCACCACACTGGCGGGAAGCATCCCAGTGCGGAGAACATCCCTGTATTCTCCTCCATCAAGGATCTCCCCGAGGGAGAGAAAATCGTCCACTTTGTCCTGCCGCTGGAGCACATCTCCCCAGAGGAGGCGGTGAAAGCCTTCACCACCGTCATCAAGCTGCACGCCTACGGAGCCATCACACCGGTGACCAACACCTCCAACATCATCATCACCGAGAACACCGCCACCATCCGCAGCATCTTCGACCTCGCCCAGGTGATCGACGTGCCACCCGCAGAGATGAAGGATGAAATGATCGAACTCCTGCGTGCCGACGCAGAGAGCATCGCCGAGATCATCAATGAGATCTTTGAAAAAGACGAGAGTGACACCCCAGCTCAGAGCACCGCACAGTCACCACCTGCCGCTCCTCAAGTCCCCGGCCAGCCGGGCAGTGCACCAGCCTCCGCTGCCTCGTCCAATACGAACCCGACAGCCGCCAAGGTGAAGGTCATACCCTACCGCCGCACGAACTCCCTGCTCGTCATCGCCCGGCCCGTGGACATCACTTACATCAAGGGCCTCATCTCAAAGCTCGATCGCGAAGCAGGCGCCTCCAACTTCCTCCAGCGTAAACTGCGCTACATGGCAGTGGTGGACTTCCTCGGCGTGGCAAAGAATGCCCTGTCTCGAGATACCGACATCGACAGCGAAGACAGCGGCACCTCAGACGGTTCCTCTTCCTCCCGTCGCCGTAGGCTGCCCAGCACCAACACGCCCAGTACTGACGCTCGACAGGCCAGCATGGGGGGCGGCCAGATGGGACAGTTTGGCATGGGAGGTGGCATGGGAGGCATGGGCGGATTTGGAGGCAGCACCGCGTCACGCTCCTCATTGGATGAACCCGAAGAAGCGGGCGCACCCGAATCCGTCGTAGTCGGCAAGACCCTTCTCATCGCAGACCCAGGCAGCAACAGCCTCATCGTCAACGGATCGCCTGAGCATGTGCAAATCATCGACAAGCTCATCCAGACCATGGATGTGCGCCCCCAGCAGATCTACATCTCCACCCTCATCGGCCAGCTCAACCTGGGGAACGAATACGACTATGGTTTGGACATGCTCCGTGCGCTGGATGACTTCACCCTTCGCCAACGACCCACCGTGGAGCGGACCACGAACGTGACCGTGAACAACAACGGCCAGACCACCACCGGCACCTCCACCACCACGACCACCGCCACCGGGCTCAATGGGACAAACAACGGCACCAACGGAAGCCTGCTGGGCACCGCAGCCGGGGCCGTCACCGGCGGCTTGCTTGGGAATGGCAACGGAAGTTCCACCACCCCATCCAACCCCGGCACACCCGGCCTCGTTGAACTGCCCTTCAACCTCGGGGACTTCAACTGGAACTCCTTCAACCTCTACGGGAACATAGGAGCCATAGGCCGCTACCTCCACCTGCTGGAAGGCAACCGCAACTTCAAGGTCCTCTCACGCCCATCTGTCTATACCACCAACAACGGCAAGGCCGTCATCTCCTCAGGCCAACGCATCGCCGTGCCCGTCAGCACCCTTTCCAATCTCGGTGCAGGCGGCGTAGGCACCACTGCCGCTGTCCAATCCGCCATCGACTACCGGGACGTCGTCCTGAAACTCGAAGTCGTACCACTCATCAACTCGGATGACGAAGTCACCCTACGCATCGCCCAAGTGAATGACAACGTCACCGGCTCACAAAACATCTCCGGCTCCAACATCCCCACCATCGGCACCCAGGAACTCGTCACCACCGTCACGGTGAAAGACGGCTCCACCGTCGTCTTGGGCGGCCTCATCACCGAAAGGCAGGAGCGCAGCGAGAACGGCGTCATCTTCCTCCGCCGCATCCCCATCATCAAACATCTCTTCAACCGGACTGAGATTGTGAAGAATCGGGACGAGCTGCTCATCTTCATCCAGCCCAATATCATCAAGTCAGCCGACAGCCTTGGGAAACCCAATGAGATCGAAGCAGGCCGCAGCAAGGCCTTCACCGAGACGCTCGACTTCGGCACACGGCGTGACGAAGTGAAACGCGCGGTGCCCCTTCCTGAAGACCAGCAATGAAAAGCCGTCAAACTCATGGTCTCCCTCCCGACAGTCCAGACCATCCTACCGAGCCTCGCAGTCGCCCCGGAAGAGCAAGGTCCCGGCACAGGTAGGTCCGCCCATGTCAACCCAGACTCTCCCGTCACCGTAGAAGACTCCAAGCTCAAACTCCGCTTCCAGGCAGAAGACCGGGCCTACACTCTGCGTGCCGTGCGCTTCCTCTGCTGGGCCATCATCCTGCTCACCCCCCTGGCCTGTCTCGTTGACCTGCTCATCTATCCCCACCTCGTCCGCCAGTTCGCCGTGCTCCGCTTCACGTGCAGCCTGTGCGTCGTTCCCATCCTCTACCTCACCTACACCCACTTTGGCAAGCGCTCCTACCGCGCACTCACCGTCATCGTGCCCATGATCCCGGCGCTCTTCCTGAGCCTCATGATTCGGGAGTCAGGTGATCCAGCTTCCAGTTACTATGCAGGCCTCACCCTCTGCATGGTGGCGCTGGCACTCATGTTTCATTGGACCTTCGCCGAGAGCGTCTTCGTCGTAGCACTGGTCTTGGGTCTTTATGGCATGGCCGTTTGGGAACCCGTCACGCGCGGCCTGAAACCCCAGCACCTGGGCGACTTCTACAACAACTGTGTCTTCCTCCTCCTCAACGCCACACTCGTCATCTCCGGCTCCTTCTATCACCAGAACATCCGCATCCGTGAGTTCCTCTCCCGCGTGGAGGTGGACCGCAGAAACAAGGACCTCTCACGAGCGCTGAGCCGCCTGAAGGAAACGGAGCACCAGCTTATCCACTCGGAAAAACTCGCCTCCCTCGGTCGCATGAGTGCAGGCATCATCCACGAGATCAACAACCCACTCTCCTACACCAACCAGGCCCTCTTCGTCCTTGGCAAAAAAGTCCGCAAGCTGCCTGAAAGCGAACGCGAGCCACTAGAGCGCATCGTTGGCGACATCAAGGAAGGCGTCGCACGTGTCTCCACCATCATCAGCGACCTGCGAAGCTTCTCCCACCCAGACTCCGGCGCACATGCCGAGGTTCCACTGGCCAGCACGGTGAGGCACGCCATCCGTATCATGTCCAAAACAGCAGAGGACGGCGGCGTAGCCCTGGATGCGGATATTGACGAAGCATGCCGCGTCATCGGAGACAGGAACCATCTCATCCAAATCCTCATCAACCTCATCAGCAACGCCATCTCCGCACTCAAGGACCGCCCCTCACCCACCATCACCATCCGCGCACGGCAGGATGACACCCACCTTCACCTCAGCGTCCGTGACAACGGCAGCGGCATCTCCAAGCAGAACCTCGAAAAAATCTTTGAACCCTTCTTCACCACCAAAGACGTGGGCGAAGGCATGGGTATGGGCCTCTCCATCAGCTTCCGTCTCATGCAGCAAATGGGCGGCAGCATCCACGTTGCTTCCGAGCCTGGTTGCTGGACGGAGTTTACGCTGAGTTTTCCCCTCCCACCTCCCGAACCCGCCTCATGACCGCAGCCCTGCATCGCACGCTCAGCCACACCTCTTCACCGAGCATCCTCTATGTCGATGATGAAGTGAAGGCATTGCACTATTTCAGGGAGGCGTTTGAAGATGACTTTCCCATTCTCACCGCCTCCAGCGCTGCAGAGGCCTACTCCATCCTCATGGAGAAGCGGGAGGAAATAGGTGTCCTCCTCACCGACCAGCGTATGCCGGGAGAAAAAGGCGTCGAACTGCTGGAAAAGGCTCGTCGCCTGCACCCAAACCTCATTCGCATCCTCGTCACCGCTTACAGCGACTACCAGACCGCAGTCGATGCGGTGAATGACGGCCGCATCTTCCATTACATTCACAAACCCTGGGACGCGGACGACATGAAAGCCATCCTGCGCCGGGCCAGTGATTACTACCAAGCCCTCACCGAGCGCGAGCGTCTCCTCGCCGAGAAGGCCGAGAGCATGCGGCACATCCAGATGGCTGACAAAGTCGCCTCTTTCGGCATTCTGGCAGAGGGCTTGAACCACCACTTGCGCAACGCCCTCACCGTCATCCGTGCCTTCGTCGATCTCGCACCGCTCAAGCTGCGCGAAGAGCTCCACGGAGCCTTGCCCGGTGTGGACCCCTCCTTTTGGACAGATCTCCACGGCCAAGCCCAAGGCCAGATAGCCCGCATCCAGACTGTCCTTCATCGCCTCGCAGAAGCCTCCGCCGCTGCTGATGTGACGCTCAATGATGAAGTGGATCTGCTGACCTTGCTGGATGAGACGGCCAACTTCTGCGCCGCCTCATTTCAGAAAAAGGGTATCGACATCACGCACTACGTCCACCCCAACGTCCCTGTCCTCACCGTCAACCTCGAGCGCTTCCGGCAACTTTGGCGGCTGCTCTACGCCGACCTGCTTGCCACGTTGAACCCCGGAGACCGAGTCCAAATCTCCGCTCGTGCTATCTCAGAACCCAGCGGACGGCAGATGGTGCAGGTCATCGTGGATGACACTGGTGCCTGGACCTCAGACGAGAGCGTGGCGAACCTCTTTGACCCCTTCTTCGTCCGCAGTCATCAGCCTCACGAACTCGGCGTCAACCTCACCGCCTGCTACGTCATCGTTCATCTGCATGGTGGAAACATTGAGGCACTTCCACTCGAAGGCCGCGGTCTGCGCATCCACATCACCATCCCGGTCAACCCCAACGACCGCGCCCCAGACTCCGATTCCTTCTTCCAGCGCCTCCTCGATCACGAAGTTCGCTGGAAGGGCCGCGAGACTTGACCAGACCGTGCAAGGGCAGTGTTGAACTCCCACCGGTTGGCGGTATCTTCCGCAGTATGTCCGCCGCAACCCAGCCAGTTCCGCCAAAGGTGAAGTGGTCCGTTTCCGACTACCTCCAAGCGGAGAAAAACAGCGATGTCCGCCATGAATACATCGGCGGCGATCTCTACGCCATGGCCGGAGCCAGCGAAGAGCACAACATCATCAGCGGAAACATCTTCGCATCAATCCGGGCGCATCTTCGCGGCAGCCCCTGCAAAGTCTTCATTCATGACATGAAGGCAAAGGTGAATGCTCAGCTCACGCTGTTCTACTACCCAGACATCATGGTGGTCTGCGATCCAGAGGACGACGACCGCTACTTCAAGTCCAAGCCCAAGGTGATCGTAGAAGTCGTGTCAGACAGCACGCGCGGCACCGAAGAGCGCGAGAAGCTTCTCACCTTCATGCAGCTGCCCTCCCTTGAGGAGTATGTGCTGGTGGAACAGGATCAGATGAAAATCACGGTTCACCGTCGCGTGGTCGAGTGGAGGCCCGAAGTGATGGAAGGCCAGGATGCTGTTTTCAAGCTCCTCTCCATCGGCTTCGAGATGCCGCTCAGCGCGGTGTATGAAGATGTGCTCCCGGCGAAGTAACGCTACTTCGTCAGCGCGCCGATACGGCGGCAGACTTCTTCCACGTTCGCGCGGCTGTTGAAGGCGCTGATGCGGAAGTAACCTTCCCCAGCGCTTCCGAAGCCGGAGCCGGGAGTGATGACCACATTCGCCTCGTTCAGCATCTTGTCGAACATCTGCCAGCTCGTCACTCCGGCTGGGCACTGTACCCAGACGTAGGGCGCATTCACGCCGCCATAGACGGCGAGTCCCGCGTCTTTGCAGGCTTGCACGAGCAGTTTCGCATTGCCCATGTAGTGTTCGATGAGCGCCTTCACCTGGCTCTTGCCCTCAGCGGTGTAGAGCGCCTCGGCACCCTTTTGAATGATGTAACTGGCACCGTTGAACTTGGTGCTGTGGCGGCGGCTCCAAAGGGGATGAATGGCTTGTTTCTCGCCACTCGCCGTTTTGCCCATGAGACCTTTAGGGATCACCACGAAGGCGCAGCGCATCCCGGTGAAGCCGCCGTTCTTGGAGAAGCTGCGGAACTCAATGGCGCAGTCGCGTGCACCTTCGATCTCAAAGATGCTGCGAGGAATCTCAGGGTCCTGGATGAATGCTTCATACGCCGCGTCGTAGAGAATGATGGTGTCATTCTTCAGCGCGTATTGCACCCAGGCTTCGAGCTGCGCGCGGGTGGCCGTCGCGCCGGTTGGGTTGTTGGGATAGCAGAGGTAAACGAGGTCCACGCGCTCTTGCGGGATGGCGGGGACAAAGCCGTTTTCTGGACCACACTTGAGGTAGTGCAGGCCGGCATAGGCTCCGCCCTCGTCCGCTTCACCGGTGTTGCCAGCCATGACATTGGTATCCACATACACGGGATAAACCGGGTCGGTGATGGCGATCTTGTTGCCCTTTCCGAAGATGTCCAGGATGTTGCCCGTGTCGCACTTGCTGCCATCGGAGATGAAAATCTCATCGGCATCCACACGGATGCCGCGAGCCTGGAAGTCGTTTTCGGCGATCGCCTTGCGAAGGAACTCATAGCCCTGCTCGGGGCCGTAGCCCTTGAACGTTCCTCGGTCGCCCATTTCATCCACAGCCTCATGCATGGCGTAGCGCACGGCTTCTGGGAGTGCTTCGGTCACGTCGCCGATGCCGCAGCGGATGAGCCGCTTCGCCGCTTCGGGATGGCTTTCGGTAAAGACCTTCACGCGACGCGCGATTTCAGGGAAGAGGTAGCCAGCTTTGAGCTTGAGGAAGTTGTCGTTGATGAGGGCCATGGAGAAAGAGAAGTGGGTAAGTAGAAGTGAAAAGAGACTAGATCACGCCAGCGGGGCGTTGTGCTTCTTCAGTATGGCTTCGAGCTGGCGGCCGTATTTGATGTAGCTGTCGTATTGTTCCTTGGCCTTTTCCTCAGGGCTGAGGTTGTCGGCGGCTCCGGCTCCGTGGAAGACGACAGCCACGTGGGGCTCGATGCTGATGTAGCCTTCGTAGCCGGTATCGACGAGGTCTTTCATAATGCGGTCGGTCTGCCCGTCGCCCTCGCCAGGGTAGGTGAAGACTTCGCTCTTGGTCTCCGCGATCCAGCGGCCGTCCTTTACGTGGACGTGGACCATGTGGGGCTTGATGGCTTGATACATCTCCCAGGCATCCTGCTTGTGACCGGGGCGGGCGCGGTCGTCAATGAAGACGGGGTTGCCGGTGTCGAACACCCACTTCATGCCAGGCACGGCTTCGTTGATACGATGGACATGGTCCACGCTCATGCCGCCCCAGTTCATGCAGTTCTCATGCACCATGGTGAGGCCGGCGTCGTCAAAGCGGGCCTTGATTTCCCTCATGCGCTTGAAGCGCTCTTCTACATGCTGCTCGCTGAGGTCGCAGCCGGCTTCATCTTTGCACACGGCATACGACATGACGCGGATGAGCTTGGCACCGAGCCGCTTCATCCGGGGAATGGCGCGGTCGATCTCGGCGGCGGTGATGGCGAAGTCGCCGTCGATCTTTTTGGCCCAGTTGCCGATGAGTGAGCCGAAGCCGCAGATGCGCATGTTTGCGGCGGCAAGCTTCTCGCAGACTTTTTCAAAGGTCTCCTCGGGGACTTCATGGAGGTTGCCCTTCACTCCATCCACTTCCACGATGCGGGCCTCGATGCTGTCCCAGCCGAGTTCTTTGTGGGCTTTGATCTGGACGTCGAGTGACGCGCCTGCTTCGTCTGCGATTCCGGTGAGCTTGATCATGGTGGTGCGAATGGTTGAGGTTGGGGCGGGAGACATGGAATGAACGCCGCCGGGTTGCAAGGGGAGGCTTGCGATATACCAACGGTTTTTGCAGGTGAGCACCGTCGCCGACAAGATGCCAGCGCTCCCCGGGGAGCTACGGCACAGGTTTGGCCTCGGTCTCGATGACATCGCCCCCGAGCGGCTTCACCAGCCATTCCTTGGCCTGCTCAAAGAAGCGTCCGCGGGTGGAGGCGTGGATGTAGAGTTTTTGTTTTCGGGACTTGAGCTTGCGCACGACGATCTCAGCCTGCTTTTCGTCGATACGGTCCTGAAAGTCAGCGAACCAATAGATCGTGTCCGCCTCCATGACTTCGCGGCTCATCAGCGCGGTCCATGCATAGGTGATGCCGTTGAAATCGATGAAGTAGGTATTCGGCCGCTTGTCCATTTTCTTGTAGATGTCTTCGAGCGGCATGGGTAGAGAGGGGTCGTATTTGAGTTTTTTGCGCTCATCTGCGGGGAGGTTGAGCGGCGTCTTGCCCTGCCAGTGCTGCCAAAAGGTGGCAAAGGGCTCACCCGTGGCCTTGTAAACCCGGTCCTCCACGTCGCTCTCCCGGCGGGGCGTGGCCACACCGCAGCCGAAGTAGAGCACCAGAGCGCTGCCGCGAGCCACCTTGTCCAGCTCGTTGGCCACCAGAGGGAGGTAGCGCGTCATGGAGCGAGAGACATCCATGACCACGGCGATCTTTCGCGCGTCCTTCAGCTCCATGCCGAACATCATGATGGGCTTGAAGGTGACGCCTGACATGCCGCCCATGCCTATGCCATCGCCGAAGCCGCCCCCGGCCCCCGCTTTGCCAAAACCTCCGGACCCCATCATGCCGCCGCCGAAGGCGCTGGACATGTCTGGCACATTGAGCAGGTCAGGCGGTGTGTCGGGAAGCTGGATGAGGCTCTCGGAGTTCAACGCGGCGAGACGCTGCATGGGCACGGTGCGGGCGATGGTGGAGCGGCGCTTTTTTTCCACCTGGGCGGACACGGCCTCGGAGGCTTTCTGACCCTGCTGGGTGCCGCCGCCGGGCAGGAAGTCCACGTTCTTGGTCTCAATGGTGCTTACGAAAACGATGCCCGCTGCCAGCAGCAGCAAGCCCACATGCAGCGCAATGCTGAAGGCGAGTGAACCGGCGCCAATGCTGCGCCAGATCTGCACCAGCCTGCCTGGCGGACGCCCGTAGTCCGGCACCGGCACGGCTTCAGCGTAGAGGAACTCGTCCTTCGTGGACTGGTCATGGTGGTTCATGGCTGGGATGAAGTGCAGCCGGTTCCCTACCAGCCACGTCGCCCAGCATTACGACAGGATTGGAGGAATATTGGAAGAAGAATCAGCACCTCGTGCTCCCTTAGGGGCTTTCATCCCAGAGGCTCGTCCGCACCGCGTATGCCCTCTATGGTGAACTGCCAGCTCTCGTTCCCGCGGTGGAAGTTCCGCTGCAGGCGCACGGCCACATTCCACGGCGGTGGCGGCAGGTCATTGAGCGGCGCGTTGAAGTAGATGGAGTCCTGCTGAATGCCGTCCTGCACCAGGGAGACGCGAAGATGCTTCTCTTTCATCACGCGCCCCGGCAGACGGGGATGCACTTCCCGGCAGAGAAAAACGGGTTCCGGATTAGCCATGCCGAAAGGCTCCAGAAGCTTGAACTGCTCCAGGAAGTCACTCGTCATGTCACGCAGTTTCAGTTCAGCATCGATCTCCAGTGTAGGACCCAGAGATGGGTCTGCAAGGCACCGACTCACCACCTCACCGAAGCGCGCACGGAAGCTCTCAATGTGCTCCTCATGAATGGACAGCCCGATGGCCATGGCGTGACCACCGCCCGCCCGCAACAAGTCCCTGCATGGCTCTATGGCCTCCACCAGTGACACACCCGGAATGGAGCGTCCGGAGCCCTTCCCCACGCCATCCGCATCAATGGCTATCAGAATCGTAGGCCGGTGGCACATGCGGGAGAGCCGAGAGGCTACGATGCCCACCACACCCGGATGCCAGTCCCGTGAGCCGAGCACGATGGCCGACAGCGCACTGACATCACCCAGCGCCTGAAGCTGCGCCTCTGCCTCACGGAACACCTGCGTCTCCACGCCCTGGCGTTCCCGATTGTGCAGGTCCAGCAGATCTGCGCCCTCGCAAGCGGTTTCATCATCCTTAGCCAGCAGCACTTGCAGGGACGTGGACGCCGTGTCCAGACGCCCCGCTGCATTCAGGCGCGGCCCCAGGCGGAAACTCAGGTGCTGCGTCTGCACGATGCCGTCCACTCCAGACACGGCTTTGAGCGCACGCAGCCCAGGGCGGGTTGTCGCAGCGATGAGTTCGAGCCCGCGGCGGACTAGCACCCGGTTCTCGTCGATGAGGGGCACGAGATCCGCCACGGTGCCCAAGGCGACGAGGTCCAGCATCTCCCGCAGATCGAAGTCTGGCAGCTTGCGGCGCTTGAGCAAAGCGTGAGCCACCTTGAACACTAGACCCACCGTGCAGAAGTAGTGATGGTGAGTTCCAAGTTTGGGGTTCACCAGCGCTCGGCAAACAGGACGACCGAGTTGCGAGAGTTCATGGTGGTCGATGATGACCACATCCACCCCCTGGTCTGCCAGAAACGCCATCTCCTTGAGCGAAGTGGTGCCGCAATCCAAGGCCACAAAGAGGTCCGGCTTTCCAAACTCCTCCAGCACCCTGGCTATGCCATCAAAACTCACTCCGTAGCCTTCCTCCAGCCGGTGCGGCAGGAAGAGATGCGTGTCCAAACCATAAGCCTTGAGCGTCAGGTGCAGCACGGCCATGGAGGTGACTCCATCCACATCGTAGTCGCCGTAGAGCACTACGCGCTGCTTCCCATCTACCGCCGCCAGGATGCGTTCCACCGCCGCCTCCATCTCCGGAAGCTGGAAGGGATCACCCAGTTTTGCCAGGCGGGGGTATAGAAAGTCCACTACGCCCTGCTCGGTCGTGATGCCGCGCTGGGCCAGCAATAAACGGATGAGCGGAGCTGCCGGCCGTCCGTTCACCGTAGCCTCCTCCGCCATGCAGGACTGGGGCTTCAGAGCCCAGCGCTGGCGGGGTGGAACGAATGAAGGTGGCAGAGAAGACATCAGTTTTGGAAAAAGGGCAGTGTTCACTATTGGCAAGGCGCGGGCGTTCGTCAAAGGTTGGCAGGAAATGAAGCAGGCTCCGGTTTCAAAGGCAGGATCGTGGTGGCTCGCGGGCGTAGGGCTTGCCCTGGCGCTGGCGGGTGCCCTTTTCACCGCCTTGCTGTGGGCCAGCTACCAGCGTGCCATGACCACCCGCTCATGGGCGGAAACACCATGCACCATCGTCTCCTCCCAAGTCATTCCAGAGCAAGCCACGCCAAACTCTCCCACCCGCTGGCGCGTCGCCGTGAAGTATGAATACACCTTCTCAGGGCAGACACGCCAGAGCAGTCGCATCCGCCGCACAGACGGCACCACCGGCGATGAGGCGAAGGCCATTCGCACCCGAGAGCAATACACGCCCGGCGCTCTCGCCACCTGCTGGGTGAACCCGGAGGAGCCCTCCTTTGCCATCCTGCAACACGACACCAAGGCTGCGCTCTACACCCTCTGGTTTCCCTTGCTCTTTGTTTTCGGCGGGCTCCGCATGGCCTGGTCTGCCTGGTGCAGCGTCCGGCAGCAATGCTGAGTCTGGCCGTCTCCCTCTGGGTTCAGTTGCCCGCACCCACTTCAACCGATCAAACACCGTCGCCACCACTCACCTGCCGTTTATCCGCAGCTCCATGCGGTGCTCTCCGGGGGCAGTGAACCGAGCCACTGAGCGGCGCCGTAGTTGCAGGCTCGAAGTGAGCCCCTCACTCAACCATCCCAACCCCTCGCTGCAATACGGTCTTCACTGGTGGGCCTCTTCGTCTTCATTCGCAGTGGGGAGCGAAAAGAATTCCGTCAGCTTAGGTATAACCGAGGCCCATACCTCTGACTTTCCCGAAGTCGTGGTTGAGTTCTAATGCCATATCCACCTCAAATGTTTCGAAGTGGACTGGTGCAGCGGGGCGGTTGTCTCACCGGAACAGGCGCTGGATAAGTCCGAGTCGGGGCGCAGCGGCGGGGGTGGGAAGGCTGAGGTCAGGCCAGCCGCCGACGTCTCGCTGGGAGTCGATGATGGGACAAGGACGGTTGTGGAGGAGGTTGTCGAGGATGCGGAGGTCCACGGCATCACGCTGGTGAGAGCAGCCGACTTCTGCGAGCCAGGGCTTGCGCTGGAAGCTGCCGATGGTGGGAAGTTCAAGGTTGTCTTTGATGGTGACCTTGACTCCGGGGTGGGTGCCGTGCTTGTCCACCCGCTCGATGGCTCCGTATCGGGTGGGTGCTCCTACGTAGAGATTGTCCTGAAAGATGAAGTGGAAGGTTTTTCCTTTGGCTTCGGCCTTGAAGTCCTCTGGGCCGGTGGTGTAGCGGGAGCCGGAGCGCTTGTAGTCGAAGATGACGTTGTCTTGCGCGGTCATTCTGACGGTGTAGCGGTCGGTGCGGCGCATGTCGTTGGCCTCAAACTGGGGGCCGCGCATGATGAAGTGGGCAAAGAGGCAGCGCTCGATGGTGAGGGTGCTGGCGCTGGCGAGGAAGGCGTAGGCGTGCTGGTCCCCGTAGGGGTGGAGGCGCTTGTCTCCGAGTGGTTCGCTGAGAATGCAATCGCGCACGATGATGTGATGCGAGCGGGAGATGGAGAGCAGTTCATCGCAGCTCCAGGAGAAGGAACAGTGCTCGATGAGGAAGTCCCGGCAGCTGCGGAGTTCCAGACAGTCGAGGCCCACGGAGCTTTTTGGGCGGGTGCGCTTTTCACGCTTGAGCTTGGCACGGGTGGTCTCGTCTCCGAGGCGGATGCGGAGGTAGCGCAGGGTGACTCCGGCGGCGTTTTCGAACTCCAGGCTGCCACCGCGAATGCAGATGCCTTGTGCAGGTGCGGTGCGGCCATCTACTGTGAGGGAGCCGCTGCGGATCTGCACGCGATCTTTAAGCATGACATCACCTGCGACTTGAAACTCCACGCGCCGTTCGCCGCGCTGCATGAGGGCCCAGCGGAACATGCCGGGCTGGGGGTTGCGGACGTCATCATCCAGTCTGGTGACATGGATGACCCGTGGAGCTGCCTGGGCTGTGATGCAAAGCAGGCAGGCGAGCAGTAACAGGGTGAGTCTCATGAGCGTTTGGAGGTGAGGGTGCGCTCGATGACACCGAGTGGCTGGGTGTTTACGACGCTCTCTTTCCGAAGCCATCCTTTGCGTGCGCTGCGGATGCCGAAGAAGAGGTCCTGCAAGCCGCGTGTGCTGTGGGCGTCGGGGTTGATGCTGGTTTTGACGCCTTTGTCCTGAGCGAGCTTCCACCAGCGCCAGTCCATGTCGAGCCGCCAAGGGCTGGCGTTGAGCTCGATGATGGTGCCGGTCTCTGCGGCGGCGTCGATAATGGCGGGGATGTTCACTGCATAAGCGGGCCGTTGCAGGAGGAGACGACCGGTGAGGTGGCCGAGCATGGTGACATGCGGATTCTCGATGGCGCGGATAATGCGTTTCGTCATGTCGGCTTCGGATAAGTTGAAGACGCTGTGCACGGAGGCGACGACGTAGTCGAGCTGGGAGAGGATGTCGTCATCGAAGTCGAGGGTGCCGTCTTTGTGGATGTCCACCTCGGAGCCGGCGAAGAGCTTGAAGCCGTCGAAGGTCTGGTTCAGCGCACGGATGGCGGCGACTTGTTGGAGCAGGCGGTCTGCATGGAGGCCGTTGGCCTGGAAGGAGGATTTGCTGTGATCTGCGATGCCGAGGTACTGCAAGCCAAGCTCTTGCGCAGCGGCGGCCATTTCCTCTAGCGTGGCATTGCCATCGGAAGCGGTGGTGTGGTTGTGGAAGGTGCCGCGAAGGTTCGAGAGCTGCACCAGCTCGGGCAGGTGGCCAGTGGCTGCGGCTTCGATCTCGCCATGATTCTCGCGAAGCTCCGGCTCGATGTAATCTAGCCCTAGGGCACGGTGGAGATCGCTTTCTTCATGGATCTCGGGGACGGGCTTTGCGCCGTCGCTGATGGTGATGCCGTATTCATTGAGGGACCATCCGCGGTCCAGGCAACGCTGGCGAATGGCGACGTTGTGCTCTTTAGAGCCGGTGAAATAGGCGAGCGCAAAAGGGTATTGCTCGTTGCTGACGGCGCGGAGGTCGCACTGGAGGCCGCTGCTGGTATGCACGGAGGCCTTGGTTTCGCCTTTTGCGATGACGCGGGTGAAGATGGGCATGGAGGCGAAGGCTTCGATGACTTCGACCGGTTTCCTGGTGGCGACGAGGAAGTCGAGATCATGGCAGACTTCTTTTCCGCGTCGATAGGAGCCGCACACTTGGGCACGGGAGACGTGTGGGTGCTGCTTCAGTGCATCGAGCACCTGCTCGACGACGGTGGCCACATCTCCCGCACGGAACTCGGAGGCGTGCTCTTCCCGGAAGGCGATGGCCTCCAGCAGCTTGGCCACGGTCTTGTCACCGAAGCCGGAGAGCTTGGAGGCGGTGCCATCTTCA
Organism: uncultured Verrucomicrobiaceae bacterium; assembly: GCA_964538625.1. GTDB lineage: Bacteria > Verrucomicrobiota > Verrucomicrobiia > Verrucomicrobiales > Verrucomicrobiaceae > JAEUHM01. Next base: position 60,716 of record CAZIGH010000003.1, read on the forward strand.
CAGGCACGTTTCAGGTCGGCGATGGAAGCCACATTCAGCTCTTTGTAGAGTGCAGCGATCTTCTTCGGCCCGAGTCCCGAGATGTCGAACAGCTCGAGAATGGTGGGCGGGAAGTTCGCCTTCAGCTTTTCGTAAAACTCCAGCCTGCCCGTGGTGACGAGCTCGTGCAGCTTGTCGCGCAGCGCATCGCCTATGCCCTTGATGCCGGCGAGGTCGTTGTCCCGCGCCCGCGCCACGATGTCTCCCGGAAAGGACTCCACCACTTCGGCCCCGGTGCGGTAGGCGCGCACTTTGAAGGGATTCTCATCCTGCAACTCCAGCAGGGTGGCGATGTTTTTGAGAACGGTGGCGAGGTCTTCAGCAGTCATGAGGCACCGCGAAGGTGGAGTGTGATCCAGGCTTTGCGAGTGGATTTCGGGAGGGGCTGGGGACATTGCGGCAGATGCCACGGACAGGTTTTACCAGGCAAGTCGCGAGCGTTTCGTGGCATCCGCATCGGCTCGGGCATCTTGGAGTGCGGCAGGCTCCTGCCGCTTTAGGATGCTGCCAGCCCTGCTGGCGGGAGAGACGAAACGAGAGCACACACCCCACCACCGCAGCAGGCTGCGACCAGCCGCAAAGCGGCAGCAGGCTTCCGCAGTCCAAGGCTTGAGGCCGCGCGTCTTTTTGTGGGCGGGGAAGGCAGAACCCCGGTGTCCAACCCACTCACACCGGAAACAACACCTGCTCTCCGCGCGAAGTGAGGAAGAGGGCGACGCTGTCGTGGAGCCGCAGGGCGCGGTTCCAGAGGTGTTGCGGGGCCAGCAGCACCGCTTTGGCGAGGGCGTCGGCTTCGACGCAGGTACGGGAGAAGACAGAGACGCTTTGGTTGTTTCCCAGTGGCTTGCCGGTGTGGGGATGGATGACCGGGCTGACGCGGGTGACGCCTAGACGCTTGCGCACAAAGCTGGCCGGAATGGTGGCTACAGCGGGGCGCAGCATGACGGCGGGCTGACGGCTGTGAGCTGGCCCGGCGCTGTCGCTTTGATCCAAGAAGGTGTTTTGCGCACCATGCACGCGGCAGTCTCCATCCGCCGTGACGCTGGCACTCGGGATGCCGCGAGTGGCGATGAAGTCGATGGCTTTGTCCACGGCGAAGCTTTTGGCGATGTCGCCAAGGTCGATCTGCAAGGGCTTATGAAAGCATACTTGGCAGTCTGGCAGGAGCTCGATGTGTCGCCACGCGCCCGCTTCCTCCAGTGCGGTGAACGAGCGATGACGCGGCGAGAAGCCTGACTTCACGGCGCGTGGTGTCACGGTGATGTCGAAGGCTCCCGCGGTCTCTTCGCTGAGTGCGAGAGACTCTCTCAGCACTTGCCAGGTCCACGAATGAACGCGCAGTGGCGCGATGTGTGCGCATTGATTGAGCCGCGAGACGTCGCTCTCGGGGTTATGAAACCCCATCATCTGCTGGATGCTGCGGATGAGCTGGAAGGCCTTGCCCGCCTCCTTTTGCAAAGTGGTGTCGCTTCCGCTGCCGCCGAGGCTGATCTCGACGGACGTTCCGAGCAGAGGCTGGCAGCGGCGGAACATTGCAGAATGGTCAGCGAGGCGGCGCTGATTCGCCAATCGCGTTTTGGGCGATGTAGTCTTCCACGAGCAGGATGCCTTCCTCACCGGCACGCTGGATGATGCGCAGGAGTTGCTCCGCTACGGCAACTTCCTCCACCTGTTCGGTGATGAACCATTGCAGCATGTTGGCAGTGGCATGATCTCTCGCGGCGGTGGCTAGATCGTAGAGGTTGTTGATGGATTCTGTGACGGCGATCTCGCTCTCCAGAGCGAGCTGCGCTGCGGCTTCTGCATTGGCGAAGTCCCAGGGGCTGGCGGCGATGGCCGGGATCTTCACGCGGCCGCCGACATCCAGGATGAACTTCATGAAGCGGTGTGCGTGGGCACGCTCTTCGGTGGCTTGGTTCGAGTAGAAGCCTGCTAGACGAGGCAGTGACTCCGCTGCGAAGTAGCTGGCGATGGAGTCGTACTTCAGCGAAGCGGCGAACTCCATGCCGACTTGTGCGTTGAGTGCATCGAGGACGTTGGAGGGCGTGGGCATGGCAGATTAGTGATGGATGGCGGTGGGCAGGGCGATCAGTATGGGAGTCACCGAGGTGCTCGAACGATCGTGTGCTCTACGCTGAGCAACCATGCCCGGTGCTTGGGAATCTGCAACGCTTGAGGCCGGGCGGCGCAAGGAAAGGCGGCGGAGCTTCAGACTGGCAAAGCGAGAGAACTTCTTTTCGGCGAGATCATTCATAGGAGGACTGTTTGTTGAGAAGACATCTCAACAAAGCCCAATGAGACGGTGTCGCAAGTAGTTTTTGAGAACTTGTCGCAAGTAGCAAGCAGGGACGAGCTCTGGTGCCGTTTTCTTCCAACCACGAATGGACACCAATAGACACGAATGGGTTTCGCGTTGGATGCGCATTGCCCCGAAATCGTTCCGGATGCTGCGCGGCCCAAAGCATCGCATTCTGGCGAATGCGCCTACATCTCGCCCAAAGGTGACGGGCTGAGGACAGCCGCGTCTTACCGTTGGGCCATCATCAAGAAAGTCCTACTCCGCCTTCAGTTCCTTGATGCGGAGGTTACGGAACTTGTAGGTGGCACCTTTTTCTCCGTGGTGCTGAATGCCGATGGGGCCGCTGGCATCCATGTCGTCTTCGATGTCGGTGGTGACGACGCCGTTGACTTCGATTTTGATTTTGTTGCCCATGCAGGTGATGCGGTAGGTGTTCCAGTCGTTGCGCTTGAAAGCTTCACCGGCTCGAGCACGGAATGCCTCCTCGCTCTCCTTGTTGCCTTTGATGGGGCTGATGAACCACATGCGACGGCCTTCGTCATACAGACCGCCGGACCATTTGCGCGTTTCATCTCCATCCACTTCGGCCTGGTAGCCGAAGACTTTGTTCTTCTCCACGTGGCCGCGGAAGATGAAACCACTGTTGGCCTTGCCGGGAGGAAGGAGGATGTCGGCCTCGAAGATGAAGTCCGAGTAGGACTTGTCGGTGACGACGAAGAACTTCTTTTCGCCGGTGAGATGGATTTCTCCATCCTTCACTTCGATGGTGCCCCAGTCGTAGGGATTGGACCAGCCGGTCATGGTTTTGCCATCGAAGAGGGACACGAAGCCGTCGGAAGCGGGTTTCTCTTCGGCGGGAAGGGTGATGAGCGCCGCGAGGCACAATGGGGCAAGGATGAGACGAAGACGATTCATGGAGCGGCACAGTTTGTGCGTAGTTCGGCGGATGGGAAGCGGGATTTTTGTTCCATTTCACTCCAGGCGCAGCGTTTGACATGCCGCGAATGGGGGGCAGGGTTCGCGGTCGTTTCTGCGGAAACGAGGCGCGGATCACAACAAGTCGTCACGAGCAATACTATGGCTGCGAAACGTCGAGTGCAGAAACGTGGGGCCCTATCACCGGTAGCGGGCACAGGGGGTGTGCAGAGTGTGGTGGTGGTGCTTGGGGTCTCTGAGGCTGGGGTGGTGTTCTGGTCCCGGCAGGCTTTTGCCGTGGCGGATGAGCTGCGGGTGACGCTGAGCCTGGAGGGCCTGCCGAAGCGTTGCGCGCAGCGCTTTGCGACTGAGGGTGGCTGGGCTTGTGTGAGGGGTTTTGTGGTGGACTGCACGCCGAAGCGCAATGCGGATGGCAGTGTGGGCTACGAGGTCTCGCTCGTCTTCGAGCCAGGCATGGAAGGTGCCGTGCCCACGCCACGCACTGCCTGGCTCAGAGTGCCGGGGACGAACCGGACCCTGAGCTGGAGCTGAAGTGGGGCTGGCTACTTGAGCGCAGACGGGTGATGTCAGAGCCCAAACTTGGCATCCATTTCGGAAGCGATGCGGGTGAGCTGGGCTTCATCCCCGCCGCCTACTTCCGCAGCCAGCCAGCCGTGGAAGTTGATCTCCAGGAGCGCTTTGCGCACGTCTTCGTAGTCGATGTCTCCGGCACCGATTTCGGCGAACTTGCCCTCCGCTCGGGAGAAGCCCTTGACGTCGAGCTTGCGCACACGGGCACCGAGCTGGCGGATCCAGTCTCCCATGCTGCCGTATTTCCAGTGGTTGCCGATGTCGAAGTGCATGCCGACCCAGGGGGAGTTGAACTCATCCACGTACTTCACCCACTTGTCCGCTGTCTGGGTGTGGTCGCCGTCATGGTCATAGAGGAACTTGTTCCATACGTTTTCGAAGAGAATGCTCACTCCGAGTTCGGCGGCGAGGGGAATGGCAGGCCGGATGTTCTCCACGGAGCGTTTCCAGATTTCTTCCTCCGCGCCATCATCTCCGTGGCCTACGACCAGGAGCACGCTGTGCCCGCCGACGGCCCGTGTGTCTCGCAGGGCGGTCATCAGGTCCTCTAGAGCCTGTCTGCGCGTCTCGGCATCCGGGCTGGTGTGGCGTATCTTCCAGTGCGTTCCGCAAACAGTGCCATCCACGGGCAGGCCGGACTGGGCGATGGCGTCTTTGGTCTCTTCCACATCCATTCCGGGTGCGTTCATCTCCACGCCTTGGAACCCGGCACGCTTGGTAGCGGCGAACTTCTCGGCTAGCGTGCCCTCAACTTTGATCATGCCGATTTTCAGTGTTTTCCAAAGCCTGCCCTTGAGCGCGTGTGGGATGCTGGGGTCAGCAAGTGCGGCCTGCCAGGCGGGCAGGGCTGCACTGGCGGTGAGGAGCGAGGCGCTGCGAAGGAAATCCCGGCGGAGAAGTGGAGTGGCTGGAGTGGGCATGGCGGAGAGCACCAACGTGGCGAGATGCGGTGCCTTTTCACCTGCTAATGATGCCCTTGACCTACGACGTAGGTCATCGACCCTGGGTCATGACTCGTTTCTTGCTGCACCTCTTGTTGGCAGGCACAGCCCACACCGCAGAACCGGCGTTCTTTTTGGAAATGCCCTGGCGTTATCTCCTCGGTGCTCAGCAAGATGGCACGTGGTTCACCAGCGAACAGACCGGAAAGAACTTCAACCGTGCTCGCAACTACCAGCTCTACACCCTGGAGGGCAAAACGGGCGTGGCCAAGGCTGGCAAGGCGGAGGCGGACGTGGATGTGTGCCCGGATGTGTGGCTGGTTCCCATCTCTCCGGAGCCGGATCCGGATGCACGATCCATCGGCGTAAACGCACCGTGGGATCCGCAGCCTCGCATCGCCCGAAAAGGAGCACTCACGGTGGAGGCTTACCTGAAATCCACCAGCGAGCTGCTGGCGGCCAATGGGCTTGGCAAAAGCAGGCCTAAGCTGACCCAGCATCTGCGCATTGACCTCGACCATGACGGCGAGGACGAGGTGCTCATCGCTGCCGAACTCTATCAGTTGCGGGAGGAGGGGGGGTTTGTGCCAGTACGCACCAAGGCGGGCGACTACTCCGCAGTCTATCTGCGACGCCTTGTCGAAGGCAAAGTGAGGACACAGCTGCTGGTGGGGGACTTCTACCCGAAACCTGAAGAGTTCAACCTAGCTTGGTCCCATCAAGTCACCGGTCTGCTCGACCTGGATGGCGACGGCACCCTAGAGATCATCATCCAAAGTGCCTACTACGAAGGGGCGACCACGACGGTTTGGAAACTAGGCAAGCAAGGAGACTGCGTGAAAGTGCTGGAACTGGCCTGCGGCGTGTAAGGCCCGCTGAGAACTGCGTGTCGGCACTCAGGGCATGCCCAATGCGCTACACCACACGCCTCCACGCTGTGCAGTGGATCATGCGCTCAGCCCCTCGTCCGGTCGATGGACCTCGCCTTCAGATAACTCAGCAAACAGGCGATCATCACTGAACCCAGCAGCACCCCTGTTCCGAGCATGACGTAGTGGTCAGGTCGGCGAATCCAACCGTAGATACCAGAGACAAATATCGGCACCGTGGAGAGTAAAAGCATCCAGCCGCCGAAGCGGTTGATGGCATACCAAGCCTCGTTCGACTTGAAGGATTGTGGGAAACGAACGCCGTAGTACGAGTTCATGGGCACCTTCTGCAGGATGAGCGGCACGCTCAGCGCGGCGAGAAGGAACGCGATTCCCAGATGGATCAGGGCCAGGGTTTCAGGATTCATAGGATGGGGGAGGGCAGGACAGAGCGCGCGGACGAAGCATAAGCGGCTCGCCCACCATCGACAACACCAAGACCGAAACCCGAGCCGAGGTTTTGCCCTGTGAACAAAGCATTTGTCCTTTTGCGCAGGGAGTGATGAAATCCCCTCATGAAAGCGCTCGCCGCCTCGCTCACAATCCTCCTCGCCACCTCCGCCGCAGCTTCAGACCCTCAAACCGAGGAGCGCCTCACCGCTGTGGTGCCCGTTCGCGTGGACTATGGCTACCTGCTCTCCAAACCAGACGGCTACGAAGGGGACAAGACCAAAAAGTGGCCGCTGCTCGTCTTCCTGCACGGCGCAGGCGAGCGCGGCGACAACTTGAATGCCCTGAAGCGGCATGGCCCGCCGAAGCTCATCGCGGAGGGCAGAAAGTTTCCTGCCATCGTCGTCAGTCCACAGTGCCCCAGCGGCCAAGTTTGGAATCCCCACGGCATCAAGGCACTCGTGGACAAAGTGTCCTCCACGCATCGCATCGACCCCGCGCGCATCTACCTCACGGGCCTCAGCATGGGTGGGTTCGGCACCTGGGAGACCGCCACGGAGTACCCGGACACCTTTGCCGCGATCATACCCATCTGCGGCGGTGGCGGCATTCGCATCCTCGCCCTGGAGCGCGTGAAGCACCTGCCTCAGTGGATCTTTCACGGCGCGAAGGACAGCGTAGTGCCCGCCAAGTTCTCGCAGGACATGTTCAATGTGCTGAAAAAACTCGGCGCACCGGTGCAGCTGGAAATCTATCCAAACGCCGACCACGACTCCTGGACAGCCACCTACGCCAACGATGCCGTGTGGGAATGGCTTTTTGCGCAGCAGAAAAAATGAACGTTTTTTCGACGCGAAGTTTTCTTCGCAGAAGTTGCCACGGGGCCTGCTTCTGTGTAGAGAGTTGATCCCTTTGGCCCGGTGGCCGAGGGGAGCGACTTCTCATGGCTGATCTCACCACCGCACTTCCCGCTCTGCTTCAGAGTTTCGGCGACGCCCTGCGCCGGGAGGCGGAGCGTCTCGCAGAAGACGGAGCAGTAGTGACACTGGATCTGGATGAAGAAGGGCTGGAAAGCGAAGTGATCTTGGACTCCACGACCGCGCATGTGCGCTGGGAGATGAGGGACGGGCGCTGGCAGGGCAGCGCCAAAGTGGAGGACCCAGACCTTCATGAGCTGGCCTGCTGCCTGGCCCTGGTGGGATTGAAGAGGCTGTCCACGGCCGAGGATGAAGCGGCTGTCAGCCTGCCCATAGAGACCTTTCAGACCATACTGGAGAGACTGCACGCCAGGCGTCTGACGCCAGACGAAGAGTCTTACCTGCAAAAGATAGAGAAACGCTACGAGCGCTGGAAGAAGTCTGGCGAACTCTTTGACCAGGATCTCGTGCGGCTGCATCCCAAGTGGAGTATCCAGAGCGCGGAGCCACTGGAACTCTGGGCTGAGCCGCCGGCCACGACTCAGGAGTTCTGGAACTACATCGCGCTTGCCTTCCAGGAGCGCAATCTGCCTTACCCCGTCTTTCTGCGTCCGGGCACCGACGTTCAGGCCACCCGCGCCAAGCTCAAGTCCTGGCGCCAGAGCCGCACCATTCCGCAGTGGGTGCAGCGCATCCGCAAGTTCGCCACCCAGACGGAGGAAACCGCTTCCTCACCGCGCCTGTTAAAAGACGTGCGCCTTCTCATCACCACATACGATGCGAAGTTGCAGATCATGGATGGTGACGACGGCTTCCACCACGTCCACGCGACGCAGATTGACGGCATCAAGCGCGACCACGCACGCGGTCATCTGAGACTTGAGCCGGCAGCCGAGCTTCTGCTTGTGGCCTGTCTCTTGCAAATGCAGCACTCAGAGATGGACAGCTTCAAGCTCGAGCTGGAGCGCCACGCCACCTGGCTGGGAACGCTCTTCCAGCAGCCAGCCCTCCATTCACGGCTCGTCACATTGGATGAAACACCGTTTGTCATCGAGCCAGAGCCGCTGCGCTGGACCGCACGCGATGGTGCAGACGAGACGCTCGCAGAGCTTCGCCTGCTGCAGGCAGACGGCACACCTGCTCCCATGCCGCTGCGGGTGCTGCCCGGTGCGCAAACGCTTTATCTCTCCGCAGACGCACTGTTCAAGGGGCCGCTGTGGTTTGGCGACGAAACCCTAGTGGAAGGCGTGGTGGAGATTCCCACCCAGGCACTCAGTTCCTCAGACGGCATCGCTTTCCTTCAACGTCTGGAGGCTCCGCTCCCAAAGTCCCTAGCGGAGAGAATCCGCCACGAAGCACTTCACATTGAAATCAAGGCAGAGTGCGCACGCTCCGCCGCCAGTGCGAGCACCCAATACGCGCACTTCACCGTTATGGCGAAGTCACCTGACGGACGTTACACCGAGCGCCTGCGCAACCACACCTGGGTCATCGAAGACGATCCCAAGAGGCACGACGGCACCATCATCTGCCGGGACCGCACCGCGCTGGAACCTGTGCGAGACTACCTGCGCGAGATCCGCGCCAACTACGATGACGACTTGGGTGCCTTCCGCGTACGGATGACGCGCTCCTTCCCCGAGAACTTCCACGAATGGGCGACGCGCATCTCAAAGACAGTGGACTTTCAAGCGGATGAGACGCTGGGCAGCATCCTCGCAGACCCGCTCATCGCCCGCGTGCGTCTGGAAGCAGCCCAGAGTGAGTCCATCGACTGGTTTGATCTCAAGGTCATCTTCGACATTGAAGGTGTAGAACTGAAGCCTGCGGAGATTCGCAAGCTGCTCGCAGCAAACGGCGGGTTCGTTCGCCTGGCAGACGGCTCATGGCGACGAGTCAAAATAGAACTCTCCGAAGAGCAGCAGGAGATGGTGGACCAGCTCGGCATTGACCTCAATGATCTCAATGACGAAGCCCACCGCCTGCACTGGCGTCATCTCGTGGGAGACAAGGGTGCCGCTCTACTCAGCGCCAAGGCGTGGCAGCAGCTCCAGCAAAAGCTGGCCAATGTGCAGCTCCACGAAAAGCCACCCGTGCCCGACGCCCTGGCCCTCACGCTGCGCTCCTACCAGATCGACGGCTTCCACTTCCTCTCCTATCTCACCACCAACGGCTTCGGCGGCATCCTGGCAGATGACATGGGCCTTGGGAAAACCGTGCAGACCATCTCATGGGTGCTCTGGCTTCGCAGTCGTGTCACTGGCATCATCCCGCCCACCATCGTCGTCTGCCCAAAGTCCGTGCTGGATGTCTGGGCGGTGGAGCTGAACAAAGCCGCCCCCGGCCTGCGCGTCCAAGTGTTGCATGACAAGGATGAGCTAGATCTCCGCCGCGTCCTCTCAGACCTCGACGTGCTCGTGCTCAACTACGCCCAGCTCCGCAGCTGCATCGAAGTGCTCAGCACGGTCACTTGGCTTGCCGCCATTCTGGATGAAGGACAGCAGATCAAGAACCCAGACAGCAAAGCGGCCAAAGCGGCGCGTGAACTCAAAGCCCACAACCGCCTCGTGCTTACCGGCACCCCGCTTGAGAACCGCCTTCTTGACCTGTGGAGCCTCATGTCCTTCGCCACACCCGGTGCACTGGGTGACCGCAGTTACTTCCACAAGCACTTTGACCGCCGCAAGGACGAGCGCGCCTCACAACGCCTCTCCGCGCGGCTGCGCCCCTTCATCCTGCGCCGCACCAAGGGCCAAGTGGCCAAGGAACTGCCCGCACGCACCGAGGAAAACATGCTCTGCGAAATGAGTGGCATCCAGGAGCAGATGTACCGGGATGAACTCGCCCGCGCCCAGCAGATGGTGCTCAGCACAGCGGGCCTGGATCTGCTCAACCGCCGCCGCTTCGCCATCCTGCAGGCCCTCACCCGCCTCCGCCAGGTCTGCTGTCATCCCGGACTCATCAACCCCGAGCTGCGAAATGAAGAGAGCGCCAAACTCACCGCCGCGCTCGACCTCATCGAGCAACTCCACGAAGAAGGTCACAAAGTCCTCTTCTTCAGCCAGTTCGTCAGCATGCTGAAAATCGTGCGCGAGCGGCTGGAGCAGATGAACCTCCCCTTCCACTGGCTCACCGGTGCGAGTGACAACCGCGCCGAGATCGTCCGCAACTTCCAGCAAGACCCGAACGCTTCCGTCTTCCTCATCTCGCTCAAAGCAGGCGGCAGCGGCCTCAATCTCACCGCCGCCTCCTACGTCATCCTCTACGATCCGTGGTGGAACCCCGCCGTGGAAAGCCAAGCCATCGACCGCGCTCATCGCATAGGCCAGACACAACCGGTCATCGCATACCGACTGCTGACCAAGAGCAGCATCGAGGAAAAAATCCTCACCCTCCAGCAGCACAAAAAAATGCTCAGCAGCGACATCCTTGGTGAGGCCAGCTTTGCACAGAATCTCGGCGCTAGCGACTTCGCCTACCTCCTCGGCATCGAGCAGACCATGGGCTCACCGGCCTCTCTTGACGAGTTCGACGAGGAGCTGTGAAGAGGCCCCCTCTTGGCCCGGGCTGACATCATGCAGCGCGGTCGTAGCCTAGATCGCAAGGTGAACACACGCTCCCCTCAATCCCGCAGCGCCACCGCCGGGTCCACCCGCGCAGCAAAGAACGCCGGGATAAACGCACCGATCAAACAGAGCACGATGGACAGGATGCAGATGATAGCCGTGTCGGTGGGCACCGTATGCGCCGGGATGGTGGCCAGGTCATAGACGCCAGCCGGGAAGATGTCCACCCCCATGCGGTCTGCCAAGAAGCGTCGAATGTCGTTGCGGAAGAAAAGAAAAATCTTCCCGCCTACATAACCCAGCGCCGTGCCCAGCAGCGCCACCACCAGCGCCTGCGACATGAAGATACCCAGGATTTGGTTCACCCGCGCACCCAGGGAAGTCAGGATGCCAATCTCACGACGCTTCTGCACCGTGACCGTGATGGTGGTGTTCATCACGGAGAAGGCCGCCACCAGCACCACAAAGAACAGAACAAACATCATCATGATGCGCTCGTTCTGAATGGCAGACAGCCGCTGTCGGTGCCGGTCCATCCAGGTGCTAGTGCCCCAGTCGTAAGGCAGCAGATTCTCCTCATGCAGTCGGCCTGCGAACTCCCGTGCCTGCTCCGCGTCCTTGATTTCCAGGCCTATGCCGTTGACCCTTCCCCCCATCTCAAACAGCTCCTGTCCCACATGCAGCGGAATGAAGCCGCGCCCACCGGTCTCATCACTGCGCAGGATGCCGGTCACCGTCACCGGCAGCGGGGTCACCAGCACCCGTGTGTCTTCATCCAGCTTCTCCCGCTCCTCCGGGGAGAGCTTCTCGTCCTTCGCCTTCTCCGCATTGGCTACGGCAGCCTTCAGATTGCTCGGCGAATAGATCTCGATCGTATCCCCCACACGCACGCCCATTTGATCCGCCAAGTAATCACCAATGACAATCGTATCCCCGTTGAGATCAAAAGCGCTCGGGGCCTCACCCTCACGCGAGGGCATAAAGTGCTTTGCCAGCTTCTCCACCATCGCTTCCGAGCCCTGCGCGCGCATACCATAGACCTCGATCGGCACTGGATCACCCTGCGTCTTCACGAACGACATGCCGGCTACGAAGGGCGTGGCAGACACTACCCCATCCAGTGGCTGCACTTTCGCCAGCACATCCTGCCACTTGGATTGTGGAGGTGGCGGCGGCTCACCTTCCACCACCTCGTATGGCGCATCCTGCACCAGCAGCACATGCGGCTCGAACCCAATAAGCAACTTCTTGAACTCAATCTCGAATCCCTTCATCACCGAGATCACCACAATAAGCACACCCACGCCCAGCATGATGCCCACCACTGAGATGATGGTGATGACCGAGACGAACGAACGCTTCGGCTGAAGATAGCGGAGAGCTAGGAAGAGGCTGGCGTTGTTCATGAGAAGAGTCCCGTCCGTTTACCATCGAATGAGTGGAGTGGCAAATCCGGCTGCCAAGCATTTGAAGATACCGAAAATCCTATCTGAACAGATTTGAGCATTTTAATATTTGAAGTTAAAAAGCTCAAAACAAGCTAGCTGCCAAATCCCTCCAGTTGACACTCTCGACTCCGGGTGAAACCGCCTTCGATTGCGCTGCTCTTCCAGACATGCGGCTCACCAACATCATTCGGATCTCCTGCCGCCTTGGATCCTTCCGCCATGCGGCGGCCAATCTTTGCATGGGGCCAGCCATCCCAGCCGAAACGGTTTTTGACGCTTTTGCTTCGATCAAGGTGGCAGAAGCATTCTTGCCCGGCACCACAAAGTCCACCTCCAGCGCTTGTTGATCCCTGAAGTAGTAGAGTTCCTTGCGCCTACCAGCATTCACTTGGGCTTTGAGTATTTCCGAAGCGACGAACCCTTCAAAGATAGCGCCGAGGAAGGGTGACTTTTCGAGTTCCGATTCCGTTTCAATTCCGAGCAGATGACAAGCCATGCCTGAGTCTGAAAAATAGACCCGGGGTGACCTGATGATTCGTTTCCCGACGTTGTCGAAAAACGGCTGTACCACGATGATTTGCGCTGTTGCCTCCAAGATGTCCATCCAGCGGGTCATGGAAGGAACGCTCATTCCCAGAGGAGCGGCCAGATCCGACTTGTTCAACACTTGTCCGTGGCGGGTGGCCAGCAGCGCCATGAACCGGCGGAACATCGCCAGATCCTGAACCGCAGTGATCCCACGAACATCCCTCTCCAAATAGGTTTGCAGGTAGGAACTGAACCACAATCCGGCAGCTTTCGGACGAGCCAGCACCTCCGGGTATCCACCCCGCAGCAAGGTCGCTTTGTCCGTTTCCGCAGCACTGAACGGCAGCAGATGCATGATGGCCGCCCGCCCGGCCATGGATTCGGTCACATTCCTCATCAGGCCAGATTCTTGTGATCCAGTGAGGAACCACAACCCTGTCCGGCGAGGGTTCTGGTCAATCCTAGTCCTCACGTAGTTGAAGACTTCTGGCACATTCTGGATTTCGTCCAGAATCACTGGGGGCTTCAACCCGTCCAGGAATCCCTGAGGATCATTCCGAAACCGCCCAATCACATCCGGGTCTTCCAGTAGGTGATATTGAGCATTGGGAAAGAGGCCCTTTAACAAATGCGTCTTCCCCGACCGTCGCGGCCCCGTCAATACCACACAGGGAAAGCTTTTTGCTGCGGTCTTCAGATGGTTCTCAATGGCACGACGAATGTTCTTCATTTTGAGTATTTTAATATAGCATGTTAAAATGCTCAAACACAAAACCTTCTCATTGCTCTTACTCCAACAGGAGTTCGGCCCTCTGCACACGCCAGACTTCGGGGAATCCTTCGAGCCAGGCTTTAAGGGATGCCTTGTCCACCAGTTCAGAGCCAGCCCACATAAGGTCCTCCGCTTGGGCGATATTTCAGCATGAACTCCGCCGCCAGTTCCAGTTCCGCTGCGCTTCGGCCATCAAATGCACCCGCAAAACGTTTCGGCTCAGAGCCTTGAACGAGATCCCGAAGCCGCCGTTCAACCGACGGTTTCGTGGGATCAACCGGCGGCAACTTTACCTATGGAGCCGGAACCTCCGCCGAGATCTCGTCGTCGCTTGGGACTAGTGTAGGTCGTGCTGGAACTTCGCTGAAACGATCCGCTCGACGCAGCATCCACCCACCTCCGAATCCGAGGGCGAAACAAAGCACGACGAGGGCGGAATACTTCAGCACCCAATCCCATCGTATCCGGCTTCCGTCTCTTTTGTCATGGTATATTTCCAAGACGCTGGATTGTGTTCCGTATCGCACTTGCCTATCATTTGTCCGAGCCATGAAAACCCTCCTGCTTGCCGGTCTCATGTTTTTCGCCCTTTCGTCTGTTCATAGCGCTGATCCGCCCGAGGTGGTGGCGGCGAAGAAGCTCGTGAGCGACGGCAATCACCAGGAGGCCATCGACAAACTGACGACATTCATTCGTGAGGCCTCGACTTCGGCTGAGCACAAGGCTCTCGCTCTCGATCAACTGATCGGCTGGATGGTTAGGCAAGGCCAAAGCGCGGAGGCGGAAACGCTGATGGAACAGCTCGCGACAGCGCCAGACCAGGACTGGCGGGTGCTTTCTGCGGCGGGGCGAAACTTCACGAAACTGGACGCCTCAGGTCGGCTTGAGGCCGGAAAGTTTGTGCGTGGCAACGGCGGGCGGGGAACCTGGGTGAACGCAGGCGAATACGATCGGGCTCGCTCCTTGCAGCTTCTGCTTGAAGCGCGAAAGAGAGCGCCCACGGATGGCCACTTGGCGGAAAGGTCCGCCCTGCTAATGAGCCTAGCGGAAGTGTGGTCCGAGAAAGGAGAGGGCGGCCCCGGAGCAGCTTGGGCACTCACCAAGCTCACCGACGTCGGCACACTGCCCGTCATCAATGATGATGCCGATGACGATGACCAAGTCACTCAAGCCTCAGGGTTTCCAGTGGAAGCAGACGGCTCGCCCACCATTTTCCGTGTTCCCGAAACCTTCGAGTCCGCTCGCAACGATGGCGAACGTCTGCGCTTTGCCCTGCAGGAGTGGGGCGCGCTCACTCCCGCGCACGCCGTGGCGGCGAAACTGAGCTGGGCACGCCTAGTGTACGGGTGGTTCGGCGTGGACAGAGCGCTTCGTTTCTTGTCACTGAATGAACCCGATCTGGAAAAGATGCGTCGCGATGCGCTGTCCGCCGTTCACACTCTGAGTGAAGATGAAACGGTGGCCATGCTCGCCACTGGGCCGAGCCGCATCACCTTGCCCCCAGAGTATCGCTTCCTCACCCAGATGCGTGAGGTTGTAACATCGGATCCGGACCTCTCCGAGCTCGTGCCCGCATTCGGACGTGAACAAATCAGCGACCACATCATAGCGGAGTTGATGGCACGTCGGCAGTATCCCAAGGCTGCGGCAGAACTTCGCGCCCGCCTAGCATCAGAGAAGAACCTGGATGCCGTCAAGGCACTGACCGAACGGCTCGAACAAATCGAAGGCAACTGGGGCCGCTTTGAATCCGCTCCCGCCCAGCCTGCTGGAAAGGAAGCCGCTCTGCCGCTGGTGTTCCGCAACGCAACACAAGTGGATTGCACAGCCAGGAAGGTGGATGTGCAGCGTCTCATCGCTGATCTCATCGCCAGAGTGAAGGCCAGTCCGGATGACGTTGGAGGGTATTGGGAACTCTCCCGCCTGAGTCAGCGGCTCCTTGAAGAGGGCGGCGAGACTTATCTCGCCAAGGAAGCGGTCACTTGGTCTCACAAACTGGAGCCGGCAGCCAACCACTGGGACAGACGCACGGAGCTACCGACGCCACTGAAGGAGGGCGGAGCCTGGTTCGTAGAGGCCGTGTTCAACGGAAGCCATCCCGCCCGCACCTTGTTATGGATTGAGGACCTGGTGCTGGTAGCCTCCGAACTGCAAAATGACAGGCATTACTTTGTAGCAGATGCCGTTACGGGTGCGCCCGTCGTTGGTGCAAAAATCACCCTCCACGGCTATCGCAATGTCTGGAATGGAAACAAGCGACATCATGACTTCAAGGAGCTGTCCTTGACTTCGGATCAGTCAGGGACAGCAAAGGTTTCAAGGCGAAAGCTGGAAGACTCCGTATGGGCCACACTCGTCAGAACTACGGATGGCAGACTCTGCTTTCAGCAGCCAGGCTACGCTTCAGGGCCGGATATGGATGAACGGCAGGGTCTTGCCCAGGACACCTTTTACGCCTTCACCGACCGTCCGGTCTATCGACCGGGGCAGGAAGTGAAGTGGCAGTTGCTGGCGCGGCGCACCGGTTATGATCCGAAGCTCGATACCAATCGCTTCGCTGAACGAAAAGCCACCGTCACTATCGAAGATCCTCGTGGTCAGAAGGTGATCGAAAAGGAAATGCGTTTCGACGAGTGGGGCATTCTTGGAGATGCGCTGACGCTCGAAGCAGAGGCCACCTTAGGGCAATACCAAGCCATCGTGCGCCTTGACCGCCAAGACTTCGTGGCCAGCTTCAACTTCCGGGTCGAAGAATACAAAAAGCCGGAGTTCGAAGTGAAGGTGGAGGCTCCAGACGAACCTGTGGCCTTGGGTCAGAGCTTTGAGTTCACGGTGAAGGCGGACTATTACTTCGGCGGACCGGTAAAGGAGGCGAAGGTCAAGTATCGCGTGGAGCGGAAAGTGCATCGTGGCGGCTGGTATCCCGTTGGTCGATGGGACTGGCTCTACGGCAAAGGCTACGGCTGGCAGTCACACAGCTACGAATGGTATCCGGGCGCGGCTGGCTGGTGCATCATCCTTCCGCCCTGGTATCCGTGGCATAACGATCCTTCTGAAACGGTGCTCTCAGGTGATGCATTCATTGGAGCGGATGGACTGCTGAAACTCAAGGTGGATACGGCCACGGCGAAGGAACTGCATGGCAACCAAGATCACGAATACGTGGTGAAGGTCACCGTCACCGATAGCTCGCGACGCAGCATTGATGGCAGCGGAAGCGTCATCGCCGCGCGGCGTCCTTTTGAAGTCAATGCATGGCTGGATCGCGGATACTATCGTGCAGGGGACAATGGCACGCTTCAGTTCGCCGCACGCACGCTGGATGGCAAAACCGTGGATGCCAGTGGCACGCTGCGCGTGTGGAAGGTGAGCTACGATGAGACTGGCAAGTCAGAAGAAAAGCAAACGCATGAGGTGGAGATCCAGACAAGTGATGAAGCCATGCCGCTGCACTGGCCGGAGGCTGGCCAGTTCCGTGTGGAGGTGAAGCTGAAGGATAAGGGTGGACGTGCAGCGGAGACAAGCGTGTTCGTCATCGTGAAAGGCGAGGGATTCGATGGACGCGGCTATCGCTTCGATGATCTCGAATTGCTCACTGACAAGGAGGAGTATGTGCCCGGCGATGAAGTGGAGCTTCTCATCAACACCAATCGTCAAGGCAGCACGGTGGCGCTGTTTCTCTACGGACCCGCAGCGGAACCCGTGTGGCTGAAGATAGAAGGCAAGAGCACAACGCATCGTTTCAAGCTGCGCGAAGCCGATCAGCCAAACCTCAACCTATACGCCTACACCGTCTCCGATGCGAAGCTGCATGAGGCGCAGCGAAAGCTCATCATCCCACCGTCCAAACGCATCGCCAGTGTGGAACTCATTACTGACAAGTCGGCTTATCTGCCGCGTGACAAAGCGAAAGCGCAGCTTCGTGTCAAAGACCAGCACGGCCAGCCCTTCGTCGGCAAGCTCATCCTGACTGGTTACGACAAGGCGCTGGAATACATCAGCGGTGGCAGCAACGTCGGTGACATTCGCGAAGCCTTCTGGGGCTGGACCAACGAGGCGACGGTGAGCGTCACGAACTCCCTGCGAGCGTCGGACGTCCTCTATCCGAAGAGAGGGGAGCCGATGATGGGGGGCTTATCGGGTCTGCTTAGCATAGGCCTTGTTGAAGGTGACCTGCCCGTGGCACGAAGCCTAAGGATGGGGGCATTCCCCAAAAGTCCCGCTACGGCCATGGCTCCAGCGGGAGAGGCACGCCTATTTGCTTTGGCCGAAGCAGCACCGTCACCCGTGACGCCACCCACAGCAGGTAACGAAGCAAATCCCGTCATGATTCGTTCCAACCTGGCGGACAGCGCGGTATGGATCACCAGTGTCGTCACCAATGCAGCAGGTGAGGCAGCTCTGGACTTTGATCTGCCGGACAATCTCACTACCTGGAAGCTGCGCGGCTGGGTATTGGGCAAAGACACGCAGGTCGGCGAAGCAACGGTCGAAGTCATCACGCGGAAGAACCTCATGGTGCGTCTTCAGGCTCCGCGATTTTTTGTGGAGAAGGACGAGGTGGTCATCAGCGCCAACGTCCACAATGAATCCGATGCACCGCTCATCGTGCAGCCTTCCCTCGAAGTGGACAACGCCCTGCTCACTGCCGTGCATCCTGAGACCCACACGAAGGAGCCCGTTACCATCCCAGCCCACAGCGAAAAGCGCGTGGATTGGCTGATGCGCGTCACTGGCCCGGGTGAAGCGAAACTCACCGCGAAGGCCGTCAGCGAAACGGAGTCCGACGCCATGCAGATGACCTTCCCAGTCTATGAGCACGGCATGTTGAAGACCGATGCACGGAGCTTGGCGCTTCGCGGCGATCAGAGTGCTGGAACAATCACCTTCACCGTGCCCGCCGAGCGCAAGCCCGAGGCATCACGTTTGGAAGTCCGCTGGTCGCCTACGCTCGCGATGGCCTGCATCGACGCGCTTCCGTATCTCACCGATTATCCTTATGGCTGCACCGAGCAAACGCTGAATCGTTTTGTGCCCACCGTCATCACCTTAAAGATGTTAAAGGAACTCGGCGTGGATTTGAAGACGGTCCGCGAAAAGCGCATCAACCTCAACGCCCAAGAAATCGGCGATGCGAAAGAGCGCAGTAAACGCTGGCAGCAGAAGCATAAGGAAGCGGTCTTCGATGAAGAGGAAGTCATGAAGATGGCACGCGCCGGGTTGAACCGCCTGGAGTCCATGCAGAACGGCGATGGCGGCTGGGGCTGGTTCCCTGGTGGCCGCTCGTCTTCTACTCATATCACAGCGATTGTCGTGCACGGACTTGTGACAGCGAGTGAGGCAGGACTCGACCTCGACGATAGCTATGCCGCTGCAGTCCGCTGGCTTTCTCAACACGAAACGGGTCAACTTGCACGAATGAAGCTCGACCCGAAGCATCGTGACTACAAACCCGCACCCGACAACACCGATGCGCTGGTCCATAGTGCTCTGGTCAAAGCTGGAGTCGGCAGCGATGAAATGCGTGGGCTTCTTTATGACAAGCGCAACGGTTTGTCCCGGCTCAATGTGGGCCTCCTCGGTCTCGCCTGTCATGCGAAGGGTGAAACCGACCGCCGTGACATGTGCCTGCGGAATCTGCGGCAGTTCGTGAAGCTGGATGACGAAAACCAGACCGCCTGGCTTGATCTCCCGGCGAACAGTTGGTGGTACTGGTGGGGAGATGAAATCGAAACACAGGCCGTCTTCCTCCGTCTGCTCAGCGTGACAGAGCCGAAGGGCGACCTCGCTGCACGCATCGCCAAACACTTGCTCAACAACCGCCGCAACGGCAGCTACTGGAACAGCACGCGTGACACTGCTACGGTCATCGAATCCCTCGCCGTCTTCGCCAAAGCGAGCGGTGAAACGAAGCCCGATATGATCGTGGAAGTCCTGCTGGATGGCGAGTTGAAGAAGACCGTCACCATTTCGCCTGAAACCCTCTTCGCATTTGATGGCAGCCTCGTCCTAGAAGGTGACGCCGTGACCACCGGCCAGCACAAGGTGGAACTGCGCCGTCGCGGCAGCGGCCCCCTTTACGCGAACGCTTACCTCACGGTCTATACTAAGGAAGACCACATTCCGGCTGCCGGACTCGAAGTGAAAGTAGAGCGTCGTTACTTCAAACTCACTCACGAGAAAGGCGCTGCCAACGTCAGTGACGCCAAAGGCCAGGCAACTCAGCAGACCGGCACGCGCACCGTGCGCACCGAGTTGAAGAGCGGAGATCCGTTGATGAGCGGCGATGAAGTAGAGGTGGAACTCGTCATCGAAAGCAAAAACCACTATGAATACGTGCTCCTCGCCGATCCCAAGCCCGCAGGCTTCGAGCCCATGGAAGTGCAGAGCGGGTGGTCCTATGATGGCCTCCCCGCCTACAAAGAGTATCGCGATGAAAAGGTGGCCTTCTTCGCAGATCGTCTGCCGCAGGGCCGTCACACGCTGCGCTATCGAGTGCGGGCAGAAGTCCCTGGGAGGTTCAGTGCTCTGCCCGCGAAAGCCGAGGCGATGTACGCGCCGGAGCTGCGGGGCAACGCCGCCGAGTGGAAAGCGGTTATCTCCGAGGCCCAATGAACGCTAGAAAAGTTCGCTGCCGGTTCCTGCGTTGAATGGCCATGTCCAACCCATCGCCAGCCTCCCGCCGTCACTTCATCAAGCAACTCTCCGCCAGCACCGCCGGCGGAGTCTTCTACATCGCCCAAACCTCCTGGGCACAGAAAAGCCCAGGTGAAACCATCAATGTCGCCGTCGTAGGCATCGGTGGGCGTGGCAGCGGACACATCAGCGGCTACGCCGGCATGGACAAGAAGGGCGAAGCGGTGCGGTTGGCAGCCTTGTGCGATGTGGATCAGACCGTGCTGAAGAAGCGCGCCGACTCCGTGAAGAGCGACAAGCATGAAGTCAGCACCTATACCGACATCCGGAAGCTGCTGGAGAATAAAGACATCGACGCCATCAGCATCGCTACGCCGAACCACTGGCACGCGCTAAGCACGATTTGGGCCGTCCAGGCCGGGAAGGATGTCTATGTAGAAAAGCCCGTCTCACACAATGTCTGGGAAGGCAGGCAAGCCGTGAACGCAGCTCGCAAATACGGAAAGATCGTCCAGACCGGCACCCAGAGCCGCAGCAGCAGAAAGGGCATCTACGCCGCCGTGAAGTGGGTGCAGGAGGGAAATCTCGGCAAGATCAAGCTCGCCCGTGGACTCTGCTACAAGCGCAGACCAAGCATTGGCAAAGCGGATGGCCCGCAGAAGATCCCCGACACTATTGATTACGATCTCTGGTGCGGACCCGGCCCCATGGGCGAACTGACTCGCAAAAAGCTGCACTACGACTGGCATTGGACCTGGGCCTACGGGAATGGCGACCTGGGCAACCAGGGCATTCACCAGATGGACATCGCCCGCTGGTTCCTAGGCGAGATGGAGTTGGCACCGCTGGTGTGGAGCGTCGGCGGACGCCTTGGTTATGAAGACGACGGCGAAACGGCTAACACCCAGATCGTCTATCAAGGCTACGACAAGGCTCCGCTCCTCTTTGAAGTGCGCGGACTGCCGCAGAGCAAGGACTCCAAGGACATGGACAAGTTCAAGGGCGCAGGCGTGGGCGTCATCATCGAGTGTGAGAACGGTTATGTAGTCGTGCCGAACTACAGCAGCGCCACAGCCTTCGACTTGAAGGGGAATGAGATCGCCAAGTGGGAGGGATCGGAGGACCACTTCGCCAACTTCATACACGCCTGCCGCAGCCGGAATCCACAGGATCTGCATGCCGATATTTTGGAGGGCCATCTCTCCAGCGCTCTCTGCCATACGGGCAATATCAGTTATCGCCTCGGTCAGAAGAAGAAGCCTGCTGAGATCCTGGAAGAGATTAAGTCCCAGCCCTTTGCCCAGGAGAGCTTTGAGCGAATGAAGGAGCACCTTGCGAAGAATGACGTGGACATCGCCAAGGACCAGCTCACGCTCGGCCCGGTGCTGAAGATGAACCCCAAGACAGAAAGGTTCACCGGCGACGAGAAGGCAGATGCCATGTTGAAAGGCAGCTACCGAGAGCCTTACGTGGTGCCGGAAATCGTCTGAGACGGGTTGCCGTTTCTCACTCCTGACCCTCGTCTTCCGTCTTGAGTAGTGACTTCACCAGAGCGTAAGCCTGCGGCAGCTCAGCGGAGGTAAGCTTCCTGCTCTCCTGCAACAGCCGTTCTGCGTGGTCTTCGAGCAAGCCGTCTTCGTTCTGGCGCAGATAATCTGCCTCCAAGAGAATCGTTCTCAGCCGATCTTGTGACGCGGCGTAGCGGGCGCGCGCGTGCTGAAGCAGGCTGGAGGCTTCTTTTGTGGACCCTTCCGCAGCAGCCCACAGGGCCAGCAGTTCGAGCAATCGCGGAGCGTTCTTGCGCTCGGCGAGTTCCACGACAGCATGTTTGAAGGCTGCCGGGCCTTCATCATGGCGATGTTTGTCCGCCAGACCTTGAAACAGAGCGTAGTCCCGCATGTCATCTTCCGGCAATGTCCGATGAAGGAATGGCCGATAGAGCGGATCACCCACGATCACGTTCATCCACGAGAGTCCCGGCGTAGCGCTCCAAGCCGCCTCGGCCAGGGTGAAACCCTCCAGCAGCCGCTCGTTCATCAAGTGAAAGTGCGTCGTGTAGCTCAGATACGGTTCCCACACATTTCCGACCGTGGCCGCAGCGCCGCGCTCCAGCAGTGGAGCCGCCCAGGCCTGAGTGCCACTGCGCAAAGTCCGTGCGCTGAAGGAGTGCAGATGACATGCCACTGCACCACGGGCAAAACGAAACGCGTGGGACGAAAAAGGGCCACTCACCTCTCCGTGGTACCAGCCAAAATAGAGCGCCGTCTCGGGCAGGGGCCAGTGCTCAGGTATCAGCTCCGGCTTTCGATCCACGTAGGTAGGGATGCCATTCCGCACAAAGGAACGCACGCAGCTCTCCAACCAGTTCTCTCCTTCCCTGTAGCCGCCCTTGCGCAGTGCCAGATCCACCACAGACCTGCCCAGCAGACCGCGAGACTCCACTGCCACCGCGTCATCGATCATCCTCCTCACCGTCGAGGCGCTGGGCGCATCCAGTCTGCCGACCAGAAGCATGCCCTCGCATCCCGAGTCTTTCGCAAAGCGGACCGCCTTGCCAAAATAAGGGTTCGGCAACGCACCGGCTGTAACGTTCATGCCCAACCCCATGGCGGCGATTTCGGAATCTACGCTTGCTTCATCCTCCCGCGCCGCTGGGGCCTGCTCCTGGGTACGGCTGATGCGTAGTGGCAGCCCGCGCATCACCACCACCACCCGAATCAACTGCCCCGTCGCCGCGTAGGCACGGCGGGACTTTTGTGAGAGATGATCCACCACCTCGCGCTCCTCCATGCGCCACCAGCCACGATCCACAAACTGCTGCTGGAGCGGCTTACGGATGCTCGACTCAAACTCCGCCCGCGTGACAGTCTCTTCCCGCGAACAGCTCAGTGCAACCAACCTGTCTTCCCGTATGCCGCGTTTCGAGATGTAGTATGAAGCCAGCGCCGCAGCGTCGGGATCGTTCGAGTTATAGACGACTGCTGTGTCAACGGCGGCATTCCACTCTGGCAACGGCACGCCTGCAGCAGCTCGCCAAGCGAGCAGCGTGAACGCTGAAAGAATAAGCAGTCTGTGCATCACCACGTGAGACGCAGACCATCATACGCTAAAAGCACCCCCGGCGGCAAGGATGGTTCGTCACGCGCATGAAGGATTTCACACATAATGTGGGTGAGCCAGGTCTGACGTGGCTGCACCTGCTCCACAAGCGCCAGCGCTTCATCCCAGTTCATGTGTGTGGGGTGTGGCGTGTGGCGCAGACCGTCCACGATGAGTGTGTCCACGCCCTTGATGAGCTCCAGCGCATCCGGTGTGACCAGCTTGCAGTCGCTCATGTAGGCGCAGAGCTTTTTCCCGTGCCGTGAAAACAGAAAGCCTATGGTTTCCACCTTGCCATGCACCAGCGGCAGCGGTGTGATCTCCGTTTCGCCAAGATGGAAGACGCCGTGGATGGCCCTTGGATCAGGCTTCAGGTAGCCACGGTAGCGGTTTTCTCCGTTGAAGGCATAGACGAACATGCGCTCCAGCACCTCCAAGCAGGAGGGCCGCGCATAGATGGGCATCACCGCATCCTCGGCAATGGTGAACCGCCGTAGCTCATCAAAGCCTGTGAGGTGATCCATGTGCGGATGCGTGTAGAGCACCGCATCCACACGGCGGATGTTTTCCCGCAGACATTGAGTACGGAAGTCCGGCCCAGTATCCACTACCCAAGACGCTTCTGGGGTCACGCAATAGATGGAGCAACGGCTGCGCTGGTCGCGCGGATCGCTGCTGCGACAGGTCTCACAATCACAGCCAATCATCGGGATGCCGACCGAAGTGCCGGTGCCGAGGAAGGTGAGAGTGAGTTCAGACATGGAAAAGGAAAGCTTGCCGCAGAGGCACTCAATGTGGCAATATCCTTGCCATGAAAGCGAGTCTGTCGAGCCTGGGCATGATCGTGCTTTTTGTGCTGGGCGGAGCCGCCGGTGGTTGGATTTGGTTCCACCAAGCTGACACTACCCCGCCTCATCCCAAACGCTCCAATCTCCAAAACAAGGCGAAGTTCGCAGAGCTCTGGGTCCAATCCAGATTGAATCGGGCCAAATGGGAACTCGAACTGAAAAAAATGGAACGCGAGATGGGACCGCTGCCCGAGCGTAAGCCGACGAAGCCTACTCGCATCCGGCCCGCTCCAGCGCACATACGGAGCGATGAACTCACCCCGGACGGCCTGCCGCGCACCATTTCCTCCCGTGACTGGCGTTCCTTCGGACTTTACTGACCTCCCGTTGCACTCGGCGAAGGCTGTGCCAATCTCGGCGCATCCCAACCGCCCATGCTGAGCTTCATCAAAATCAAGAACCTGGCCCTCGTCGAAGACGTCACCTGGGAGCTTGGTCGCGGGCTGGTGGGCGTGACGGGTGAGACCGGCGCGGGCAAGTCCATCATCGTCGGCGCATTGAAGCTCATCCTCGGAGAGCGGGCGGACCGTTCTCTCATTCGTACCGGGCAGGAGCAGTGCAGTGTGGAGGCTTCCTTTCAGCTCTCCGATGCGCGACCCATCGCCGCTATTCTCGATGAAGCTGGCGTGGAGCCCTGTGAAGACGGCGTGCTGCTGGTGAAGCGCGTGGTTAGCAGCAGTGGCACCAACAAGCAGTTCCTCAACGGCTCCCCCACCACCACACAAGTGTTGAAGGCTGTGGGGGAGTTTCTGGTGGATCTCCACGGTCCGCACGATCACCAGTCCCTCCACTCACAGGAACGCCAGCTTGAGATGCTAGATAAATACGCCGGTTCCGAGGCCGCGCTCGCCTCCTACCAAACCGCCTGGAAGCGCTGGCGCAGCGCCGTCACAGAACTGGAGGACCTGGTGAACTCCGAGCGTGCCAGCCAGCAACAGATCGACATGCTCAAGCACCAGATCAAAGAGATCAGCGGTGCGAAACTCAAGCCTGGCGAAGATGTGCAGCTCGAGTCCCGCCACAGCCTCGTGGCCAACAGCGCCCGCCTTAGCGAGTTGTGCAGCGAGATCGTCGAGCGCCTGGGCGAGGGCAAGGACAGCATCCTCAGCCAACTGCGCGAGGTCGCCCGCATGGTGCACGAACTGGAGCGCATCGACCCGGAGAGCAGCAAGGTTTTTGAGGAGTTCGAGGGCGCGCTCATCGTACTTCGCGAGATGGAGAGCGGGGTGCGCGACTACGCAGCCGACCTGGAACTGGACCCGAAGGAGTTCGAAGCCCTGGAGCAGCGCATGGGCGTCATCCAGCAGCTCCGCCGCAAGTATGCACCCACTGTGGATGGCATCCTGGCCCACCTCGCCGATTGCGAGTCCAAGCTGGCGAAAATGGAAGGCCGCGCGGATGAAATCGTACGCCTGGAGGACGAAGTGAAGAAACACCGAGCCGAGGCGGATAAACTCGGCAAAGCACTGTCCAAAAAACGGGCTGAAGGCGCACCCAAGCTCGCCAAAGAAGTGGCCAAACACCTCGCCGATCTCGGCTTCAAACAAAGTATCTTCGAGGTGCAGCTCCACCCGCTTGCCGAACCCCAGCGCGAAGGCCTCGAAGCCGTGGACTTCCTTTTCGCACCGAACCCCGGGGAACCCATGAAACCCCTGCGCCTCACCGCTTCCAGTGGAGAAATGAGCCGCGTGTTGCTAGCCGTAAAAAGCGCACTCGCCAAGCAGGACAGCGTGGACCTGCTCGTGTTCGACGAGATTGATGCCAACGTCGGCGGCAACATCGCCGAAGCTGTGGGCCGCAAAATGTCAGCCATCGGCAAGGCCCGCCAGGTCATCGCCATCACCCACTTCCCGCAAGTGGCCAGTTTGGCCGCTAGCCACTTTGTCGTCACCAAGGAAGTGGAAGCCAATCGCACCAAGTCCACCATCCGCGAGATCAGCGGCGAAGATCGTATTGAAGAACTGGCCCGAATGCTCGGTGGCAAGCGCGAGTCTGCCCGGGAACATGCGAGAAACCTGCTGAACGCCGGCCACTGAGCCAAAGAAAGTCGCAGCAGCCCGCCCGCCGCTCGCATCCCCTTTTGCCAAAGTGACTTTCCCGCTCATCGTGAAGTCCCATGTCCGACGCCGCCAGCACCCCGATGATGAAGCAGTACCTCGCCATGCGGCGTGAGCTGTCTGAGGACGTGCTGCTGTTCTTCCGCCTCGGGGACTTCTACGAGCTGTTTTTCCAGGATGCTCAAACGGCATCGCCGATCCTGAATGTAGCGCTCACCAAGCGCAACGGCATCCCCATGTGTGGCGTGCCCCATCATTCCGCCCAGGGTTACATCGCCAAACTCATTCAAAGTGGCAAACGTGTGGCCATTGCAGAGCAGACTACCGAACCCATACCGGGCAAGCTCGTCTCCCGCGAGATCACGCAAATCATTAGCGCCGGCACCGTCAGCGACCTCAATCTGCTGGACAGCAACCGGCCAAACTATCTCGCCGCAGTGTATCGAGAGGGCAAGCGCCTCGGACTTGCCTTTGTGGATCATACCACTGGAGAGTTTGAAGTGGCCGAGTTCACGGACGCAGCTGAACTCGCAGATGAACTCCAGCGCATACAGGCTTCCGAGTTGCTGTGGTGCGAGGAGCAGCCGGAACTCATCGAGCAGCTTGGCAAACCCGCCTCTGCGCTGGCAGCCGAGAGCTACCTTTTTCTCTATGATCAAGCCATCCACGCGCTGACCCAACACTTCAAAGTACAGTCGCTTGACGGCTTTGGCTGTGCCTCCCTCCAACCTGCCATTTGTGCCGCAGGTGCCATCCTGCAATATCTCCAGTTTCAGCTACGGCGGAGCGTGGATCACATCAAGCGCCTCCGCGTGGCCCAGCCCGGGGACTGTGTGCTCATTGATGCCGCGAGCCAGTCCCACCTGGAGCTGGTCACCGCACGCGGCGGCAGCCAGCACACACTCCTGGCCGCGTTGGACCGCACCTGCACGCCCATGGGCGCACGCAAACTCCGTCATTGGGTGCTGCACCCGTTGCGGGATGTGGAGAAACTCACCGCACGTCAGGACGCCATCGCCGCGCTGTTGAAAGAGCCCATGCTGCTCGGCCAACTACGTACCCTGCTCAAGGAAGTGCGCGATCTCGAGCGCACCAGCGGACGCCTTAGCCAGGGCAGCGGGAACGGGCGTGACCTCCAGGCTCTGGCCGTCTCGCTGGAGTCCATTCCCGCTGTAAAGGCCATCCTTGAGGAGACACCCTCCGCCCTGCTCAAAGAACTGCACGGCCATCTGCATGACTTGAGTAGCACAGCAGCAGAAATTCAGCGCAGCATTGTGGATGAACCACCCATGCAGATCAAAGAAGGCGGCGTTTTCCGCGCGGGCTACAGCGAAGCGCTGGATGAACTACGCAACGCCTCCACGCTGGGACGCCAGTGGATCGCCGAGCTTCAAAACCGTGAGATCGAACGCACCGGCATCAAAAGCCTCAAGATCAAATACAACGCCGTCTTCGGCTATTTCATCGAGATCACCAAGGCCAACGTAGGCAGCGTACCCGCCGACTACCACCGCAAGCAGACCACCGTAAACGGTGAGCGCTACATCACGGATGAACTCAAACGAATGGAGGACAAAATCCTCGGCGCTGAAGAGCGGAGCAAGGCTCTTGAGTACGAGGAGTTCATCGCCCTGCGCGGACGCATCCTTCAGCACTTGGAAGCCATACAAGAGACGGCCGATGCGCTGGCGATTCTCGACACGCTTGCCGGACTGGCAGAGACGGCGAGGCTCTACAACTATGTGCGCCCCACTCTCAACGAGACGCGCAACCTCTTCATTCGGGACGGGCGCCACCCCGTGCTGGACCAGACCCTCACCGGAGGCGAGCGTTTCGTTCCCAACGATGTCACCCTGGAGCCTGAGCAGAACCGCCTTATCCTCATCACCGGTCCCAATATGGCCGGCAAGAGTACTTACTTGCGGCAAGTGGCACTGCTTACCCTCATGGCGCAGATGGGCAGCTTTGTCCCCGCCGCGTCTGCTGAAGTCGGCGTGGTGGACCGCATCTTCACCCGCATAGGTGCCAGTGATGACATCGCACGTGGCCAGAGCACCTTCATGGTGGAGATGAACGAGACCGCGCTCATTCTCAACAACGCCACCGAACGCAGCCTGGTCATCCTGGATGAAATCGGCCGTGGCACCAGCACCTTTGACGGCCTCAGCATCGCATGGTCGGTCGCCGAGCATCTTCACGATCACATCGGGGCTCGCTGCCTCTTCGCTACGCACTATCACGAGATCACGGCTCTTTCACAGAGCCGGAGCGCCGTGCAGAACTACAACGTCGCAGTGAAAGAGTGGAACCACCAGATCATCTTCCTGCGCAAGATCCTTCCGGGGAGTGCAGAGAAGAGCTACGGCATTCAGGTCGCAAGGCTGGCCGGACTGCCAGAAAACGTCATCCATCGAGCGAAGGAAGTGCTCCAACAACTCGAAGCCGGCCACCAGCCCGCAGAAAGCGTCAAGGAAGTTCCCGTGCCGAAAAGCGTACCCGCCAGCACACGGAAAAAGCGCACCGAGGCCGAACTCACCCCGCAGCTGAACCTCTTCGGCTGATCAGCGAACTCCCCATACCGCCGGTGAGCGCACGCCGGGACGTTGTTCGCCACTGATCATCATATACCAGCCGCTCCACCGTGTTACGGGATTGGTCACCAGTGACGCCTTCATCTCTCCCTCCTCAGACCAATTTCCGGTGCTCAGGTCATAGCGTAGAGCTGTCGTGGGAAAACCGGGATGTTTTGACTTTGGCTCGAAGTTCACCAGCGCCCCGTCATCCCCACCCAGCACCCACACGCCGCCACCTAGCACGGGCGCGGGCGTGGGCGCTGCCACGGTGGCCCGGGGCATGTCAGCCAGCTTCTCCCAGCCACGATCTGGAACAAACTTCCATGTATCCTTCAAATACGTCCTCACGGGCTTACCATCCCCCCCAGCCCGCAGCGAAGTGCCGCTCATGAGATAAAACGCACCCTCGTGAACGGCAGCCACAGCGAGCATGCGTTCTGCACCGGGCCAGGGCACGAGCGGTTTCCAGCCCTCATTAAGCTTGCGCAGGTTCAGCGCCCAGAAGGTCTTCATGGCCGCAGTGCTAAGCGGTGTCTCGATACCCCCCGCCACATAAACCACCTCACCGAGCAGCGCGCCACAAAAGTTCGCGCACTTGCCCGGCAGGGAAGGCAGGTTCGTGATCTTAAGCCGACTTTCCGACCATCTCAGTAGCAGGCAATCGCTCACATGAGCATCAGCTTCGGCCCCGCCTATGCAAAGCAGCCCCTCATCTGTGCTGATGCTCACACCGTATCCTCGCGGCGTAGGCAGAGTCCCCACTTTGCGCCACGCTCCATCCAGCTTGTCCAGCATCCATACCGTGTCATACCAGATTTTCTGTCCACCTTCCCAGGGCTTCTTGCCTGGGAAGTTGGCACCGCCCGCAGCCAGCAGCACCCCGTTGCTCACACCCGCATACATCCCGGCAAATCCCTCTGCATCCGCTACTTCGGGAAAAGCTCGCCACTCAGGCTCGGCACCTGCCAACACGGAGGCTGCAAGGGAGAGAACAGCGACGACAGACTTCATGGCAGTAGCTTTCTTACCTTAGCGGCAAGCGCACGACCCAGCGCCAGATGATCCCTGGCGTCCAGATGAATGGCATCCACTTCACTGGGCACCACCACTTCCTGGCTGTTGAAAAACTCAGCGCCGTGCTGTCGCGCCACGGCTTCGTAGTAAGCGGGGAGCTTGAGTGACTTTTCACGCGCTCCCATCAGCTTGGCAGCCAGCTCCGGCAGCTTGCTCAGATCTCCTATGGCGGGCGGGCATACCAGCAGTGCCTTGGGAGCCTTGAAGCCGGGACCTGCATCACTCTGAAACACCGTGCGCAAGAGAATGCCTGCTCCGGCCGCGATCTCTCCCGGAGCGAGCTGAAACATCGACTTCAAGTCGTTGGTGCCCAGCATGAGAATGATCAGATCCACTGGCTTGTGGGACTCCAGGCAGGAGGGCAGGTAGTCCCTTCCGTTGCGGTTCGCCCATGCTGTCGGATCATCGTGAACCGTGGTGCGTCCGTTCTGCCCCTCCTCGATGACGCGGAAGGCAGCGCCCAGCTCCTTGGCGAGTATGCCGGTCCAGCGCACCTCCGGCGCGTAACGCACCGGCATAGGAGAAGCCGCAGTGGCAGCGGGGTCATAACCCCAGGTATTGGAATCGCCGAAGCAGAGAACGTGTCGCATCACACCCAGCATGACGAGCAGCCCGCGCTAGCGCAACCACCTTACATCTTCACTTCCAGTTTCACCGGCACCACGCCATCGTTCACGGAGCCGATTTGTTTGGCAGCGGCCACAGAAAGATCAATGACACGGCCCTTCGTGTAGGGGCCACGGTTGTTGATGCGCACCTCACAGCTCTTGCCATTGCGCAGGTTGGTCACTTTCACGCGCGTGCCAAACGGCAGCGTCTTGTGGGCGGCAGTCATGGAGTTCTGGTCGTAGCGCTCGCCACTGGCGGTGAGCCGCTTGTGCCAGCGCCCTCCATAGTAGGAGGCCTTTCCGGTCTGCACCTGTTTCCACTGTTCCTGTTCTTTCGCGCTGGCTACACCACCCTTGCGTGGAGATGCGCAAGACGGAAGCGTGCCGAGCAGCAGCATGAATGACAAAGCGAATCGTTTCATGTGGAGCCTGCCACTATTCCACGGAGCGGGATTTCTGCAACTACGGAGGACATCTTATCGTTACCGGCGGATTCCTATGCGCACCTCACTTTTTCTCACGCTGCTCCTTCCTCTGGCACCGCTCGGTGCAAAGACAAACATACTGCTCATTTGCGTGGATGACCTCAAGCCTGCACTTGCTTGTTATGGAGACGGTACTGCGGTCACACCCAACCTAGACCGGCTCGCCTCCAGCGGAGTGCTTTTTGAGAGCGCCTACTGCAACCAGGCCGTCTGCTCCCCATCTCGCAATGCCCTCATGACCGGCCTCCGCCCGCAGACACTCGGCATTTACGACCTGCCCACGCACTTCCGCAAAGCCGCGCCAGACGCTGTGACCATGGGCCAGCACTTCAAGGCGGCGGGCTATCATGTGGCCGGCCTGGGGAAGATTTACCACGTCGGCCATGGCAACATCGATGACGCCGCCACCTGGTCCGTACCGCACTGGAAGCCGAAAGCTCCGCAGTACGCCTTGCCAGAGAGCACCGCCGACCTCCGCGATAGCCGCAACGGACCCCGCGGCACTCCCACCGAGTCGGCCGACGTTCCGGATGATCGCTACCCGGACGGACAGATGGCTCTGGAGGCCGTGAAGCGCCTGAAGGAGGCCGCAGCCAATCCCTCACAACCGTTCTTCCTGGCAGCCGGATTTGTGAAACCCCATCTGCCGTTTGTGGCCCCCAAGAAGTACTGGGATCTCTACGACCCGGCCAAGCTCCCCATGCCCGCACTCAACTCGCCGCCCAAGGGTGCGCCCGAGTTCGCGCCAACCACCTGGGGTGAACTGCGCCAGTATGCTACCGTGCCTGAGAAGGGTCCTCTCAGCGAGGCAGACACACGTCATCTCATCCACGGCTACTACGCCGCCACCAGCTACATCGACGCCCAGGTGGGTCTGCTGCTCGATGCGCTGGATTCCCTGAAACTCACCGAAAACACCATCATTGTACTCTGGGGTGACCACGGCTGGCATCTCGGAGATCACGGCATGTGGTGCAAACATACCAACTACGAGCAGGCTGCGCGCATTCCTGTCATCGTGGCTGCACCGGGAGCGGCAAAAGGTGCCCGGACCAAGGCACTCATCGAAACCGTGGACATCTATCCCACACTCAGCGAACTGGCCGGACTGCCTGCACCGACCGGGATCGATGGAAAAAGTTTCGCCGCCGTGTTGAAGAACCCCGCCTCTGAAGGGCGAGACCACGCCATCCATGTGTACCCGCGCGGCAGTGTGCTGGGACGAGCCATTCGTACACCGACTCATCGATTGGTAGAGTGGAAGCGCCCCGGCGAACCTGCGGAAGATGCGGAGCTGGAGCTTTATGATTACGTGGCCGACCCTGATGAGTCTGAAAACCTGGCCGCTGCTCAGCCTGAGATGGTGGCGAAGCTCCGCGCCATCCTGGCCACTCATCCTGAAGCAAAGCCGCAGTACAGCGACAAAGCCAAGGCGGGAGCCACGCCCAAGAAGAAACCCACTTCCTCAAAAGATCGCAGTGCCATGTTCAAAAAGCGGGACACGAACAACGATGGGCGCCTAACCCGCGAGGAGTTCCTTCTCAATCAGCCGGATCCTGAGGAGGCGCCCAAACGCTTCCCAGTGTTTGATAAAAACAAAGACGGCTTCTTGAGTGAGGAAGAGTTCGTCAAGTCTGGGAAGTAAGTCGCGCTTTCAGAGCGTCCACCTCCAAACGCAGCAGTGCCAGCTCCGCCTCCACCTTGAGCTTCCATTCCTCATCCAGCGTCGTGGATTTGGGGCTGAGGCTCATGGGCAGGCTTGCAGCGGACACAGGGGCAGCGGCTGGAGCTTCGGGCACGCCACCCAGCGTGTGCATGTAGAGTGCGCTTTTGCGACCCGGCCCGGGTGGGAAGCAAACCACCAACACTTCCCCATGCTCGTTCTCCGCCAGATGCTTCAGCGTGGCTTCCACCGCTTCCAGATCCGGAAAAATCTGCATCCTCTCGCTGCGCTGGCGGAGTTCGCCCACCGTCTGTGGGCCGCGCAAAAGGAGCACCGTTAGCAGGGCTATCTCCGCCTTCTCAAGCCAGGGGAACTTGCGGTCCAGGTTGTGCTTGTATTTCTGGACCCGTGCGCCAGCCATGGTGATCTGCATGGCGAACTGGCGCGTCTTCAGTGTCTCCAGCGCTTCGAGCACCGTCCTCTCATCATAGCTCACCACAGGGTCCCGATTGGTGGACTGATTGCACGCCGTAAGCAGGCCGTTGAGCGTGAGCGGATAATAGTCCGGCGTGGTCTGCTCTTTCTCAAGCAGACAGCCTAGCACCCGCACTTCTTCAGCAGAGAGGGGCGTTGAGCAGGAGGTTCCGGCGGGGGTTTCGTTCGTGTCAGCATCCGTCATAGCAGAGGGAATATGTCGGCAGCTGCACGGACTTCAAGAAGCGCAGCAGCCACGCATAGGGACGCCGCTCGCCAGTGAGCTTCTCAGCGTTGGGCGTTCTGCGAGGCTGCACGAGCAGCCTGCGCCGCTTGCCCCTGCGGAGTGGCCGCAGCAGCGCCAGCAGCCGCTCCCTTCACGTCACCAGAAGCAGCCGCTTTGCCAGCCTTCTCCATCGCCTCCGCTCCGGAGGCCTTCTTGGCTGCGGACAGCAGTCCGGTGGATGCTTCCTTGTTCTTGCAGGAGTCACAACTGTTACACGCAGCGAGAGACAGTACGGCAGTGAGTGAGAGCAGGCGCAGGATCATAAATAATAATGCAAAGCCTCTGATACGCTGCCAGCCATGAAAAGCAAACAGGGCTTCGGCTGAATCCTTTTAATGGAAAAGCGGATCGTGTTTCACGACGCACATCTTTTTCGCCACTTCCGTTGCCGCGCCGTAGCGTAGTTCTATCCTGCTTCTTCAATGTCCAAAAAAAGTCCCCCGTCCGCCCCCGCTTCCTCAGCTACGCATGATGTCATCCGCATTCGTGGGGCACGGCAGAACAACCTAAAGGGCATCGACCTCGATCTGCCGCTCAATCAGTTGACGGTCATCACGGGACCGAGTGGCTCAGGCAAGTCCTCGCTGGCGTTTGACACGATTTACGCAGAGGGCCAGCGACGCTACGTGGAGACGTTTTCTCCCTACACACGGCAGTTCTTCGAGCGCATGGACAAGCCACAGGTGGATGCCATTGAGGGCATCCCGCCGGCCATCGCCATCGAGCAGGTGAACAATGTCCGCAGCACGCGCAGCACCGTGGGCACCATTACGGAGATCAATGACTATCTGAAAATGCTTTTCCCGCGCTTGGCAGAAGCGCATTGCCCGGAGTGTGGTCAGCCAGTGCGCCCAGAATCGCCGGAGCACGTCATGCAGACGCTCTTGGAAAGTCATGAAGGAGAGCAGGCGCTCATTCTCTTCCCCGTGCCAGCCCCGGCCACGGCAGATGCCGGGGATTTCGCCAGCTTCCTCCAGGCGCAGGGCTTCCTGCGCATCTGGCTGTATGGCGAGGTGCTGCGTCTGGACGACGAGGCGGTGATGAAGAAGCGTAAACTGCCAGCCGTGGTCCAGGTGGTGCAGGACCGCATCACGATCACTCACGATGAAAAGGCCCGCCTGTCTGAGAGCATCGAAGCCGCCCTACGCCTGGGCAAGGGCAAGATGAGTGTGGTCTTTCCTTCCGCAGAGAACGGAAAGCGGAATGTGGAGAATCATGTCCTTCATTTTTCGACCGGCTGGCACTGTGCCGCCTGTGACGTCACACTGCCGACACCCACACCCGGTTTGTTTAGCTTCAACAACCCCATCGGTGCCTGCCCGACCTGTCGTGGGTTTGGCAAGACGCTTGGACTCGACCTGAAGAAAGCGATGCCGGACGACTCCCTGAGCATCGCAGACGGCTTGGTGAAAGCCTTCACCGGCAGCACCTATGCGGAGTGCCAGACGGACCTCATCACCGCAGCGCTGAAGCGTGGCATTGATATTCACAAACCCTTCGACCAGTTTAGCGAAAAGGAACGCCGGTGGCTCATCGATGGCACGCGCGATGACCCGGAGGAAGCCTACAAGGCGGGCGAGTGGTACGGCGTGCGCGGCTTCTTCAAGTGGCAGGAATCCCGCGCCTACAAAATGCACGTCCGCGTCTTCCTCAGCCGCTACCGCGCCTACACCGACTGCCCCGATTGTGATGGCGGACGCCTGAAGAAGGAGGCCTTCCTTTTCCGTATCCAGGGCCTCAGCGTGGCGGACCTGTGGAAGCTGCCCGTAGAGCGCCTGCTGCCCACCATTCAGAGTTGGCAGCTGCCGGAGAAGGATCACACCCACAAACTGCTGCGAGATGAAGTCGTGTCGCGACTCAGCTACCTCGAGCGTGCAGGGCTTGGTTATTTGAATCTCGACCGCCAGACACGCACGCTCTCCGGCGGTGAACTCCAACGCGTGAACTTAACTACCTGCCTGGGAGCCTCGCTGGTGAATACACTCTTCGTTTTGGATGAGCCGAGCATCGGCCTGCATCCGCGTGACATCGGACGCCTCATCGGCGTCATGGAAAGCCTGCGCGACAAAGGCAATACGCTCCTCGTCGTTGAGCATGAAGAGAGTGTCATGCGCGCTGCGGACAACGTGGTGGACATCGGCCCTGGTCGCGGAGAGAAGGGCGGCCAGCTTCTGTTTTCCGGCCCGCTGAATGAGCTACTCAAGCAGAAAGGATCGCTCACAGCAGAGTATCTCAGCGGCAGGAGGAGTATCGAGATGCCAAAGCGGAGGAGGCGTTTCAAACAAGCCATCACCATCAAGGGCGCAAAGCATCACAATCTGAAAAATGTGGATGTGGACATTCCGCTTGGCGTGTTTTGCTGCATTACCGGTGTCAGCGGCAGCGGTAAGAGCACGCTGGTGCATGACGTACTTTATCGGAACCTCCAGCGTTTGCGTGGCGAAGTCTGCGAAGAGGAGCCTGGCTTCGTGAAGAGCATCGCCGGGCATCAAAGACTCGGCTCTGTCGTCATGGTGGACCAGTCGCCGCTGGCACGCACACCGCGCTCGACTCCGGCCGTCTTCCTCGGTGCGTTCGACGGCATACGCAATCTCTTCGCCGAGACGGATGAAGGCAAAGCCGCAGGTCTCACACCCGGATTCTTTAGCTTCAACAGCGGCGCGGGGCGTTGTGAACGCTGCTGGGGGAACGGGTTCGAGAAGATCGAAATGCAGTTCCTCAGCGACCTGTTTGTCACCTGCCCTGAGTGCGAGGGCAAACGCTACCAAGCCCACGCGCTCAAATACACGCTCGAAGGCAAGAACATTCACGAAGTCCTCGGCATGACTATCGAGGACGCCGTCGAGTTCTTCCAGCGGCTCGCCAATGGCTCGAACGCTGCGGACGACTCGCCGCCAGCAAAACAAGCGCTGCCAACTCGGCGCTGCCAGCAGATCCTTCATCCACTGCGTCTCATTTGCGAGGCCGGCCTTGGTTACCTCCGTCTCGGGCAGCCGCTAAACACTCTCTCCGGCGGTGAAGCACAGCGCCTGAAGCTCATCGGCCATCTGTTGGAACCCGAAGACGCCAATAGCAAAAGCCTCCTTCTTCTGGATGAACCCACCACCGGCCTGCACTTCGATGACATCGCGCTGCTCGTAAAGCTCCTTCAGCGCCTCGCAGATGAAGGCCACAGCCTCATCGTCATCGAGCACAATCTCGAAGTCATCAAGTGTGCCGACTGGATTATCGACCTCGGTCCCGAAGGCGGTGAAGCGGGTGGCCAGATCGTCTGCGTGGGCACACCTGAGACCGTGGCCGAATGCGAAGCGTCACATACAGGACGTCACCTCCGCGACCTCACCTCCGACACGCTCCGCGAATCCACCGCCAGCTACCGCGCCGTCAGAACGGAGAACGGAAAACGGAAAACGGAAAATGTCATCTCCATCCGCGGTGCCCGCGAACACAACCTTAAAAACATCAGCCTCGACATCCCGCGAGATGAGTTTGTGGTCGTCACCGGCCTGAGCGGATCAGGCAAGTCCTCGCTCGCATTCGACCTCGTGTTTGCTGAAGGCCAAAGACGCTTCCTCGACTCCATGTCCGTTTATGCCCGCACCTTCGTGGAGCAGATGGAGAAGCCGGATGTGGACCTCATCACCGGTGTGCCACCCACGGTGGCCATAGAGCAGCGCATCTCACGCGGCAGTGGGAAATCCACAGTGGCTACCGTCACGGAACTGTATCACTTCCTGCGGCTCTTGTTTGCCAAGCTCGGCACCCAACACTGCCCCAAGTGCGCCATTCCGGTGAAAAAGCAGAGCACGCAGTCGATTGTTCAAGCTGTGGCCGAGTACGCCAGAGAAGGCGGCTTTCACCTCCTCGCCCCCCTCATCAAGGCGCGCAAAGGGTTCCACAATGAAGTGGCCGAGCACGCCCGGAAGCAGGGCATCGAGACCCTGTTTGTCGATGGTGCTTTCAAGGACACGCTCAACTTCAAGCGGCTGGAGCGCTTCAAGGAGCACACCATCGACGCCGTCATAGCGAAGATCGAAAAGGGCACCACGCCAGATGCCATACGAGGCGAGGTGGAACATGCACTCAAAATGGGCAAAGGCACGCTCAAGCTGCTCATGCGTGACAAAACGCAGCATGTGCTCAACGCGGAGATGAGCTGCCCATCCTGCGGGTGGAGCTTCGAGGAGCTCGATCCACGCCTCTTCAGCTTCAACAGCCCCCACGGCTGGTGCAAAGGCTGTCGCGGATTTGGCGTCACCGTGGGCCGGGCACCAGGCGAGTTTGAACGTGGCGGAGACGTCTCCCAGCTTGAACTGGAGATGCACGAAGAACGCCGCTTCAGCAGCGAGGACGATGAAGAGAGACCACGAGAGACATGCAGGGAATGCAACGGCAGTCGCATCAACGAAATCGCCCGCGCCGTGCAGCTTCAGGGTGTGAAGATACAAGACTTTGCCGGACTCAGCGCCGAGTCTGCCGGCGACCTCGTGGACAAACTCAAGTTCCGCGGCACAGACGCCGTCATCGCACGCGACATCGTAAATGAAATCCGCCAGCGCCTGCACTTTATGAAGGAAGTCGGTCTCGGCTATCTCCAGCTCAACCGCAGCGCGGACACTCTCAGCGGGGGCGAAGCCCAGCGCATCCGGCTCTCCGCCCAGCTCGGTAGCAACCTCCGTGGCGTGCTTTATGTGCTGGATGAACCCACCATAGGCCTGCACCCGCGCGACAACGAGAAGCTGCTCAACACCCTCGTCGCCTTGCGGGACAAAGGGAACTCACTCCTCGTCGTCGAGCACGATGACGAAACCATGCGCCGCGCCAACACCATCCTGGATCTCGGCCCCGGTGCGGGCCGTTTCGGCGGACAAGTCATCGCGCAAGGAACGCTGCCGCAGATCCTAAAAAATAAAGCAAGCGTCACCGGGCAGAGTTTGAAAGAGGGCATACCGCACCCCATGCGCGGAAGCCGTCGCAAACTGCCCACTGCCAAGTCAAAGGATGGCTGGATCACCTTGAAAGGGGCCACGGCCAACAACCTCAAAAAGGTGGATGTGCAAATCCCGCTCGGACGGCTCACCATCATCACCGGCGTCAGCGGTAGCGGCAAAAGCTCCCTCATGCACGGCAGCCTCCTGCCTGCGGTGAAAGCCACGCTGCAGAAGTCCGGGAAGCGGAAAACCGACGAGCGAAAAACCTGGGCCAGCATCTCCGGACTCGAGGGCATTGAATACGTCCACGAAGTGGATCAATCACCCATCGGCAAAACCTCCCGCAGTTGTCCAGCCACCTATGTCGGCATTTGGGATGACATTCGCAAGCTCTTCGCTCAAGTACCGCTGGCCCGCGCTCGAGGTTACACGCCCAGCCGCTTCTCCTTCAACACCGAAGGCGGACGCTGCGAGGTCTGTGAGGGAAACGGCGGCATCAAGGTGGAGATGAACTTCCTGCCCACTACCATCATACCCTGCGAAAGCTGCCATGGCGCGCGGTTCAACAGCGCCACGCTCGAGGTCGAATACAATGGTAAGAACATCGGCGAGGTCATGCGCATGAGCATTGACGAAGCAGCGCTGTTTTTTGAATCCGTTTCCAAGATTGCCCGTCCGCTCCGTCTCATGGCTGACACGGGCCTTGGTTACCTCCAGCTCGGTCAGCCCAGCCCCACGCTCAGCGGTGGCGAGGCCCAGCGCATCAAGCTCGTCACTGAACTTCGAAGTGGCCACGGACGCACGGCCAAGGAGCGGCTCAAAGGCATCACCAAGGCAGGTAAACGAAACCTTTACCTCATCGAGGAGCCAACCATCGGCCTTCATCTGCGGGACGTGGCTCGCCTTATCGACGTGCTGCATCGTCTCGTGGATGAGGGTCATACCGTCGTGGTCATCGAGCATCACCCCGACGTCTATCTCGAAGCCGATTACCTCATCGACGTCGGCCCCGAAGCCGGCGAACACGGAGGAAGAATCGTCGCAGCGGGAACGCCCGAGCAGGTAGCCAAAGTGAAGGAAAGCCGGACCGCGAGGTTTTTGAAGATGTGAGCGGCGCTAGACCTCACCCTCATGCATCCACCGGCGATGCTCGTGGCGGACTTGAAGGATAGTGACCCGTTTTGCTTCTTCATCGACAACAAAAAGCACACGCCATCCAGCGCCCGATTTCCACGGACGGAAGAGCATCTGGCGGACCTGGAGTGTTGGCAGCCACTTTCCGTTTTCAGGAGCAGGGCCAAAGCTCAGTGGTGCTTTCGCGAGTTTATCAAAGGCCTGATGCAGTTTGGCAAGCCAGCGATCCGCGAGGGCAGCTCCATCCGGAAAGACGTTCTCTTCATACCACTGCATCTGATTACTTGCCTCGTCTTTGGCGGAATCAGAAAGTTCCCAGTCGTAGCTCATCTGGAGCTGCGGCGGCTAAGGGCACGCTGGCGAATTTCTTGCATCGCTTGCAGTGCTGGCGTTCCCCTCTCCCCTCGCGCATAGGCCTCCAGAGACGCCTTCAACTCCTCATCCATTTTCCGCTCGTAGGCCTCGTGGGCCAGTTGATCATACATCTCAACGGGCACGACCACGGCTGCGGCCTTGCCGTTTTGCGTCAGCACGCGCGGACGTTGAGTGCGGGCCATTTCGGCGAGATGTTCCTTGGTGCCACGAGCGAAGTCGGTGACGCTCACGATGTCTTCTGCCAGAACCATTTTCATGGCGGCAGCATAACACGGAATAATGTGTTTGGTCAACTGGGTGACGAAATCATAAGGAGGCCGGTTCAAAGAACCAACCTACAACAGTATCGACTACGACACCGCCAGGCAGTGGATGCGGATGATGCCCTCGATCTTCTCCAACTCGGCGATGACTTCTGGTGAAGGCATGGAGTCGAGAGTGAGGATAGTCAGTGCGGTGGCACTCTGTTTGTCTCGGGCCAGGGACATATCAGCTATGTTCACCTGATTTTTGCCCAGCGCAGTGCTGTAAGCGGCGATCATGCCGGGGCGGTCGATGTTCTCAATGAGCATGAGCACGCCCTGAGGCCGGGCTTCTACACGGCGACCGTTGATCTTCACGATGCGTGGATCACCACCGAAGAAGGTGCCGGCGATGGTAGCGGACTCCGTGTCGTTGCGCACCTGGACTTCGATGAGGTCGTGAAACTCCGTCGGCTCGGGCAAG
Organism: uncultured Verrucomicrobiaceae bacterium; assembly: GCA_964538625.1. GTDB lineage: Bacteria > Verrucomicrobiota > Verrucomicrobiia > Verrucomicrobiales > Verrucomicrobiaceae > JAEUHM01. Next base: position 101,020 of record CAZIGH010000003.1, read on the forward strand.
CGGCTCTCAGTGAGACGCAAGCCCAGGTTTTCGGCCACACCGGCAGCGTTGATGTAGTTGACGCTGTCAGGGCCTACCGCACGCTCCAGGCAACCCTTCAGCACGGCGCGGGAGATGAGCGTGGTGTCGATGGCACCCACCTTCCCACTGTAGTTGATACGCACCACATTGGCACGCTGCGGAGCGATCTGGCTGACGAGACGGCCCAGCAGCTCCCCAAACTTGAGGAAGGGACCTATTTCCGCGAGCACCTTCGGATCCACGTTGGGCATGTTCACCGCGTTGACCACCGTACCTTCGAGCAGATGGTTCTTCACCGCTTCGGCGATCTCAGTGCCCACGTTTTCCTGGGCTTCTTCAGTCGATGCACCAAGGTGCGGAGTGAAGACGGTGTTCGGTGCCTTCAGCAAGGGATAGTCTGCGGGCGGCGGCTCCACCTCATAAACATCCAGCGCAGCACCACCCACGTGACCGCTTTCCAGCGCGGCGGCCAGGGCATTGTCATCGATGAGACCTCCACGAGCGCAGTTGATGATGCGGACGCCTTTCTTGAGAATGCTGATGCGCTTCTCGTTGATCATGTGCTTCGTCTCCGGCGTCAGCGGCATGTGCATGGTGATGAAATCCGCGTCCTTCACCGCTTCATCCAGGTCATCGCGCAGCTCCACGCCCAGGCTCTCAGCGCGGCTCTTGGAGAGATAGGGATCATAGGCCACCACTTTCATGCCAAAGGCAAGGGCGCGCTTGGCGAACTCCGCTCCGATGCGGCCCATGCCGAGCACGGCGAGCGTTTTCCCATACACCTCCGTGCCGCTGAAGCTTTTGCGGTCGAACTTGCCCGCCACCATGCTGGCGTGAGCCTGAGGGGTTTTGCGGGCCAGGCTCATCATCAAGGTGAAGGCCTGCTCCGCCGTTGAGATGGTGTTGCCACCAGGGGTGTTCATGACCACCACACCGCGCTTGCTGGCAGTGGGGATGTCGATGTTGTCCACGCCCACACCAGCACGGCCCACCACCTTCAGCTTCAGCGCGGCCTCCATCACTTTGGCCGTCACTTTCACGCCACTGCGGACGATGATGGCGTCCGCATCGGCGGCAGCAGCGGCGAAGTCTGCCTCAGCCTTCAGGCCGAGCTTCACCTCCACATCGAAGGATGGCACCGCCTTCAGCAGTTCGATGCCTTTTTCGGAGATAGGGTCGGCGACGAGGATTTTGTGGCGGGTCATGGGCTGGAATTTCGAGAAAAATGGGCGGCAGCGTATCGGGGAACCCGCCGCGCTCAAGCACAAGCTGGCACTTCTAGCACTGGAAAAGTCGTTTCAGGCTTTACTCTCGGGGAGATTCCCGATAAGAAAATGCCTCCCAAGAGTCATTCATACCGCTCATATCCCATGAAAATGCCGACTGTGTCCCTTTCCTCCACCATCAAAGGCCTGGTGCTCGCCAGCCTCGCCCTCGCCGGTGCGGCACGAGCCGATGTCATCGTCATGAAGCCCGGCCCTGGTGAAACCGAGGGCAAAAAATACAACGACGCCAAGGTGCTCTCCGAGACACCGGACACGATCACCTTTGAGTATGTCGTGGTCGGCAAGATCAAGGACACCCGCACCGAGCAGAAGGCCAACGTCGCTCAGGTGATCCGCCAGAAACCCGAGGAACTGGAAATCGTCGGCGTGCGCGAGATCGCTAAAGTTCCGGACCTCACCTCCGCAGACCGCTACGAGTCCATCATTCAGGACCAGCTCCGCCCCTTTGTGAACAAGTACCCCGGCACACCACAAGCCACCGAGGTGGAGGGCTTGATTAAGGGCCTTCAGGAAGAAAAAGACAAAGTCGTCTCCGGCCACGTGAAGATGGATGGCAAATGGCTCAGCCCAGAGGAGGCCAAGCGTGCCGTGCGTGAGATCGACGCCTTCAAGGTCCGCCGCCAGATGCAGGAGCACCTTGCCAAAGGAGAATGGAAGGAAGCACTGAACCAGTGGGAGAAGTTCAAGGACAGGACCGATGGCTTCATGGACACGATGCAGTTCCTCCTCGCCGTGCCTGAGGCCAAGTCCGCACTGGAAAAGTACAAGGCCGTGCTCGAGAACATGATGAAGGAGCAGCCCATGCTCGTCCAGCGCAGGGAGAATGCCCTGAAGTCCCTCGTGGACCCAGACCTGACCCGCGCCAGAGTGGCCTTCGAGCGTGAGGACAATGCCTTCAAGTCAGCCATCGACATCGAAAAGCGCACCCGCGTGAAGTGGCAGAGCACTTACAAGTATGACCTAAAATCCATTCAGGATGCGCTCAAAACCGTGGCCACCGAGACCGCCTACATTGCCATGCTTGACCTCGACAAAATCAAGGCTCAGAACGAGGCGATCGGTGCCGCACGCCGCTACCTTGCAGACGGAAACCTGGAGCAGGCTGAAGCCGCCATCGCACGTGCCCAGGCCGTCAATCTGAAGGATTCCTCCACCATTCTGCAGAAAGTGAAGGCTGAGGCTTCCACCCTGCGCACCGAGCTCAACAAGAAGAAGAGCAACCAGCGCCTCTACGGCGGCGGCTCCACACTGCCCTCTGGGCTGGGTGCCAAGCCCGGCACAGATGACCGCGTGGCCCAGGCCATGGCCGAAGCGGAGAAGAAGGAAGAAGAACCCGCTGCAGACGGCGGTTCCGGCGTCACCACCTCCAGCCTACAGACCGGCACCAAGAACGGCGTGGCCGTTCCCGCTGCGGAAGAAGAACCCGCACCACGCCCTCGCAAGCGCGTGGTGGTGGAAGAAGAAGACAACCTCCAGAAGTACCTCCTCTACGGAGGTGGTGGCTTGCTGGCCATCCTTCTCATCGCCTTCGCTTTGCAGAAGAAGAAGGGCTGATCTGACAGCCGCTGTACCCAGCGCCCGCCTCCGAAAGGACGCGGGCGTTTTTTTATACCCAATCGGACGCCGATGCCAGGTTGCTGGTGCTTCCCAAACAAGTAGCATCGGCAGCATGAAGTTCGTCTCTCGCTCTCTTTCGTTGCTTCCATGGGTCGGGTTTTCGCTCGCGATGACTCAGGCCGTCGAAATTCCTCCGGGTGGTACGGACATTCGTGGAGAAGCCCCGCTGCAATCAAGCGCAGGGCAGGCTGTTGGGAAGTCCGAGACCTTGCCAGCCGGGCGACGCATCGCCATTACCACCGCAGACCCCGCCGCAGCCTACCGGGCCCAGTTCACTGCCCCGCTTCAGGCGTCGGTCGCGAAGGGTGAACACGTGCTCGCACTCATCAAAGCCCGCGTGGTGGGCACTGGATCCGGCGAGGTGCTGGCCAAGCTGCAACTTCGCGGCGCTCCCTACACCTCTTTCGGCAGCATCGTTGGACTTGGCATTCATCCAGAGTGGACAGAGTTGCCGGTCGTCTTCACGGCGGATGACGTGGTTCCAGAAAACAAGGCAGCCGTCGCGCTGCTCTGTGCGCATCGTGAGCAGACCATCGAAGTGGAGAGCATTCGCGTGCTGAAGTATCCCAAGGACACAGACGTGACACGTTTCCCAAAAGCGAAACCCGTGAAGCGAACCTACGAAGGCCGTGAACCCGACGCCGCCTGGCGGAAGGCTGCGCTCAAGCGCATCGAGCAGCATCGTAAAGCCGACCTGTCTCTTGTGGTGAAGGGCAACGATGGTCAGCCGCTAGCAAACAAAGAAGTGCAGCTTAAACTGAAGCGTCATGCGTTCGGATTTGGCTCTGCGGTGGTGGCAAAACGCTTTTCCGGCGAGACGGCGGATGATCAGCGCTACCGGGAGATCGTGGACCGGCTCTTTAGCATCGTGGTCTTTGAGAACGATCTCAAGGATGGCCAATGGTCGCCGGATTTGGGTGAGGATCGGAAGAAGAAACGGAATGCAGAACTGGAGGCCGCCTTTGCCTGGCTGGAAGCACGGCGCATTCCGGTACGCGGCCACTACCTCATGCAAGTTCCCACGCCTTACAACTTGCACGGCATCACGGACAATGAGGAGATCCGTTCCCGCATCCTGGCCAGTGTCCGCGAGCGGCTCGCGTTCGTGAAGGATCGCGTCATCGAGTGGGACGTGATCAACCATCCCATAGCCTGGGGTGGTGCTGATATGCTCAACAAACGTCCTGGCCTAGAGCATCTGGATCGCGAAGTCTTCAAACTGTCCCGCACGCTCACCACGCTGCCGTTCTTTGTGAACGAAGACCAAGTCTTTCGACCCGGACCGCAGTGCGATGACACCTTCACCTACATCCAGGCTCTGAATGAAGCGGGCCTCAAAGTGGCTGGTCTTGGCAACCAGGCGCACTTTCACGAGAGCTACCTGCCATCCCCCGAGCACCTGCTGGCCGTGACGGACCGCTTTGCAAAGATCGTGCCGCGACAAGCCATCACTGAGTTTGATGTTGTCACCACAGAGGATGAAGAACTCGCTGCGGACTACACGCGGGATGTGCTCATAGCCGTGTTCAGCCATCCCGCCTACAGCAGCTTCTTGTTGTGGGGTTTCTGGGAAGGTTCGCACTGGAAACCCGAAGCCGCCTCATGGAACAAAGACTGGACCATCCGTCCACGCGGTGAGGTTCTGGAAGAATGGATAGGCAAACGCTGGCACACAGCGGTGACCGCTAAGACCGATGCCGAAGGCCGCGTGTCCTGGCGCGGCTTCCCCGGCTGGTATGAAGTCAGCGGCGAAGGCGTGGAGGGAATGATGGAAGTGTCGGCGAAGAAGTAGGCAGCACCTGTTTGGTCTTGCTATAACCCCCGCCCCTGAAAGTCACCCCCTCTCACAGCCATCCACTCTGTCCGAGGCGCGTGGTGAGTTCCATCTGGCGCTCAAGCTGGGCAGCGTATTGAGCGGCGCGCTTTTTATCCGGCCGGCAGCGGGTTTTTTCATCGAGCTGCACGAGCTTTTTGCAGAGCTTGTCGTAGCCGAGCTTGCCGCCGGATTGCGCGTGCGCTGCCTGGATGGCACCGCCGAGTGCTGCACCTTCGCTGGTGGTCAGCGTCACGACTTCCGCATTGAACGCATCCGCCGCGATCTGCCGCCATACGGGGCTCTTGCTGCCGCCGCCGGTGAGACGGATTTCCTTCGGGTTCATGCCGAGATCGCGGAAGCGCTTCAAGCCGTAGGCCAGACCCAGCGTGGCGCCCTCCACTGCGGCCCGCGCGATGTGTGCAGGCGTGGTGTTGGTGGTGCGCATGCCGTGCAGCACACCGGTGCCATTCGGCAGGTTCGGTGTGCGCTCGCCATTGAGATACGGCAGGAACATCAAACCCTCCGCACCCGCAGGAATGCTTTTCACTGCGGCTTCGAGCTTCTTGTGATCCCAGCCAAACATGGTCCGCACCTGCTCGGTGACTACGGTGACATTCATCGTGCAGACCAGCGGCAGCCACTGGTCCGTGCTGTCGCAAAACGCGGCCACCTCGCCCTGGCCATCCACCACCGGTTTGTCCGAGACGCCGTAAAGCGTGCCCGAGGTACCGAAGGAGGCCGTCACCACTCCGGGCTTGATATTGCCCGTGCCGATCGCGCCCATCATGTTGTCTCCGCCGCCTGCGCTGACGATGACATCCGCGCCGAGCTTCCACTTCTTGGCCAGTTCGGGACGTAGCGTGCCATGCACCGCCGTGGAGGAACCCAGTTCCGGCAGCATGGAGAGCACGCGCGGGTCAATGAAGTCGCACAGCTCCTTGCTCCACTCTCTGGTGCGGACGTTGAGGATGCCCATGCCGGAGGCGTCTCCGTATTCCATGCGCTTCACCCCAGTGAGCCAGAAGTTCAGGTAATCATGCGGCAGCAGGATGGTCTTCACTTTGGCGAAGTTCTTCGGCTCCTTTTGTTTCAGCCACAGCAGCTTCGGAATGGTGTAGCCGGGAAGCATTGCATTGCCTGCAAGATGGATGATGCCAGGCTGGCCGCCAAACTCATGGGCGAACTCCGCGCACTGGTCCTGCGTGCTGGTATCGCACCACAGCTTCGCCGGGCGTATCACCTGGTCCTTCGCATCCAGCACCACCAGACCGTGCTGCTGGCCGCTCACGCCGATGCCTTTGATCTCCTTCGCCCGTGTCTTGAGTTTCTTCACACAAGCCGTCACGCACTTGTCCACCGCATCCACCCAAGTCTGCGGATGCTGCTCCAGGTGCCCGGGTTTCAGGCCCTGGATCAAACCGTAACCCTGCTGCGCGGAGGCGAGGATTTTGCCCGTGGCGAGGTCCAAAACGATGGCTTTGCTGCTCTGGGTGCCGCTGTCGATGCCGAGAAATAACATGGTGTGGAAGTGGGACTGGTGAAGAACACGACTACACAGGAAGCCAAAGAAAAAAGCAATGCCGGAAAGCGGCGGTCCGTGACCGATCGCCGACAAATGACGACGGACTTCTCTTTGCACAGACATTCGTGTTCCTTCGTGTCCATTCGTGGTTTCATTCGCACCCGATGTCCGCCGAAACACCCGCTCCGCAGCTCAAGCACTGGTTTGATGAAGCCCGCTACCGCAGCATCGCCGAGGCAACGCTTTCGCTGGACAGCAGGTTCGACAAACGGCGCTTCCTCAAGCTCACGCTCGACGGGCTGGACGAGCGCTCGCTCATGCAACGTCTGCAACAAACCGCCGTCGCGATGGAGCAGAGTTTGCCCGGAAGCTATCGCTCTAAGGTGAAGACCTTGCGCTCGCTCGCCCCCACGCTGGAGCACGGATTCATCCCCATCTTTTTATGCGACTTCGTGGCCAAGTACGGCCTTGAGGACTTCGACCACTCGCTGGACGCGCTGAAGTTCTTCACCTGCTTCGGCTCTGCGGAGTTCGCCATCCGGCACTTCCTGGTTAAAGATTTCACCAAAGCGAGGACGGCCATGCTCACCTGGGCTGACGACAAGAACGAACACGTCCGCCGCCTTGCAAGCGAAGGCATCCGCCCGCGCTTGCCATGGGGATTGCGATTGCAAGGCCTGGTCGAGAACCCGGACCCCATCGCAGCCATCCTGGAGAAGCTGAAGGCCGATCCGGCGCTGTATGTGCGCAAGTCCGTGGCGAATAATCTCAACGACATCACCAAAGACCATGCGCAGTGGGTCATTGACCGCGTGAGCGGCTGGGATCGCGAGCACGAAGGCACCGCATGGATCGTGCGCCACGGCTGCCGGACGCTCATCAAGCAAGGGCACAACGATGCATTGAAGCTCTTTGGATTCGGCGCAGCCCCCAAGCTGGAGGCCGCCATCACCTGCACCCCGGCGAAGCTACGCCTTGGCCAAGTGCTGAGTATCGAGGCCACCCTGTGCTCCACTGCCCGCAGCATCCAGAGCCTGGCCATCGACTACGTCATGCACTACGCCAGAGCCGGAGGCGCGACCTCGCAGAAGGTCTTCAAGTGGACCGAAACCGAACTCGCAGCCGGTGCGGTGACCACATTGCAAAAACGCCAGACCATCAAAGACTTCACCACCCGCAAACACCACCCCGGAGTCCACCGCATCGAGCTGCAAGTGAACGGCAGGCGGGTGGCGGAGACAGTGTTTGAGTTGAGGAAGTGAGCGAGTTTCAACCGAGGTGGTTCTTTGCCGCCACATTGAAGCCACGAGCGATTTACCACTGCGGATACTGCAACAGAGAAGCGCTGCACGGCGATGACAGCTCCGAGCATCCAGAACGCCAGAAGTTACGACACAAAAACAAACCAAGACAGCAGCCCTCTGGGCGAGCGTGGCAGCACTGGACCCACACCGCAGGATGCCGGATCCACAGCCTCTTGTCTGCTGGTGACCTCCAACCGCCGTTGCTAAAGATGGTCCGCGAAAAACCTTAGCTGGTCTGCGAGGTGTTTGTGCCAGTAAGTCCACTCGTGAGCGCCGGGATGTTCAGCGTATTCATGGCGTATGTGGGCCTCGGTGAGTGCTTGGTGAAGAGCGCGGTTTTCTTCAAGGAGAATATCTTCGGTGCCGCAGTCGAAGCGGAAGGGACGCAGTGCGGTCTGCTGGGTGAGGAAGCAGTCCAGAAGGGAAAGCGGCTTGGTTTCATGCAGAACGTATTCATGACCAGATGCGGCGACGAAGCGCTCCATGTAGTCGAGGCTGGTCACGCTGCTCATGCCACTGAAGGCGCGGAATGTGTGAGGGTGAAGCGCACCGAGGCGCAGGGCTCCATAGCCGCCCATGGAGAGGCCAGTGATGAACTTCGGTGATTCGAGCACCCGCCCATCCAGCAGTGCTGCTGCTGCGGGCACCTCTTCCACGATCCACGTGGCGTAGTCGGCGTCCTGATGTCGCACATAACCTGAGCCGTCTCCAAAGAGTCCGTCGGATGGCATGGCGAGCATCATGGGTGGCACGTCGTTCTCGCTGATTAGAGCATCCAGGACGCGATGCGCGCCACCCTTTCCCGCCCAAGCCCAGTGGCTTCCATAGACTCCATGCAGGAGGATGACGAGGGGCAGCATTTTTTCTCGAGCCGCAGAGGCCGGGATGTAGCACGTGAGGTCCGCTCGTCGCCGGAGTGCTGCGGACTTGACGGTGATTTGGGTGAGACCCGGCGGCATGAACTGGGGATCAGAGATCTCAATGGTGGAAAACGTGGTCATGAGGGCTGCAGCAGACTTGCCGAAGGAGAGCGAATGCGCTACACCAAGTTCATGAAGCGGGCTTTCATCTTGGCGGCGAGCGTGGCCGCACTCAGCACAGCCGTTGAGGTGGCTGCGGCGGAGCACCGTCTCTCGCTTGACGTGAGCGGGTTACTGGATCTGGAGGCGCTGGAGGCGCTGACGCCCGATGGTCTGGAGCAGCGCTACCTGGCACCAGGGTTCAAGACCACGCCTTTTGTGACTTGGCTGGATGAGGAGAAGTCAGAGGCGCTTTTCTCCCGCAGGCCGTACTCCAATGTGGAGGTGGCGCTAACCTGTCTTCAGGGCACGCTGCCGCTTCAGGAGGCGCGGGTGAAGTTTGAGCGAGGGCATGCGGTGGGAGCGGCATGGATCGTGGGTGAGGCGGAGGTGAAGGAGGAGAATGCCGAGCGGCTCAAGGCAGCGATGACGGCGGCGTTCGGCGGCATGGCTCCGGTGCGACCACAGGAGCGCATCAGCGGCTGGCGCCGTGAACTGGAAGCGGACAGTGTGATGTGGAGATCTGCCGACGCTACGGCGCGGCTGGACCGGGGGCCGGGATTCATAGCGGTGAGTTTCGGCAAGGGTGAGGCTGGGCTGAATCCGGTGCCTCTTTTGGCAAGGGCCCAAAACCGTGATGCGGAGGAGGATGTGCTTTCATTCTTTGTGCGGCTGGATCCGCTCATGCGGGAGGGTAGGCTATGGAGCATGACGCAGGATGCACTGGAGCTGGCGGTGCCTGTGCCGAAAGGCCTGCGCGAGTCACCACATTTTAATTGGACGACGCAGAGCAAGGAGGGGGCGCGCTTTGCGCGGCGCATCTTCAACAACACTCAGCAGGACATTTTGCTCTTCGGTGATGCAGTGCAGGCGGAGGAGGCGCTCATTGATTTCAAAAATGGGAAGGCGGCCATGCTGACGGTATCCATCCTGAATCGCGGTGACAGCGGAGAGGTGAGCGCCCAGGTGTTTCAGTCATGCTACAAAGCGGCGGGCCGTGCGCTCGGTACTATGATGGGCAGCGCGCCAAAGCCATTCAAGCCGGCGGGCCGTGGAGTGACCACGGTGGAGGGCTGGGTGTGGAACTCGCCGCACAGCATCGCCACGCTGGAATACAATGCGGAGGCGATGAAGGGTAAGGTGGAGTTTCTGCGTCTGCGGATGGCACCAGCGAGCGAGAGGAATGCCATTCTGCAAATCGCCGCCGTCGGCCAGTCTTCTGGTGCGCGGTCTCGCAGCAGTTTGCTAGCATCCGTGCAGCGGAATGCGGTTACCGGGGAGGTGCTGATAGCCGGAGTGCCCATGGTGGACCAGGGGCAGAAGGGTTATTGCGTGGCCGCCAGTGCGCAGCGGGTGTTCAACTACATGGGCATACCTGGGGATCAGCATGAACTGGCGCAGGTGATGGGCACCACTGCGAGCGGCGGCACCAGCCTGGCGGAAATGTATGATGCTCTTTCGCGACTGGACAGCCGCTACGGCGCGCGGTTCAGAGCGGTGAAGGCCAACCGCCCGTTCACTCGAATGACCGTGAAGGAGTTTGAGCGATTCCAGAGGCCTGATCTGATGAAAGTGGTGAAGGAATACATCGACGAAGGCAAGCCGCTGCTTTGGGCGCTGGACTTGGGCCGTGCCCCAGCGGACCCTGGGCTCCCTCAGCAGGGCGGGGGACACATGCGCCTCATCATCGGGTACAACGAGAAGAATCAGGAGGTGATATTCACCGACTCTTGGGGGGCGGGGCATGAGAAAAAACTCATGACTGCACGAGCGGCCGATGCTTGCACGGATGCGCTGTTTGTCATGGAGCCACGGAGATGAGGGAAGAACTCCGAAACGCGGACCCGAGCGCAGGTGAACCCACCGAGCGCGAGATCACCGCACGCATCATCTCCAAGTGGCTGGATGAACTGATTCGCATTCCGGGGACAAACTTCCGCATCGGCCTAGACCCCATCATGTCCTTCGTGCCGGGCATTGGAGACTTTCTGGCATCGAGCCTGGGGCTGGTGACCATCATTGAGTCCGTGCGCACCGGAGTAGCACCGTCCGTGGTGGGGCGGATGGGATTGAACATGCTGGTGAATGCGCTGATAGGAATCGTGCCAGTCATAGGCCCTGCCTTTTCCGCGTTCTTCAAGTCCAACACGCGCAACCTGATGCTACTCCGGCGCTGGCAGGAAGGGGATGCGCATGAGGTGAGAAAGGGCTCGCGCCTGATGATGGGCATCGTGGTGAGTTTCGCGTTCCTGGTGTTCGGCACGGCACTCATCGGCTGGGGATTCATCTTCTGGTCGTTCTGGAAGACACTGAGTGGCGGTGGATGATTCCCCCCGCAATCCGTGGTGTTCTTTCTGCGAAGCCATGGTTTACTGCCGGATTCATGTATCTCGTCGTTGGTTGCGGCTACATAGGCGAAGTGCTCGCCGACCTGCTTCACGCTAGGGGCCACGAGGTCCTGGGACTCACTCACAGTGCGGAGTCTCGGGACCGGCTGTCTGCTGCGAAACCGTGGCGTGTGGCCTGCTGTGACATCACAGATGCCGCAGCGGTGACCGCACTCTCCCATGAGCCGGTGAAGGTCATCATCCACTGTGCCTCATCTTCCAAAGGCGGGCCTGAAGCGTATCGGGCCGTGTATCTGGACGGCCTCCGCCATCTTCTGGCCACCTTCCCCCGAGCTTTCCCACTGTTCACCTCTTCCACCTCCGTCTATACCCAGACGGACGGCAGCATGGTGACGGAGGAAACGCCCTGTAATCCGGAACGTGAAAATGGAAAAGTGCTGCTCGAGGCCGAGGCCCTAGCGCTTGCCAGTGGTGGAGCTGCGGCCCGACTGGCTGGCATCTATGGCCCCGGTAGGAGTGTGATTCTGAAGAACCTGCTGATGAAGAAAGCGGTGATCGAAGGCAATGAAGGAAAGGGTAGGCTGCTCAACCAGATCCACCGGGATGATGCGGCGGAGGCGTTGCATCTGCTGGCCACGGGGCAGAAGGCAGGCCTCTTCAACGTGGTGGACAGCGAGCCCATGACACAGGCCGAAATCTTCAGCGTACTGGCCCGCAAGTTCAATGTGCCGCAGCCGCCGGAGGGTGAGCCCAATCACAGCCGCAAGCGCCCCTTCACCCATAAGGCGGTGTCTAACGACAAACTGCGACACCATGGCTGGAGGCTTAAGCACCCAAGCTACCTTCATGCCATCGACAATGATCCTCGGCTCGTCTCCAGCGTCCTCAGCCAGCTCCTCGAGGAAGGCCATGGCATCCCGCGCGCGCCCAATATCATCGTGATAGGCCTTATGGGCTGCGGCAAGTCCACCGTGGGCAGGCTGGTGGCGCAAAAGATCGGCTTTCAGCATGTGGACACGGATCATCTCATCACCGATCACGCTCGCATGAGCATTCCCTCCATCTTTGAGCGTGAAGGTGAAGCGGGGTTCCGCAAGCGAGAGACCGAGGCGCTGCTGGGTCTTCTCGGAAAGCGCGGGCACGTCATCGCCACCGGTGGAGGCATCATCACGCAGCCCCATAACATCCCGCTGCTGAAGCATCTGGGGTTCGTGGTGTGGCTGGATGCGGATCCTGCCACACTGGCTGCCAGGACCGCCAGCAGCAACGACAGGCCGCTGCTGCAGAATGCGAATGCGGAGGAGAAGCTCCGCAGCCTGCTTGCCGTCCGGGGCCCCATCTACAAGGCCGTGGCGGATCTGCGCATTCAGACGGACGATCTTACCCCGCACGAGACAGCCTACGGCATAGCGGAGTCAGCGCGGCTGTGGTTTGCCCCCGTGTGAACGACTATGGATGCAGCCGTCATCAAAGCGGACCTCATCGCACAGGCGCAGGCACTGGGCTTTGATGAGGTGCGCATCGCGCGCGCTGCGCCGGCTGCGCATCGTGACCTGCTTGTGCGCTGGATTGCGGAAGGGAAACATGGTGATATGCAGTGGATGGAGCGCAGCGTGGACCGGCGCTCTGATCCCGGACTGGTCGTTCCCGGTGCTCGATCCGTGGTGGTGCTGGCGACGAACTACTACCAGGGCAAGCCGCATCCGCCCAGTGGCTGGCGCATCGCGCGATACGCATGGAACGATGACTACCATGACCTCATCACACCCCGCATCCGGGCGTTGGATGACTTTCTGTCCTCTTGCGGCGGCACGAACCGCTCGTACGTGGACACTGGCCCGGTGCTGGAGCGTGACTTCGCCTCAGAGTCTGGGCTGGGCTGGGGCGGGAAGAGCACCATGCAGATCCATCGGCAACTGGGCACGTGGTTTTTCCTCGCCACGATCATCACTACGCTCGAGTTGCCAGTGGATGAAGCTGGCAGAGATCACTGCGGCAGTTGCACGCGTTGCATCCAGGCCTGCCCAACGCAGGCCATCACCGCACCCAGGAGACTGGATGCGCGGCGTTGTGTGTCGTACCTGACGATCGAAAACAAAGGGCCCATTCCACTGGAGTTCCGAGCGGCGATTGGCGACCGGATTTATGGATGTGACGACTGCCTTACGGTGTGCCCATGGAACCGTTTCGCGCGGGCGTCTCAGGAGGCGAGCTTCGCGGCAAGGGAAACCGTGTTCGGCATGAAGGCGCGGGACTTTCTGGCGCTTGATGATGAGGCGTTTCGGAAACTCTTCGCGCGCAGCCCCATCAAACGCATCAAGCGGCCGGCCTTCCTGCGGAATGTCTGTGTGGTGCTAGGAAACACCGGTGGTCTGCATGATCTGGCAGCGCTGCGATGTGCGGCGGCGGATCCGCATCCGCTCATTCAGGAGCACGCACAGTGGGCCATCACACAAATTCTGGCCCGTAGCACTTAGAGCCTTCACACTTCACCCATGCGCTTGCTGCTTTCCGCATACTCCTGCTGTCCCAATCACGGTTCTGAGCCTGGTGTGGGCTGGAACACGGTGGAGCAGGCGGCAGCGGACTTGAGCAACGAAGTCCATGTGCTTGTAGCAGCAGGCTGGGAGGAGCGCATCCGCAGGAACTTCGACCCTGCGCGTCACCCCAATGTCCGCTTTCACTTCGTCGGCGTGCCGGGTCTGGACGAATCCATGCAGGAGGGGCGTGGCACGGCAGCCATGGCGCTCATCTACTATTACCTGTGGCAGTGGACCTCGTTTCGGGCAGCGGTCAGGCTTCATGAAGAGCTTTGCTTTGATATGGCTCATCATGTGACCTTTGTGAAGTACAACACCCCGAGTCTGTTGCCACTGCTGGGCATACCTTTCCTCTGGGGACCGGTGGGTGGAGCCGAGCATGCGCCGGCAGTGTTTTACCGTGAGTTCGGCTGGCGGGTGCGCGCAGTGGAAGCGGTTCGGCGCTTGCTCCAAGTGGTGGCACCGCTCTCGCCGCTGCTGCGGTGGACGGCGCGGAATGCCAGTCTCTCCATCGGAGTCACCCAAGAAACCGTGTCGGCACTCAAGCAGCTTGGTGCGAGAGAGGTGATGCAAATGCCCGCCGTGGCGCTGAGTGATGCAGAAGTGCAGCAACTTTCTGAGAGGTCAGCCACACTCCACGAGCCACTGCGTCTGCTCTATGTGGGACGTTTGATTGCGTGGAAAGGCGTTCACCTTGCGTTGCGTGCGCTCGCGACATCGAGTGCGAACGAGATGAGGCTGGATGTGATTGGCGAGGGTCCACTGCGTGCATGGCTGGAAGAACAGGCACGCGCACTCGGTCTTGCTGACCGTGTGACGTTCCACGGAGACTGTGCGCGGCTGATGGTGCTGGAGGCTTGCAGGAATGCGGATGGCTTCCTTTATCCCTCCCTGCACGATTCAGGAGGCAATGCCGTCATTGAAGCCATGGCTGCCGGCCTGCCCGTCATCCACTTGGCCTTCGGGGGGCCTGATTTTCTCGTGCCCGCGGAAGCTGGTTGGAAAGTTTCTGCGCTGAATCCACAGGAGGCGGTGCAGGGTCTGAGAGAGGCGATAGACCACTTCTCCTCATGCAAGGAGGAGCGACTGCGGCGGGCCGAATCTGCTCGACGTCACGCGCTGGCACATCACACCTGGCGCGGACGTGGAGAAGTGCTGAGAGGGATTTATGCCCGCCTCAAGACCACTCATGAGGTGAGTTCCTAGTGAGGGCAGCTGGCTGTGCATCCCCGCCAACGGCGGCGAAGATGCCCGCATCCCGCTCCATGCCGCAGCCCCGGATTCTCCATCCCGCAGCGCACGGTTTTGTGAGACGTTTTGCCAGCGTGGCGTATGGTAAGGGCTATGTTCAAGTTCTCCGGAAAAGGATCCATCACCACCTGCGACGGCGTCTCTCGCCGTGACTTCCTCCAGGTCGGCACGCTTGGGGCACTGGGACTCTCGTTGCAGAACCTTCATGCCATGCAGAAGGCCGGCTCCCTCAAGCATGACGATGGCAAGGCCTGCATCATGATCTTCAATCTTGGTGCACCAAGCCAAATGGACACTTGGGATCCCAAGCCGGACGCACCGCGTGAAATCCGCGGCCCCTTCAAGCCCATCAGCACCAAGGGCGACTTCCAGATCACCGAGATCTTTCCCCAGATGGCAAAAGTGGCAGACAAGTTCTCGCTGGTGCGGAGCTGCTACCACACTGCCGCCGCCGTGCATGACACGGGGCACCAGATGATGCAGACTGGACGCCTTTTCACCGGCGGCATCAACACGCCTCACGTGGGTTGTGCGCTGGAGTTTCTCAAAGGGCGTCGCGGTGACATGCCTGCCCATGTCATCCTGCCGGAGCCGATGGGACCCACCGGAGGCAATATGCCACACGGCCAGGACGCCGGCTTCTTGGGCAAGACATACGATCCCTTTGTCCTCAATGCGGACCCTAGTGCGAAGGACTTCAAGGTGCCCGATCTCCTTCCGCCTCAAGAGATAGGGGAAGTGCGGCTTGAGCGCCGCAAGACCCTGCGCCAGCTCGTGGACAGCGCGGTGAGAAACTTCGAGGCCAGTGAGTCTGCACAGCTCATGGACCAGAACTTCTCAGATGCTTACCGCCTCATGACGAGCTCAAACGCACGAGAAGCCTTCGACCTCACGAAAGAACCACAGAAAGTTCGCGAGCGCTATGGCATGAATCGTTTCGGTCAGTGTTGTTTGCTTGCGCGCCGTCTCGTGGAGCGCGGCGTGCGCTTTGTGACCGTGAACAGTTTCATCACCGTATTCAACGAGATCACCTGGGACATCCATGGCAGCAAGCCCTTCACCAGTATCGAGGGGATGCGCGACCTTGTAGCTCCCATGTATGACCAGGGTTACAGCGCCCTCATTGAGGACCTCCATCAGCGCGGTATGCTGGAGAAAACCCTCGTCGCCAGCCTGGCCGAGTTTGGCCGCACTCCGAAGGTAAACCCTGCCGGCGGGCGGGACCACTGGCCACAATGCTGGACCATCGGTTTCGCAGGTGGCGGTGTACAAGGTGGTCGCGCCATCGGCAAGAGTGATGAAATAGGCGGCTACCCAGCCGAGCGGCCAGTGAACCCAGGCAACGTCGTGGCCACCATCTACGATGCGCTCGGCATTGACACGGAACTGGAAATCCTTGGCCCGCAGGCGCGGCCGTATCCACTCGTGGACCGAGGCTTGGAGCCCATCCGCGAGCTATTTGCTTAGCCTGATCTATTGACGAAACTCCGCTGCGACTTGCGGCTCATGACTAAGTAGGGCTAGCGGCCGCAACGCGCCTTGCGCACTGGCCACTCGCGGCTTCTATCTCCTGATGAGACTTTGGATTCAATGTGCCGCTTTGATCGGGGTTTGTGGCAGGTTGGCCGCTGGTGACGTCACTTTGACGCAGGAGGAGAGCGGGCTGCGTGTGGACATCGGCGGCAGGCTGTTCACCCGTTATGTCATCTCCGGTGAACAGCGTCCGCACCTGTATCCGGTCATCGGTCCCAGCGGTGCGGAGCTCACGCGCGCGCTGCCGTTTACGGACAAAGACGATCACCCGCATCATACGAGCATCTGGGTCGGCCATGGGAAGATTAATAACTATGACTTTTGGTTGAATGGGGATGACAATGGCCGCATTGAGCACACCGGATTCAGTGAGGTATCCCAGCAGGGAAACCGGGCCGCCTTTACCGCCAAGTCGCGCTGGGTTACTCCGGATGATGATGAACTGCTAACGGATGAGCGCCGCGTGGTCATCACCTCCCGGGAGAGTGGTGCCGTGACGATAGACCTGGCCATCACGTTCACCGCCACGGGAGACGATGTGCTCTTTGAAGACACGAAGGAAGGAACGGTGGCCATAAGAGTGGCACCGGTGTTGAGCATCCGGGAGGGCAAGGGTCAAATCCTCACCAGCGCCGGTATCAAGAACAAAAAAGCCTGGGGCACCAAGGCGGAGTGGGTGAGCTTTTTTGGAGCAGATCCAAAGGGTGAAATGGTCAGCATCACCATGATGGACCACCCTGCGAACCTGCGCCATCCCACTACCTGGCACGCCCGCGACTACGGGCTGCTGGCGGCCAACCCGTTTGGTTTGCACGACTTCGAGCGGATCGAAGACAAAACGAAGGGGAACCATAAGCTCGCCAAGGGCAGCAGCATGACGCAGCGCCACCGGATCGTGATTGAGGTCGGCGAACCCCAGCAGGACCGGTTGCGGCGCTACTTTGACGAGTTCGCCCAGGGAGAGTGATGCGGCATTCACACGGAGCGCCCGGCCGGGAAAGGTTCCGGAAAGTGGCGCTTTGAAACGACGGCTGACTGGAATGCAAACCCGACGCTTGACGACCGTCCGTCGTGCAAATAAGAACAGGTTATTAACCGAGTTTTAATTCCAAAGTGGCACGGCCTTCAAACACCATTGAATCCTTGACGATGACCATCGCCGTCACGCCGCACATCAAAATGTATCTGGAGGACTTGGTGCGCACTGGGCTTTATGGCTGCAGTCCGCAGGAGGCGGCACGCCAGCTGCTTAGCAGCTCCATCAATGCCCTGATCAAGGACAACACCATCGCCAGACGTGAAGTGAAGCTGAAGAAGGGCAAACCGCCCAGTAGGTGACAGACCCGATTTCATACGCGATCCCTCATGCCAGCCTCCTCAGACTCCACCGCAGAGACGATTCAGGGGTTGAGCCTGTTCTTGGAGCAGGCCGAGCTGCCGCTGAACTCATGCACAGCGGTGAAGCGCAGAGAACAGACCGCGTTGGAAGCACTTGTGGACGAGATTGTGTTCTTTGATCCCGATTACGCGGAGCAGTTGGCGTTGGACGGGCTGAACCGGATGCGGCACTGAAGCTGCTGTAGATGCGGGCTAGAGTTCCACCTCTTGGAGCAGCTGTGCCACCTGCACATCTGCATCTGGATGATGCTTAGCCAAGTCGGTGCGGAGCGCCTCACCCCGCTCAGGTTCGCCATGGACCAGGAACACCTGCTTTTTCGGACCGGTCACTTGCTCGAACCATTGCATCAGTTCATCGTGATCCGCGTGTCCTGAAAAACTGTCGAGGATCTCGATCCGCGCCCGCACGTGATGTTCCTCGCCGAGGATGTTCACCTTTTCGGCACCGTTGCGGAGCTTCCAGCCCAGGGTGTGTTCTGCACAGTAGCCCACGAAGAGCACCGTATTGTTTGGGTTCTCCAAGTTGTTTTTCAAGTGGTGCAGAATGCGGCCATTTTCCGCCATGCCAGAGGCGGAGATGATGATGGCCGGCCCTTTGAGGTGATTGAGTTTCATAGAGTCCTCCTTGTCGCGCACGAGTTCCAGACCTGAGAAGCCGAAAGGATCCTGCTGGGTGTAGATGGCCTCCGTCACGCTTGCCTTCATAGAGTCCAGGTGGAGCCGGAAGATCTGGGTGGCGTCCACCGCCAGCGGGCTGTCCACGTAGGTGGCTATCCACGGCAGGCAACCGGTGTGCCGCAGCCGGTCCAGGGCTAGCAGCAGCTGCTGGGTCCGCTCCACGGCGAAGGCGGGGATGATGACCTTTCCACGGCGTTCCAGGGCTTCATTGATGATATCGCAGATACGGTCAGAGGTGTGCGGCGCATGCTCATGCCGCCGCCCGCCATACGTGCTCTCCATGATGATGACGTCCACGTCCTTGCAGGGTGCAGGGTCGTTGAGCAGGTCGTTGTCTGGCCTGCCCACGTCACCTGAAAAGAGGAGCCGGAGTTTTTTGCCCGTCTGCCTGTCTTCGATGTCCAGCACAACTTGGGCGGAACCGAGGATGTGCCCTGCATCGATGAAAGTGAGCACCACGCCTTCAGAAATGGTAATGGGGCGCTCGTATCCCAGTGTCACAAACTGGTGCATGGTGCGCTGTGCGTCGATCAACGTGTAAGCCGGCTGCAGCGGCGGGAGGCCGTCGTGTTTTCGCTTCTTGTTGAGATACTCCACGTCTGCCTCCTGAATGCGGGCTGAGTCAGGAAGCATGATGCTGCACAGGTCACGGGTGGCCGTGGTGGCATAGATGTTGCCGTTGAAACCCTGTTTGACGAGATTGGGCAGGTTTCCGCTGTGGTCGATGTGGCAGTGGGAGAGAACCACGCAGTCCACCTGTGAGGCGTCGAAGGGGAAGTGCTGGTTGCGCTCAAAGGCCTCGCTACGCCGCCCCTGATACAGGCCGCAGTCCAGAAGGATGCGCTTGCCATTGATCTCCAGCAAATGCTGGGAGCCTGTGGTGGTGCCTGCGGCACCGCAGAACTTGATTTTCATACGTGGTCGGGGCGGTCAACCTACCCAGGCACCAGACGGAGCAAGGACAATCCTGGGTAGTCCGCACAAGATCAGTGCATAGACGCACAAGCCACGGAGAGCAGCTTTTCTATGTGGTGGTTGATTGGTGGCGTCATGGAAGTGTTCGCTCTCACCATCTTCGTCAGTCTCATGTTCGCAGTGCTCTTTGCCGTTCTCTTTGTGGCAGAGCGCTCCCAGAAGCAACGCCGCAGCCTCGAGCAGGAGGCGCTTCTGCCATTTGACGACTCCCCCGCAACTCCTGCCCCTGCCCCGGTACGCCGCCACTCCTGAACCCTTTTCCCCGTAGCCCTCTATGTCTGCCATCGCCACCACCATTACTTACAACGACCGCGTCGTGCGGCAGTTCATGATCGCCTCCATCGTCTTTGGCGTGGTGGCCATGCTTGTCGGAGTCCTGGCCGGATCCCAGTTGAACTTTCACCAGCTGAATCTCGCCGAGTGGCTCACCTTCGGTCGTCTGCGCCCGCTGCACACGAACGCAGCCATCTTCGCCTTCGTGGGGAACATGATGTTTGCCGGGATCTACTACTCTACCCAGAGGCTATGCAAGGCGCGCATGGCCTCTGACACGCTCTCTGCCATCAACTTTTGGGGTTGGCAGGCCATCATCGTAGCGGCAGCCATCACTCTGCCGCTGGGCTTCTCGCGGGGGAAAGAGTATGCCGAGCTCATCTGGCCCATCAACGTCGCCGTGGCGGTGATCTGGGTGGTCTTTGCCATCAACTTCTTCCTCACCCTGCACAGGCGCAATGAGCCAAGCCTCTACGTGGCGCTATGGTTCTACATAGCCACCATCATCACGGTGGCCATGCTTTATATCGTCAACCACCTTTCCATCCCCACCAGCTGGACTCACAGTTATGGCATCTTTGGCGGCGTGCAGGATGCGCTGGTGCAGTGGTGGTATGGGCACAATGCCGTGGCCTTCTTCCTCACCACGCCCATTCTCGGCATCATGTATTACTTTCTGCCGAAGGCGGCTGAGCGTCCGGTTTACTCCTACAGGCTATCCATTGTCCACTTCTGGTCTCTTGTGTTTCTCTACATTTGGGCAGGTCCGCACCATTTGCTGAACACCTCGCTGCCGAAGTGGCTCCAGCTTTTGGGGATGTTCTTCAGCCTCATGCTCTGGGCACCGTCCTGGGGAGGCATGTTGAATGGACTGCTCACGCTGCGCGGTGCCTGGGACAAGCTAAGGACGGACCCGGTGATCAAGTTCTTCATCGCAGGCGTCACCTTCTACGGCATGTCCACCTTTGAGGGTCCGCTGCTTTCCATCAGAGCTGTCAACGCGCTCTCACACTACTCAGACTGGACCATCGGCCACGTGCACTCGGGTGCGCTGGGTTGGAATGGCTTCATGGCTGCGGGCATGTTCTACTGGCTGGCACCGCGGCTCTGGGGCACTAAGCTGCACTCTACGGCGGCGGCAAACTTCCACTTCTGGATTGGCACCGTGGGCATTCTCCTCTACGTCGTCGCCATGTGGATCAGCGGCATCATGCAGGGCCTTATGCTGAACGCCACCAGCCCGGATGGCACTTCCCTCCAGTATCCCGCTTTCTTGGACACGCTCCAGGCCATCCGTCCTCTGATGGGATTGCGCGTCATCGGAGGAGCCATGTATTTGATCGGCTTCCTGGTCATGTGTTGGAATCTTTTCATGACCATCCGCAGTGGAAAGCCTGTGAATGAGCAGCGTGAGGTCATGGTGGAGCAACACCCTGACCGGGACAAAATGGGCCTGAAGGATACTTTCATCAATGATCCCGTAGCCTACACCCTGGGTGCGCTATTCCTCCTTTGTGGCTGGCTGTTCCTGCCCACTGGCTCGGATGTGGTGGCGCTTATTTGCTCGCTGGTGTTCATCGCCATCGCCGCCAAGAAGTTCAAGGAAGGCAGCCAGAAATGGTCCGGATGGTATGACCGCCTGTTGCACAACTACTTGCCTTTCACTGTGCTCACTTTCGTCGCCGTGGTCATAGGCGGTCTCATCCAGATCATCCCCACCATCACCGTCAATAGCGCCAAGAACACGGAGGACCGCATCCAGAAGCTCTACACGCCGCTGGAACTGGCTGGGCGGGACATCTACGTGAGTGAGGGCTGCTACAACTGCCACTCCCAGATGATCCGCACCATGGTTCCCGATGTATTGCGCTATGGACCCGCGCCTGAGCAGGGATGGTCCAGGCTGGGAGAGAGCATCTACGACCACCCGTTCCAATGGGGTTCCAAGCGCACCGGGCCAGACCTCGCCCGTGAGGGTGGTGTGCGCAACAATCTCTGGCACTACAAGCACATGATGGACCCACGCAGCATGTCCCCCTTCTCCAACATGCCTTCCTATCCGCACCTGGCTGAGAAGTCCTTTGACCAGTTGGCGCTGCCGAAAAAGATCGCCGTCCTGGCCCGACTGGGCGTGCCTTATCCGGCTATGAGTGCGGATGAGATCAAGATCAAGGCCCTGGAGCAAGGCGCGGCCATAGCCACTGACCTGAAAAACAACGGCGTCGTCGTGCGGCCGGACAGCGAGATGGTGGCCATCATCGCCTACCTCCAGAAGCTCGGCCAATACGAAACCGTACCTGAACGCACCAAGGTTCCCGGCATTCCGAATCCAGTCCTGCCGGTGGTGCCCGACCAGATGCGCAGCGCCCAAGCCTCCAGCAACTAAACCCAACCCTTCACTCCGTCATGTTCAAACGCGTCCTTTACGAAAACTGGCACACCATCGTGCCCATCCTGGCCTTCGCTGGCACCGCGCTCTTTTACGGTGTCATGGTGCTGCGTGGCACCCTCATGCAAAAGGAGAAGGCAAACCACCTCGCTCACCTGCCGCTCGACGACTGATCTGAACGCCCGCCATGAAACCCACGACTTCCAGCAATGAACCCGTCCTTCGTGAGCACGCGTATGACGGCATCCAGGAGTACGATCAAAAGCTACCGAACTGGTGGCTTTTCACTCTCTACATCACCATGGTGTGGTTCGTCCTCGCTTGGGTGGGTTACTATCAGTTCGGCTATGGCAGCACAGACGAGCAGCAGATAGAGGCTGCTATGGCTCGCATGGCCGAGGCACGTGAGAAGGAACTGGAGAACATCACGGACGACTCTCTGTGGGCCATGTCGCAGGATCCAGCCATCGTCGAGGCTGGCAGGGCCACCTTCACCACCACCTGTGTGGCGTGCCACGCGGCGGACCTCAGTGCCAAACTAGGCGCAGCACCTCTCCCTGGTCTGCCGCTCAATGACCCCGTCTGGAAGTACGGCGGCCACCCCACCGACGTGATGAAGATCATCCGCAAGGGTTCACCAGATGTCACTAAGGGCATGATCGCCTGGGATGCGGCTCTGGGTGTGAAGCGCATCACTGAAGTGGTGGCCTTCATTATGAGCCATCACAAAAAGGACGCGCCCTGGACACTGGCCCCTGATTCACCCCTGAAATCTGCTGCACCGCAGTAGTCCCCCCCTCCACTATGTCACGCAACAGCCCCAACCTCACCTCGCTGGGCTCTATCAATGCCGACGGCTCGAAGCGCAGTCTGCACCCCGCAGACGTTCACGGACACTTCACCACTGCACGCCGTTGGTTTGCGCTGTTGCTGCTTGTCATCTACATCGCGCTGCCGTGGATACCGGTGAATGGTTACCCTGCGGTGTTCCTGGATGTGGCGAACCGCCGCTTTCACCTTTTTGGTCTCACTCTGGTCACGCAGGATCTGTGGGTCTTCTTCTTTCTCATCACCGGGCTGGGATTCTCCCTCTTCTACGTAACGGCGCTTTTCGGGCGCATCTGGTGTGGGTGGACCTGCCCCTACACCATCTTTCTGGAGCATGTCTTCCGCCGAGTGGAGCGCTGGATTGACGGAGACGCCACGGCGCGCCGCAGACTGGACGCAGCACCTTGGACAGGAAGCAAAGTCGCACGCCGCATGCTCAAGCATGGCATCTACATCCTGCTCGCTGCACTCATAGCCCATGTCTTTCTGAGCTACTTCGTCTCCATCCGCGGGCTTTACGACATGATGCACCACTCACCGCGCGGCCACATGATCGCCTTTGGTGTGGTATTGTTTCTCACGGGTGCGCTCTACTTCTGCTTCAGCTGGTTCCGAGAGCAGTTCTGCGTCATCCTCTGCCCATACGGTCGCATGCAGTCCGCACTCACAGACGACCATTCTGTCATCATCGGCTACGACAAAAAGCGCGGTGAACCACGAGGGAAGGCGAGTGATCCTGACGCTGGCGACTGCATTGACTGCATGCGCTGCGTTCACGTGTGCCCCACCGGCATTGACATCCGCAACGGCCTGCAGTTGGAGTGCATTGGCTGTGCAGCGTGTATTGATGCCTGCTCGGACGTCATGTCCAAACTGGGCCGGAAGCCTGACCTCATCCGTTACGACTCGGATGTGGGGCTGAAAGGTGGGAAGACCAGGTACATCCGCGGCCGCACCATCCTTTATACCGTGATGATGCTTGCTGGGCTCTCGGCTTTTTTGTTCTCGGCGTCCCGCATCGAGCCCATGCGTGCCAATGCTCTGCGGATGCCCGGGCAGCCTTTTTACGTGGCGGACGGCAACATTCGGAACCAGTTCACCGTGCGGGTCATCAACAAGCGGAATGAAGCACGCACCTTCTGGCTGAAGGTGACTGGGGAAAAGGCTGCCGCCGTTGCGACGACTGGCACTGAGACACCGCTCACGGTGCCCGCGCTCGGGGAGGAGGTGAGGCCCTTGGTTCTCTCCATGCCGGAGTCCTCATACACAGAGCCCTTCAAGCTGGTCATCACCGTCACGGACGAAATCACCGGCAGTACCACCGAGACGAAGCCCGTGGAGTTCACCGGCCCGGACAAACGCATTCAAAGCAATGACTACCTCGACCCCAAACAATACCTCAAGCGGTGATTCCGCCTGCCGCTGTGATCGCAACTGCGGCTGCTGCAAGCGCAAGGAACTGGCAGCCGCAGCCAAGCCGGTACCTGGATTCTTCCGCAAGCGCCCGTGGCTCTGGGTGCTGCTTGCCTTTGTGCTGCTGTTCTCCGCCTGGACTGCTTTCTTTTACATCGCTTGGCACAATCAGCCACAGACGATCGTCATAGATCATTAGTCCGGCACCATTTGTCATTGAATCATGCACTCCACCACTGCAGCGTTTCTGGCCGGCATGGTCACCAGCTTTCACTGTGTGGGCATGTGCGGACCACTGGCCTGCTCGTGGGCTGTGGGGAAGGGTGGGCAGTCCGCTTTCATGCGGGACACTGCGCTCTATCATGCAGCCAGGCTTGCCGCTTATGGAGTGGTAGGCGCCATAGCCGGTGCCATGGGCACGCTGCCCAAGGAGTGGCTTCAGCATCGCGGCGTCGCCATGCTGCCGTGGTTGCTTATTCTGGCCTTTGCGCTTGTGGGTATAGGAGCAGATGCGTGGCTGCCTAAGCCGAGGTTTCTGACCATGCCAATCGCCAGGCTCAAGCTATATGCTGCGCGTCTGGGTGGAACAGCGCGGGCCATGCTGCTCGGTGCGGCCACTCCGCTGCTGCCTTGCGGTCCGCTTTACATGATGTTCGCACTCGCCCTGGCAAATGGCTCTGCACTGAGGGGTGGTGAGTTTTCCGTGGCGTTCGGTCTTGGCACGCTGCCGCTGCTTGCTCTGGCCCAGACTCAACTGCATCGCATCAGCAGCCGCTTTTCACCCGTCACCATGCGCCGCATCCAGCGCACGTTGGCGCTTGTCGCCGCTGTGACACTGGCCTGGAGAATGAGGCACAGTTTCACGGGAGAAGAGGCAAGTTGCTGCCACATCTCCGCTGTCGAGTAGCGGCGCGTTTGTGATGATTCACGCACCGCCTTTGTCCATTTGATGCATCCTTACCGCTGGGCTTGCTCCTTGACGGGCTAATCCGATAAGCCTGAGCGATGCCGCGTATTCTCACCACCACTGTTGGTTCCTACCCTGTGCCGGACTGGCTCGTCGCACTGCCCAGTGAGCAGGCGCTTCTGGACGCCACACGCGTCGTGTTCCATACGCAGCGCCAGGCAGGGATCGACCTACCTACAGATGGTGAACTCTACCGTTTCGATATCAATCATCCTGATACGAATGGCATGATCGAGTACTTTGTCTCCCGGCTTGGAGGTATGGAGGGGAAGGTCTCACGTGCGGAAGCAGAGAGGTTTCGCTTGAAGGAGGAGATGAGCTTCCGTGCGCGACCCGCTGCCGTGGTCCGCGGCGCCGTCACCGAGGGCTGCCTGGACTTGCCTGGCGACTGTGCCCGGGCGGCCAGCGTGGCTGAAGGTGCCTTCAAGTTCACGCTTACAAGCCCCTACATGCTCGCACGTACGCTGTTGGATGAGCACTATCGTGATCTGGAAGCGCTGACCTTGGCCATCGCAGATGCCATGGCCCAGCAGGTAACAAAGCTCCAGTGTGCCTGCGTGCAGGTGGATGAGGCCAACATCCCGGGTAATCCCGCACACGGACCGCTCGCCGCCCGCGCCATCAACCGCATTCTGGACGCCTGCACCGTACCCACGGCAGTCCATTTTTGCTTTGGAAACTACGGTGGTCAGACGATTCAAAGCGGGGGCTGGCTGCCTCTTCTCACTTTCCTCAACACCCTTCATGCAGACCATTTGGTGCTGGAGCTGGCCCACCGGCCCCGGGCGGACCTTGAGGCGCTGCGCGAGGTTGATCCCCGCATTGGCATCGGGCTGGGAGTGGTGGACATCAAGATCAACCACATCGAGACTGCGGACGAGATCGCACGCCGGATCGAAGAAGCGGCTTCCTTCATCGGCCCGGAGCGCATTCGTTATGTCCACCCGGACTGCGGGTTCTGGATGCTCAAGCGCAGCATAGCCGACCGCAAGCTCGTGGCCCTCACCAAAGGAAGGGACCTTTATGAAGGATAGTCACGGTGGGGTTTTCGGGCGAATGGACGGTGTGGAGTCCGTGCGCTTCGAGCGCCTTCATTTTGGATGAACCCGGGTGCGTTCTGTTCATCCCCCAGTTCTCGGTTTCAGTTTGGCCTCACCGGATAGAGGCCCAGCACTTGACGAAGCATGGCGATGAGGTTGCCGAGTCTGCCGTGGTAAGGACGTTTGGGATACATTTTGTCCCATTCGTTGCGGATGGCTATGGTGGCGAGGGTGGGGCTTGGGTGGATGACGACAGCGCTGCCTCCAAAGCGGAGCAGAGGCAGGTCGGCTATGCTGTCAGAGTAGGCCCAGCAGGTATCGTTTCGCTCTTCCTCGGTCATTTTGGCCAGGTCCGGCAGATGATGCAGCATGGTGTCGATTTTGGCTTCGCGCTTGTTGTTGGTGCCGATCAGGGGGTGCAGGCGCAAGGGGTCACCGAGGACGATTTTGGTGGCGAAGTAATGGTCAAAACCAAAGGCTTCGGCCACGGCGGCCACATAGATGTCCGGGCTGGCGCTGTTGAGCACGAGCACGCGGCCTTCGCTTCGGTGGCGCTCGATTTCGTCCATGAGCTCGGGATAGGCGGAGGGGATGACGCATTGTTCAGCGAACTCCCGGGAGTAGCGCTCCAGCTTCCTGCGGTCCATGCCCCAGAGGTAGCCCAGGAAGGCGCGTTTTGCGCGGACAGTGGAGATGAGGCGGGCCGCTTTGAGCAGTGCGAAGGGAAGAAAGATGAGATGCAGCAGGGTACGCCAGCGTTCACGCTTGAGGACAAAGTTGCAAAACAGCGCCTGCGTATCGTGCGGCAGCAGGGTGTGATCGAGATCAAAAAGTGCGTATCCTCTAGGAAAGGCCATGGGGTGGGTGCGGTGGAAGGTGAAGCAAATCAACCAATCATCCAGCCAAAACGAGCAGGGAAGAGCATTGACGGACGCCGC
Organism: uncultured Verrucomicrobiaceae bacterium; assembly: GCA_964538625.1. GTDB lineage: Bacteria > Verrucomicrobiota > Verrucomicrobiia > Verrucomicrobiales > Verrucomicrobiaceae > JAEUHM01. Next base: position 128,176 of record CAZIGH010000003.1, read on the forward strand.
GCGGCAACGACACTCCGGCACTGAATGTCCGCCCCTACCGAAACCCTGCCTCTGTATGCTGAGAATGTCCATCGCCGCTACACCATGGGCGGGAAGGAGTTGCATGTGCTGCGTGGCCTGAATCTACGGGTTCGACCTGGGGAGCGTGTGTTCCTCTGTGGCAAGTCTGGCGCGGGCAAGACGACGCTGCTTTACGTGCTGGGGGGGCTGGAAAAGCCCACGGCGGGAGACGTTATGGTGCACGGAACCTCCCTTTATCACGTACCGCCGAAGCAGCGCTCGCTGACGAGGAACCAAGCCATGGGATTTGTGTTCCAACACTACTTCCTGCTGCCGGAACTCACTGCACTGGAGAATGTGATGCTGCCGGCCATGATCGGCGGACGCTCGGGCAAGGAGCGGGCGAAGGAACTGCTCACTCGGGTGGGACTGGCGGAACGCATGGATCACCTGCCTACCGAACTCTCTGGTGGCGAGCAGCAACGCGTGGCCATAGCCAGAGCGCTGATTAACAACCCGAGTATCCTCTTTGCCGATGAACCGACGGGCAATCTGGATGCGGGCACGGGCGGAGGAGTCATGGACATGCTGATGGAGGTGGTGAGAGAGACGAACAAAACTCTGGTGGTGGTGACGCATGATACCCAGCTTGCCAAGAGGGGAGACCGCTTGCTGATGCTCCAGGACGGCATTCTGGTGGAGAGCTGAGCGGACAAAAAGGAACCCCGAAGCACCGCCGCTCTCACCCGGTCGATGCTTCGGGGCGTTGAATGGAGGAGGCACCCGCAAGGGGACGCCCACCTCCACCTTTGCCCTTGTGAGGCAAACTGGAGCGCAGGCTCAGGCTGCGGCAAAGGTATCACTGCCGGCGTGCTTCATGCGCGCACGGAACTCCGTAGGCGATTCACTGGCCACGCGGCGGAAGCTGCGATTGAAATGAGAGAGGCTCTGGAAGCCGACTTCGTAAGCGACTTCGGTGATCCTGTTGGAAGGGCGCATGAGGAGTTTCTTGGCCCTCTCCACTCTGGCGCGGCTCAAGTAGTCAGTAAACGTCATGCCGGTGGCACGCTTGAAGACCTTGCAGAAGTGGAAGGAACTCACGCCCACTGCATGGGCCACGGTCTCCAGGGAGATGGCCTCTGGCAGGTGCTGCTGAATGAAGGCCTTGGCGAGACGCACGGGCTCGGGGTCCGTCTGTGCTGTGGCGAAGATGAGGCGGTGGGCGCATTCTCCGAGCTGGAAGGCGAAGGAGCGCAGCAGGGCCACGGCGTCCTCATACCTGGCACGCTCCATCCACGGAAGATTGTGAAAGGCTTCTTTCTCGGCGCGCACTTCTGCGGCGCTGTGGCCAGAGTCGAGCAGTCCTTTTGCTACTTTAGAGAAGTCTTCTGCCGTGGGTTCGCTCACTCGCACGCCTCCTATGCGAAGCGTAGCCACGTGGGTCTTGCCCACCCGTACGGGGACGCTGGTGGAGGCCACGCCGGTAAGGGAGAAGGTGGTGATGGTGTCGGTGGGGTGATCCGACGGCTGGGCTGGGTCCAGGGACAGGTTGAGTCCGGTCAGTCTTTGGAAGGCACCGCCGTAGTCAATAAACAGATCGCTTGCGGTGAGATGACGGACAAGACGTTCCAGAGCGTGAGAGTGAGAGGAGGAGTTCATAGTTCGGATGTGCTGTTGACGAGCCAACCATGAATGAGGCACGGACTTTGCTCTATTGTGTGCGCATACGGTTCGTGAAGTGCGCAACTGCCGCAGTGGAGTCGTACGGGCTTCCCGTACGAAGTTGCGCACCCGGATGGCTTTCGGTCGATCTTGACTGGCCCAAGGCACTCGCTTCACACGCCTGCGCGGTGGTGGTTCTCCACCCATTGCACGGCGAACCTGACGAGCGCTGCCCCATCTGGGAGACCCAGTTTCTCCTTCAAGTGGGCGCGATGAGCTTCCACTGTGCGGGCGCTGATGTTGAGCGATTCTGCGATGTGTTTGCTGGCCCTGCCCTGGCCTATCAGTTGCATGACTTCCAGCTCGCGGTCTGTGAGTTTTTCGATGCCTGCGGAGCCGCCTTTGCCCCGCTGTCCGGTGGCCTGCTCGAGGAGTCGGCTGGCCATGGCATCACTGACGTAGAGTCCACCTCCAAGCACCTTTTTGATGGCGGAGACGAGGGTGTCTGCTGCCATCTCCTTCATAACGTAGCCTCGTGCTCCGGCCCTCAGGGCTCTCTCGGCGTAGAGGTTCTCCTCGTGCATGGAGAGGACGATGATGCGTGTGGAGGGATGCAGAGCATGGATGTCTTTGATGAGTTCCAACCCATGCCGATCTGGCAGGGTGAGGTCCACGATGGCAAGGTCCACCCGATGCTTTTCCAAGAACTGGAGGCCTTCCGCAGCGCTGCCAGCCTGGCCGGTGACTTTGAGGCCTGCCTCCATGCCTATGAGTTGCGCCAGCCCGTGACGCATGATGGGGTGATCGTCGATGAGGAGTATGGTCTTCATATATCCCAGCCAGGAATGGGGACGGTGCAGCAGACGAGGGTGCCTCCCGAGGCATCTGGCTCCACGGTCAGACTGCCGCCCAGCATCCGCGCCCGGTGGCTCATGGTGAGCAGACCCATGCCAGCTTTTTTGGCCTGTTGATTGAACCCCACGCCGTTGTCCCGAATGCTGAGGGTGAGGAATCCGTCTTCCAGGGAGAGCGTGAGTTCGATGCGGTCTGCCTGGCTGTGCTTGATGGCATTGGCTACGCCTTCCTGCGCGATGCGGTAGAGCTGCGTGGCGAGCTTGTTGTCACTGACCTGTACCGGAGGGTCGCAGCGAAAGGGGCAGGACACGCGGAAGATGCGTTCCGTGCTGGCAGCTAGGTCTGCGAGCGCTGCCATGAGTCCGTCTGAGTCCAGCACCACGGGCATCAGTCCGCGGGACATTTCACGTGCGCGTGCGTTGGCTTGGGTAAGGAGGCGGGTGATCTCGGCCAGTTGGAGCGCCTCCGGACGCGCATCGGCTGAGAGACGCTGATAGACCACACGTGCCAGACAGCCTATGGCGGCGAGCTGTTGGCAAAGGTCGTCGTGAATGTCCTGCCCTATGCGCGCCTGCTCCTCCTCGCTGATGGAGAGGATTTTTTCCTCCAGCATTTTGCGCTCTGTGAGGTCGCGGATGATGCCGGTGAAGATGCGCCCCTTGGGCAGCATGACCTCACCCACAGATAAGTCGATGGGGAAGACGGTGCCGTCTTTGCGCTGCGCTACTGCTTCTCGGCCGATGCCGATGATTTTACGTCTTCCAGTTTCCAGGTAGTTCTGAAGATACATGTCGTGCTTCTCACGGTAGGGTGAGGGCATGAGCATGGAGACATTCTGCCCTATGAGGTCCTCCCTTTCGTAGCCGAACATGCGCACGGTGGCCGCGTTCACCGTTTCGATGATGCCGCGTTCACTGATGGTGATGATGGCATTGACTGCGGTCTCCAGAATGCCCTCCGCGCGGCGGTGACTGGTCTCCAGCGCCTCACGTAGTTCATGGAGTGATACCTCGCCTTCCATCTCATCAGGTCCCCATCACGCAGCGCCCTCGATGACTTCGTCCGGCTTCACGGCGAGAATGGAGCAGGGGATGTGTTGCACGATACGCTCGGCCGTGGTGCCGATGAGCAGAGTGCGCAGGTTGGTCTTTCCGCGTGTGCCGAGCACCACGAGGTCACAATGATGATGGATGACATGATCCAGGATGGCTTCTCGCACGTTGACCATTTCAGTCACGACGGGGTTGATCTGGATGTCACCGGCCTTGCGAGTGAGCGGTTCCAAAAAGGTCTCCAGCTCGGTCTTCCAGCGGCTCAGCCCATCTGCATCCAGCCCTTGAGGCAGCGCTCCTGGGGCGAATCCGCCAAAGTCCGCCGCCAAAGCCAGAGCTGACTGGAAGACATGCAGGCAGTCTAGGCTCCCGTTGTCCTGCTGAGCCACGTGCAAGGCGTATTGCACTGCCTTTGCCGAGTTCTCTGAGAAGTCCACACAAGCCAGTACTTTTTTATAGGGGCCCTGTGCTTCGTTCCGCACGATGAGCACGTCCACGGGAGCGGAGCGGATGGCTTTTGCCGCCACGGCACCGATGCGGTGTGGTGCGGCGCGGGAACCTTTGGCCCCCATGACAAGGAGGTCGGCCTTGTGCGCATGGCAGGCTTCCATCAGCTCGTGAACAGGGCTTCCGGCACGCACTTCGACGAAGCATCCTGCACCCACGTCAGACTCGTCCACAAACTGCTGGAGCCGCTTCGTCCAGTCTTCCTTGATGGCATCAGCCGTGGTGGACAGGGCGCGCTTGAGTTCATGCACCAGAAACTCATCCATGACATGGACGGCGGTCACCTTTGCCCCGTCAAGCGAGGCCCGCCGTGCGGCTTCCTTGAGAGCGGCACGGCAGCTGGGCGTGAAGTCGATGGCGGCGATGATGTGGTGGAAGCGTTTCATGGTGGAGTGAGAGGCTGGAGGGGAACAGGCTAACAAACAATACGCTGGGCACCAACCTCCGTTTGGCAGTCAGAGAGCGGTTCTTGTGCAACGGTGGGCCGTGCTTGCTGTCGGCGAAACGTGAAGCCCACCAAGGACAGCGTCACGACTGAACTGAGGGGCATGAGCACGGCTGCGGCCAGGGGGTTGAGGTAGCCTTGGAGTCCAGCCACTACGGTGGCGATATTATAGAGCAGTGCGAAGGTGAACACCCGGTGTATGGCTAGGCGATGCAGACGCGCCAGATTCAGCAGCCTGGACACAAAGCCCATGCTGTGACCGAGGAAGTAGAAGTCCGCCTTGTGCTCCAGGAAGCTGCGCCCGCTGACCGGACTGCCATTGCAGGAGGCTGCGTCAAAGGCCAAGCTGTCATTCGCGCCGTCGCCAACGTAAAGGGTGTCATTCTCATCCAGCGCGGCGACGATCCTTGCCTTCTCATCTGGCCGCAGGCTATGGTGCCAGTCTTCCGCAGGCAGTCCCAGCTGCGCTGCCACGTGCGCCACCTTGGATTCTCTGTCGCCACTGAGGATGATGACTCTGCCATACTGCTCACGCAGTTTGCGCACCTCCTCACGGGTCTCCGGTCTCAGTTGATCGGCAAATCGGAAACCCGCCAGCCGCACTCCGTCGCAGAGGAACTCGGCATCGACGCCCGGCTGCTCTCCAGCTGGACGTTGGAGAGACCACCTGCGTCCCTTGTGGTCCACGAACGCCAGGCCAACACCCGGCTCCTCGCTGACCGGCTCATCCTTTCGGTCCACCCGGTCTGGACCCACAGCGTCGAAGAGGCTGCGACTCACCGGGTGCAGGTTCCCGCCGACGAGATGCCGCAGAGCGCTGCGTTGCTCGGTGGTGAGAGTTTGCAAGGTATCCGCGTTCTCCAGTACGGGATGATCCATGGTGAGAGTGCCCGTTTTATCGAAGATGAACTTTTTCGTGCGGGCGAGTTTTTTCCAAAGGCCGATGCTGCGCACAAAGACGCCCAGGCGCTCAGCGCGGGATGCTGCGAGATCGTCGGCAAAGGGTGCCGCCACCCCGAGTGCGCAAGGACAGCTCACGACGAAGATGGAGATCATCACCTGCACGGCACCTACGGCGTCTCCCTTTACCAACCACCACCACAGGGCCCCGAGCACGCCTACCACCACCACGGTGGCGAGATACCAGCGCAGGAGCCTCTCCAGACGCAGATCCCGCTGGTCTCCAGCGCGGCGCGCATCGAGTAGCTGACGGAGTGTGGAACCCTCCCATGCTTCGAGGGCCCTAGCGCTGAGGGTGCCCGCAGTGATATTCAGCGCGCCAGAGGGCAAGAGCTGCCCCAGGGTCCGCCGGAGAGCCTCGCTTTCTCCATTGATCCACTCCAGGCTCACCGTCGCTTGGGCCTGAGCCAGTTCGGACGCCACCGGCAGCGCCTGGCCGGGCTTGATCTCGTACGTCATGCCCGGCTGCAACTCTGCCAGCGCCAGCGGCTTGCCATCTACCGTCACCGTCTCGGACAAGGAGGGGTCCCGCAGAAGCCTGCGGCGGTTCCGAGCCACGGCCGCCTGCTGAAGCCAGCGTCCACCCAGCATGAGAAAGATAAACATGGCCACGAAGTCGAAGTACTTCAGCCCTCCCACACCAGCCACCCAGCCGCCGAGGGAACCCAGGTAAGCGGCGATGATGCCCAGCGTGATGGGCGTATCGATGTGAAGCACGCCGGCTTGAAGCGAGCGCCAGGAACGCTCTGCGAAGTAGGAGCCACCCACGAAGAGGGCCAGAGTGGCCGACGCAGCGGCAATGAGGTCAAACCACGGAGCAAACGCGAAGTCCGCCGGCATCCCGAAGTAAGCAGGCAGTGAGAATGCCATGGCATTCATGGCAAAGGCACCACAGGCACCAGCGCGGCGTGCCAGTGAGTGATCTGAGTCAGCTGCGGGCTGGTCCCTGCGGGGTCCCACCAGGTAGCCGAACTGCTGGACCTCCCGCAAGAAGGCCTCCACATCAAACGCGCCCTTCTGCCACGCCAGGGTGATCTCACCGCGCGTGATGTCCACCAGCACACGAGCACCTTTGCGCCGCTGGAACAGGCGCTCAATCAACCAGATGCAGCCGATGCAGGAGAGTCCCTGGATGGAGAGGCAGAGTTCGGGGTGCTCCCGTTCCTCCGCCTTTTCGACCAGCGGTGCCAGCCATGCCCAGTCCTGCTCCCGCAGTGCCTGTGCCGCCACCGGTGCCAGCGGCTGCCCCGCCCGCAGTTGGTAAAAGTGCTCCATGCCCTCGCTGTGCAGCATGTCGAACACGAAGGCGCAGCCCGCGCAGCAGAAGTCATCCGACCGCTGAGGCGGGACAGGCGTTCCACAGTGTTTGCAGATGGTGAGAGAAGACATCAGCTCCACGATCTCACACGATGAGGCACCACGCTCCCCGCAGGTTGTCCTTCACAGGGCGGCGTTTGCCGTGGGAAGGTGCTGGGCCTCCCAGTTCCAGCACGCGCATCGGGGTTCCCACCTATCGCGGGTCACTTCGCTGAAGCAGCCTGCGAAGGGGCGAGCTTCAGTGAACGAATCGCATTGCTTGCATCGTTGCCGTGGTGTCAGATTCACTGAATCGTCATTCACAAATCACATCCATCCATGGACTCACCCATCATCACCCCGCCTCCGGTTTCTCGCCGGGATTTCTTGGTTCGTTCAGCAGCCGGCGCTTCGGTGCTGGCAGGCATCCACATCCCCTATGTCCACGCAGCGGGAGATGATACCATGCGCGCTGCACTCATCGGGTGCGGTGGCCGCGGTTCAGGTGCAGCGAGCAATGCGCTCTCCACCAAGCCCGCCATCAAGCTGGTGGCCATGGCAGACGTGCAAAAGAGTCGTCTTGACGCCAGCTTTGAGGGACTGACGGGCAAACACCCGGATCGCATGGCGGTCTCCGAAGACACCAAGTTCATTGGTTTCGACGCTTACAAGCAGGCGATGGACCAGCTTCGGCCCGGAGATGTCGCCATCGTAGCCACTCCGCTGGCCTTCCGTTGGGTACACTTCAAGTACGCGATCGAAAAAGGCATTCACATTTTCATGGAAAAACCCCTGTCAGCCGATGCGGCGAGTGCGCGGCGCCTACTGGAACTCAATGAAGAGGCCAAGAAAAAGGGCATCAAAGTCGCCATAGGCCTCATGTGCCGTCACTGCCGCGCCCGGCAGGAGCTCTTCAACCGCATCCAGGACGGAGCCATAGGAGACATCATCCTGGCCCGCGCCTACCGGATGCAAGCACCCGTGGCGACGTGCTTCTCTGAAAAGCGGGACGTGAATCTGGAACCCTCCGAGCTTCTCTGGCAGATCAAGCGCTTCCACAGCTTCCTCTGGGCCTCCGGTGGCAGCTTTAGCGACTTCTTCATCCACAACATCGACGAAGCCTGCTGGATGAAGAACGAGTTCCCTGTATCCGTGTGGGGCAGCGGTGGACGCACCGACCGCGGGAACCACGTGGACCAGAACTTTGATCACTACTCCTGCGAGTACACCTGGAAGGACGGCACCAAGTTCTTCTTTGAAGGTCGCAACATCAGCAACTGTCAGAACGAGTTCGCCACCTACGTCCACGGCACCAAGGGCATGGCCGTGGTGAGCAGCGCCGGACACACCCCCAGCAACGCGCTCATCCTCAAAGGCCATGTGCCTGTGCGCCTGCGCGAGAACCGCGCCGCCCGAAACAAGAACAAAAAGCCCGGTGCCAAAGACGCCCCGGACGTGAAGGAGGAAGTCGTGGAGCCAGTGAAGCTGCCTGACAGCGTGCTGTGGGCCGCCAAGCAGCCTGAGCTCAACCCCTACGACTTGGAGTGGGAGGATTTCATCGACGCCATTCGCAACAACAAGCCCTACAATGAACTGGAGCGGGGGGTAGCGGCGAGCGTGACCACCTCCATGGGCCGCATGGCGTGTCACACGGGCCAGGCCATCACCTACGAAGGCTACATGAAACACGAGCACGAGTTCTCACCGCACAGTGACAAGCTGACCTTGGATGGACCCGCACCCATTCAAGCCAATGAGAACGGACGTTACCCCGTACCGCTGCCCGGCATCACGCGAGACCGTGAATACATGGACGGCGTGTATGCGCCCGGAGTCTGATCGGATACGATCTTCCGCCGCCCGGCTGGGGTCATCTACCCTCAGCCGGGCGAGTTGTTTTTGGGTTTTGCCTTGGTGATGAAGGCCTCCTGCACATAGAACGGCTCCACACCCTTCTCTGACAGTGTCCAGATGGTTTCCTCTCCAAGAGTGGACGCCGTCATGGCAAGACGCAAAGCGCAAGGGCGGCGCGTTTCCATCTTTAGATCCGCGAATGGAGGAGCTTCGTCTGCGGTAAACACGGGACAGGATGAGGCTGCGATCCATGCCCTCGTCTCCTCTTCGCCGCCCAGCGCAACGCCGCCGAGCAGACGCCCATGCTCCACCTGCGCCCGGTAATACTTGCCGCGGCGCGCATCTCCGACCACGCGGTAGTGAGGTGCGTCGTCAAGCGAGGCTATGGATGGCAGACCTATGACAGGCACGCCTCTGGACAGAGCTAGGCCGTGAGCCGCAGCGATGCTGATCCGCACCCCAGTGTACGAGCCAGGGCCAGTGCCCACCACCAGCAGAGCAAGGCGGTTCCCCGCCATGTCCAGCGCTTCGCCGAGCGGAGAGTAAAGCAGTGAGTTGTGCGAGCGCTCGGAGGTGAAGTGCATCTCGTAGAGTGTTTGCCCACCGCTCCACGCCACCACGTGGCCGTGAGACGTGGAGAGATCCATGGCTAAGATGACTGGCGCACTCATGATAAGGACTTCTCTGTGATGCTCCGTCCGCCACCGGGAAGCACAGCGAGTTCGAACCAGCGGGTTTCCGACGGGAGCAAGTCTGGAAAAAGATCAGCCCATTCCACCACGACTATGCCGTGTTCATCCAGAAACTCATCCCAGCCGATGGAGAGCAGTTCACCTGGCGTCTCCAAGCGGTAGAAGTCAAAGTGGAAGACCGGCAGCCGACCGCCGCAGTACTCATGCACCAGAGTAAACGTGGGACTCGTCACCTCTTCACTGCTGCCCACGCCCTGTACGACGCCCTTGGTGATGTGAGTCTTTCCTGCACCGAGACCGCCCACGAGTGCGATGACGCAGCCCGCTGTCAAGGTGGCGGCAAGCTCTCGCCCCCACTGAACCGTAGCTTCAGCATCTGGGAGATGACTGGTCATGATTTTCGAAAGTGGTCCCAACCTCCTGGAGGTCCTGAGGCCACGCCTTCAAAGTCCAGCCAGCCTACTGGGGTGAGCGCGACCTCCGGAAAGCGGTGCCCCCAGGCTGCGAGCAGGTCCGTCTCCACATCCGGGGCGGTGGTGAAAAGCAGCTCGTAATCCTCACCATCGCTCCATGCTTGCGCGGGCGTGCAACCCTCCGAACAAGGAAGTGCATCCAAATCAACCCGCCATCCGCAGCCACTGGCCTTCGCCAGCCGTGGAAGATCGGCAGCCAAGCCGTCGCTGAGGTCCATCATGGCCGTAGGTCGGAAACCTGAAGCAAGCCAAGCCGCCTCTCTGACTCTCGGAGTAAACGTGAAGTGGTGGCCGCGGATAGAGCCGCCGAGGCGGCCCGTCACCCATACTCTGTCCCCAGGCTGCCCACCACTACGGAGCACGGGCTCTTCTTCGCAGATACCTGTTAGTGAGACGGAGATCACGGTCAGAGCTCCCCGTGATGTCTCACCTCCCACCACTGAAACACCAAACTCCGCTGCCACGGTGAGCATGCCGCCATACAGCGTTTCCACCTCCCTTTGGCCGAGCGTTTCTGGCAGCACCAGCGTCACCAGCGCATGGAGAGGAGTGCCCGCCATGGCTGCGATGTCACTGATGACGCGCGCCATGGCTTTCCGGCCTATCCATGCCGCATTGTCACCCCAGATGAAATGGACGTTTTCCACGATGACATCCGTTTTCAGCAGCAGGCGGCCGTCATGCTCATCGGTCACCACGGCGCAATCATCTCCCGGACCCACAAGCACCATGGGATCTGTGGGAATGAGACTTGTGAGACGGCTTACCAGCGCGTCCTCGCCCATGCCTTTGAGAGTGATGGGAGTGCCTGTCATTCGCTGATGCCGGCTAGGATCAGCGCCGTGCTGGAAGCATTGAACAAGGCGTGGATAAACATGGGCACGAGCAGGCTGCCGGTCAGTTCGTATGCCGCCACCAAGATGAGGCCGAGGGCGAAGAGCGGGACCAGCGTGCCCACATGCATATGAACGATGGCGAATACCAACGCACTGCCCAGCGCTGCAAAGTACCCATCCGTAAACCGCTTCAGGACGCCATAGACGTAACCCCGGAAGATAAGCTCCTCGGCCAGCGGAGCCACAATGATGGCGGAGAAACCCAGCGTGAGCTGAACCAGCAGGCTACCGCTTTGCTGAAACAGCTTCACCGGCTCCTGAGGCGAGAGATCATGCCAGATGCCGCTGAGCATTTCAGACGTGATTTGTGAGAGTGCTGTGACGAAGAGAAAGGTGGGCACCGTCCAGATCACCGAAGTTAGCAGCGCCCGCCAGGGGGCCACCACACGCAGGCCAAACATCTCTACGGGATTCAGATTGCGCAGCACCTGCATGAAGGCCAGCAGGGCGAAGGCCAGCAGCAGAATGAACCCGCCGCCCAGGGCGATGGAGGTGATCTGGCTCAGAGTGGATGCGGTGGAGAGCTTGTCATCCGTAGTCTCCATGGTAGCTGCCGGTACTGCCCACACGTTGCTGGTGAGCAGGGCGCAGACCAGCATAGCGGCTACCAAGTCCTCCCACTCGTAGGGTCTTGCGAGCACGTTCCCACGCCAGTAGGTACCGCTGACACTTAGCGAAGAGCCGAACCGCTGATAAATGGCTAGGCCAGAGAGAATGGCCAGCAGTGCAAAGAGCAACAGATCGCGCAGAACAGCCAGTGTGGCGAGGTCCGTCATGAAGTGGGCGTTGGAGACTCAGCGCAGCCAGGCAGGTGGCAGATAGTAGAGCCGACCAGGCTGAAGCGGCGGAAGGGCCATGGCCCCGGGCAGGGTGAGCTCCACACGCTTGGAAGAGCGCGCTTCCATGGCCAGCACGTCAAGGAGGGAGGTGGGCTCTCTGGTGTAGCTGACCACCATGGCGTCCGGGGCTTTGCCTTCGTTGCGAGCCAGCTGGTAAGCATCTTCAATGTAGCCCACCTGGTCCACGAGCTTGGCACCTATTGCCTCACCACCTGTCATCACCCGCCCGTCTGCCACGCCCGCCGTGAGTTCTGCCACGGGGACCTTGCGGGCCTCTGACACGATGGAGACGAAGCGCCGATACATTTTGTCCACCAAGCCCTGGATGTAGGCTTTTTCATCATCACGCATGGGGCGCGCGCCGCTCAGTGTGTCTTTGAACTTGCCGCTGGTAAAGGTGTTCGCTCCCATGCCGATTTTGTCGAAGAGGCCGTGGTAGCTAAGGCCCTCCATGATGACGCCGATGCTGCCGGTGAGGGTCGTCTCGCTGGCCACGATCTTGCTGGCACCACATGCGATGTAGTAACCGCCAGAAGCTGCCACGGAATCCATATACACAATGACTGGCTTCACCTTGGACACGTCCTTCACTGCGGCGTAGAGCGTGTCAGATGCAGTCACTTCACCGCCGGGTGAGTTGATGCGGAGCACGATGGCCTTGACCCGGGTGTCCGCCTTTGCCTGGGCGAGCTGCCGCTTCATGGACTCCACCATGGACTCCGTCTGGCCGAAGAAACCTACGGGCATCTCGCCGCTCATGATGACGCCGTCCAAGTTGATTTTCACGATGCGGTCCTGCGAGGGCTTGGATCCTTCCTGCACCATGATTTCACGCAGCTTGGGCTGCTTTTTCACCGAGCTGAGGTGAGCGGGATTGAACTCGGCGAGATCGCCCATGGCGCTGAGTCCCAAACCTGCCACGAAGAACATCGCCAAGAAACCCAGCAGTGCGAGCGAAAGCAGCACGATGGTGGCCCAGAGACAGCCGTTGCCCCCGCGCTTTTCGGTCACGATCACTTGAGGCGTTGGTGGAACTGGCGGTGGAGGTGGGATGGACGCAGGCAGGGAGCCAAGCTCGGGTGCCGGCGGGAAATGGCGCGGCTCTGGTGGCGTAGTGTTGTCACCAGAGGAGGGGGAAGGAATGGAAGGAAGCGGATCCATGACGTGGAGACGTGGAACCTACTCTGCGGCTCCTCACTGTCCATCGTCGTTTGGTTGTCCAGCGTTCCAAAAAGGTCCGCAGTTCCGAAGCATTCCCAGCTACTTCGGCGCGTTTGGCACGGAGGAAGTGACAAACTCTTCTCGGCTCAAAACGCCATCCCCATCACGATCACGCGCCTTGAACCAGCGTTCCGCATCCCCCCGGTCGCGGCCTTTGCTGAACTCTTCCCAGCTTAGTGAACCGCTGCCATCCACGTCCTTCTGGATGAACTGGGCAGCACGTGTGTCGTCCGCCTTGGGCGCGGACTTCTTTTTCGGTTCTCCTGCGAGCGGCAGTGGAAGGTAGTCGAAGTCGATGATCATTTTCTCCTGCAGCGCCTCTTTCAGCCGCTGCTCGACTTCTCTCATTTCCGATGTGCCGGCGAGGTTGGTGAGTTCGTGCGGATCGTTCTGCAAGTCGTAGAGCTCGATCACGGGTCGCGGCCGGGTAAACCAGAACGTAGCGAAAGCGGAGTCCAGGGCACCGGTTTCATGCGCTCGTGTAATGTCCCGCCACGAAGGATTGCCGGCGCTGTCCACCGGGCTGTAGCGGTGACTCGGAGTTACGTTATAGATGAGCTTGTAGCGCTCACTGCGCACGCAGCGACTGTAATCGATGCCAGAAGCAAGTGGCTCCGGGCTGGTCATGGCAGCGCTTCCATGCGGGCCGCGCTCGGCGAAGACGAACTCGCGCCGCTGGTAATCTGTGCCGCGCAGGAGTGGGAGGAAGCTCTTCCCGGTGATGCGGGCAGGCACTTTCAAGCCTGCGGCCTCAAGGCAGGTGGGGGCCAAGTCTTCGCCTGAAATCAGCGCATCCTCCGTGGTCCCGGGCTTGATGACTCCGCGCCACCAAGCGAGCAGTGGGACGTTGAGCCCCGGATCATGCAACGCACCTTTGCCGCTAGGGAAGGCCATGCCGTTGTCTCCGGCAAAGACGATGAGGGTGTTGTCCATACCGGCGCGCTTTTCGATGAGGTCGAGCACGTGTTGGAAGTCTCCGTCCATGTGCTCGATCTCGTCCATGTGGCGGGCCAGGTCTTCCCGCACACCTGGTAGGTCTGGCAGAAAACCGGGCACGTTTACTTTTGCCGGGTCCATTTTCGCCCCCGCGTTGGTGGTCCATGGGTGATGAGGGTCGCTGAAGTTCACCCACAGGAAGTAGGGCTTGTTCGCGGGTCTTTGATCAAAGAAGGCGTTCATGGTTTCCGGCACGTTTTCCTGACCGGATGAATCCACAAAATCGAAGCGGTCCTTGAACGTTTGCAGGTTGTTCTCCTGAAAGACGCGCTCGTTCACGTTCACACCGCGCACTGCGCCATCCAGGTGGTAACTCCTGCCCAGCACGCCCACGAAGTAACCGGCCTGTTCCTTCAGTAGCTCGGGAAAGGTCACTTCATCACGCGGCAGAGGAGAGCTGAAGCGCGTGATGCGACATGCCACGGGTGAGCGCCCCGTCATGAATGAGGCGCGCGAGGGCACGCATTGGGGAGCACTGGTGAACATGCGGGTGAACTTCATGCCCTCGGATGCAAACCGGTCCAAGCTGGGCGTCCTCATCTCCTTCTGCCCGTAACATCCGAGGAACGGGGTGCTGTGATCATCACTGAGAATGAAGACGATGTTCGGTGGCCCCGCCGAAGCAAAGCAGGCGAGTACCAGAAAGAGCGTGATGGCGGAGAAAAGGCGGGGCATGACAAGCCGGGAACGCGGTCACCACGCTTCCGATTTCATGGGTGGCACCTCATTTCTTCGCGCCGGAGGGATTGCGGAAGAAGATCACGAAGAGGACGAGGACGCCCAGCGCACCCCATGCAGGGACGCTCCAGATGGCGGACCAGTCGTGTGACAAACCATTGACGGGTTCGGCGAGTTTGTTGGCTGCCATGACTTCACCTGCTAGGTAGGTGCCCACCCAGGCTCCCACACCCCACAGGATGAATGCGATGAAGCCCTGCGCCGCACCGCGAGTGCGCTCGCTGGCCTCTTCATCTACATAAAGCTGGCCGGCGATGAAGAGGAAGTCGTAGCATGCACCGTGCAGCAGGATGGCGGCAAAAATGAGCGCCGTCTGCATAGCGGCGGCATCTGCACTGGTGGACAGGGCGAAGTAACGCAGCACCCAGCAGGCGATGCCCATGAAAATGGTCACTTTGTAACCAAAGCGGCGGAGGAAGAGCGGCAGCAGAAGAAAGAAAATGATGTCCGAGACCTGAGCTAGGGAGGTCTTTACCAGCATGTTCTCCCACTTCAACTCGGTGAGGTAGATGCCCAGGTTCACGAAGTAGAAGTAAAGCGGGATGCAGATGAGGAACATGCACAGGATGAAGATGGCGAAGGAGGGCTTCTTCAGCATGGCCAGTGCATCGAGACCCAGGATTTCGCCAATGCTGACATCTGCGCCAGTTTTCATGGGCGGTGTGTGCGGTAGCGAGAGTGAGAACAGACCGAAGAGGATGGAGATACCCCCAGCCAGATAGAACTGAATGGGGGACTCCGCGCCATTGAGCGAGTTCAGAGCTACGAGTCCAGCGATCCAGCCCACGGCGGAGAGCATTTTCACACGGGGGAAGTCCACCTTGGCGTTGTGCAGGTGGTGCAGAGACAGGGAGTTTCCCAGCGCCAGCGTGGGCACATAGAGCGCACAGTAGAGGATGAGCATGGGGTAGAAGGTGGCGAAGTCTGTCATCCGCGGCAGGAGGCAAAGCACCACACCGCCCAAGATGCCGAGTACACCCAAAAGCTTCTCGGAAGCGAAGTAGCGGTCCGCTATGAGACCTACGAGAAAGGGAGAAATCATGGCTCCGATCGCAAAGGCTCCGTAGGCGAGGCCGATCTGGGCCCCTTCAAACTTCAGCGTATTGGCCAGATAGGCGCCCATGCTGACATACCAGGAACCCCAGATGAAGTACTGGAGGAACATGAACACGGAGAGCTTGATCTTGAGTTGAGTCTGCATGATGAGGCGGAGTGGAAGCCTAAATCAACGCTGGTAGGCACCGGCTTGTTACACGAACACCGCGATGGCTGTGACTGCGGCGAACACAGCAGCTACCAGCACCGCCCCGGCTGCGAGGTCCTTTGCCTGTCCGATGAGTGGATCGTAGTCGCCCGTGACGCGATCTGCCAGGCGCTCGATGGCAGTATTGAGCGCCTCCGTGATCCAGACCAGCGCAATGGCCAGTGTGAGCCAGAGCCAGTCGTTGCGTGAGACATTGACGACCAATCCTCCTATGACGACGCCGAATGTGGCAAGGAGGTGAAACTTGGAGTGCCGTTCACTGCGCACCAGGTGGGTGAGTCCCTTTAGTGCAGGGAGGAATCCACCCAGCAGGCCACCACGTTCTCGCTTCATCGGCTGAGGTCGTTTTGATGAAGCACTTTGAACCCAGCGAGATGCAGCGCGGAGGATGCTTCCTCATGCTCATCCACATTGATGGCCATGCGCGCGCGCCCGCCTTCAGACTGAAGCAGCGGATAGGAGAAGCGGATGTTGACTTCTGCCATCATGAGCGTGGCCAGGCAGTGCGTGAGGTCCCGCTCGCCCTCCTGTAGCTCCACTACGACCACTGGACAGTCCGAGTGGGCGATGCCTCGCTCCATGAACAAGGCACTGGTTCCCTCCGGGTCAGTGACGACGAGCCGGGTGAGGGTGAGGTCCACGGAGTCCTGTGTGCAAACACCGAGAACCTCAATGTGATGATCCTTCAGCAGTTTCACCACGGACATGAGCGCTCCCACGCGATTGTGCAGGAACACGGAGAACTGCCTGACTGGCTGCGAGGCTGAGATGACTTCGGGTTCAGACATCAGATATGAGATACGTCACCCGTATGGGGCGTGGCGCTGGTCATTGAACAGCATGACCCGCAACGGAACGGAGGCTATCTCGTCACCATCCCGCTCAACGATGAAGCGGTACAGGCCAGGCTTATCGAACTTCACCCGCTGGAGGTTGAGCACGATGTTGCGGGTGATGAAGGGCGGTGAGCCGGGTGGAAAGGAGGTGTCGATGCTGGCCGGAAAGGGCGGCATGATGTCCTCATCCTCAGGACCGAGGGCACGGATGGCCAAGTCAAGCTTGCTGTGGTCCTCAGGGTCAAAACAAAGCCGGAGAGCAAACGAGCACTGTGGGTGAGTAACGGGAAACTCGCGCGCGCAGAGCGTGTCGAATGAGCCTAAAATGCAGAGCTTGCCCTGATAATCAGCAGCGAAGTCGCAGATGGTAGCGAGGAGGATTTGCACCTCCCACAGTGCGGCATGGTGACGCATTTGGCAACCGGCGGTTAGGGCTTGGCATGGGAGTCATCCCGCGCACACTGAGCAGTCTCATGCCCGAAGGCCCACTGCCACTCTCCATTTCCATCATCTCGCTTAACGAGGAGGCCAACCTGCGCCGTTGTCTGACGAGCGCGTCTGGGCTGGCCCGGCAAATCGTCGTGGTTGATTCCGGCTCCAAGGACCGCACCAGGGAGGTGGCAGAGGAGTTTGGAGCCGAGTTTTTGCATCAGGACTGGCTGGGCCATCGAGATCAGAAAAACGTGGCGCTGGGCAGGTGTACGCAGCCCTGGGTGCTGGCGCTGGACTGTGACGAGGAGCTTTCACCAGAACTGCGACAGTCCATCCTGGCTTTCTTCAGCAAACCGGAGGAAGAGCGGCCTGATGCGGCGTGGATGAACCGACGGACATGGTTCATGGGCCGCTGGATCACACACGGAGACTGGTATCCGGACCGCAAGCTGCGGCTTTTCAGGCGTGAGCTGGCGAAGTGGGGTGGCAGCCCTGAGCATGACAAAATCGTCATGAGCGGCTCCGGGTCCTCAACTCGGCTCCGAGGAGACTTGCTGCACTATTCCTTCCGGGATACGAACCACTTTCTGTCCAAACAGGCTGGCTATGCGGATGTGTTCTTGCAGCGTGAACTGGCCAAAGAAGGCCGCTTTTCCTGGGTGAGCGCCGTCACTAGGCCGCTGTGGCGCTTCGTCCGAGCTTATGTTTTGCGCCTGGGTTTTCTGGATGGATTTCCGGGGTTGTGGATCGCGACGGCCACCACGTTCTTCACGTTCCAGCGCTATAGCCGCACGTATGAACACCAAGCCCCCAAGGTGCCATGAAACTGGGATTGATCTACCATCAGTTCACCCCGGCGGGAGGATTGGAGAAGTATCTCATTGAGTTCACCCAGCGACTTACCGGCGCTGGCCATCAAGTGCACGTGCTGACCTCACGCATCGATCCCAAGGTGCGCCAGAACTTGAACGTGACCTGGCATGAAGTTCCCCGCCCTGGGGGCTCACCACTACTGCGGCTCTGGCACTTTGACCGCGTGGCCGCGCGAGAGGGTAAGGCGTTGCCTGTGGATTTGACGATCGGATTCGGCCGCACCACCACCCACGACCTCCACCGTGCCGGTGGCGGAGTCCATGCCATTTACTCCAGACTGTTGCCTTGGTACAAGCGCTGGAGCCCCAAGAACCTTCTGGAACTTGCACTGGAGAAGCGGCTCTACCAGGGAGGCGGCACCCGGCACTTCATTCTGAACTCAGCCCGCGTGATGGCACAGGTGCAGGGCTGGTATCCGGCCGCAAAGGAGCGCGGGACCGTCATTCACACCGCCGTGGAATCGAGCTTGTTCAGGCCGGCAGACAATCGAAAGCTCCACCGGCAGATGGTTTGCGAAAAGCTGAACACAGACCCGTGGCGACCTGTGGGGTTGTTCGTTTCACTGAGCCATCGACGCAAGGGTCTCGACGCTCTGCTCAGGGCCTGGAAGGGGCTGGATGCGACGCTCTGGATCGCGGGCAAACCGCTGACCTCCGAGTGGACGGAGAAGATTCAGGCGCTTGGAATCGCAGATCGTATCCGCGCCCTCCCGGTGACGAACGATCTGACTGCATTGTATCAGGCGGCAGACTGGTTTGTGCATCCGACGATGTATGATGCCTGCGCCAATACGGTGCTGCAATCCATGAGCAGCGGATTGCCGGGTCTGATCTCAGTCCAGGACGGCGCGGTGGACCATGTTCAAGATGGCAGCAATGGATTCTTGCTCCGCCGACCGCAGGATGAAACCGACCTTCATGAGCGGCTGCAACAGGCGTTCTCGCTGGATGAGGATGAGCGGGAGGAAATGGGGCGCAAAGCTCGTGAAACCATGCTGCCGCTGACTTGGGATGCGCATGTGAATGCGTGGATGCAGGCGATAGGCGATCTGCGAGGCGAGGTGTGAAAAGGGTTTGAATGGTGGGTGGTGTGGTATTGTGTTACCGCATGGCTGGCCAAACCGCGTTCGCCTCACGTCGTAGTAGTGCGTGGCTGTCTGATGAAGGGTGAAAAGCTCGCGTGTTCGGCCATCGCATGGAGCGGGTTTTGCAAAGGTCCGCACACGCTTGAGCAGAAGAACGCCATCTTCGCGGAGCTGGAGGGGCGAGTGGTGGACTTGGACTTCAAGCAGGCGGAGCAGGCCCCTCGTTTGGTTCACTACACCGGCAGGCGCAAAGGCTAGCACGCAGATTGTATGATCGCCGCCGCTGCCATGTTGTCCGGTGCAGTGGCCGCGACACGAAACTTGAGCGACTTCGAGCGCCTTGTACCACACGGGCTGAAAGTGCTACCGGTGGAGACAGCGGGCTGAGGGGCTCAATCTCGTGATGCTGGGGTGATTTGGAGTTCGATCTCCTTGCCGTCACGCTGGACGGTGATCGTGGTGGGTTCACCCACTTTGAGTTCGGACATGAGGGAGGTGTAGTCGTAGATGTTGAGGATCTCTTTTTTGCCGAGTTTGACGATGATGTCTCCGCCCTTCACACCTGCTTTGCCCGCTGGTCCTATGGGGGACACACCGCTAAGCTTCACGCCCTTGGTGTCGCCCTGCGCGTAGTCCGGTATAGTGCCCAGGTAAACGCGGAAGCCGCCGCGAGACTGGTTCTTCGGCGCTTCCATGGCGATGTAGTCCGGCGTTTTATCATCGGTGGCGATACCGCGCGCGATGAGGCCCATCAAGCGGGCCACCTTGGCTGCGTTGTCGTAGTCGATTTTGTCTGCGGTGTCAGTGGGGGCATGGTAGTCCTCATGGCTGCCGGTGAAGGCGTTCAATACAGGGATGCCCCGCAGATAGAAAGCGGTGCTGTCAGTGGGCAGGTGGGCGTCTGTCTGGATGGTGATGGGCAGGCCTATGGGAGCGTTGCGCTTTTCGATCTCCTTCGCCCACCAGCTGCTGGAGCCGACACCTTGCAGCACGAGCGTCTTCTGGAAGCGACCGATCATGTCCATGTTCAGGTACGCGGCGAACATGCCCTTTAGCTTTCCGGCAGGATCCCCGGTGATCATTTTGGCAAAGCTTTCGACGAAGTGGTTGCTACCCAGCAGGCCCAGCTCCTCACCGCTCCACGCGGCGAAGATGACGTCCCGCTTGAACGCTGCCTTGCCGCTGGCCTTCAAGTCGGCGAGCCATTGAGCGATTTCGATCATGCCGGCCACGCCGCTGGCGTTGTCATCCGCCCCGTAGTGGATGCGTCCTGCATCTTCCGTCTTCGCGCGGGAGTTGGAGCCAGCCTTGCTGCCCAGGTGATCGATGTGAGCGCCGATGATGAGAGGCGGAATGTGCGGATCCGGCTTGTCTTTGGCGGCCAGGATTCCGATGACATTGCGTCCTGTTTTTCGCTCCTGTTTGATGGAGATGGTGCCGCCGACTTTGAGTTTGTCGAGGGAGATGCCGCCCATGAGGTCGCCGGTGTCCAGCTTGTCTTGCAGGTCCTTGAGGTCCTTCCCTGCGGATGCCAGGAGTTCGGCGCCCACTGCATCGGTGACGCTGATGGCGGGTATGCCGGAGGTGGCCAGCGAGGCGTCGAAGGCGAGAGGGACGAGTTGTTCCTGCACTTTGCTGTTAGGTCCACTCACGACGATCAGGCCGCGAGCACCTTTCTGCCGGGCCACGAGCGCTTTGTGCCGGAGGCTGGAGTATCGGATCAACTCATTTCGCCGGTCTTGGTGGATGCCTTCCGGCAGGTACCGGAAGACGAGCACCCATTTGTCCTTCACGTCGAGGTGCGCGTAGCTGTCATAGGTCTCGATCTTCTTGCCGTTGGCACCCATGGCCTCATCCGGTGTCTCGATGCCATAGCCTGCGAAGATGATGTCCGAAGGCTCCACTTGGCCTGTCTGCGAGAAGCTCAGGGGGCGCCAGTCCTTGTCGATGTGCAGTTCCTTGCCGCCAATGGCGAAGCGGTTTCCCTCTCCCAGCGCCACACCTGCGGTGAACTCAAATGGGTCAAACCAAGAGTCTGCGTCTCCCCCGGGGAAGAGCTTCAGTGCGGCGAAGATGTCTGCTACGTATTGAGTGGCGAGTCTTTCGCCTTCGGTGCCGGTGAGACGTCCGTCCAGGGCATCGCTGGCGAGGTGCATGACATGCGGTCTCATGTCTTCCGCGCGGATCTCTGCCTGGGTGAGGGAGAAGTCCGGTGCTTTCACTTCAGGCTTGGCTGCTGCTGGGCCGCTCAAACCTAGCAGTGCGCGGGCCTGCTCATGATTCCAGTCGCCGATGAAGATCTGGCCCGCCTTGTTGTTGGTGCGGTCGATGGTCCAGGAGAGCTTTTTGCCGTCTGGCGAGAAGACAGGCAGTCCGTCGAAGCCGGGTTCATCTGTCACGCGCACGGGCTTACCACTGCCGTCTGCAGCGGTGATGTAGAGTTCGAAGTTGTCGAACCCATGCAGGTTGGTGGTGAACACCAGGTATTCTCCACTGGGGTGGAAGTACGGTGCCCAGCTCATGGCTCCGAGCGTGGTGATTTGTCTTGGATTCGAGCCGTCGGCATTCATGGTCCAGACTTCGGCGACCATGCCTTTTTCATCGAAGCGTCTCCAGCAAACCTGTTTGCCGTCTGCGCTGAAGAAGACGCCACCGTCGTAGCCTGGGGCATCGGTGAGACGACGCACATTGGAGCCGTCGGCATCACAGAGATAGAGGTCCATGAAGTAAGACTTGTCGATCTCCAGGCGCTTTTGTTCTGCCTCGGTAAGACTGCCCTGGTAAGCTGCTCTGTTGCTGGCGAAGACGATGGTTTTTCCATCGGGCGACCAGCAGCCTTCTGCGTCATACCCTTTTGCGTTGGTGATCTGGGTGAGCTTTTTGTCAGCGAGGGAGAAGGAGAAGAGCTCATAGTTCTCGTCGTAGTCCCATGAGTATTTGCGGACACGGTTGGATGAGCGTTCTTTGATCTCGGCTTCCTGCTTGGCTTTCGACTCGGGGTCAAGATGCGTGCTGGCGAAGAGCACGCTCTTCCCATCTGGGTGGATCCAAGCGCAGGTGGTCTTGCCTGTGCCGGGCGAGATGCGTTCCTGATCTCCCGTTTCCAGGTCCATGAGATAGATTTGGTAAAAGGGATTTCCTTCCTCGCGCTCGGACTGGAAGACCATTTTGGTACCGTCTGCGCTGAAGTAGCCCTCGCCCGCGCGTTTGCCTTCGAAGGTGAGTTGCCGCACGTTGCTGACCAGCGGTGTCTCGGCCCGCAGATGGGGGGAGGCAAGAAGCAGCAGCGCTGCAGTTGAGAGAAGTCGTGTCATCACGGCCACTATACGAGCGCGGAGCTGCGGCGCTGACAATGAAACTTCTCGCGGTCGGGGCCTTGCTTGCTGCTAAGCTGCTACCGCTTCCGGTTCCGCTGCCTGGTCGCGGCTTTGGGCGAGTAGGGAAGTGAAGGGGTGCGTTTTGGCTAGGTTGTATTGTTTGATGGCTTGGGACCAGAAGGGGGCCAGCTCGCTCTCGGTGGCAGACCAGAGCTTGTAGTGGAGGTTGATGACCGAGTCTGTGTCATTCATGATTGCGTTCATCTCTCGCTGGTTGAGGGCTTCTGGCCCTTCGCGGATGAGTTTGCGGCTCAGTTCGGAGAGATACTCCTGGGAGTCTTTGGCATTCTTGCGGCGGCGCAGGAGACTGACGTGGAGGCCATTGACGTAGGGGTCCAGGCAGGCCTGCATGAGGCCGTAGTTTCGCTCGATCTCCGGTGCGGCTTGCATGCGGTCCTGAACCTCGGAGAGATTGTCTTCGAGGTCGGAGAGCACGCTTGGCGGCTCCACCTCCGACGGTGTGAGAAAGAGGCCAAAACGCAGTCCGGACTTGTTGGAGGAAAGCAGAATGGCCACGGGGATGGCCAGCAGCAGGGAAATGAGGATGGGGCTGATCCACAAAAGGAAGCCGTATGGACTGGCCTGCCCACCGGAGCGGATGTACTGCTCCTGGGACACCCACCAGGCGACGAGGGTCCAGACGACGCCCACTACGGTGACGCCACCGAAGGTGAGGATGATCTCTCGCCAGTCGAGACCGCCGCCGAGTTTCCGGCGCTGAGCCACCCAGCTTACGCCTTGGCCGAGGACGATCTTGATGACGAAACGCATGTGGAACCACATCATGACCGGGGCCATGAGGGTGAAGAGGATGGTGTCCAGAAGGCTGCTGAGTAGGGTGAGCAGCCGCATTCGCATGGGTTGAAACATGCGGCCGGTGAGCATCTCGTCGAAAAGGATGACGGTTTTCGGCAGGAAGATGAGGGTGGCGGTGAGCCAGAGTAGGAGCTGGCCTGCGAGGGCAGTCTGGTCGGTTCCGCCGGTGGTGGCGGTCGCTGCGAGGTAGGTGGAGAGGACCAGGAAGAGGAACCAGAGGAGCGAGCTGACGTAACTGAGCACGCCGTGCAGGAAGTTCAGCCGACTCATCATGTGCCAGCCTTTGGCAAAGAGGAGCCAGAAGTGCTGCATGTTTCCCTGGCACCAGCGGCGGTCGCGTTTGAGCGTGTCGATCAGGGTGGGCGGGCCTTCTTCATAGCTGCCTCGGTTGGTGGGGAGCAGCCGCACGGCATAGCCTGCCTTTCGCATGAGGGCGGCTTCCACGAAGTCGTGGCTGAGGATGTGACCGCCAAAAGGCACCTTCTTCGGCAGCGGTGGCAGGGCGCAGTACTTGATGAACGGTTCTAGGCGGATGATGGCGTTGTGCCCCCAGAAGTTCGCCTCACCGCCTTGCCAGTAGTTGATGCCGGCCATGAACGCCGGTCCATAGAGAGCCTGGGCGAACTGCATGAGTCTGCCCAGGAGGGTCTCTGAGGCGACTTGCTGGGGAAAGGTTTGCAGGATGCCGATGCCGGGATTTTTCTCCATGAGGCGCGTCATGGCCACCATGAGACCGCCGGACATGAGGCTGTCTGCGTCAAAAACGATCATGTAGCGGTAACGCCTGCCCCAGCGGCGGCAGAAGTCTGAGACATTGCCGCTCTTGCGGTTGATGGGCTTGCGCCGTTTCCGGTAGAAGATTTTGCCAAAGGCCCCGAGCTGACGGCAGAGTTCCAGCCAGGCGGTCTCCTCTTCTACCCACTTGTTGGTGTTGTCACTGTCACTGAGAACAAAGAAGTCGAAGTTCTCCAGTTGCCCGGTTTTTTGCAGGGAGAGGTAGGTGGCGCGAAGGCCCTCCCAGACGCGGGTGACGTCTTCGTTATAGACCGGGATGATGATGGCAGTGGAGGCATTGAGCGGGGCGCTTTCATCCTCGGGCGTGAGCGTCTTCCAGAGATCCAGCGGATCGTCTTCGGGCCGGTTCTGGAGCCAGACGCCGATGAGGGCGGTCCAGAATCCGACGTTGAGCTGGTAGTAAAGCGGAATGAAAACGAGGATGAGAAGCACCTCGGAAACACGCCATCCGGAAGCGGAGAGGTACTTGCTCAGCAGCCAGGTGCCCAGTGTGGTGCCTAGAAGCACCAGCACGAAAAACGTGGTGCGGCGCATCCGGGCGGCACCTTTGGGCGGGATGCCGGCTTGCGCGAGGGGCGGGGTGGTGGCGGGTGAGCTCATGCGTCTAGGCCAGCAGATGATAGACGTAACCAAGCACGCCTATGACAAGAAGGAGCAGGATGAGGTAACGAATCACCCGGTGCTTCTCGAGGCCCTGGAAAGTGTCGTCCGCTACGTCTGTGAGCCCTAGGTCGATCTCACGCGGCGTCATCTTTGAGACTTGAAGACCCGGGCCGGAGGTCCTCAGCACAGAGCGCATAGCCTCGCCCATTTCAGGGGGCACGTGGTTGTTGTCCAGAAACGAAGCGGACCATTTTTCGGGGCCTTTTGCGATGTGAAACCCCACTTTGCCGGTGGCTTCGATCTGCGGATCTGTGAGCTGCAAGTCACTGTAAATGCCGCCGAGCCACTGCCGGATGGCGAACCTTGCCTGCTCGATAGCCAGCTCGATGGGTTTGCGATGAGGCTCCAGCGCGTGTGCTTTTGCGGCGCGGTTCAGGGTCTCAAGAATCAGCTGGGTGCGGCGAATGCGGTGGTGCAGACGGTAGGAGCGGAAGTAGTCAGCCAGTCTCGCGTAGGCCTCGTTCCATTCCTCCTCCGTCCCGGTGGCGGGTGCGAACTGAATGTTAATGGCTTCCATGCGGCTGTTGGACGCAGCATGATGCGCAAGTGTTGGATTTTGAAAAGTGCTTTCAGCGTGATCTTTAAGACAAGTTAAAGGGGCTGGTGGTGCTCATGGAAGATCATTCGATTTTTGAGTGCAGCGACGGGCCTTCCGGTGCATCTTCTACACCATGAGATGGCAGTTCAGTCTGGCACTGGTCGTCTGCGCCGCTTCGGCGGCGCTGGCTCAGGTGCCTGCACCCAAGGAGGCACCGGATCCGCAGAGCAAGCCTGCGGCAGAGCCGACACCGCAGGCCGTACCGGCGCCCGTGGAGGAACCGAGGAGCCGCGCGGATGACCCTTACGTACAGTTCCAGCTGCTGTCCAAGGCCATGGACATGATCCGTGAGCATTACGTTGATGAAAAAAAGGTGACCTATGAGGAGCTGATTCAGGGGGCTTTGGAGGGCATGCTGGCTCGGCTTGATCCGCACTGCGAGTACATGGGGCGCGAGCTTTTTGATGACATGCAGAAGGAGCAGAGTGATACTTCTGAGGGCACGGGCATCACCATCGCTCTGCGCGATGGCGCTCTGGTGATTGTGACGGTGAAGGATGGCAGCCCTGCGTCTAAGGCCGGCATCCTCCCGGCGGATCAGTTGGTGCGCATCAATGATGTGCTGACGGACTCTGTGGGTGTGGCCGAGGCATTGCGTCTGCTCAAGGGCAAGGCGGGCGAGGCGGTGAGGCTCACCATCCGGCGGCCGGGCACGAAGCAGTTTCTGGATTTCAGTATTGTCCGCGCCGTGATGCAAGAGTCGTCCGTGAGGGATGCGATGCTGGTGCATGAGAAGCTCGCCTCTCCGTGGAAGATTGGTTACGTGCGCATCTCGGAGTTCACGCAAGCCACGGCCAAAGACCTTTCCCAAGCGCTGGACAAACTGGAGGCGGAAGGGATGCAGGCTCTGGTGCTGGATGTGCGCAACAACCCCGGCGGTCTGCTGGACAGCGCCATTGCGGTGTGCGGGGAGTTCCTGCCTGAGGGGACGGTGGTGGTGACCACGGAGGGGCGCTCTTCCACGGAGAACGCTCCGCCCTACCGCACGCCCCAGCGCAATGGGAAGCCACATCGCAAGTATCCCATGGCGGTGCTTTGCAACCACTCCAGCGCCAGTGCCGCCGAGATCACGGCTGGCGTGATGCAGGACCTGCGCCGAGCCATCATCGTAGGAACCACGACGTTCGGAAAGGGATCGGTGCAGACCATTCTGCCTATGGAGAACGGCACGGCACTGCGTGTGACTACGGCGAAGTATTACACACCCAGCAAGCGCACCATTCATGAACAGGGTGTGGTGCCAAACATTATCTCTACGCTCACCGCGGAGGAGGAGCAGCGTGTCTCACGCTTCCGCAACAATCATGGCGTGGGCGAGGCTGCGGCTCTGGAACTGGCCAATCTGGGGGATCAGCAGTTTGAGCGGGCGGTGGATGCCATGAAGGGTGTGCTGGTGTTTCGAGAGTTCAGCAAGCCGGAGCAGCCTGCTGCACCCGAGGTGGCGAAACCGCCGGAGCCCTCCCCGCCCAAGCTGGATGCGCTGCTCTCGCCGACGCAGATTAAGGGCGAACCTGTGGCCCCCGCCAAGAAGTAGTGCCTGCTGCACTTGGGCAGGCTACCTCATGGAGGCTTTCAGTGCGTCGTGGCGCTGACGCACTTCCGTGGGAACGCCTTCGAGCTTCAATGCTCGTTCGTAGTAGCTGAGGGCTTTGTCTTTCTGGCCCAGTTTTTCATAAGTGCGGGCTATGTGATCCAGAATCTCGGGGTCCAGTTCCTTGGAGTCTTTGAGCATGTCCTCGGTCTTGAGCAGCACGCGCAGTGCTTCCTCAAACTCGCCCTTTTTGAAGTGATACCAGCCCAGGCTGTCGAGGTAGATGGCACTTTCTGGATCAAACTCACACGCGCGCCGTATGAACTCGCCGGCCTTGTCGATGTTGCGGTCGATCTCCAGCCACATGTAGCCGAGGTTGTTGAGGATGACGGCGGCGCGTTTGGGATCACTGGGAGGTACGAGTGCGATGGCTTTCTGGTAGCGCCGCGCTGCCTCATCGTAGCGCTTGAGGTTTTGAAGCAGGTCTCCCCAGCTCTGATAAAAGCCATCTGTGAGCAGCTCTGGCTCTACTGCCTGGGCTAGGGCCTCCGCCTTGCCGTAGTAGGTGGCGGCTTCTTCTGGTCTGCGAAGGGCGCGGGAGGCGATGGCGGAGACGAGCACAAAGCGTGGGTTGTTGGGGAACAGCACTCGTGTGCGCTGGGTGAGCTGAAGCGCTTTTTCTATCTGTCCGCTGCGAAGAAGCAGATCTGCCAGTTCCAAGTAGTCCTGTACCCCGCCGCCTGCCAGGCGAACGATGGCCTCCATGTGAGGCACGGCTGCCTCATAGTTCTCTTTCTGTTCATACAAGCCGGCGGCGAGACGGCGATGCTCTACGTTGTCAGGCTCGGCTTCGATGAGTGTCTCCAGAAGTCTGAGGGCTTGGTCATCTTTGGATTGAGCCTGGAAAATGCGCACGAGGAGGCGTGCGGCGTCGGTGCTGCCGGTGTGCTGGTGCAGGGCCTCCATGACTTGCCCGGCGCGCTCTACCTGCGAGCTGAGGAGAAAATACTGGGCCACTTCCAGATGCACGTCAGACCTCTCCTTCATCGGCGCATGTTTCAGTGCATTCTCAAAGAATGGGTTCACTTTGGTGCGGTGCAGCAGCTTGTGCTCGGGGTGGGCGAGCGGCCACACCTCTTGCGCGGCGCGCCCGGTGATGAGCCAGAAGTCAGGTCGGGTGGTGGTTTGCTTTAGAGCTTGCTCCAGCACTCTGCCGGCAGCTGCACGCTGATTGCGGGTGAGGTGAGCCATGACGAGGGCTCGATACACTTCGGCCTCGGTAGGGAAACGGGCCAGCGCCTGCTCCAATACGCTCATGGCCCGGTCTTTCTCAAATGGGTCCTCTGCGGCGTAGGTGGCGAGGAACTGTGCCAGGTTCAGGTAGGCGGCGGGTGTGTCTGGGCTTGCTTTGAGGCAGTCCTCAAGCAGTTGGAGCGCTCGTTCGCGCCCTTCGTAGTTGAGCGCCAGTTCGGCTGCGCGGGAGGCGAGTTCGGGGTGGGCTGGGTCTGCCTTGACGGCGTCAAGGTAGTGCTGCATGGCCTCTCGCAGTTTCCCGGCGGCCTCGCACTGGAGGGCGCTGGCGTAGTGAGCCAAGGCCTGGGCACGTCGTTCGCTTGCGGGATTCTTCGCTGGTGCGGGCGCTACGCTACCAAGGCCGAGGTCTGCCCTGGGTGGGCTGGCGGATGCGCCCGCGTACAAAAAAAGAAGCCCGCACGAGATCCAGCTCGTGAGGTGGGATGATATTTTTGCGCGGGTCGTGTGCAGGCGAGTCACCATAGCGTAGGCCGGGCGGAGGCTGCACCTCCGCCCCTGCCAGAGGCTATGCACTCAGCTCTTGTAGCGCAAACGCTTCTTGTGGCGGTTGGCGCGCATGCGCTTTTTCCGCTTATGCTTGTTGATCTTCGTTTTTCTGCGCTTCTTGAGCGATCCCATGGTGGTCTTGTGGTGTCGGGTTGATAAAAAGGGGTTTCTGGCCTGGCTACTTGGTCAATAAATGACTTTGTTCAGCGGATACTCCACGATGCCCTCGGCACCGAGTTGCTTGAGCTGGGGCAGGATCTCCCGCACCACGCTCTCACTGATCAAAATTTCTGCCGCTACCCACTCTTCGTCTGCGAGGGGGGCAATGGTGGGTGAGCGCCCGCGGGGCAGGCAATCGATGACCTGGGCGAGCTGCTTCTTCGGCACGTTCATCTTGAGCCCCACCTTGTCACGGGCTTCCAGTGCGCCCCTGAGGAGGAGGGCTAGGCGATCCATCTTGGCCCGCTTCCAGGGATCAGCGGCGGCGCTCTTGCTGGCAACGAACTGGGGGTAGCTCTCCATGAGCGTGTCAACGATGCGGAGTTTGTTGGCTCGCAGGGAGGAGCCTGTCTCTGTGATGTCCACGATGGCATCCACGAGTTCGGGCACTTTGACTTCTGTGGCTCCCCAGCTGAACTCTACCTCTGCACTGACGCCGTGTGCTTCCAAGTAACGCCGGGTCATCTCTACGGCCTCGGTGGCGATGCGTTTGCCCTGGAGGTCTTTGACAGACTGGATGGGCGAGTCATCTGGCACCACGAGCACCCAGCGGGTGGGCATGGACGTGGCTTTGGAGTAGCGCAGGTCACAGATGACTTCGACTTCGGCTCTGTTCTCTGCAATCCAGTCGGCACCGGTGATGCCACAGTCCAGGAAGCCGTGGTCCACATAGCGCCCAATCTCCTGTGCCCGAAGCAGGCGGAACTCCAGCTCCGCATCATCCACGGTGGGCCGGTAGGAGCGGCTGGACACCACGATGCTGTATCCTGCACGCTTGAACAACTCCAGGGTAGGCTCTTGCAGACTGCCCTTGGGCAGACCGAGACGGAGCGTTTTCTTGGAGTTGGACATGGTGGGTAAAAAGGGGCGGCGAAGCTACACGGCACTCCGCACTTGGCGAGCGGTTTTTGCGTTCGGCGCAGACTAGGCATCTTCCTGGCCGGTCAGTGACGGGTCGGGAAGCGGCTCTCCGCCTGTCTGTAAATCACATTGTGTGGCGACTCAGCGGGTGACGAGGACTTCTTTGACCGAGAGGGTGCCGAAGGCGTGACCGATGCTTAGGTTTGTCTTGGCTGCTGAGAATGAAGGGTGCTCGACGGTCACCGGGTCTGCGCTGCCGATTTGCACCGTGGCCTTGGTGCCACGCAGTTCTACGGAGACGGGTACCCAAGTATCCTGCGTGAGGGCGGGACCTTTGGCCAGTTCCACGGATTTCACTGGTCCGCCTGGCGGGAAGGCTCGGATGGAGGTGCCGGCGCTGCTTGCTACAAAACGGAAGACATGTCCTTGATCGTTGTTGCAGGTGAAGACGACGGTCTTGCTGTCCTGCGCCTTGAACTGGAAGCGGATTCTGGCGTCGGTGTAGTCGAGGTCGTAAAAGATGATGGGGCCATGGTCCTTGAACTTTTTATACAGTTCGTCGTTTTGCTTGCAGCTGGCCACTCCGCCTTCATAAGTCCAGGGTCCGCGTGAGGCACGGCGCTCCACTTTTGCAGGGTCCGAGAAGTCGTCTTTTAGGAGAATCGCATCCGCAGCGGTGGCCGGGATGTTGGTGAGGATGAGAAGGGCGAGGAGGTGGCGAATCATGAGGCACGGTGAACGTGCGGACGCCGCACATGTTTCAGGGCGTGGCGATGCGGCCAAGGGCGGCGAGCAGTTCCGGCGGAATGCCTTCGGAGTCTTTGTTGCCTGCGGCGGCGGCTCGAATCATTTCTTTCCCCTGCTCGGTGCTGACGCGTCCCAGTGACATGAGGGCAAAGGTTTCATTCTCGGTGGCCACTTGCCGGATGAGAAAGCCCACGGACTCGGTGGTGCCAAGGCCAGCCAGTCCATTCATGGCAGAGGTGAGGAGAGGGGAGCGTTTTTCGCTCGTGTCGCTTCGTACCACCTCCATCAATCCGGGGGCGGCGAGCGGGTTTTGTGCGTTCTCCATGACTTGGAGGATCCGGCCACGGCGGTCTTCGGGCGTGCTACCGAACCGACGGACGAGGCTTGTGATGGTGCCAGCGTCAGCGCTGCGGCTGAGTGCGGCGTGGGCCGTGCGCTCCACTGCGGGGTGGTCTGTGGTGAGCAGGGCGTCCATGTAGGCGCTCGTGTTCGCGGCGCTGATGGAGGCCTCAATCTTCTGCCCGAGCGCGATGGCTTGGTCACCCGCAGGCAGTTTCGCCAAGTTCTGAAACTCTCTTGTAATGGCGAGATGGTCGGCCACGGGCGCACTCAGCACGGATGTGACAGGCGCTACCTTTCCTGCTGCCGAGTCTGGTGCGGCATGGCCTGGGCTTGCCTTCACTGCCACGGGAGGGGTAGCGGGTTTCCCAAGCAACTTGTCCACTTCATCTGAGCGGTCAGAGACGCGGGCGGTGAAGAGGACGGAGACCGCTATGACGACGGTGAGCGCGGTGAGAATGAGCCAGGTTTTCATGAGGGGGCGGGCGTCTGGATTCTACCGCATGCGTCCGTGTGCCGCATCAGGGAATGGTGACGTTGACCCGTGTGATGTTGTTGGTTTCATCCGCTTCGGTGATGAGGCCCATGGGGTCCACTTCCACTTCGAGGATGTAGTTGCCCGCAGGCAGTCCGGTGATGACGATCCACTGGCCTGAAAGTGAGGAGCTGTAAACATCGGCCCAGCCTGCCTGGATGCCTTGGTTGCTGCAGTTGTAGCGGGGGGAGGGATTGGCGCCGCTATTGTGGCGGGTGATGTCCATGAGGCAGAAGCCCACCTTGTGCCCGGTGCGCACCAGCTGGCCGTTCGCGTTGAGCAGGCGGTATTGGGCGAAGCTGTTGAAGTGGTAGTGTCCGTGACAAGAACCCCAGTTGAAGCTCGGATTGGTGGAGGGATTTCCAAGCACCAGATCACCCGTGCCGATGTTCCGGGTCTCCGTGCTGAAGCGGAGCAGCTTGTGGGTGCCGGCGGTGATGGTGCCTTCCTGGATTTCGCAGGCGTTCGCAGAGAAAGTCTCTGTGGTGATGCGGGGGTTCATGCTGCCGGGATGGAACACGAGGTCTGGCAGACCCTGCGCCACTGGCGCTCCACTGTGCACGGCAGTGAGGGTGACTCCGGAGAATGCGGTGTAAGCGTGGATCATGATAAAGTAGTCTCCTGCGGCAGGATTGCTCAGGGTCACCGTTTCGTTGCTGTTGTTCAGGTAAGGACGCTGATCCCACACGCTGGTGCTGGCCAGCTGGCCATACTTGATGTAGAGGTCTGCGTCTCCACTGCCGCCGGTCATGCGGAAGCTGACCTGGGTCTGCCCAGCGGGCACGGCGAACTTGAAGTGCAGGCTGCTTCCCCGCGCTGCGGAGAGATTCGAGCGGGTCACGTTGTTGGAGAGGCTTACGATGCCGCCGCTGATGGTGTAGGTGCCGCTGACGACCGCGCTGGGCTGGTGATCTGTCGCATAGGCGATGGCGCGCACCGTAGTGGTGCTGGTGAGGACGATGGGGGTGTTATAGACTTCAGATGCGGTGGTGGGCACGCTGCCATTGGTGGTAAAGCGGATGACCGCATTCGGTGTGGCGCAAGCCAGTCCCACGCTCACCTGCCCACTGTAGGAACCGGGATTCGTGGAAAACGTGGGTGCGGCTGCCACTGGCAGCGGCTGCGTGGTGGCAGGCGCGGTGAATGAGGCGGTGAGGGTCACATTCTGGTAGGCGGTGAAGGCATGCACCAGGATGAAGTAGGTGCCCGCAACGGGGTTCGTGAGACTGACGGTTTCCACGCTGTTGTTCAGATAGGGACGCTGGTCCCATGAGCTGAAGGTCGGCACGGAACCTCTTCTCACATACAGGTCGGCATCTCCGGATGTGCCCGTCATGGCAAACCGTGCTGACGTGGCTCCGGCAGGCACCGTCAGGGTGAAGTAGCGCATGGTCCCGCGGGCGTCGGAGAAGGGTCCCACGGTCGAGCCGCTGGCGATGGCCTGAGGAGCGTCTGCCGTTTGCCCTGAGGCAGACCGACCAGCGATGAGACCAAGCGCGAGAACGAGAATCACTATTGAGATGTTTTTCATAAATGACGGCGGCTGAAGTGGTTTTGTGAAGATAGTATAGAAAATAGAGAAATGATTGCAAATCATTTTTTGGAAAACGATCAAAAATGCTAAAAATATCAAAACCGCCATGCTTGTCATCGAGTCGATGCGACAATTTGAATTGAAGTGAAACTTATGGTATTTTGAGAAATGATGCCCCGCCCGCCCACTCGTGCTTTCGGAGCGCTGCACTTGCTCCTAGTGCTCGCCTTGCCTGCGCTGTCAGCCGCCGATGGGCCACAGCTATCTCTGCGCACGGTGAGCGGTAGCGCGCCCCTGGTGATGAGCCAGCTCGGTGCGCTTGCGGATGCGAAAGGCCGCGCGCTCTCCCTCACGCGGCTGGACTTGCTCCTCTCCGAACTGGAGCTTCAGCGGCCGGATGGCACGTGGGTAGGGGCGAAGGGATGGCACGCATTCTTCCGTGGGAATGAGCCCGGACGCCAGGCAGCCATTTCCGATATTCCACCCGGGCGCTACGTGCGGCTTCGGTTCGGGGTCGGTGTGCCGCAGCCAGCCAACAACGCGAACCCGAATCTTCTGGACGCGGGGCACCCATTGCATCCCGTGACCAACGGTCTGCACTGGGGCTGGGCCACGGGATACATCTTTGTGGCGGCAGAAGGGCACTGGCAGTTGGAGAATGCGCCCGCCGGAGTGACGGGAGGCTGGTCTTACCACTTGGGCAATAACGAAAACTATACCAAGGTGGAGCTGGCCACAGAGGTGGAGCTTTCGCAAGACAGCCTCCTCACGCTCGAGCTCGATGTAGCCCAGCTGCTCCACGGCATTGACATCACGGAGGACGGTGAGTCCACCCACTCTCGCACCCAGGATGATGTGGTGACGAAGATGAAAAAGAACCTCTCGGCTGCCTTCACGATCTCAGATGGCAGGG
Organism: uncultured Verrucomicrobiaceae bacterium; assembly: GCA_964538625.1. Classification (GTDB taxonomy): domain Bacteria; phylum Verrucomicrobiota; class Verrucomicrobiia; order Verrucomicrobiales; family Verrucomicrobiaceae; genus JAEUHM01. The sequence goes on from CAZIGH010000003.1 coordinate 161,879, forward strand.
CGGACGCGAGGTCGGTCACCAAGGTATCTCACGCTGCCAGACGAGGCACTCCGTACCCGCTCTCACTGAGCGCGACACTCCCGCAGGTGCAGCTTCCGACCGACAATCTGCCCACAGTGGAAGGCGTAGCGCTGGGCAGAACCCTTTTCCATGATAAGCGGCTTTCGCGAGATCTCACTCTCTCCTGTGCCTCTTGCCACGTTCAGGAGCGCGCTTTCACGGACCCTGACAAGGCCTTCTCCGTGGGAGTGGAAGGCAGGCTTGGTGCGCGCAATGCCATGCCCATTTTCAACCTAGCGTGGGCAAGTGAGTTCTTCTGGGATGGCCGGGCTAAAGGGCTGCGCAATCAGGCGCTCATGCCCATCCAGGACCACAATGAGATGGACGAATCCATGCCAGAGGTGGTGCGCAAGCTCAGTGCGGATGAGAAGATGCGCGCCGACTTCGCGGACGTGTTCGGTCCCGGTGGCATTACCGCTGAGCGCGTGGGTCTGGCGCTGGAGCAGTTCATGCTCACGCTCGTATCCCAGGACTCCAAGTTCGATCGCGTGCAGCGTGGTGAGGGTCAGTTCACGGCGGAAGAGAAGCGCGGCTTCGAACTCTTCCTCACCGAGCACGACCCGTTTCGCGGACTCTACGGAGCAGACTGTTTCCACTGCCACGGCGGCGGTCTCTTCACCACGAACCAGTTCCTCAACAACGGACTGCCCATCCTCAATGGCGACACGGGAAGAGAGAAGGCAACGGGAGACCCTGCAGACCGTGGCAAGTTCCGTGCCCCCTCCCTGCGCAACGTGGCTCTCACCGCGCCCTACATGCACGACGGACGGTTCAAGACACTCGAAGAAGTGGTGGACCACTACGACCATGGCGTGGAACGCTCCGCAACGCTAGATCCAAACTTGGCCAAGCACCCCCAGGAAGGCCTCAAGCTCTCCGCCGCCGACAAGAAAGCGCTCGTGGCCTTCATGAAAACACTCACCGACCCCGCCTATCAGACCCCGGGGCAAAAGGTCACGGAGGCAGAATGACGATTGCAGAATGACGAATGGCAAATGCGGGTCTATCTAACCCGCTTCATGACCACCGAGATCCTCCCCACCGACCTGCCGCAAGAGTTCAAGACTGCCGTAGATGCAGCCGTGCGTCTGCTTGCCGCAGGCGAAGTGGTGGCTCTGCCCACAGAGACTGTCTATGGACTTGCCGCAGATGCACTGAATGCCGCAGCCGTGGCGAAAATTTTCGAGGCCAAGGAGCGCCCCACCTTTGACCCGCTCATCGTCCACCTCCCGCACAAAAAGGATCTCGATACCGTGGCCGAGGTACCGCAGGCCATCGCACCCGTGGTGAAGAAACTCGCCGAGCGCTTCTGGCCCGGCCCGCTCACTATCGTGCTGCCCAAGAAAGCCTGCGTGCCAGATCTCGTCACTGCCGGACAGCCCACAGTGGCAGTGCGCGCCAGCAAAGACCTCGTGTTCACCCGCGTCATCCGCACCTTCGGCAAGCCGCTCGCCGCACCCAGTGCCAATCGTTTTGGCAGCATCAGCCCCACTTCCGCAAACGCAGTAAAGGCTGAGCTGGACGGAGTCATTCCCCTCATACTGGACGGAGGTGCCTGTCACTTTGGATTGGAGAGCACCATTATCAAAATCGAGCCCGCCGCGCCCAAACCGCTCATCACCATCCTCCGCCCAGGGCCCATCACGCCAGACGACCTCAAAGTCTTCGGACGCGTGCAACTGGCAAACAAAAAGAGCAAGCACGCCCCGGAAGTGCCTGGGCAACTGGAGAGCCACTACGCGCCGCGTACGCCGCTGCGCCTTCTGGAGCGCCCCAGCGACTTCATTCCCCAGGCAGGCAAAAAGTATGCGCTGCTCAGCTACCGAGGTGAGATCGCCGACGGCTACCTGGACCGCCATGACTGGAGCGCCGTCCATGTATTGAGCCCCGGCAAGGGAAAGGCACCAGAGGCAGCCGTACGCTTCTTCTTCGCCCTGCGCCAGCTCGACAACTCGGGGGCGGATGAAATCATCGCCGAGCCCATACCCGAGCGCGGAATCGGCATCGCCCTCATGGACAGGCTACGCCGCGCCGCAGCGGTCAAGTGAATCCAGGCGACCAAGCTTGTGCAGGGGAACTCGCCATTTCCCTCGTTGCACCGGCGGTAGGTCCGCCACGGTCGCAAGTCATTCTTTGCCATCGGGCTACGGAACCAACCCAGAATCGGGCGGATTCTCATTTGCACTGAAGCGCACTTTGCTATTCTGCCCAGAATGTTTTCACTCAAAGGCAAGACGGCAGTCATCACGGGCGCAGGATCGGGAATCGGAAAAGCCATCGCGGAAACGTTTGCAGCGCAGGGTGCCCACGTGGCCGTAGTCGATCTCTCCGCTGAGCAGGCAGAGAGCGTAGCAGCAGGCATCCGCTCCAGCGGCGGCAGCGCAGCGGGCTATGAGTGCGACGTCTCCCGCCAGCCGTTGGTGAGCCAACTCATCAGCAGCATCTGCACTGGGCACCGGGTGGACATCCTGGTGAACAACGCAGGCATAGCCCACATCGGAAACGCCGTGAACACCACGGAGGAAGACATGGACCGCCTTTACAGCGTCAATGTAAAAGGCGTTTACAACTGTGCTCATACCCTGCTGCCACACATGGTCCAGAACGGCGGTGGCGTGATACTCAACCTCTGCTCCATCGCTGCCATGATGGGCCTAGCAGACCGCTTCGCCTACTCCATGACCAAGGGCGCGGTGCTCATGATGACCTACTCCATCGCCAAGGACTTCATCTCCCACGGCATTCGCTGCAACGCCATCTGCCCCGCCCGGGTTCACACCCCGTTCGTCGATGGCTACTTGGCAAAGACCTATCCGGGCCGCGAGCAGGAAATGTTTGAGAAGCTCAGCGCCGCGCAGCCCATAGGACGCATGGCAAAACCAGCCGAAGTAGCGGCCATGGCGCTCTACCTCTGCTCCGACGAGGCCTCCTTCGCCACCGGCACCGCATACACCCTCGACGGCGGAGCCGTGAATCTCCGCTGACCCGCCACTCTCGCCATGCGACTCCGCGCTCTGCCCACAGACAAACGCGTCCAGCTCATGCTGACCTGCCTAGCGGACGCCTTTTACCACACCGTAGGCCGGGCCACGGTGCAAGTGCTCGAGCACGCCGGGTGCCAGGTGGACTTTCCACAAGACCAAACCTGCTGCGGACAGCCCGCCTTCAATGCTGGAGACTGGCCCGCCTCGCGTGACGTCGTGCGGCACACCTGTCGAGTGTTCGCCGGTTCACGCCCTATCGTGGTGCCCTCCGGTTCCTGTGCGGCCATGATGTTTCACGGAGCGGCGCTGGAGTTCGAGAAAGAGCCAGACCTGGCCGTCGTCGAGGGCGTCGGCAGCCGCACCTGGGAACTGGCAGACTTCCTCGTCAACGGCCTTGGCCTCACAAAGTGGGAAGGGGAGTTCCCCTACCGCATCGCCTTCCACACCTCCTGCCACTCCCGCGGCACTCAAAGCGGCGAAGCAGCGCTCACCCTGCTGCGGTCCCTCGCAGGCTGCGAAGTACTCCCCTTCGGCGATGCCGAACAGTGCTGCGGCTTCGGAGGAGCCTTCTCCGTCACCTTTCCCAACATTTCCACAGCCATGGGAAAACTCAAAATCGACCACATCCAGGCCACCGCCCCGGACTACATCGTCTCCGCAGACCCCGGCTGCATCCTCCACCTCGGTGGGCTGATCAACCGGGAGGGCCGTCCCTTGAAAATACTTCATCTGGCAGAAGTTCTGGCCGCAGCCCTTGGAAACGCAGAAGAACCGGCATGATTCCTGCCCCTCCAACAATCGTTAAGCGATGTTAAACAAAGACTTGCCAACTCCTCCGGTTTTTGTCAGCATCCCCGCAGCTTTGCGAACCCTTTCCACAGCTGCAGTGCCGCACGACGGTAACACGCCTGCTCCATTCTGGCAGACAGCGCCACCCTCACCGCTGATGCCGACCACCCACTGACCCACCTCTATGGACCGAGAAACCTTCTCCACCCTGCCGCTCTTTCCACAGTTCAGTGACTACATAGCGCGGCAGCCGGAGCCAATGGCACCCACGCTGGACAGCCAACTCGACCGCCCCGTGAAGCCCCCCATGCCCAAGCGCAAAAGGACGCGCAAAGGGAACAACTGGGTGGCGGTGAAAACCTTCGTGCTCGACACCAATGTGCTCCTGCACGACCCCGGCTGCCTCAACCGCTTCGCCGACAACCACGTCTGCATCCCAGCTGACGTCCTCAGCGAGCTGGACCGCTTCAAAACCGAACCCAGCGAGCGCGGTGCCAACGCCCGCGAAGTACACCGCACCCTCAGCAAAGCCTTTGCCAACCAGCCCGCCACAGCCATCACCCAGGGCGTAGCCACGGATGGTGGCGGTACCGTGCGTCTCGTCATCTACGACCCCGCCTCCGCACAGGGCCCAGCCCTGCTTCGCTTCCAGCGCGTCTTCCCCGGCTTGGAGAAAATGGATCACCGCATCCTCGCCTGCACCCTCTGGCTTCAGCAATACGCAGACGGCCCCGTGGTGCTGGTGAGCAAGGACCTCAACATGCAGCTCAAGGCCCGTGCCGTGGGCATCGCCTGTGAAGATTATCAGAATGACAAAGTAGAAGCCCGCGAGGTCTCCCACTTTGATCTCACCCGGCTCGAGGTCAGCAGCCACGAGCTTCAGCGCTTCGCCACCTCAGGCACCCTGGACCTAGGGGCCGAGCGCCTGAAAGGTCTCGTGGTCAATGAGTACGTGCTACTCTCCGTCACCGAGAAGCAGACCATGCCAGCCCGCCTCCATGCCGATGGCAGCCTCAACCGCCTGCACCTGCCCGAGCATCTCAAGCTCCTCAGCGGACGCGCCATCAAACCCATGAATCTCGGCCAGCAGTGCCTGCTTGATGCCCTGCTGGACCCCACCATCAGCCTCGTCACCTGCTTCGGCCAGGCAGGCACCGGGAAGACCCTGCTGGCTACTGCCGCAGGGCTCAGCCAAGTCTTTGACCAGACCTACCAAGGCCTCACCATCTCCCGCCCCATCGTAGCCATGGGCCAGACCGTCGGCTTCCTGCCCGGCTCCCTCCAGGACAAAATGCGCCCCTGGCTCCAGCCCATTTACGACTCGCTTGACCTCCTGCTGCGTCCGCCCGTCAACCAGCAAGGACCCGCCCGGAAGAAAAACAAGTTCCAGGCACCAGAAGGTTCGCCAGCCACGCTCGGCCAACCCCAGACCCCCTACGACCCGCTCCTTCAGAACGGCACCCTGGAAATCGAGGCCCTCTGTTACATCCGTGGCCGCTCCATCCCAGACCGCTTCTTCATCCTGGACGAGGCCCAGCAGCTCACCCCCCTCGAGGCCAAAACCGTCGTCACCCGCATGTCCCGCGGCTCCAAGCTCGTGCTCGTGGGCGATCCAGCCCAGATCGACAACCCCTACGTGGACTCCCGCAGCAACGGCCTCGTCTATACCCGCCAGCGCATGAGAGGCCAGCCCTTCGCCGCGCACATCCCCCTCAGCAAAGGTGAACGCTCGCCCCTGGCAGAGGCCGCAGCCCGTCTCCTCTGAGGCGCGTAACTCCAGCCGTCCCCGGTCATCCCAGCCGCGCGGAGCACTTTGAGATTGAGAACCGTCCACACGGAGCGGATACACTCCCCGCCTCCCCACTGCGGCACCCAGGCCAACCCTCAAAACCTTAAATAAACCCTCATGTCCCACCTCGCAACCCTTCTCCGCTGGCTCGCCACCGCCGCAGGCGCACTCCTTCTCAGTTCCTGCGGCACCATGGCCCCAGTCACTCCCGCCAACACCTACCTCGACGCCTTCCACTCCTCCCAAGTCCCGCAGTCCGCAGCCAGTATCACCGACACCGTCTCCTACTGGGATGGTGATGGACTCTCCGGTCCCCCCAGCGTCGTCATCGACATCAGCGAACAAAAAGCCTACTTCTACAAAGGCGGCCAGCTCGCCGGCATCTCCGCCATCTCCAGCGGCGAACCCAAGCACCCCACCACCACCGGAAACTTCAAAGTCCTCGAGAAAAACAAATGGCACCGCTCCAACCTCTACGGTGACTTCGTGGATTCCGCCGGAAATGTCGTCCAGGCCAACGTCGATATCAAAAAAGACAGGCCGCCGCCCGGCACCAAGTTCGTCGGCTCCAAGATGACCCACTTCATGCGCTTCCACGGAGGCGAAGGCATGCACGAAGGCTTCCTGCCCGGCTACCCCGCTTCCCACGGATGCGTACGCATGCCCGCCCACATGGCAGAAATCTTTTTCCACAACGTCAGCGTCGGCACACCCGTCACCGTCCGTCCTTAAATGAGCCCACCACCGCCGCTTGAAATCAGCTGCGAAGCTCTCCAAGACGCCCTCACAAGTCCCCGCCCGCCGCGCCTCATCGACTGCCGTGAGGCGGACGAATGGGAAATCTGCCACCTCCCAAGCGCCACGCTCGTGCCACTTAGTCAGTTCGCAGAAAAAGCGCCCCTGGTCCTCGGCCCAGACCTAGAACAACCCATCGTCGTCTATTGTCATCACGGCGTACGCAGCATGAGAGCCACCCAATACCTCCGCCACCTCGGCTACGAGCAGGCGCAGAGCCTGCGCGGTGGCATCGACCTCTGGGCTGACCTCATGGATGAAACCATGCGGAAATACTAATCACCACAGCCGCGCTGCTCAAAGTGCACCGACTCATCGGCACACAAACTCCAAACACCAACGGGACACAAAAAACACAAACCGGGCCGACATTCTGCTGCCCACCCCACCGCAAAATACCTCTCCAGACTGCAACATCCAGTCCCCTCGGATCGTTCCCTCTCGTGCCCCCCACCGCCCCATGAACCGCCGTCGCTTTATCCTCCAGTCCCTTGGAACCACACTCGCACTGCCGGGACTCAACTCCCTCATGGCAAGTTCCATAGGTGGAAACTCCGCCGTCCAGGTAGCCAAAGGTGCCGGCGCAGGAGCCAGACGCTTCGTCGCCGTAGGCAACCTCCTCGGTTTCCAGGTCAACCAGCTCTTCCCCAACACCCCAGGGCGCGAGTACGAGAAAACCACACTGCTGGAACCCCTCTGGGAAAATCGCCAGCACATGACCATCTACCGCGGTCTCGACCATGGCGTAAAAGGCGGCCACTTTGCCGTACACTCCTTCCTCTCAGGCGTCTTGAACTCCGAGGCGCAAAACCGCCCAGACGGTAATGTCACCATCGACCAGTTCCTAGCAGACGAAATCGGTCACCAGACCCGCTTTCCCTCCCTCACCGTAGGCTCAGAAAGCGGCATCCATGGTGGCTGCCAGATCGCATGGACCAAGTCCGGTGTGCGCGTGCCCCCCATCACCAGCCCCGCAGTCCTTTACGAAAAGCTCTTTGTCAATGACTCCCCAGAGCGCCACGCCAGGCGGGTGCGGGAGAACTCCCTCCAGGCTTCCATCCTAGACTCCGTGCTGGAAGAGGCCAACAGCCTCTCCCGCCGCGTCAACCGCGAAGACCGCGAGAAACTGGATGAATACTTCACCTCCGTGCGCGACGTGGAAAAGCGTCTTGAACTCCGCAAGCGCTGGGCTGGTCAGGAAAAGCCAAAAGCACCCTTCGAGAAACCCGCAGACAAAAACACCGTGGAAGACCTGCCGCTCCTCTACGAACTCATAGCCCTCGCCCTCCAGACAGATTCCACCCGACTCGCCACCCTGGAGATCGGCGGCTGCTACCTGCCCCAGCACCTCGGCATCAACAAGGACTACCACGCCCTTTCACACCACGGCAACGAAAAAGAAGCCATCGACCACCTCATCACCCTGGAGAAGCACCAGATCACCCACTTCAACAAGTTCCTCACCCGTCTCGCCAAGACCAAAGACGGAGAAGGCACCCTGCTGGACTCCACCACCGTTCTCTTCGGCAGCGGCATGGGCAACGGCGCATCCCACAAGAACTCAGACCTCCCCATCATTCTCGCCGGCGGCGGCTACAACCACGGTGAGTTCCGCAAAGTGCCAAACGAAGGCATCAACAAAGTCCCCCTGTGCAACCTCTACGTGGACATCGCTCAAAAGATGGGCGTCGAGATCGATGCCTTCGGAAGCAGCACCGGACGGTTCTCCTGATGGGCCCCCGCGTCCTCCACTGGCTGCTTGCGTTCACATCGGCGAGCGCCGCCGCCGCTGACACCCCGGATCAGAAGCTCCTCAGCAGCTTCCTCGGCAAGTATTGCCTGGAGTGTCATGACTCCAGCACCCAGGAAGGAGATCGGGATTATGAGAACTTTTTCCTCCCCCTCAAAAAGGAGGCAGACCTCATCGACGCCAAGGACATCATCGACATCCTCACCCTCAAGGAAATGCCGCCGAAAAAGGCGGATCAACCCACCGACGAAGAGCGCCTCGCCATCATCCGCGCCCTGCGTCAGGGCATAGCCGACGCCCGAGGCAAAATCGAAAGCACCGGAGGCCGCACCGTCATGCGCCGCCTCTCCAGCCGCGAATACGAAAACACACTGGCCACCCTCCTAGATCGCCGCGTGGACACACTCGGGCTCACCGCAGATTTCCCAAAAGAGAAGACCAGCCACCACATTGACACCATAGGCAAGTCACTCGTCACCTCCGGCTTCCTCGTGGATCAGTACTTTCAGGCAGCCAACCGCCTCATCGAAGCACGGCTCGGCAAGCCCCCCACCGAACCCAAGACCTGGGTCTTCAACAAAAACTTCGTCCAGTATGAAGAACTCACCGGCTCGCACAAAAGCGCCTTCAACTTCCGCTACCTCTGCCTCTACGAGCAGCCCAACACCGACACCCGCCAGGGCGGATACGGCCACATCGAAGACTTCAAACAAGGCGTCCCAGTAGCAGGCCTCTACGACATCGAGGTCGAAGCGCAGGCCATGCACCGCGACACCCATTACGACCCGAAAATCTTCGGCATCGACTTCTCCGAGCCATTCATCCTCGGCGTCGTACCCGGAGATGTCACCAAGGGGCACATCCACTACCCCCAGGCCATCGAGCCACTGCTCGGCAGCGCCGTCGTGCCTGATGAGGCGCCCACGCGGCTCAAGTTTCAAGTATGGCTTGAGGCCGGGCAGACACCCCGGTTCATCTTCCCCAACGGCCCCTACGAATCACGCGCCTCCGTCATCCAGATCAACCAGCGCTACAAACACGAGTTCAAAAGTGACGTAGGCAGCTCCGGCGTCGGTCGCGCCCACATTCTCAAAGAAGGCAAGCTCCCCCACATCCGCATCAGCGAAATCAAAATCCACGGACCGCTCAAAGAAGAAAAAGGCGGAAAAGAAGAAGTGGCCGTATTCGGACCAGAGGGCTTCCAGCCCCACCGCGCCCTCGATCAAGTGTTCGCCTTCGCCGAAAAAGCCTATCGCAGACCCCTGAACGATGCCGACCGCGCCCCCATCCGCAAGCTCTACGAGCGGCGCATCACAGAGAATGCCACGCCACGCCAGGCCGCACTGGACGCCGTGAAGCTCGTCCTTTGCTCCCCATCCTTTCTCTATCTGGCAGAGGTCACAGACGAAAAAGAAACCGCACTCGGCCCATACGACCTCGCCTCCCGCCTCTCCTACGCACTCTGGGCCGCCCCGCCAGATGCCGCACTCCTCGCCGCCGCAAAGTCTGGCGAACTCAACCAAACCGCAGTGCTCAAAAAACACGTCAACCGAATGCTGGATGACAAACGCGTCTCCGGCTTCGTCAATGGCTTCCTCGACAGCTGGTTGAACTTCCGCGACCTCGGCGGCATGCCCCCAGCCCGCGAAAAGAACATCGCCTACTACGCCGAAGACCTCCCCTCCTCCATGCGCAGCGAGGCGCGGCTCTTCTTCAGCGACCTCTTGAAGACCAATGGCCCCGTCACACGCTTCCTCCACGCGGACTACACCTTCGTGGACAAAAAGCTGGCCAAACTCTACGACCTCCCAGAGCAAAAAACCCTCCGCCTCGCAGACGGCTTTCAGCGCGTCAGTTTGAACGGCAACTCCAAGCGCGGCGGCCTCCTCGGCATGGCCGGCGTCCTCACCGTCAGCGCCAACGGCGTCGAAACCTCACCCGTCACCCGCGGCGTCTGGGTCAGTGAGAACATCCTGGGCATCCCGCCGCCCCCGCCACCAGATGAAGTACCCGCTATTGACGCTGACACCACCGGCGCCACCACCATACGCGAACGCCTTGCAAAGCACAGTAAAGATCCTAACTGCGCCGAATGCCACGCACGCATCGACCCACTCGGTTTCGGACTGGAAAACTTCGATCCCATCGGCCGCTGGAGAAACGCTTACCCAGGACAAAAGCCACCTGCACCCCAGAAGAAGCCCCAGCCCAAAAACGATGACTCGAAACCCAAAGACGAACCCAAACCCCCAAAACAGGAAGGCACAAAAGACACCGGCGCAAAGCAAGACTCCAAGTCCGCAGTAGCGGAAAAAGACTCCAAGCCCCAAGAAAAGCCCGCCCCGCCACCCGTCCCCAAGATCGACGCCTCCGGCAGGTTCCCCTCAGGCGAGACCTATACCGACTTCGCCAGCTTCAAGGCAGTGCTGCTCGAGATGCGCCACGAGCACTTCACCCGGCAACTCATCAGCAAGCTGCTAAGCTACGGCACCGGGCGCCACATGGAAGGCGTGGATCAGTACGTGCTCGACGACATCTATGAAGCCGTGAAAAAAGACAAGCTCGGCCTCCGGACCCTCATCGTCGAAAGCCTCACCAGCCCCATCTTCCGGTCCCGCTAATCCAGCCCTCAGCAAAGCGAGGCACAGCTCCAGCTCCGTCCCGCTGGAGTCCTCATCTCTATCGGCGCAGTCTGTCCCACCAAGACGCCACCAGCCAAGCAAGACCACCAAAGGCCCCAGACAAGAAGCTCCTGTCAAACTTTGACCACTAGTACCTTGTCCGCAGCGTGATCTGACCGATCCCAGA